>CAYQWE010000033.1:0-52734 GCA_964421275.1 uncultured Prosthecobacter sp.
TGGTGCTGGAATTCGCCTCCATCCCCGAGCCGGACCGCATGCTGCTGCTGGCGGCGGGCAGCGCCACGCTGCTGCTACGGCGGCGCAGGAGGAGCTGAGCCGCCGGGCGGTCATGGCTTCGGGATGACGGTGAAGCCTTCTGCTGCCGGAAGATGTGCCGCCAGCAGTGCGGGGAGTCCTGCTGTGCTCTCTAGCGTGAACTCAGCGGCTACTTTTGGCTGGTGATGGCTCAAGATGCGGATCGTGCGCGGCACGCCGGCGTTGGCTGCCATCTGGATGTCGCGGTCGTGATCGCCGATGAGCCAACTCTGCGTCAAGTCGAGGCCGTGTTCGTTTTGCGCGCGGAAGATCATCTGGGGACTCGGTTTGCGGCAGGAGCAGGTGCCGGAGAGATGGGTGCAGGCGTAGATGCCTTCAAAGGCGGCAGCCTGTGCAGCAAGTTCTGTCTGCATGCGAGCATGGATGGCCTCCAGGGTGGCCTGCGTCATGAGGCCCTTGCCCACGCCCTGCTGGCTGGTGACGAGGATCGTGGCATAGCCGCGTGCCTTGCAGAGCGCGAGCGCGGCGATGATGCCGGGCGTGAAATGGAAATCTTCCCAGCGCAGCAGATAACCTTCGCCGGGAGAGTGGTTGACGACGCCATCGCGGTCAAAGAACACGGCGGGGCGGTTGTTCATGATTTGGGAGTGCTTTGATCCGGCCACACCGGGAAGCCATGAACCAAGACGTTGTCCCCCATCGGACGGATGGAGATGTCCGCGAGCTCGATGGAGCGCGGTAGGGGCTGCCCTGCGAGAGAGGGCCTGCCGCCGCCGCAGAGTCGCGGTGCGAGGTACCAGCAGACTTCATCCACAAGCTGCTCACGGAAGGCCTGGCCGAGGACGATGCCGCCGCCTTCGATCAATACGGACACGACGCTGTTTTTGCCGAGTTCGACCAGCGCCTCAGTGAGGCTTTTGCCGCGCATGATGATGGTGCGGTGCCTGAATTCGTCCGTGAGGACGTGAGACTCAGGCGGTATGTCGCCACTGCGGGTGAGTACCACGCGCCAGGGCTGTGCCTTGCCATTGCCGCCGACGCCCGCGCGGAGAGTCAGCAGTGGGTTGTCCTTTCGGATGGTCTCAGCGCCGACGATGATGGCGTCCACGCGCATGCGTAGGCGGCGGCCGTGGGCGCGGGCGGCGTCGTTGGTGATGAAGGGGTCTTCTCCGTCAGGGCGTGTGATGCGGCCGTCGAGGCTCTGTCCAGCCTTCGCGATCACATAGGGTATGCCAGTGGTGATCCATTTGGTGAAGGGGCGGATGAGCGCCTGGCACTCGGCTTGCAGCACGCCGGAGGTCACCTGGATGCCGGCGAGCATTAGGATGTCACGGCTCCGCGCATGGTGTTTCGGATTGGGGTCGCATGTGCCGAACACGACGCGTCTGATGCCGGCGGCCTTGATCGCCTCCGTGCAGGGGGGCGTGAGTCCCTGGGTGCAGCAGGGTTCGAGGGTGATGAAAATGGTGGAGCCTGGGAGCAGTTTGGCGTTGGATTTCCGAGCGTCTAGGATAGCCTCCACTTCGGCATGCGGGCCGCCCACACACTGGTGATGGCCGCGGCCGATGACTTTCTCTTGCGCGACGATGACCGCACCGACAGGGGGGTTTGGGCTCGTCAGGCCGACGCCGCGCTGGGCCTGGTCTAGGGCCAGGTGCATCCATTGCTGGTCGGGGGTTTCGCTGGCTTTGGAGGAGGCGGGCATGAGCAGGTCATGAACAGACTCGACACACTGGGAAGTGGCAAGTTTGTTCTCGCCCTTGTGGAGGAGGCGGCGTTAGTTTGTATCGCTGATGAAACTCTCCGAAAAAGCGCTGCTCTATCGCGAACTGGCCAAGCTCGTGGGTTCGGATTTTCATCTCGACCGCTCCATCGACCTCCTGCTGAGGCAGCAGCCCTCGCATGCGCGGCGCACCTGGCTGCTGGGTTTGAGGAGCGGCCTCGGTGAGGGCAGGAGCGTCACTGAGTCGATGCGTGTCCATTGCGCGGCCTTCACCGGCACGCTCGAGCTGGCGCTCATCGACGCGGGGGAACGCAGTGGGCGGCTGGGTGATTCATTCAGCCATCTGGCGCGTTATTTTGAGGCGTGGGATGTCGCTTTGAGGCAGTCGCTGGGCGCGGTGATTTATCCGCTCGTGTTGGCTCACCTGGGCGTGGTGTTGCCGGAGCTGCCCGCGCTGGTGACGGCGTCGATGGATGGGCAGAGCCCCACGCTGCGCGGCATGTTTATGCCGCTGGCGGTGCTCTGGCTCGTTCTTTTGTCGCTGTTTCTGGCCTGGCGCTGGCTGTCACGCCTAGGCGTGGAGTCTGCTGCCGTGGACGCTTGGCTCGGGCGCATCCCTCTCATCGGACCTGTGCGGCGGCATTGGGCGCTGGCGCGGTTCGCACAGGTGTTTCACGCATGCTTGCTGGCGTCGATGCGCATGACTGAGTGCATGCAGCTCGCCGGGGCGGCGTCACACAGCGGACTTTTGCAAAAAGCAGCGCGGGACGCGGCACGCCGCATCACTGCCGGGGAGACAGTCTCTGGCGCGATGGCCGACGTGCATGGCTTTCCGCCTGTTTTCGTACATGGCATCGCCACGGCGGAGGAGATGGGAGGGCTGGACCGCGAGATGAACCGCTGGGCCGCAGTCGAGACCATCGAGGCGGGTGATTCGATCCAACGTGCGGCCCAATGGCTGCCGAAGGTCGCCTATGGCATCGTGGTGCTCTATGTGGCCGGTCGGATCATCGCCATGATGAACGGCTATTACGGTGGGATGATGAAGCAGCTTTGAACACTCTGAGCTGAGGCGGGAGGCTCTGTGTGAGGGCAAATAAATCGTCTCCAATGGAGAAAGTGCTTTACGCTGCACCTAAAATGCGTTTTCTGTTCGACCGAACAGCTTTAATTCACACAAACTAATCCGACCATGGCCAGAGCACCCAAAGAAACCGCCGCCGAGCCGAACACCAACAAGATCGCCGAGGCTCGCGCCCGGAATCTCGATCTGGCTATCCAGCAGATTCACAAAGACTACGGGGAAGGGGCCATCCTGCGCATGGGCGAGGAGCACAAGACCGACATCGCCGTCATCCCCACCGGAAACCTCCTCATTGACCAAGCGCTCGGCGTCGGAGGCTTCGCCCGCGGCCGTATCATTGAAGTTTATGGGCCGGAATCCTCCGGTAAAACCACGCTCACTCTCACCTGTGTGGCCCAAGCGCAAAAAGCCGGTGGCTTGGCTGCTTTCATCGACGTGGAGCACGCGCTCGACCCCAACTACGCCCGCCGCCTGGGGGTGAAAATGGATGAACTACTTGTCTCTCAGCCTAGCTCCGGTGAGGAAGCTCTGCGCATCTGCGAAACGCTGGTGCGTTCAAATGCGCTCGATGTGGTCGTCATCGACTCCGTCGCCGCCCTCGTCACGCGTCAGGAGTTGGAGGGCGAGATCGGCGACAGCACCGTCGGTGCCCAGGCGCGCCTCATGAGTGCCGCGTTGAGAAAGCTCACCGCCATCATCTCGAAAGCCCGCACCTGCGTCATCTTCACCAACCAGATCCGTGAGAAAATCGGTGTCATGTTCGGTAATCCCGAGACGACTCCTGGCGGCAAGGCGCTAAAATTCTACGCCAGCGTCCGCGTGGACATCCGCCGCATCGGGGCGATCAAAACCACCGACGGCACCGTCACTGGCAACCGCACGCGGGTCAAAGTGGTGAAGAACAAGCTCGCGCCGCCCTACACTGAAGCCGAGTTCGACATTATGTACAACGAGGGTATTTCGAATGTCGGCTCATTGCTCGATTTGGCGATGGACTTCGACATCCTGCAAAAGCGCGGCTCATGGATCAGCTACAAAGGCACGCAGCTCGCTCAGGGCCGCGATGCGGCCAAAGAGGTGCTGCGCAACGACACCAGCGTCTATGCCGAGATCGAAACTGCGGTGAAGCAGAAGCTCGCCGAGAAGAAAGGTGAACTGCCCACGAAGGGCGGCTCAAGCGGCGGGGATGAGTGAGGAGTAGCGGTGACGAAAACCCAGAGTTCGGGAGGTAAGGGAGTGATCACTTCATTCCCCGGCTCTTCTTCCGCCTCCTCGTTTGACATTCTCCAGACTGTGCGCCTTCTTCAGCGGTCATTCCGCGTCTCGTATGGCTCAGCACGGCCAGCACCAGCAGGAACCCTCCGCTCTTGGTTTCAAGCCTAGCTGCGGCGGAGGGCAGGCTGTTGTCGAACTCTGTGAGATTGGATCGAGTGGCCTCGTGTTCTGGTCGCGCCGTCGTTTTGAGATTGGAGCGGAGGTGCAAGTGCGCATCAAACGCTCGGCGTTGCCCCCAGGTTGTCGGCGTAATTTCGGCTCTGGAAAGTGGGTCATGTTGCAGGGGTTTGTGGTCGCCTGCCCCAGCCGGAGGCGCGAGGACGGCGCGGCAGGCTTCCAAGTGTCGTTGTTGGTCGAGCAATTGCTCCGCAGCCGTGCCTCGAAACCAAAGGTGCGCTCTCGCATGCGTTGGCTCAAGCCAACACTGCCTTGGTCGTGCCGTTTTGGCATGAACTGAGTTTCACATGAACTCGATACCGAAAAAGTCGAGCATCACTTGGCGATAAACGTGCCGCTTGAACTTAGGCACCCAGTCCATCTGAAATTCGGATGGCTTGATCCACTGGAAGTCGGCGAATTCGCGATGAGTGGCGTCGAGATTGAAATCCTTGTCCTCACCGAGGAAACGACACAGGAAGTACGCCTGCTCCTGCCCGCCGTAGATGCCGTATTTCAGCCGTCCTTTGGCGAACGCGTAGCGATAGCCGTCTCGACGTTGCGCGATCTCTAGCAGTTCGCGCTTCACGCCGATCTCCTCCTCCAACTCGCGAAACAAGGCAGTTTCCGCGTCCTCGCCCTCGTCAATACCACCCTGTGGGAACTGCCACGCGCCTTTGATGTTGATGCGTTCGGCGACGAAGATATCACCGTTCGCACGCTGCAGGACAGCGGCGACGTTCGGGCGGTAAACGATGGCTTCGGAAGGGAGCATGAGTTTTGTGAGGCATCAAAGTCCGGCAGGGTGCCGCATGGTGTAGCCCTTCGTCGGTCGCGAGCGGCTGCTCCAACGCGGCCCGTCGCTATCGGCGTCGCTATAGCCCGTGTCGAGGCGTAGGCCTGCCACCGTGACAAAGACATGCCCTTTCCTCGCGTAAACCGTGATCCATCTGCCCTCGTTACTCCGGCCATATTTGCGGAAGGCACTCGAAGTGGTTGGCTCATCCAAGCTGCCCGCCGCATGCAGCACATAAGATACCGTGCCGGAGCAGTCATAGGCGCTGTCTTCAAAGTGCGCATGCCCTCCGCCCCGGCGGTAGGGTTTCGTGCAGATGCGGTTGCCCGCCGAGATCGCCCTCAACACAGCCGCTGGCGCATTTGCGGGTGGAACAGCCTTGCCGCCCACGATGATCGCCGTCTTGCCGGGGGAGTATTTGTATTCCCAACGATTGCCCGCATTGGATCCGCACTGGCAGAGTAGCAGGCAGATGGACAGTGAGGAGACGAGAGTGGTTAGGTGTGGCATTATGCCATCGTACGCATGGCGTTGGAAATGACAAGACGTGCAACACCGCCTTGCCTTGTTTTCAAACATCCGCCAGTGTCGCGGGCCATGATCCGCAAACTCGCCGCCCCGCTTTTCCTTGCCATTGTTGTCTGTGCTGCGGCTTTTTCCGCTGCTCCTGCCAAGCGTAAAATCCTGTTCTTCACGAAGTCGAGCGGCTATGAGCATAGCGTCATTTCGTGGAAGAAGGGCCGCCCGAGTCATGCTGAAAAGGTGCTGTTGGAACTCGGCGCGAGAAACAACTGGGACTTCGAGTTCTCCAAGGACGGATCGAAGTTCAGCAAGGACTACCTCGCTCAATTTGACGCCGTATTTTTTTACACCACAGGTGATCTTTGCAGCGAAGGCACCGACAAGCAGCCGCCCATGTCGCCGGAAGGTAAGCAGGCGCTGTTTGATTATGTGAAGGCTGGGCGGGGCTTCATCGGCACGCATTCCGCCAGTGACACCTTCCACACTGGCAACGAGTCGCTGAAGGGGCCGGACCGTTATGCGAATCATGGCGAGAAAGCGGACCCATATGTGCGCTTCCTCGGCGGCGAGTTCATCAAGCACGGTAAACAGCAGGACGCCAAGAACACCGTCACCAGCCCGAAATTCCCAGGCTTCGAGAAGGTCGGTGAGACCTACGGCTTCATGGAGGAGTGGTACTCGCTAAAAGACTTCACGCCCGACATCCATGTGCTCAGCGTGATCGACGCTCCCGCCATGGAAGGCGGAGAATACGCCCGTCCCCCTTATCCGAGCACTTGGGCGCGCAAGGAAGGCAATGGCCGCGTTTGGTATTCAGCGATGGGCCATCGCGAGGACGTTTGGACCAATCCCGTCTTCCAGGACATCCTCGTCGGCGGCATCAAGTGGGCGCTCGGTGACGCGCAGGCCGATGTTTCGCCAAACCTCAAGGAAACAGCGCCTGGCGCGATGACCAATCCGGCTTACATCCCGCCGCCACCGCCCAAACCTGCCAAGGTGGGCGTGAAGTAACTGCAAACTGAGAACCGCGAATTCAAACGCTCATGCCCAAAGCCTTGCAAATCCTCATCTGGATCGCCATCTCTGCACTTGGAGCTGGATCGGTCGCTTTCTCCGCACTTCACAAAGGCGAAACGATCAATGCACTGTGGCTTGTCGTCGCCGGTTTGTGTTCGTTCGCCATCGCCTATCGCTTCTACAGCAAGTGGCTCATGACCAAGGTGCTCGTGCTCGACGCGCATCGCGCGCCGCCCGCTGTGACTCACCAGGACGGCAAGGATTTCGTGCCGACGAACAAGTGGGTCGTTTTCGGCCATCACTTCGCAGCCATCGCAGGACCTGGGCCGCTCGTCGGACCGGTCCTCGCGGCGCAGTTTGGCTACCTGCCTAGCATGCTGTGGATTTTGATCGGTGCCACCCTCGGCGGGGGAGTGCATGATGCCATCGTGATGTTCGCCAGCATCCGCCGCGGCGGCAAATCGGTGGGGCAGATGCTGCGTGAGGAGGTGAACCCCGTCGTCGGCATTGTCGCGATGGTTTCCATCCTCGCCATCATGACGATCCTGCTTGCCGTGCTCGGTCTCGTCGTGGTCAAAGCGATGGCAGAGAGTCCATGGAGCCTCTTCACCATTGCGATGACGATCCCGCTGGCGCTCATCATGGGCGTCGCTCACACGATTTTCAAAGTGAGTGTGCGTGGTGTGACGATCTTTGGCATTGTTGGTCTGTTGGCGAGTGTGTGGGCGGGCAGCAAGCTCGGTGAATGGGGTATTCAGGGTTGGTTCGACCACCAAGGCGAGTGGCAGGCAAAGGCGATCATGATCTACGGCTTCGCCGCCTCGGTGCTGCCGGTGTGGATGCTCCTCGCGCCGCGTGACTACCTCAGCACCTTCATGAAGATCGGCACCGTGGCCGTGCTGGCTGTGGCAGTCATCTGGGTGGCTCCTGAACTACACATGCCGAAGCTGACGAAGTTCATCGACGGCACTGGACTCGTCTTCGCGGGCAAAGTGTTTCCGTTTGTGTTCATTACCATCGCCTGCGGAGCCATCTCCGGTTTCCATGCCCTCATTTCCTCCGGCACGACGCCGAAGCTGCTCGACAACGAGTCCAACATCCGCAGCGTGGCCTACGGGGCGATGGTCACGGAGATGCTCGTGGCGCTGATGGCTCTCGTCGCCGCCTGTGCGCTGCAACCCGGCGAATACTTCGCGATCAACGCCGGTATCAACAAGACGATGGCCCCGGAACAAGTCGTCAGCACCATCGCCGCCGCAGGTTTTCCCGTCACCGTCGATGGTATGAATAAACTGGCTGCCGACATCGGTGAGAAGACGATGTTTGGCCGCGCCGGAGGCGCGCCGACCTTTGCCGTCGGCATGGCGCAGATGTTTGCTCGTGCGTTCGGAGACCAGTGGATGAGCTTCTGGTATCACTTCGCGATCATGTTTGAGGCGTTGTTCATTTTGACCACGATCGACGCGGGCACGCGAGTCGGGCGTTTCATCCTTCAAGATTTCCTCGGCGGCATCTGGAAGCCGCTGGGCAACACGCGCAGCCTTCCCGCGAATATCTTCGCCAGCGGTCTGCTCGTCGGTGCCTGGGGCTGGTTCCTCTATCAAGGCGTCGTCGATCCGCTCGGCGGCATCAATACGCTGTGGCCGCTCTTTGGCATCGCGAACCAATTGCTTGCCGTGATCGCCTTCTGCCTCGGCACGACGATTCTCATCAAGATGGGCAAGGCGCGCTACATGGCCGTTACCGCCATCCCACTCGTGTTTTTGATGAGCGCCACCTTCAGCGCCGGGTGGATTAAAATCTTCGATCCGAGTCCGAAGATGGGCTTCCTGGCCGCCGCGAACGACTTTGGTGCGAAAATCGCCGCAGGCGGCACCGAAAAGCAGATCGCCGAATGGTCCGCACAGAAGCTCAACTTCATGGTCGATGTCTATGTGACCGGTTTCTTCCTCGCTGCCGTCGCCATCATCTTCCTCGGCTGCCTCGTCGAATGGATCAAGCTCATCAGTGGCTCGAAGAAGGCCGTGCTCAACGAGTCGCCGTATGTGGCGCTGCCGGAAGGGACGTGATTTTGAATGAAGGGCGGGTGGTTTGTGCTCCGTATGCACGCCGCTATGACTTCTAAACTTCTCTTCATCCTTCCGTTCTTCGCCATCAATGTATCGGCCGCCGACTGGCCGGAATTCCGCGGGCCAGAGGCCCAGGGCCATTCAGATGCGAAGAATCTGCCGCTCACATGGAGCGCCACTTCGCACATCGCGTGGAAGGTGCCGGTGGCAGGCGTGGGCTGGTCTTCGCCGGTGGTGGCAGAGAAGCGCATCTTTTTGACAACAGCCATCCCGGTCGGTGGTGTGGAGGAGCCAAAGGCAGACCGCTCGCTGCATGCGCTGGCGCTGGAGGCAGCCACAGGCAAGCCGATTTGGGACGTGGAAATCTTCACCGCCACCTCTCCGCGTGCGCATCGCAAAAACAGCCATGCCAGCCCGACACCGGTGTTTGAAAACGGCAGGCTCTATGTCCACTTCGGCCACCTCGGCACCGCCTGTCTCGATGCGACGACTGGAAAGGCGCTCTGGGCAACGCAGGAGTTCGCTTATTCGCCGGTGCATGGGAATGGTGGTAGCCCGGTGCTGTTTGAAGACCTGCTTATCTTCTCTGCCGACGCCGAAACGGACCCGAAAGTCATCGCGCTCGACAAAACCACTGGCAAACAGCGCTGGGCCTTCGCGCGGCAGTCGGATGCAAAGAAGAAATTCTCTTTCTGCACGCCGCTCATCATCGACGTGAACGGCCAGAAGCAGCTCATCACACCCGGCAGCGGCGTGGTGAACGCCTTGAACCCCAAGACCGGCGAGGAAATCTGGCGCTGTTACTATGATCAGGGCTATTCCGTCGTTCCGCGGCCGATTTACGCGCATGGTATGGTGTTTGTCTCCAGTAGCTATGACAAGCCGGTGCTCAAGGCCATCAAGGTGGACGGTAAAGGCGACGTGACCGAGACGCATGTCGCCTGGATGATCGACAAGGCGGTGCCGCACAATCCCAGCATGGCCGTGATCGGCGACGAACTCTACTTCGTGGCCGACAACGGCATCCTGACCTGCTGCGATGCGAAAACCGGCACGGTTCATTATTCCGAACGCTGCACGGGACCGATCTCTGCCTCGCTGCTCGTGGCGGACGACAAACTCTATCTCCAGGATGAGAAAGGCCTCGGTGTCGTGGTGAAGCCGGGCAAGCAATTCCAAATCCTCGCCCAGAACGATCTCGGCGAGCGCAGCCTAGCCTCCTATGCCGTCATTGGCTCCGACTTGCTCATCCGCACGGAGAAGAACTTGTATCGAATTAAAAAGTGAGGTTTTGGACTCGTTTGTCCGCTACACGGGCCGTTTTGGCTAAAAATTGATGTTTTTGAACCAATAATTGCTTCAAATTGGTAGTTTTGGAGAAAATCGATCAAACTTTGGGTTGAAGATTTGATTCAAAGGCTCAATTTGAGCTTCAATTCACAATTTTCCACCCAACAACCTTATGAGCCAGCAAAAAATGGACGGCGCCCAAGCGCTAATCAAAACCCTCGCCGATCTCGGTATTGAGTACGTCTTCGGATACTCGGGCGGAGCAGCCATCCCGATCTTTGACGCCCTCCAGACGGTGAAGACGGATATGAAGTTCGTTCTTGTCCGCCATGAGCAGGGGGCTGTTCACATGGCAGATGGCTATGCGCGCGCCACTGGCAAACCGGCGGTCGTCCTCGTCACCTCCGGCCCTGGTGCCGGAAACACCGTCACCGGCATCATGACGGCCCAAATGGACAGTGTTCCCATGATCGTTCTCTGTGGTCAGCAGGTCACCTGGATGCTGGGGAAGGACGCCTTCCAGGAGGCTGATATTTTCAACATCACCTCTCCGGTCGTGAAGCACAATTTCCTGGTCAAAGATACCAACGCCTTGCCCAGAGTCGCCAAGGAAGCCTACCACATCGCTACGACTGGCAGGCCGGGACCGGTTTTGATCGATATCCCGAAAAACATTAGCCAGGGGCCTTTCACCGGCTCCTTCGACGAGCCGATGGAGCTACCCGGTTACCACCCCGAGGACAATTTCAAAATCAACCAAGCCTGCATCAAAGAAGCTGCCCGTTTGATCGCGGCGGCGAAACGTCCGGTCATCCTAGCCGGTCAGGGGGCAATGATCGCCCGTGCGGACAAGGAGCTGCTCACGCTGGCCGAAACTCTCGGCTGCCCAGTCACCACCACACTGCTGGGCAAGGGAGTTTTCCCTGAAACGCATCCGCTGTCCCTCGGCATGCTGGGCATGCACGGCACCGCCTATGCCAACAAGGCCATCGTCGAAGCTGACCTTATCTTTAATGTCGGCTCCCGGTTTGATGACCGCATTATCGGCAAGCCGCACATGTTTGGCCGCAACGCCAGGCTCATCCATATCGACATCGATGCGTCCGAGTTTCACAAGATGATCAAGGTCGATGTAGCCATCAAGGGAGACGCCAAGGCCGCACTGAGTGATCTGCTGCCGCTTGTCGAAAAACTGCCCACCGAGGACTGGCTGGAGCACCTCGACGGCTACAAAAAGAAATTTCCGCTTGGTTACAAGAAGCAGGGCGGCCTGCGCATGCAGCAGGTCATCGACGAACTCTACCAGCTCACGAAGGGCAAGGCCATCGTCACCACCGACGTCGGCCAGCATCAGATGTGGGCCGCGCAGTTCTACAAGTGCGCTGAGAGCTATCAATGGCTTAGCTCCGGCGGCGCCGGCACGATGGGCTTCGGCTTCCCCGCCGCCATCGGCGCTGCTTTCGCCTGCCCGGACAAGACCGTCGTCGCTATCTGCGGAGATGGAGGCTTCCAGATGACGCTGTTTGAGCTGGCCACCGCCGCCATCCACAAACTGCCGATCAAGATCCTCATCCTCAACAACAGCTACCTCGGCATGGTCCGCCAGTGGCAGGAGCTATTCTTCGAAAACCGCGAGAGCGGCGTCGATCTCATCGGCAATCCCGACTTTGTGAAGCTCGGCGAGTCCTACGGCATCAAAGGTTGGCACATCCGCCGTCCTGCCGACATCGAGCGCGTGTTGCAACAGGCGCTCGATTACAACGACGGCCCCTGCATCATCGAAGCCGAGTGCATCAAGACCGAAAACGTCTTCCCGATGATCCCCGCCGGTGCCGCGCTGGAGGACATGCTCATTGAGGCACCGAAACAGAAAATGGAAAAACCCACCGGTTCCACCTGATCGGACCTCTTTTAGATAGGATGAACACGATTGAAGGATTCTGAACTTTGGAGTCCGCAGGTTTGAGTCAGCCCCAACGACCTTTGATTCTCCCCTGACAAATCCTGTCATCCTGAAATCCTATGAATTCTGTCCAAACAAAGTCTCGAATCATCCAAGGCGATGCCCTCGCGGAACTCCAAAAACTCCCCGACTCCGCCGTCCAAGCCATCATCGCCGATCCTCCTTACTTCAACGTTCTCGAAAATGAAGCCTGGGACACACAATGGGAAACAGCCGCCGACTACCTCGCCTGGTGCGAGGCGTGGGTGCGCGAATCCATGCGCGCCCTCCGTGATGATGGTCTCGCTTTCATCTTCGGCCAGCTAGGCAAACGCGAGCACACCTTCCTGCACCTCATGTCACGTCTCACTCAAAGCCACCAGTTTCACGATCTCATCATCTGGGATCGTGCGGTCGGCTATGATGAGCGCCGTGACAGCTTCACGCCGCAGTACGAGATGGTGCTCGTGATGCGCAAAGGCGGGAAGGCGAAGTTCAACAAGGGGGCCGTCCGCATCCCCTACGACGCTAAAACCATCGAGGCCTACCTCAAAGACAATCGCTACAAGGACAAGGCTGCACGCCGCAGCCATCTCGAAGCAGGCAAGTTCGCCACCAACATCCTCCGTGTTCCAAGCCTGAAAGGGAACTCGAAGGAAAAATGTGGGCACTCCTCGCAAAAACCCCTCCAGCTCATCGAAAAGCTCATTCTTTGCTCCACCGACGAGGGTGATCTCGTACTCGACCCCTTCCTCGGCTCTGGCACCACCGCCGTCGCTGCAAAGAACCTTAAACGCCGCTGGTTGGGCATCGAGAAGGACTCCGACTACATCCAGATCGCCGAAAAACGTCTCGAAAACCCATCGGAACCCGAACTCGCCCTCTGATCTTGGACATGAATCGAAAATCTTAAATCATCAATCACCATGAGCGACCGCATCCCCGCCACCACCGACAAAAAGCCCGCGCCGCAGGCTGACATCATCAACATCCACACGCTCAGCGTTTATGTGAACAACCAGCCCGGCGTTCTCGGTCGCATCTGCGCCGTGTTCAGTCGCCGTGGCTTCAACATCGAGTCCCTTGTCGTCTCACAGACACGTGATCCGCGTTTTAGTCGCATGACCATCGGCATCAGCGGCCACCCCGAAGGCCTGGGCCAGATCATTCTTCAGGTGAACAAGCTTATCGACGTCATCCACTGTGTTGAGCACACAGACCGCGACGCAGTCGCCAAGGAAATGGTGCTCATCAAGATCGCCGCTGGTCCCACCGAGCGTACCGAGATCCTCCAGATCGTCGAGCACTACGCCGGCAAGACCGTTGACCTTCAGGAGGACAGCCTCATCGCCATGATCTCCGGCAACACCGACAAGGTGGACGCCGCCGTCCGCTTGCTGAGCAAGTTCGACATCGCCGAAACCGTCCGCACGGGCAAAGTCGTCATGGCTCGCGGCCTGACTGAGACGTAATGCTTGAGCGGCATGCGCATCCTCCATTTGACCCCTGGCACCGGCAATTTCCACTGTGGAAGCTGCCTGCGTGACCATGCGCTGATCAAAGCGCTGCGCGTGCGGCGTCATGACGCGCTCATGGCGCCGCTCTATCTGCCGTTGGTGACGGATCGTGAGTTCGGCGCACAGGAGCTGGGCGTGCAGATCGGCGGCATCTCACTGTTTTTGCAGCAGAAATTTCCGTGGTTTCACAAGCTGCCGCGCTTCATCCACCGCTGGCTTAATTCACCGGGGAAACTGCGCCTCGCCGCGAAAGGTATGGGTATGACCAGTGCGAAATCATTGGGGGAGATGGCCCTTGGCAGCCTGCTCGGCAGCGAAGGCAGGCAGTGGGGCGAGTGGCACAAGCTCATCGACTGGATTCGTAAGGAGGGAAGGTTTGATGCTGTCTCACTGAGCAACAGCCTGCTCACCGGTCTGGCACCCGCGATTGAAAAAGAGCTCGAGATTCCTGTCGTCTGCTCACTGCAAGGCGAGGATAGCTTCCTCGACACGCTGCCGGAGCCGTACCGTGAGCAATGCTGGGAAGCCATGAAGCGCAACGCACGCAGCGTCCGGCGCTTCATCGCCCCGAGCCAGTTCTACTCAGATCTCATGCGTCTGCGCCTCGACGCCACCGAAGGCCAGATCAAAGTGATCCCCAACGGCATCGACGCCACCGCCTTCACTACCGCGTCGCCCGATCCGAACTGGCCGGTCATCGGCTACTTCGCCCGCATGATCCATGGCAAGGGCCTCACCACACTCGTGGATGCCTTCATTGCCCTCACCAAGCGCGGCAGCATTCCACGGCTCAAGTTGCGCATTGGCGGAGCCATGACACCTGTGGATGAAAAATACGTCGCCGGATTGCAGGAGAAAATCGCCGAGGCCGACCTCACCAACCGCGTTGAGTGGCATCCCAATGTCGATTTCAAAGACAAGGTGCATTTCTTCCACGATCTCACTGTCTTCAGCGTCCCCGCGACCTATGGCGAGGCATTCGGCCTCTACGTCATCGAGGCGGCCGCCAGCGGCGTGCCCTTCGTGCAGCCGGACCACGGCGCCTTCCCTGAACTCGCCGCTGCCACCGAGGGCGGTGTACTGTGCAGGCCGGATGATCCTCAGGCGCTCGCCGACGCATTCGAAAATCTCCTCAAGGACGACGTGCTGAGGGAAAAGATGTCCAGGACCGCGACGGCGAAGGTGCGCCAGGAGTTCACCGCCACGCGCATGGCCGAACGATTCGAGGCCGTGCTGCTTGAAGCCACCGCCTCTGCCGCGTAAGGCTATGGTCATGCAGCCCCCAGCCAGCCCATGACCTCCATCAATTTTGTTGATGCCGTCCTGCGCTCGATTCAAAATGACCCGCGCTACCACCCCGCCGCTTACGAGTTGGTGCGCGACGCGCTGCACACTGCCTCGAAAAAATTCCGCGACGAGAACGGCGAGGACCAGCATGTGAGCGGCCAGGAGCTGCTGGCAGGTTTCAGGGAGCATGTGCTCTGCGAATACGGCCCACTCTCACTCATGCTCCTCGACGAGTGGGGGCTGCATCGCGGCGAGGATGTGGGTAACATCGTCTATAACCTCATCTCCGTCGGCTACTTCGGCAAAAATGACGGTGACAGTATTGAGGATTTCGTCGGCGGATACGACTTCGCCACCGCCTTCAACGACCCATTCCTGCCTTCCACCGCTCGCGGCGGCCAGGAGGCCCGCCCGTCATGAAAAAAAAGCCCGCCACATCCAAGACCTCCCTCCATCTGCCCTCCCCCGACGCCAGCGTCATCACGCTGCCAAATGGACTCGAACTCATCATCCGCGAGGATCACGCCCATCCGCTCGTCAGCGTGCAGGTATGGATCAAGGCTGGCAGCTTGCAGGAGGAGCAGCACACTGGCGCAGGCATCGCGCATTGTGTGGAGCACATGCTTTTCAAAGGCACATGGAAGCGTGACGCCGCGCAGATCTCACAGGGCATTCAGGCCCTCGGCGGTTATGTGAATGCTTACACGTCTTTCAACCGCACTGTCTATTGGATCGACGGCCTCGCGGAAAATACGGAAGGCTATCTCGACATCCTCGCCGACATGGTGCGCAGTTCGCGGCTCGACGCCGGTGAACTCGCCCGCGAGATGGACGTCATCCGCCGCGAGATGGCCATGGGTAACGACGATCCAGGCGATGTGGCGCAGCACCTCCTGCAGGCCACCGCCTTCCGCCAACACCCACTGCGTCACCCGATCATCGGCCATCGCGAGGTCTTCGATCAGATCACTCGCGAAGATGTCCACGGTTTTGTCGAGCGCAATTATGTGCCAAACAATGCTTTCATCGTCATCGTCGGCGCGGTGGACACCAAGACCACGCTGGAGGCCGTGACTAGGCTGTTTGGTGATTGGAAACGCCGGGCCTTTGAGCCAGCGCTGCTTCCTGACGAGCCGCGCCAGCAAGGCACGCGCCACGCCGCAAAAAACTTCGCTACGGAGCTGACCCGTGTCGCCTTAGGCTGGCAAATTCCCGGCGAAAGTCATCCCGACAAGCCAGCGCTCGATGTGCTGGCCTTCTTGCTCGGCTCCGGCCGCAGTTCGCTGCTTTATCAGGAGCTGCGTGAGAAGAAAGCCCTCGCGCACTGGGTTTATGCCGGTGCCTGGTGTGCCGCCGAGTGCGGGCTATTCACCGTCGAGGCCGAATGCAATCCCGCTGACGCTACGAAGCTGCGTGAAGGCATGAACGAGGTCATTGCACGCATGTGTAAGTCTGGCCCCACTCGTGCTGACCTCGAAAAAGCCGTCCGCGCCACGCTCAGCGCACAAATGCGCACGCTCAGCACGGTGAAAGGGCAGGCCGGATCCATCGGCTCTGGCTGGCTGCTTTCTGGATCACTGGATTACCCCGGTCAGTTCCTCGCCGCCGTCAGTGCGCTCACGCCGGATGCTATCCGTGACGCCGCGCGTCGTTATCTCGCGCCGGATTGCGTCACCACTGTGCTCGTCGGCCCAGATGTGGAAAACACAAAGACCACATTCGCCAGTGGTGACAGCGCCCATGCGAAAATCCAGTCCTTCAAGCTCAAAAACGGCCTAACCTTGCTCGTTGGAGAAAATCCCCGCCTGCCGCTCGTCAGCATGCGTGCGAATTTTCTCGCCGGAGTTCCCGCTGAGACCGATCTCACCGCCGGTGTGACACAGATTTCAGCGCAGATGATGCTCAAAGGCACGAAGAAACGCAGTGCCGCTGACATCGCATCTGAACTCGAAAATCGCGGTGGTTATCTCTCATGCACTGCTGACGCGCATCGCTTCGTCTTGGGCGCGGATGTTATGCGTGGTGATGAGACGGACGCACTCGACCTCCTTGCCGATCTCATCCTCAATTCAACGCTGCCACAAACCGGCCTTCCTGATGTGAAAAAGCGTCAGATCGCAAACATCCTCGAAGAAAAAGAGGATCCGCTCACCGTCGCGATGCGCAAAGCACGCCGTGAGATTTTCGCCGGTCAGCCCTTCCACCGCACCGCGCTTGGAAACGAGCAAAGCGTCGCGAATTTGAAGCTCTCTGACTGCCGCGATATGATCCGTGCCAGTTTGACCACGCACAACGGCGTCATCTCCTTCTTTGGCGACGTGAAGGCCGCCGAGGTCAAAAAACAGGTCGAGAAGTCATTTCTCAAACTGCCCAAAGGCCCACGACACTCTACCCACAGCCGCACCTATCACGCCAGTTCGAAACCCGATGCCTGGATCGAGCATCTGGACAAAGAACAAGCGGTGATCGTCGTCGGTTTCCGCACTGTGGGGCTTGAGGACCCAGACGTTCACGCGTTGCATCTCATCGACGAAGCATGCAGTGACATGGGCAGCCGTTTGTTCAATCGCATCCGCGAGGAGCTCGGCCTCGCATATTATGTGGGCGCACAAAACTTCGCTGCTATGGGCGCAGGCGCGTTCTACTTCTACGTCGGCACCGATCCGAAAAAGGCGAAGCTTGCTGAGAAGGAACTCATGGCGCAGATCAACGATCTCGCCGTCAACGGCCTGCATGCCGACGAGATCGACCGCGCTCGAGTCACCTGGCGCAGCTCATGGTTGCGTGCGCAGCAAGGGAATCCTGGCATGGCAGACACGTTGGCCTGGAACGAGCTCAGCGGCCTCGGTTGGGACCACTTTCAAAAGCTTCCAGGCATTATGGCATCCATCAGTCCAAAAGAAGTCCGCCGGGTCGCCGCCAAGTATTTCGGCGAGAAAAAGGCATTCATCGTGCGCGTGACGCCGAAGTGAGGAGAAGATGCGTTCTGCGTGGTTCATCCTCCGTCATATTCCCTCACTTCATGGTTTTGACTTTGCTGCTGTCTTCACCAGGCGGGCCAGTGGGACAAGCTGCCACAAACCTGCCACATGCTCCCAACGGCGGATGCAGGTGTCAGCGAGGAAAATGAGCAGCAGCAGCAGCAGTAACTTGGGCCACAGCTCCTCGTGCTCGACGGCCTTGGTCGTTTTGAGGTCGGGCAGGCGTTTCGTGCCGATCAGATAATCTCCCCCGGTGATCTCCGCAGCCTCCCGCAGCAGGGCTTCATCCACTGTGCCTAGGCTGGCCTCGGAAGAGGGATTGTGGACGAGTCCGGTGGTGACCATCTCCGCACCGGAGTGGGCGCGGATGAGGTAAATGCCCGACTGCAAAGGCTGAAAGACACCCTCATACGCTCCGGGTGCGGTCTGGCGCAGCATGAGTTTGCGCACGGGCTTCATCGGCGCGCCGAGTGAGTCTGCGGCGACGTGAAACACCTCGGCTTCGACAAGGGCGTTGTTTGCACGCGTTCCAGCGTCAGCGAGCAGATCGACGCTGATGCGAGCGTCATCACCTTCCATGCGTGTGGATAGATCCATCAGCCGCCCCTGCTGCGTGCGGGCGGTTTCACGGAGCACCTGCGACCAGAAACGACCGTAGTCTTTCCACCGTGCGATCCACAGCGATGCCCAACGACTTTTCGCGTCGGAGGTGAAAGCGGTGGCCTTGCCGAGGCCAAAGCGCCAGTGCGCGAGCAACGGGTCGCCGGTCTCAGTGACGAGAGGCACCTGCGCAGAGGTGCGGCGGCCAGTCTTCACATAACCCAGTAGGGCAGGGGAGTCCCACTTCTCGAAGCCGGCGAGGATTGGCTGCTTCTCCTTCAACTCCGGTGTGAACGGCTCCTCGCGAATCATGCGGCCTGTGTGCATCAGCGTGTCTTGTGTGAAGATGCGCGTGATGCCGCTGGCGTCGATCGTCGTGTAGCTCTGCCCGCCGCCGCTGGAGGCGATGGCTTGGAGTAGCGCCACATGTGAGCCCTCTCCGATAGCGACAGTGGAGACAGTCATCCCTTCACCCCGACATTGAGCGGCGAGCTGCTCGTAGCCTGCGCCTGCGGTCTGGCCGTCGGTCAGGATGATCATGTGTTTGACGCGCGCCTTCACGCGCTGCAGTGCTTCGCGAGCGAGTTGGAACGCGGGCTGTAGATTGGTTCCACCACCCGAGGCCACGGCGGCGATCTGACCGGTGATCGCATTGGTTGAGGTGAGACGCGTCATCGGCGCGACGACGTGCGCCTCCGAATCAAAAGCGAAAACGCCGAGTGAGTCGTTGTGCCCGAGTACCTCCGCCGTCGCGATGGCAGCGCTCTTGGCCATTTCGAGTTTTTCCCCAGCCATGGAGCCGGAACGGTCCATCACGATGGCAACTGCGGCGCTTTGCTTTTCTTCCTCATCGGGCGCTCTGAGCCGGACGGGCAGCACTTCCTCAATTGGTGTGCGGTGATAGCCGCCCACACCGAAGGACCCCGGCCCGCCGAGCATGATCAGGCCGCCGCCGAGTTTATCGACGTAATCACGCAGCGCATTCATGAGCGGCTCGCCGAGCTGGTGCGCGGGCACATCAGAAAGAATGACGCCGTCGTAGCCGCTGAGCTGCTCGAAGGTGATGGCGAGATTGCCCGGTCGGCGCAGATCGAGCTCGATGCCTTCTTTTGCCATCGCTTGCATGAGATAGCGCGCTTCGTTGGCGTCAGACTCGATGTAGAGTAGCCGTAGCCGTCCGCGCACATCGACAATCGCCAGCGCACTGTCGTTCCCTGGCAGCGTGTCGCCTTGGATGCCTTCGAGAAGAGCACGATATTGAAATGTGTTCCGCGTCGAAGGTGTGCGCGTGAAAGTGACCTCCTGCGCCGTGCCGGGTTTGAGAGTGATGGGTCGCTTTTCGACCTCGATACCATTTTCGTAAAGCTTCAGCGTGCCGCTGCCCTCAATGGTGCTCTCCAACACGGCTTTCAGGCTCAAGCTCGCGCCTTCAAATAGACGCGTACGGTTTGGTGTGAGCACAATGATGCGCGCATCCGGCAAGCGCGGGCCAGAAACTGGCAGCGCATGCAGTTTTATTCCCGCAACAGCCGCTTCGCGCGCCGCATTAAGCAGGCTGCCGCGCGTTTCGTGACCGTCGCCGACAAGCAGGATGTTGCGGCTCACTCCGGGGGGGAACATCGCCTCCGCATACTCCACCGCGGCTGCGTATTGGCTATCGGCTCCATGTTTCTTCTGCCAGTCGGCCTGCATCGCTGCTGTGGATGCTTCGGGCAGCAGTTCCGGCTGCGCACCGAGCTGCACGACGAACGAATCTATCCCGCTGCCGAGCGATTGTCGGATGCGTGCGGCTTCGGCGGTGGCTTTGCTCAATCCTTCCGTGCCCATGCTCTGGCTGGTATCCACGATGATGCCCAGCGCCTTGCGGCCTGTCTGCGTCACACGCGCCGGTCCGGCGAGAGCGGCGATGGCCAGCATCACACCGATGGCACGCGTAACGAGCAGCAGCCGCTTCCGCAAGCCGGTCATGGGATGCGATGAACGCGATTCAATCCACAGCAGCAGCGCGACCGCAGGCAGGATGAGCAGGAGGAGTTTTGGCGATTCCCAGTCCAAGAGGTGCGGAGGATAGGCGTCCCGCCTGTCTGCGGCAAGAGGTGTCCCGCCTGAGTCTGAAAAAAGGCTGGAAGCCTCGATCCGCTGTCAGGCCGGAGGCCTAACCTCCGAGCGCCGCACGCAACGTTGTCAGCAGCTTCTCGACATCCTCCGCCGTGTTGTAGCCGTGGATGGCGGCGCGGATACGGCCAGCGTGGTGCATGACGTGGATGTTTTGCTCAAGCAGCGCCGCGTTGATCGCGTCGCTGCGTTCGTGTGTGAAGGCGACGATGCCGCTGGGGTGCTCGGGCTGCGCCGGGCAAAGCGGCGGGATGCCGAGTTCCTTCAATCCGGCGTGAACGCGTGCGACGAGCGGATCGGCATGCGCGGTGATCTTGGCGATGCTGATTTGATCGAGGTAACGCAGCGAGGCATTCAAGGCATAGAGGGCAGCGAAGCTCGGCATGCCGACGGAGAAACTCATCGCGCCGGGTTTGACGCGAGCGGTTTCAAAACGGTCGGCGTCGAACGCGTTTTCGAGGTGGCACCATCCTCCCGCCTTCGTGGTGAGCCGCGCGGCGGATTTCTGCGGGATGCCGATGATACCGCCGCCGTGGAGGCCGAGCGTCCATTTGTGGGTGCTGGAAATGAGGATGTCCGCGTCCTGGCAGTCCAGCGCGACACGCCCGAGAGCCTGCGTGACATCGACGGCGATGAGCGCGTTCGGCGCGAGCAGGCGGATCATGTCGCGTAGGCGCGCAAAGACGATGCGGTGGCCGTTGTAGAAGCTCACGAGGCTGACTTGTACGAGCTTCGTGCGCTCGTTCAACAAGGCGGCGAGATCGACGAGGTTCAGTGAGCCATTGCTGTTTTTCCAAAGGCGCGAGACCGGGCGCGCATGTTCTGGCGCAGTGAGCCATGGCGTGGCACCGGCGGGGAAGTCGAGATCGGAGACGACGACTTCATCCTCTGGCTTCAGGTCGAGCGCGGAGGCGAGCAGGTTGTAGGCCTCCGAGCTGCACGAGCAGAACGACACCTCGCTCATGGCCAGTCCGAGCATCTTTGCGCTGATCTCGCGGCATTCCTCGACACGCGGGAAGTGATAATCACGACCGCGCATGCCGAGTGACTTGTGCCGCATGTATTCCGCCACCGCTTCATGCACACAGACGGGCGGGATGCTTTCAGCGGCAGTGTTGAGGTAATGGATGCCGTTGAGTCCGGGGAAATCAGCGGCGCGGGAGAGGTCGGAGAGCATGAGATGAGGAGTGGCGACGAATCGTCGCCAAAGCAAGGTTTGAATGGCGACGAATCGTCGCCACTCCTCATTCGGCTTTCAATTCCGGCGCGTTCTCAGGCAGCTTGATCGTCGGATTTCCGCCGAGATAGCCGAGTGACATCAGGAACTCGTCCATCTTCCGCGCCGTGACTTGGATCCACGGCTCCTTGTTGAAGAAGCCATGCGGCATGTCGGCGGCGGTCCACATTTCAGCACGCAGGCCGAGTTCGCGGGCTTTTTTCACATATTCATCACCACCGACCTTCAGTTTGTCCGCCGTGCCGAAGAAGAGGATCGCGGGTGGGGTATTCTTGCTGATGAACTTGTTCGGCGTGATCGACTCGGCCATTTCGAGTGTGAACGGGCTGTCACCGGTGACGCGCTCCTTGAACAGAGTGCTGATGTTCAGCGCCGGATTGAACAGCACGAGTGCATTCGGCTTGGCGGAGATGGCCTTGTCGTCGGATTCGGCGTCGTAGGCGCTGATGAGCGCGGTGCAGGCGGCGAGATGGCCTCCTGCAGAACCGCCTGCGGCGATGACTTTGCCCGGATCGATGCCGAGTTCGGTCGAATGGCCGCGCACCCAGCGGATGGCGCTCTTCGCATCCTCGACGCATTTGTCGGGTGTCGTTTTGTGGATGCTAGAGATGCGGTAATCGGTGGAGATGGCGATGATGCCGCGGCTGGCGAGGTATTCGGCCTGCGGGACGAATTGCAGATAGGATCCATTCTTCCAGCCGCCGCCGAAGAAGAAAACCACGCACGGACGCAACACGGCGGTCTGGACTTCGCCCTTGGGGGAGAAGACATGCAGCTTCAGAGCGCCCTGCGGGGTGGTTTTATAGACGACCTCCTTTGTGGCGACTTCATCAGAGGTCAGCTTGGTCGAGGGCATCTTTCTGCCAGCTTTTTGGGCGTGAAGCGGGCCGATGAAGGATGTGATGAGAAGAATGGGAAGGATGAAGCGCATGGTGCGTGCTGAAACGTCGTGCAGGCGCGAATGTTGCGCTTTTGGAGTGGCGACGAATCGTCGCCCTCCAGAGCTTGTTTGGCGACGAATCGTCGCCGCTCCATATCGCTCCGCGTCACTTCAGCGTCATCAGCCACGCGACGAGGTCGGCGAGGCCTTGGGGGCCGATGGCTCCTGCGAGTCCTGGCGGCATGAGGGAGTCCTTCAGGGACTCCTTCTTGACCATGTTGACCTTTTTGACGGTGGTGGACGCGCCGCCGGCCATGCGAAGCGTGAGTTCCGTATCGGTTTCACTCACGACATAGCCCATGACGGCTTGGCCTTCTTTCGTCGTCACGTTTTGGCCGACGAAGCTGTGCTCGATGGCGGCGCTGGGGTAGAGGACGGCGGTGAAGAGGCCGTCCTGGCTGAGCTTGGCGCCGATTTGCGTGAGATCGGGGCCGAAGTCGATGAACTGGCCTTTGACGCGGTGGCAGGCCACACAACCGGCCTGCATGAACATGGCCTGGCCTTTGGCGGCATCGCCCTTCAGCTTCATGAGTTCGGGCAGTTTGGGGAAATTGGCCAATCCTTGCGCAGCGGGCAGCGGGAGTTCGCGGGCGGCTTGATCGCGCAGACTGGCATCGGTGCTGCGACTGAGCGCGAGGGCGGCCTGATCTTTGAATTGGGGCGGCAATTTGCCTTCCGACTGCCATTTCAGGATGGCGCGACCGCCTTCGCCGCTGAGCGCGAGGGCGTCGATGAGCACGCGGCGCACGTCCTCGCGCTTCTCCGGCCAGAAATGCTGGTTCATGACCGCCACCGCCGCGCGATCACTCACGCGACCGAGCGCCGCGATGAGCGCCTTGGCCGATTTCGCGTCCGCATCCTTCAAAAAGCGCAACGCGCCATCCCGGTTCGCCGCGATGAGCCGCGCCGCGTTCACCGACTCCGGCGCGTTCGGGTTCGCGCTGATGAAATCGAGCAGTTCCTTCTCAAAGCCCGTCAGGTTCAGTTTTTCGACCAGCGCCACAAACTCCGGTTTGCCGACCACCGGCTTCAAAAGGAGCTGCAAACGCAAATTCGCATCAGGTTCGGCTTTGAGTGCCTCCTTAGAAACCATGGACGCTGCAATCAGACTCACGAAATCATCCTTGGCGTAAAGCAGCAAACGAATGGCAGTCTCCGCAGCTTCCTTTGGATGTTTCGCAGACATCATCTGCACAGCTCGGAGAATACGAAACTTTCTCTGTTCAGACATTTCAGATTCAAATCCTTGGTCTCCGGTAAGAAAATCCAAAAACACATCCAAGGCTCCGGTGTCTCGTGTGCGTGTGAAAATTTCAAACACACCCCCTTTGTCTGCATTTGGTGCCTTATCAGTCACCTCGAAAGCTACTTCCCATCGCTGTGACCAAAAGTTGTCCGCGCCGATCCCAATTGCCTCCACAAGCCAACGATCATCTGGATCAAACTCACGAGCTAGCGTTGTCCAAGATTTATGAGCTTGGTTCGAATCATCGAACCTCAACGCAATCGCCGCTTCGCGGCGCACGGCGGGTGATGGGGCGGTGACGACCTTCGCGATAAGTTCGCGGAGCTTTTCGGGCTGTTTTTGCTGCCAGAGCTGGCGGGCGGCACGGAGGGCGGTGATGCGAATGTTCGGATCGTTGTCGGCGAGGGCGGAGGTCAGGAGACGCTCGAAAGCTCCAGAGGGCTGGAGCACTCCAGGACGCTTCGCGCCTTCGGGAACGTCCGAGCTTCGCGGCAGCGTTTTGGAGTGCGCCGGCCCTCCGGCGCTTTCGTCGGCTGCCAGACTCGCGAGCAACCACAACGCTCTCGCGCGATGCTGTGGGTTCGATTTGGCATCCGCAAAGAGCTTTGTGAGAGCTTCGCTACCATCCAGCTTCTTCAACGCCTGCCACGCGAGATAACGCGCAGATTCATTTGGCGACTTCAATTGCGTCATGGCAGCTCCGATGTCTGTCGAATGACCTGTAAGCGGCATCACATACTTCTCCGCCGCCTTCGTCGTCACGCGGAACAACCTCCCACGCGTGACATCACCCATCCCATGCCCGCCGACGCCGGGGTCATACCAGTCGGCGACGATCAAACTGCCATCGGGGGCGACGGCGACGTCGCTGGGGCGGAACCAGCGGTTGTGGGTGCCGTCGAGGAGGTTGACGATTTCGGCTTTGTAGCCGGCACCGTCGGGCTGGGTGATGTAGCCGCGGACGACGTTCGGGCCGGCGTCGCAGTGAATCGGCTGGCCGTGGAAGATGCTGGGCAGCAGATTGCCTTCATACACCTGCATGCCGGTGGGGCTGCCTGCGCCGGTGAGAAGCATGTTCGGGACGACGCCGGGATCATTTTGATGCCAGTGACGCTGTGGAATTTCGCTTTCCCAGCCTAGGCGCGGCACCTGCCAACCTTCGCCAGTCATTTCGTCGGAGTAGCCGTAGTTGCCGAACTCCATGACGTAATTGATGCGCACGCCTTTGTTGCCGTCGTCGTCGTTGTCGCTCTGCCACATCGTGCCGAAGCTATCGACGGCGACTTCCCAGTTGTTGCGGAAGTTCCAGGCGAGCACCTCGACGTTGCTGCCATCGAGCTCGCAGCGGAAGACCATGCCCTGCTGATACGGGCGGTTGTTTTGATTGTTGCACTTCACGCCGTGGATGTCGGTGATGAGGTTGCCGTTTTTGTCGCAAAGCTGCTTGCCGGCGTTGCCGAAATTGAAGTAGAGGCGGCCATCGGGGCCGAAGTGGAAGGCGTGGATGCCGTGGTCGTGCTGCGCGCCGCCGATCTTCGTGAACATGAGTTCCTTGCGGTCGGCTTTGTCGTCGCCGTTGTCGTCGATGAGCCAGAAAACGTCGTCGCCGCAGGAGATGAGCGCTTTGTTGCCGAGCACGCAGATGCCGTGGGCGCTGTCCACGTCGCGCCCCTGGTGGAAGACGGTGGATTTGTCGGCCTTCGCGTCGCCATCGGTGTCTTCGAGGATGAGGATGCGGTCGCCTTCGGCGCGTTCGCCGTTGTGCTTGCGGTAGTTCACGACCTCGCACACCCACACGCGGCCGCGGTGGTCGATGTCGATGCTGGCGGGCGAAAGCATCATCGGCTCGCTGGCGAAGAGCTGCACGGTCAGCTCGGGATGCACGTTGAGCTGGTCAGTGGCGGCTTCAGGCTCGTGGGCGACCGTATTGACATCACTGACCTTGATGGGGCCGGGATTCTCGGCGTAAACGGCGAAGGCGACGCTGGTGCCGCTGCCCTGCTTCGTGCCGCCTTCATCGAGAGCGCCGCGTGCTTTGAAGCGTTTCGTGCCCGCAGGCAGGTTGAAGGCGATGACGCTGTTCGCGTGCGTGCCGATGCCGTATTCGATGGCTTTGCCTGCGCTGCGCAGCTCCTGGCCCTGCGCGTTCGCATTTACCCGCACGCCACCCCAACCGGAGATCGCGGATTTCCACTCGACCTCGGTGAGTTTTTTCTCGCTGCCATCGGCCAAAACGAGCCTCGGCTCCGCCCAGTCGGCCCAATCGGCCTGAAAACCGTTCCCGCCATCGGAGACGACGAGGAAGAGCTCTTTCGCGCCTTCGAGCGAGACGTCGATGTCCACGCTGTGGTCCGGCGTTTTGTCGGTGATGACTTTGGATTGGAAGAGCGGCTTCGGCGCGGCGGTGAGAAGGGCCGGGAGAAGCAGGAGGCTGGAGATGAGGCGCATGATGCACCTATGGAAGTGCGGACGCCCACGTCTGCTAGTGGTTTTTGCAGGCGAAGGAGCCCGCCCTCCTATTCAATACTTTCGCCGAGAAAGGTAGCGAGGTGATTGCGCAGTTCGTTGCGGGCGCGGAAGAGGAGGCTCTTCACTGCGGGGAGGGACATTTTCAAGATGGTGCAGATCTCCTCGTATGGCAGGTCCTGGCGACCACGCAGGATGACAGCGATACGCTGCTTTTCCGGCAATGCGGCGATGGCTCTGTCGAGTGCGTCGTGGAACTCGGCCTTGGCGAGGTTTTCATCCGCGCCGGGCACGCTGTGGTCGGCGAAGTGCTTCGGTAGATCGTCTTCGTTTTCCTGCTCAATGCTGACTTCCTTACGGCGGGAGCGGCGGCGCGACTCGTTGAAGACGAGGTTGCGCATGATGGTGAAGAGCCAGGTGGTGAACTTGGCAGTGGGCTCATAACGCGGCGCGCTGCGCCAGACGCGGACGAAGACCTCCTGGGCGATGTCGTGCGCGTCGTCGAGATTGTTCAACATGCGCGCACAGGTGCCAATGATGGCGTTTTGATGCAGCTCGACGAGTTTTTCAAAAGCCTTCACGTCGCCCTCCTTCACTCGCAGCATGAGGCGCACGCTCTCCTGGTCGGACGACTCATCTCCGGCGTCTGCGGCGGCAGACGCGGAGTGGATTGGAGTGATCCGTTCCGGTTCAGGCATTCGAAAGGCGGGGAAGGGTGCCGCCATGCTAGCGGTGAACATGTGCTCTGTAAACACAGTGGGAGCAGAATGGTTTCATGCGAATGTTTGACGTGCGTGACAGCGCCGCTAGCATTCGTCCACGATGAACAACCAAACTTGGGACACGACTTTCCGCGAACTCTTTGAACGCTGCGCCAAACTGCATCGTGGAGGTGACTCGCGCGGTGAAAAATGGTTTACGGCGGCGGACAAGGCGTTTCTCGACAGCATCGGCCACACGCAGCAAGAGTTTTTCGATTTTGTGGACGATCACTGCCGCTATGGAGCCGAAGGACCGACTTTGGAGACAGCGCTGCTCGTGGCCGCAGTGCGCCGTGATTATTTCAAGACCATCATGCACGGCCAACGCAGCGGCAAAATCGTGCCGCCCTCTGAGCTGCCGCCCAAGCCTGCGATGGTGGACGGCATTCCGTGGCTGCCACGCCTGATCGTGAAGGCACGGGCGAAGCTGAAAGGGGAGATGGACCCGGATACAATGTTTGGCTGCGGCGGGGACCGTGCGTTTTTCACGCAGCACAAGATTCATCCCGCTGACTTTCTGCGGGTGACGTGGGCGGCGGGTGACGATGACCGCAAGATCATCGATTTCGTGAAGGCGGGGAAGGTCTGAAACGAGTAGGCGAGTACTCTGTCTCTGTAGAGGAGTTGGATGGGGGCGGAGCCTCCCGCTCCTTGTTATTTTTTCGGCTCTACGCCGCCTTCCTTGGCGACTTCGTCTTTCTTCTTTTGCACGGCTCCAGAGTTGACTTCGAGGAGCTTCGGGGCAGCGCCACCCTTGGCCACGAATTTCAGGGCGACGCCGTTGATGCAGAAGCGGCGGTCGGTGGGCGTTTTGAAGCCTTCACCTTCGAAGACGTGGCCAAGATGGGCACCGCAACGTTTGCACACGGTTTCGATGCGGCGCATGCCGTGGCTGTTGTCCGCTTTTTCGAGGACGCCCTTGGCCTTGGACGAATCATAAAAGGAAGGCCAGCCGCAGCCGGAGTGGAATTTTTCCTTGGAGGTGAACAGCTCCGCGCCGCAGCACACGCAGTAATAGGTGCCTTCGCCCTGCTTTTCGAACTCCTTGTAGATGCGGCCGTTGGGGCGCTCGGTGCCGCGCTGGCGGGTCACCTCGTACTGTTCGGGGGTGAGGAGTTTTCTCCACTGGTCGTCAGGGAGGGTCACTTCAGTGCTGGGCATGGAGGTGGGGCTGGCTGGGGTTTTGTCTGCGGCCTTGGTGCTGCAGAAGACGGTGACGATGGCGAAAAGGACGGCGAGATGTGGTTTCATGGCGTTGGTGCTTTCAGATACGTGGGAGAGGCGGAGAAGATTGCCTAGTCTCTGCAAAGTCTGCGTGTGGACTCAGTCCTCAGCGTCACGGGCTGGCTGGCCGATGTTCCAGAGCAGCAGACGGAAGCCGGCGTCCGGATAGCGCTCCGCTGCGGTGGCTTGGCGACGAAAGGAGGCGAGCAGCTCTTGGCGCTCGTAGGTGGTGTTGGAGCCGCCGCGGAGCACGCCCTGGTCAGGCATGTCTTTCCAGGAGTCGGATACCCACTCCCATACGTTGCCAGAGAGGTCGTGCAGGCCGCGGCCATCGGGGCGGAAGGAGCCGACCGGCGCGAGGCCGACGAAGGTGTCGTTGTAGTTGGGGATCGCCTTGCCGGTCTTGTCTGCGGATTTGTCGAGGAAGTTACCCGATTTCGCCGGTGGTGGCCAGATGAAGCCCCAGGGGTAGATGCCTTCGATGCGCAGGCTGCGTTCCGCAGGTGTGCCGCCCACTTCGCGTGAGAGGTAGGCGGCCATGCTCCATTCATCGTCCGTGGGCAGGCGGTATTCTTGGTCGGGATCGAGCAGTCCCTGCGCACGTTCACGATCTGTGAGCCAGCGGCAGAACTGCCCGGCTTCTGAGCGGTTGACCATAGTCACTGGCAGATCGAGGCCGGAATCGAGCACACGACCGTCGAGCGGTGGCTGGTTGGTGGCCTTGACGAATTCGAGGAAGTCCTTGCGCCGTGTTTCGATGGTGGCGAGCATGGCCTTGCCAAGCGGTGCGAACTTGATGCCGAGGCTATTCGACCACGCCTTGCCGAACACGACCGCGCCGGTGGCCTTGAGGCGCAGGTTGAAGCTGATGCTCTGTTTCTCTTTTAATTTACCGGTGACCGGCTCGGGCTTGTAACCTGGAAGGATGACCTGATAGCCGAATTCCGCTGCGCGCACTTTGGGTAGCGCCAGTGGCGTGCGACCGAGCACGCGCTCACCCTCCAGGACTTCCGCACCGGAAGGCGTGCTGGCGATGTTCAGGCTGCCGAATTTCACGCTGATGATCTCGCAGCGGATGGCGCTATGCCCGGCTTTCGGGGCCGTGGCACCTTTGGGAAGGGGCAGCTTGGCGGCCTGCCAAGAGTACTCGTGGCCCGCGTCCAACCGATCGGAGCGGCGATCTGCAGCTGTCATCCATGCGCAGAAGGCGTCTGCCTCCGAGGACGGGATGACCGCTGGATAGAACACAGACTTGTCCGGCAGCGTGATGGAGGTGACTTCGTATTCGGCGGCGCGGTTGGTCGCCTCCAGGAAGTTGCGGAACAACAGCGCGTCGAGCGGCAAGTCGGCCACATGGCGGTCTTGCTTGTAGGTGTACCATTGTCGCAGGCGGTTCTGCCATGGTTTGCCTGGCGTGGGTGGCTGCGGGCGTGCGGGGAGGAGGGGCTGAGGCTTCACCGGCAGGGGGATGTCATACGCCCAGTCGCGCTGGTGCCGCGCCATCACAATGCTGCTTGCGGCGAGAAAAGCCCCGACGCCGGTGATGATGGCCGCGCGGCTGAAGCGACGTGCGAAGGACTCGGGGCGTTTGTCGCCGACGCGCTGGAGTGCCTCGGCAAAATCCGCAGCGGTGGCGAAACGGCGCGAGAGATCGCATTCGCAGGCCTGGCAGATGACGCGGTTGAGGTCGAGCCAGAAGGGCCACTCCTCGTCGGAGAGGTTTTCAGGCACTTCGGGGAACTCCATGCGGTCCTTCCCACTGCTCATTTCATAGAGCACCTTGCCGAGGCTATAGATGTCCGCCTGCGGCGTGCCTGGACCCTCCGGCGGCACGAAGCCCTCCGTGCCGACAAAGGTGCGTTCGCCAAACGCGGCCACGAGGCCGATGTCTGCCAGCTTACACACGCCACCGACGAAGATGATGTTCGACGGCTTGATGTCACGGTGCGTGAGCCCGTGGTTGTGCATGTAGTGCAGTGCGTCGGCTAAGTAAACACCAGCATCGCGGCAGAAAAACGGGTCGAGCCTCCCGTGTCGTCGCATGTCCGTGCCGAGCGTGCGCGGGACGTAAGTTTTTACATCAGTGATGTTCGCGCCTTCTCCCGCGTCGTCCGCGAGTTCCATTACGCAGTAGTAAAAGCCGCGTGGTTCGTTCCAGCCCACATGCAGAATATGTACGAGGCAGGGATGGCCGCGCGAGATCGGCTCGAACTGCTGGATACCCTGGAACTCGCGGTGGAACGTGCGCGTCAGCTCGAAATCCTCGCGCCAGACGATCTTCACCGCGCGGAGGGCACCCGTCACGCTGCGTGCCAGCCACACCTCGCCGTAGGCCCCCGAGCCCACGCGCTTGAGTAGCGTGTAGTCGGGGATGACGATGTCGTCGCGGTGGGAAGGTGGCCCGTTTTTTTGCGCGCGCTTCCTTTCTGTCTGCGCGGCGATCGGAGGCGCGGGCAGCTCCACGCTGGAGGAGCCGGCTGATTCCTCATCGCGGGAGATCTCCAACTCCGCAGGCGCGTGAGCCTGCTCGTCCGCGATTGCGGACGGAGGTGGCAGTGCGGCGGAGTCGCTCATGAGACTTTGGAGAGGGCAGGTGACGGGTTCCGGCGTCGGTGCCGGGGCAGGAACCCGGAAGTTTCACATCAAAGCAAAAAATACTCAAGCACTCAGGCGAGCCGCCGCCGCTCAGCCCGCGATCCCGGTGGTGGCTCACAGCATCGTGTTCTCGAGCGCCAAAACTTCTTTTTTCACCAGTGCTCCCACGCGGTGCTTCGCCAGATAGACCTGCGCAGCGTTGATGCCGAGCGCCTCGGAGGTCTTCTTCACCCCCCAGCCTTTCATCACATAGCAGTCGAAGATTTGAAACTGACGCGGAGAGACCTTCGCCTTCACGCGCTCAAGCGCGGCGGCAGTGATGTTGTCCCGCCACTCGCGGTCCCAGATTTTCTCCAGCATGTTGTCCTTGTCCTGCGAGAGGCGTTCCACGATCTGCGTGCTAGTGTCCTCGCTGTCCGCGTTACCTTGGTCCGCCAGCGAAGGTTGACGTTTGCGGGCACGGAAGACATCCAGGATGCGCCAGCGCGTCATCTGCAGCAGCCACGCCTTGAACGAACCGGCGCGGGGATCGTACTGGCCCTTCTGCACCTGGCGGGCGATGGCGATGATCGTTTCCTGGATCACGTCGAAGGATTCCTCGCGCGTCAGGCCGGCTTTGGAGGCCACGGAAAAAATAAGCCGCCAGTAAGTCTGGTAGAATTCGTTCCAAGTGCGCTGATCCTCCCAGTTGTTCAGACGTTCGATCAGACTTTTGCGGGTCTTCTCCCACAAGCCTTTTTCTTTTTTCACGTCCTCAGTGACCTGCACCTCTGGCTCTGGCGCTTTCTTGCTCATTGAGCGCAGATTGTCAGCGGCTGTGCGTCCCTGTCAAACCTTTGAATCCCATCGCATGAGCCGGATTTTCAGCCGCAGTGCCGAATGATACCGGGGGCGAGAGGCTGATAAAACAACTTTGCAGGCACTTCTGGAAGCTCGTTTGTCTCAGAGTCGAATCTCCAGGCACCTCTTATGAATGACTCGCTGACGACTGGGCTTGCTAGGTGTTTGTGGCAGTCCCCTGACTAAAAAAGCCCGTTTTGGAAAAGTTTAAAAAGGTGGTTGCCAAGTGTTTGGAAGCTGCCACTATGCGCGCCCCTCGTCTCCCCCCTCGGTTTCCGTCGGCACTCCGCCGACCTGCGAAGGAAAGGAGCAAGCCCACATCACCATGGAACATACCCTGCAAACGCTGTACAAGCAGAAGCGGACCGAGTTGAAGACGCAACTCGGCCTCACCAACATCCACGAAGTCCCGAAGCTTGAGAAAATCGTCGTTAACTGCGCTGTTGGCAGCCAGGGTGAACGCAAGCAGGCCGTGGAGGACGCTGTGAATGAAGTTTCCCTCATCACCGGCCAGAAGCCCATTATCACCAAGTCGAAGAAGGCCATTGCCAACTTTAAACTGCGTGAAGGTGAGAACGTCGGCGTCAAAGTCACCCTGCGCGGTGGCAAGATGTATGACTTTATGATGCGTCTCGTGCGCACTGCCATCCCGCGCATCCGTGACTTCCGTGGCGTGGCACCCCGCTCCTTCGACGGACGTGGCAACTACACCCTCGGTGTGAACGACCAATCCATCTTCCCCGAAATCGAGCTCGATAAGATCAAGCGCTCACTTGGTTTCGACATCACCTTCGTGACCAGTACGAACAACGATGATCATGCCCGTGAGATGCTGCGCGCACTCGGCATGCCCTTCCGCACCCGCACCGCCCAGCCCAAGAAAGAGGGCGAGGCCGCCGCCTAACACGAACCGACTCATTCTAGCGTCATGAACGACCCGATCTCAGATTTCCTCACGCGCATCCGCAATGCCTGTGCCGCCCAGCAGGAGCATGTGCTCATCCCCTTTAGCAAGATGAAGGCCGAGCTTTCTCGCATTCTCCAGGAGGAGGGGTATATCTGGGGCTACGAGGTGGACACCAGTGCCACCCATCCTCGCCTCAAGCTCAAGCTCAAGTACAACGACGGCAAAGACAAGGCTCCGGTCATCCGCAAGCTGGATCGCGTTAGCAAGCCTGGCCTGCGCAAGTATGTCGGCAGCGACGAGATTCCCCGCGTGCTTGGCGGTCTCGGTATCTCTATCCTTTCCACATCGCGTGGCATCATGACTGGTGCTAAGGCCCGCAAGGCGAAGGTGGGAGGAGAACTCCTCGCCACAGTTTGGTAACCCTGAATCCGTCGCAAATCTCATGTCACGCGTAGGCAAACAACCCATCAATATTCCAGACAAAGTCAGCATCAAGCTTGGCGGAGACCGCTCCGTGCAAGTTAAAGGCCCGAAGGGCGAACTGGCCTGGACCATCCCGCAAGGCGTCACCGTCGCAGCGGATGCGAAAGCGATCAACGTCACCCGCGAGTCTGACGATCGCCGTATCCGCTCCCTCCATGGCACCACGCAGCGCCTGATCACCAATATGATCGTCGGCGTCAGCCAGGGTTACACGAAGAACCTCGAAATCCACGGCGTCGGCTTCCGTGCCGCCGTGAAAGGCTCCAACATCGACCTTCAGCTCGGTCAATCCCACGACCGCCTGCATCCCATCCCGAAAGGTGTGAAAGTGACCGTCACCGAAAACACCAAAATCGCCATTGAAGGCATCGACAAACAGGTTGTCGGTCAGCTCGCCGCCGACATCCGCGCCTACTACCCGCCGGAGCCGTACAAGGCCAAGGGCGTGCGTTATGTGGGTGAGCACATCCGCCGCAAGGCTGGCAAGTCCGTCAAGTAATCCCTTTCCGCTCCGCTCATCATGGCTGTCATCAAACGCAAAGAAATCCGTCAGCGCATCCACAAGCGCATCCGCCGCAAGCTCAGTGGCACCGCAGCGCGTCCGCGCCTCACGGTCTATTTCTCCAACACCAACGTGTACGCTCAGGTCATCGACGACGAGGCAGGCAAGACGATTGTCTCCGCCTCGACGAAGGAAAAAGGCTACGGTGCGGGCAAGGCCAACATCGAGCACGCCACCAAGGTTGGTGCTGCCTTGGCCGAGCGCGCTCTCGCCAAGAACGTTTCCGAGGTCGTGTTCGACCGCTCAGGTTTCAACTATCATGGCAAGGTCAAAGCTCTTGCTGATGCCGCCCGCGAAAAGGGCCTGAAATTCTAATCCACCCGCATTCTTTTCTTTTATGGCTGATGAAACAGTAGTTGTTGAAACAGAAGCGGCTCTCGCTGCAGAGACCCCGGCCCCATCCGTCACCCCGTCTTACGGCGGTGGATTTCGCGGTCGCGACGACCGTGGTCCGCGCGAGGTGGACGGCGTTGAGAAAGTCGTTCACATCAATCGTTGTGCCAAGGTCGTCAAAGGCGGTCGCCGCTTCAGCTTCAGCGCCCTTGTTGTCTCCGGCGACGCCGCAGGCAAGGTCGGCTGGGGATTTGGCAAAGCCAACGAAGTCTCCGACGCCATCAAGAAGGCCACGGAAGCCTCCCGCAAGAACCGCTTCTCCGTTAATCTGAAGAACAGCACCATCCCGCATGAGGTGACCGGCGCACATGGCGGTGGATTCATCATGTTGAAGCCCGCGACGCCTGGTACTGGCATCATCGCTGGCGGTGGCGCACGCGCCGTGCTCGAAGCCGCAGGCGTGAAGGACGTGATCGGCAAGTCTTTAGGCTCCAGCAATCACGCCAACGTCGTCAAGGCCACCCTCGCCGCCCTCGGTGCTCTGCGTCCAGCCGACGAAATCCTCCGCTCACGCGGTAAAGAGATCAAAGAACGCAAGGCGCTGTAAAAAGCAGAAATAGGAAAGCAAAAATCAGAAAGCTCTCCTATTTCTCATTTCAACCTTTCTATTTCCGTTTTTCATCATGCAACTTCAAGACGTCAAACCCCGCCCCGGAGCCAAGAAGCGCCGCAAGCGCATCGGCTGCGGAGAAAGCTCCGGCCACGGTAAAACCTCCTGCAAAGGCCACAAAGGTCAGATGGCCCGTGCTGGTCGTGGCATCCGCCCTGGTTTTGAAGGCGGCCAGATGCCGATGCACCGCCGTCTGCCGAAGAAAGGCTTCAACAACGCACTGTTTCAGGATGCCGTAGAAGTCGTCAACGTTGGCGATCTCAATGATCTCTTCCAGGACGGCGCGGTGGTCAATGAGGAGGCGCTTCGTGGAGTCGGCCTCGTCAGCCGCACCTGCGATGTGATCAAGATCCTCGGCACCGGCGACCTTGCCCGCAAACTCACCATCCAGGGCGCGAAAGTCAGCGCTTCGGCCCGTGAAAAGATCGAGAAAGCCGGCGGTTCCATCGCCGCCTGATTTTTCTGACCCAACCACTTTGATGGGCCGGTTTCCGCGCGGTGAATGCCGCCAGGACTCAGGCCCATCTTTGCTTACAGCCTCTCCCTCATGATCTCCGCTTTCGCCAACAGCTTCAAAGTTCCGGAACTTCGCGCGCGCATCCTCTTCACGCTGGCGATGATCGTCATCGTGCGCATCGGTGCCTCTATCACGCTGCCGGGTGTTGATCCGTTTGTGCTCAATGCTTGGATTGAGAACAAGGCCGGTGACAACGCCTCCGGTGCCGCCCAAGTGGCCGCGTTGCTGAATATTTTCTCCGGCGGTGGCATGCAGAACTGCGCCATCTTCGCCCTCGGCATCATGCCCTACATCAGTGCTAGCATCATGCTGCAGCTCCTCACTGCCGTATGGCCGCCGCTGAGCAAGATGGCCCGTGAGGAGGGCGGTCGGCAGAAGATCACGCAGTACACCCGCTTCGCCACCATCGCGCTCTGCTTGTTTCAGGCCACGCTGCTCGCGCAGTCCCTCGCCGATCCAGGACAGAACTATCTCATGGCCGGCCTGCAGGACACCATTGATAAGCTCGGGGGCCGTCCACTCGTCCCACATTACGGGTTCGGCTTTGTCATCATTAGCGTCATCACCATCACCGCCGGCACCATGCTCATGATGTGGCTGGGCGAGCAGATCACCGACCGCGGCATCGGAAACGGCGTCTCCATTCTCATTTGCGTCAACATCGTCTCTGATTTGCCGGGCGCACTGATTCAGGTGTGGCAAACCTACGTCAGCAGCGACAAGGCCAGCCCCGCCAGCGCCACCACGCTCGTGCTACTCATGGGCTTCATGATCATCGTCATCGCGGGGGTCATCGCCCTTACGGAAGCGACACGACGCATTGCGATCACCTACGCCAAACGCGTTGTCGGGCGCAAGGTGTATGGCGGCCAGACGCAGTATCTGCCGCTCAAGATCAATTACTCCGGCGTCATGCCCATCATCTTCGCGCAGGCCATTTTGCTGTTCCCCTCCACCATCCTCGCTTCGCTTTTCAAGGATGTGAAGTGGATCCAAGATATGGCCATCTTCATGAGTAGCGGCTGGGTGTATTACGTCGCCTCCTCCTTGCTGATCTTCTTCTTCAGTTACTTCTGGGTCGCCACCATGTTCCAGCCCACACAGATTTCCGAGGATCTGAAAAAGAGCGGCGGCTATGTCCCTGGAATTCGCCCCGGCAAGCCCACGGCTGACTTCCTGGACTTCACCATGAGTCGGCTCACCTTCGCTGGTGCTATCTTCCTCACCTTCCTCTATGTCCTGCCTGGGATCGTGAGCAGCAGCATGAAGATCTCCAGCTCAGCCGCGCAGTTTTTTGGTGGCACCAGCCTGCTCATTCTTGTGGGCGTGGTGCTCGATGTGATGCGCCAGGTCGAGACACATCTCCTGCAGAGTCATTATGATGGCTTTCTCAAGAAGGGGCGCATCCGCGGTCGTGTGGACCGCATCCAGCAGGGTGGTCGTGCCATGGATGCTACCACGCTCGTGTGGCTCTGGGTGGCGCTTGCCATTGTGGTGTTGGTTGGGGTGGTGTACAAGTTGACCCTCAAGTGAGTCTGCTCGATCGCGCCATGGCCTTTCTCAAATCAGGGAACATCCCCATTCGCCATGGCGCACAGCAGCAGTGCATCCGCAAGGCCTGCCAGGTCGCGCGTGACGTGCTGCTCGCCACAGCAGCGCAGGTACGCCCCGGCGCGACCACAGCGGAGATCGACCGTTTTGCGGCGTCTGACATCAAGTCGCGCGGTGCCACCAGCGCTTTTCTTAACTACCGCCAGTTCCCCGGCCACATCTGCATCTCTATCAACGAGGAGGTCGTCCATGGCATCGGTGGCCCTCGGGTGATTCAGGATGGTGATGTCGTCAAAATCGACGTCGGCGTGTATTACGAGGGCTGGGTGGGTGACAACGCTCTCACCGTTCCCGTCGGCAACGTCGCCAAAGAAACGCTGCATTTGCTCGCGGCCACGGAGGAGTCACTCATCAAGGCCGTTAATTACGCACGCGATGGCTGGATGCTCGGTGATCTCTGCCACAGCGTCGAAAATCACGTCACACAGTACGGCTACAGCGTCGTTCGTGAATTTGTCGGCCACGGCGTCGGTCGCAAATTGCATGAGGAGCCGCAAGTGCCCAACTACGGCAAAAAAGGTGCCCGACCCCGCCTCAAGGCCGGCATGACCCTCGCCATCGAACCCATGATCAACATGGGCACCGGCAAGACTCGCATCCTCGATGACAAATGGACCGTCATTTCGCAGGATCGCAAGCCCAGTGCTCACTTCGAACACGTCGTCCTCATCACGGAAGACGAGCCTGAAATCCTCACCGCGCGCGGACGCATGTTCCCCAAAGGTGTTGCCGATCTGACGCCGCGCCCGATTCCGGAGCTCGGCTGACGAAGTCCCGTAGGCTTTCGAGCTGAAAACTGCAAACGATTCGCTCGACCGCCGTTTGCTCATTCTTCTGCCATGCCATGCGTTCCTTGTCGCAAAATGCGCCATGATACGCATTACTCAGCTATCTCATGCAATCTCCGAACGCCACTCACCCTTCTCATTCCACCAAAGGCCGCGCTGGATGCTTTGTTGTCATCTTGCTGTTATTGGCAGGCGCTGCCTGGCTTTGGATGCACAGGCCTGAACCAGCCGGGGGCGGCCCTCCGGGTGGGAGGCGTGGCGCGGGTGGAGGAGCGGTGCCGGTGATGGCGGGGGAGGTGAAGGAAGAGGATTTCGAGGAATGGCTCAATCTTTCCGGCACGATCACGCCACTGTATGTCGTCGTCGTGCGCAGTCGTGTGGACGGGCAGCTCGATAAGGTGCTTTTCCAGGAAGGTCAGATGGTGAAAGCAGGGGATTTGCTCGCGGAGATCGACCCGCGCCCGTTTCAGGTCGCGCTCGACCAAGCGAAAGGTCAGCTTGCGCGTGATGAGGCGTTGCTGGCGAACGCGCAGAAGGACATGGCACGTTATGAGACGCTACTAAAGCAGGACTCCATCGCTAGGCAGCAAGTGGACACGCAGGCCTCGCTGGTGCGTCAGTATGAGGCCGCACTTGTGTCAGACCGCGCCGCAGTGGCCAGCGCCGAGTTGCAGTTGAGCTATACGAAGATTTCCGCGCCGCTCACTGGCCGCGTGGGCTTGCGCCAGGTGGATCCCGGCAACATGATCCGCTCGTCGGATGTGAATGGCCTTGTTGTCATCACCCAGATGGATCCTATCGGTCTAGTGTGCGCGATTCCGCAGGAACGCGTGGCCTCGGTGCGGGAACGCCTTGCAGGCGCGGAGGAAGTGCCTGTGCAGGCTGTGGATAAGGGGATGAACAAGCTACTGGGCAGTGGCAAACTGCTGACCACGGACAACCAGATCGACGTCAACTCAGGCACGCTCAAATTGAAGGCGCAACTGCCCAACGCTGCCGGGCTGCTTTTCCCGAATCAATTCGTGATCTCACGCCTGCTCGTGGACACACAGCGCAAGGCCACCGTGGCACCGGCTACGGCGATCCAGCGTGGGGCGAAGGGTGCCTACGTCTATGTGATTCGCGAGGGCGGCATCGTATCCTTGCGCAATGTTCTGACGGGTACGACACAGGGCGATCGCACGCTCGTCCTCGAAGGACTCAAACCGGGAGACAGGGTGGTCACGCAGGGAGTGGATCGCCTGCGCGACGGCTCGAAGGTGGAGATCATCCCGCCAGGTGGGGCCGCGTCACTCCCGATTGGTGAAGGAAAAAAAGACGAGCGTGTGAAGGACGGCGACAAGCGTGGCAAAGGCGCGCCGGTCTCGTGAGCCAGCAAAGCTGACTGAGGAATGAATCCTTCTCGCATATTCATCGAACGCCCTGTCGCCACCACGCTGCTGATGGTCGCGGTGCTGCTCGCGGGTGCGCTGGCGTATCGGCTGCTGCCCGTTTCGGCGCTGCCGCAGGTGGATTACCCGACGATTCAGGTCATCACCTTGTATCCCGGTGCGGGACCGGAGGTGATGACTTCATCAGTCACCGCGCCGCTGGAGCGGCAGTTCGGGCAGATGCCGGGACTCACGCAGATGTACTCCATCAGCAGCGGCGGCTCGTCAGTCATCACCCTGCGCTTCACACTGGGCCTGAAGCTCGACATCGCCGAGCAGAGCGTGCAGGCGGCCATCAACGCGGCCGCCAGCCTGCTGCCGCAGGACCTGCCGAACCCTCCCGTTTACAACAAGGTCAATCCTGCGGACGCGCCGATCATCACACTCGCGCTAACATCACGCACGCTGCCGCTCATCAAGGTGCAGGATGCAGCGGACACGCGCCTCGCGCCGAAGCTTTCCCAAATCACCGGCGTGGGCATGGTGACGCTCAGCGGCGGCATGCGGCCCGCCGTGCGCATCCGTGCGAACCCCGTGGCGTTGGCCGCACGCGGCTTGAGCACTGAGGATCTGCGCATGGCCATCACATCCGGCAATGTGAACCAGCCGAAGGGCGGGTTCGACAGTGCGACACGCAGCAGCATGGTGGACGCGAATGATCAGCTTCTCTCGCCGGAAGATTACCGCAACCTCATCATCGCCTGGCGAAATGGGGCCGCTGTGAAGGTGCGCGACGTGGCGGACGTGGTGGACGACGCTGAAAACACGCGGCTAGCAGCGTGGGCAGACGTGCAGCCCGCCGTGGTGGTGAATGTGCAGCGCCAACCGGGCGCGAACGTGATTGAGGTCGCTGACCGCATCAAAGCCCTGCTGCCGAAGCTGCGGGAGAGCATGCCGCAGGCCGTGGACATTCAGGCGATGACGGACCGCACCACTACCATCCGCGCCTCCGTGGAGGATGTGCAGAAGGAGTTGCTACTCGCGGTGCTCCTCGTCGTGGCAGTGATCTTTGTGTTTCTGCGTAGCTGGCGTGCCACCGTGATCCCGGCGGTCGCAGTGCCGCTTTCGCTCGTCGGCACCTTTGCCGTGATGTGGCTCTGCGGTTTCAGCTTGAACAACCTCACGCTCATGGCGCTGACCATCGCGACGGGCTTCGTCGTCGATGACGCCATCGTGATGATCGAGAACATCGCACGTTACATTGAGCAAGGAGACGCTCCCATGGCGGCAGCGCTCAAAGGTGCGAAGCAGATCGGCTTCACGATCATCTCTCTCACACTCTCGCTCATCGCGGTGCTGATCCCGCTGCTGTTCATGCAGGATGTCGTGGGGCGGCTGTTCCGTGAGTTTGCCATCACGCTGGCCATCTCCATCATCATCTCGGCCGTCGTCTCCCTCACCCTCACGCCGATGATGTGTGCTCGGTTGCTGCGGCATGGTGGGGAGGGGCCTGTGGCACGCATGGTCGCACGCGGTTTCGATGCGGTCGTCGCGCTCTACGGGCGGGTGCTGCGGGTCGTGCTCAGGCACGCGGCCACGACGATGCTGATCTTCGTCGCCACGCTTGCGGTGACGGGATTGCTCTACCAGGCCGTGGCGAAAGGGTTCTTCCCCTCGCAGGACACAGGGATCATCCAGGGCATCGTGGAAGCGCCGCAGGACATCTCCTTTGTGGCGATGGGGAAACGGCAGCAGGAGCTGGCGCGGTTGGTCTTGGAAGACAACGCGGTGCGCAGCGTATCATCCTTCACTGGCGTGGACGGAGTGAACACCACGCCCAACAGCGGGCGCATGCTCATCAATCTCCGCCCGCGTCATGAGCGTGGAGCCACTGCCGCACAGGTCGTCCGGCGTTTGCAAGACCGGGCGAACAAGCTTCCAGGTGCTCGGTTGTATCTGCAGCCGGTGCAAGATCTCACCATCGAGGACCGCGTGAGCCGGACGCAGTACCAGTTCACATTGCAGTCCCACGACATCGGCTTGCTGCAGGAATGGGTGCCGAGGCTCGTGACAGAACTCAGGCAGTCGCCGCTGCTCGCTGACGTGGCGGATGATATGTTGGACAAGGGCTTGCAGGCTCGCGTCGTGATTGATCGTGAAACGGCCAGCCGACTAGGGGTGACCGTGGCCGCCATCGACGCGGCGCTTTACAACGCGTTCGGACAGCGGCTCGTCTCGACCATCTTCACCCAGAGCGGCCAGTACCGTGTCGTGCTGGAGCATGGGGCGGCGTTTCAGAACGGTCTTGCCGCGTTCGAGAGCGTGCGTGTGCCGGCTGCGGGAGGGCAGCAGATTTTGCTAGGCAGTATCGCACGGATTGTCGAGGAGCCAGCTTCGCTCGCCATCGCGCATCAGGATCAGTTCCCCGTCGTCACCATCTCCTTCAATCTAGCACCGAGTGTCTCGCTCGGAGCCGCTGTGGAGGAGATTCATCGCCTGGAGGCGGGCATTGGCATGCCAGAGAGCATCGAGACGGCCTTCGCCGGCACAGCGTTGGCGTTCCAGAGCGCACTGGGGAATCAACTGCTGCTGATCCTTGCCGCCGTCGTCGTGATGTATCTCGTACTTGGCATTCTTTACGAGAGTTTCATCCATCCGGTGACCATCCTTTCCACGCTGCCGTCGGCGGCGGTCGGTGCGCTGCTCGCACTAAAGGTCATGGACAACGAGCTCGGCGTTATGGCTATCATCGGTATCGTTCTGCTGATCGGTATCGTGAAGAAGAACGCCATCATGATGATCGACTTCGCCCTCGAAGCCGAGCGCGAGCAGGGTATGTCCGCGCGTGAAGCCATCTACCAGGCCTGCTTGCTGCGCTTTCGCCCGATTTTGATGACGACGCTCGCCGCCCTACTCGGTGCGCTGCCACTCATGATCGGCACGGGTGAGGGGAGCGAGCTGCGTCATCCCCTGGGACTCACCATGGTCGGCGGACTGCTCGTGAGTCAGTTGCTCACGCTTTTCACCACACCTGTGATCTACCTGATGTTCGACAGCCTCGTCCCTTCGCGGCGTGTGGACGGTGAAACAGCCCAAGCCATCGTCGCATGAGCTTTTCCGACATCTTCATCGAGCGCCCCGTAGCGACTACGCTCGCGACGCTCGCCATCGCGCTGGCTGGAGGTCTCGCATATTTCAATCTGCCCGTCGCGCCGCTGCCGCAGGTGGATTACCCTTCGATCTCCGTCTCTGCGTCACTACCGGGGGCGAGTCCGGAGACCATGGCGGCCACCGTGGCGACTCCGCTGGAGCGCACGCTGGGGCGTATCGCCGGCATCACAGAGATGACTTCCTCATCCTCCCTCGGCAGCACGCGCATCCAGCTTCAGTTTGACATGGACCGCGACGTGGACAGTTGCGCGCGCGATGTGCAGGCGGCGATCAACGCTGCCCGCAGTCTGCTGCCATCTGGCATGCCAGGCAACCCGACATACCGCAAGATGAATGCGGCAGGCTCTCCCATCATCATCATGGCCATGACCTCCGATACGGCCACACCGGGAGAGATGTATGACGTGGCCGCGACGGTGGTAGCGCAGAAACTTTCCCAGATCGAAGGCGTGGGCAATGTGAGTGTGAGCGGTAGCTCCCTTCCTGCCGTCCGTGTGACCATGAACATGCCGGCGCTCACACGCGCCAATCTCACGATGGAGGAGGTCCGGACGGCCATCATCGCCGCGAATGTGAACCGTCCCAAAGGCATGGTGGAGGACGGTGCCCGCCGCTGGCAGGTGGTGGCGAGCGATCAGCTCTCGAAGGCGGACGAATATCAGGACGTGATCGTGAGCTACCGTGGCGGCGCAGCCCTGCGCCTGGCCGACCTAGGCACGGTGACTGACTCGGTGCAGGATTCCTTCAACTACGGCACGACGAATGGAAAGGCATCTGTTTCCTTCGTGGTCTTCCGCCAGTCGGGCGCGAACATCATTGAAGTGGTGGACAAGATCAAAGCCATGCTACCCACGCTGCGCGCTATCATCCCCGCCGCGATGAATCTGGATGTTACCATGGAGCGCACGGTGACGATCCGCGCCTCGATCACGGATGTGCAGCACTCACTGGCCATCGCGACAGCGCTGGTGGTGCTGGTGGTATTCGCGTTTTTGCGGCGTGTGCGCGCTACGCTGATCCCTGGGGTGGCCGTGCCGGTGTCGCTGCTGGGTACTTTCGGGGTGATGTACCTCTGCGGATACAGCCTAGACAATCTCTCGCTGATGGCGCTCACGATCAGCACCGGGTTTGTGGTCGATGACGCGGTGGTGGTGCTTGAGAACATCACGCGGCATGTTGAAAACGGCGTTCCGGTGATGGAGGCCGCGCGGCGCGGTACGCGGGAAGTCACTTTCACCGTCATATCGATGAGCGTCTCGCTTGTCGCCGTGTTCATCCCCATCCTGCTCATGGGCGGACTGATGGGACTGCTGTTCCGTGAGTTCGCCGTGGTGCTCTCTGTGGCGATTGCCGTTTCTCTCGTGGTCTCACTAACGGCGACGCCAGCAATGTGTGCGCGCCTGTTGGAGGCAAAAAATCTGCGGCGTACTCCTGGCTTCTTCGCACGTCTGTCGGATGGTTTGTTTCACTGGGTGCAGTCGTTTTACGCGGACACGCTGCGGGTCGCCCTGCGTCACCGCTGGATGACCTTGATCGCGCTGGCGGGTGTGGTGGCGCTCACCGGATGGTTGTATGTGACGGTGCCGAAGGGGTTCTTCCCGCAGCAGGATACGGGTCTGCTCATCGGTAACATCACCGCCGACCAGAACATCTCCTTCCAGGCGATGCGTGACAAGATCATCCAGGTCGCAGAGATCGTGCAGCATGACCCAGCCGTGTGGCGTGTGAACGCCAGTTGCGGGTCTGGGGCGCACATGGGCGGCCCGAAGAACAGCGGCAACGTCTTTGTCACACTAAAGCCCTCCGAAGAGCGCGATTCGATTGATGTCGTGCTGGCTCGCTTCCGCATGAAGCTCTCCAAGATCGCCGGAGCGACATTGCTTCTCATCCCAGCCCAGGATTTGCGCATCGGCGGGCGCTCCAGCCGGGCTTTGTACCAGTACACGCTGCTTGCCGATGATGTGGAGACGTTGCGTACCTGGGAGCCCAGGGTCAAGCAGGCGCTGCTCGCGCTCAAAGAGCTCACGGATGTGAACAGCGACTTTGAGGACAATGGGACCGTGACCCGGCTTGTCATCGACCGCGACGCCTGCGCCCGTGTGGGGGTGACGGTCGAGTCGATCGACGCAGCGCTGAACAGCTCTTTCGGGCAGCGCATGGTCTCCACCATCTATGCTCCGCTGAATCAATACCGCGTGGTGCTGGAGGCCGGCCAGAACGAGGATCCTGGCGCGTTTGACCATGTGATGGTACGCGCCGCGTCAGGCAGGCTGGTGCCACTGAACCAGCTAGCGCACTGGGAGGCAGACCCCTCCGCGCTTTCCATCAGCCATCAAGGGCAGTTTCCAGCGCTCACCTTCGCTTTTAATATTGTCCCAGGAGTCGCGTTCGCCGACGCGACGGAGGCCATCACCGCTGCGGTGGACCGGCTGGGCATCCCTGACGAGGTGCAACGCGTTTTTGCCGGCACGGCAGGTGCCTTCCAGGCATCGCTCGACAGCCAGCCGGTGCTGATCCTCACAGCGCTGCTGATCATCTACCTCGTGCTGGGCATTTTGTATGAGAGTTTTCTGCATCCGCTCACGATTTTGTCCACGCTGCCGTCGGCGGGGGCTGGGGCGCTACTCGCGCTGCATGTGTGCGGTATGGAGTTCAATGTGATGGCGATGATCGGCATTTTCCTGCTCATCGGCATCGTGAAGAAAAATGCCATCATGATGATCGACTTCGCGCTGCAGACCGAGCGGGAGCATGATCTCGACTCTTTCCAAGGGATCTTCGAAGCGTGTCAGATGCGACTGCGACCGATTCTGATGACCACATTCGCTGCGTTGCTCGGTGCCCTGCCGCTCGCGCTGGGGACTGGAGTTGGCTCGGAATTGCGACGTCCGCTCGGGATCGCGGTTGTCGGCGGATTGGTCGTCAGTCAAGTGCTTACGCTCTACACCACACCCGTCGTTTATCTCTTTCTGGACAACCTGAGACAGCGCTTCCTGAGAAGACACAAGCATCCCATGCGTCCGGATCTGCCAGTTTCTCCTGCTCCCGTCGCCTCATGAAACGAATCCTCGCCATTTTCCCCGTGCTTCTGCTTTCCGGCTGTTTGAGTCCGAGGAAGCAGGCACCGGCGATCCATCTGCCGCCGAAATTCAAGGAAGGCGGTGCCTGGAAAGTGGCGCAGCCAGCAGATCACCTGCCCAGAGGCCATTGGTGGGATGTCTTCCACGACCGCGACCTTGATGCGATCATGGGGAGCCTGGAGGTTTCCAATCAGTCGTTGCAGTCCGCGATCGCTGCGGCAGAGCAGTCAGCGGCTTTGCTTACCTCGTCCAAATTCGCCTTCCTGCCGACAGCGGGGGCGAGTACAGACTACACGCACAACAAGAGCGGCTCGCTCGGTGGTGCCTCATCCGCGAACGCTCTCAACGCACGTGGAGCTGGCAGCGGCGTGAAGAATATCCAGTCACTGACAGGAACGACAAGCTGGGAGATCGACCTCTGGGGTCGGCTCCGGCACACCGCACGCGCGGCGAAGGCGGATGTCGAAGCGGCGAAAGCAGACGTGGAGTCCACCCGGCTGAGTCTGCAGGCGCAAGCGGCGACGAGTTATTTTTCCTTGCGTGCGGCGGACGCCCAACGGCGGTTGCTTGAGCGGCAGGTGGCAGGATATGAGAAGTCGTGGTTGCTGACCAAAAATCGTAAGGCGCAAGGCGTGGCGTCTGAGGCGGATGTAGCGCAGGCAGAAACACAACTGGCGACGGCGCGTGCGGCCTTGATCGAGGTGGGAGTGCAGCGCGCCACGCTAGAGCATGCCATCGCCGTGCTCACCGGTCGCGCTCCAGCGGACTTCGGGCTGAGGCCTGCCATGCTTGCCTCACACATCCCCACGCTGCCCGCGAACACGCCTTCGACGCTCCTGGAGCGCCGCCCGGACATCGCAGCGGGTGAGCGCCGCGTGGCGGCGGCGAATGAGCGCGTCGGTGCCGCCATCGCCGCGTTTTTTCCGACCATCTCCCTGAGCGCTGACACAGGCTGGCGTGCCCTGATGAACCTTCTGGCGCAGTCGAACAATTTCTGGTCCCTCGGTGCGGACGCCACACTTAATATCCTTGATCGCGGTCAGCGCCTCGCGACCAAGTTCCAGTCCGACGCCACATGGCGGCAGACCGTGGCGGATTACCGTCAGACAGTGCTCACGGCGATGCAGGAGACCGAGGACGCGCTCTCCACGCTGCGAATTCTCGCTGCCGAGGCGGAGGCGCAGGACAATGCGGTGCGCGCTGCACGCGAGAGTGAGCGGGTTACCTCGAACCAGTATGCGGCGGGCACGCTGAGCTACATCAACGTCGCCACTGCACAGGCCGCCGCTTTGAATGCCGAACGCGGCTCCATTGACATCCATGTCCGCCGACTCAACGCGACCGTGGCGCTCATCAAGGCATTGGGAGGCGGGTGGTAGCCGCAAATTGCGGTTTTCAAGGCCGAAATTGGCTTCAGAATGGCGTTCATAAGGTCTAATTTTCCGTCATGCCCACCCGTTCCACGTCCGAACAAACGCATGCCCGCCCCAAACGCCCAGGATGAAGCCTCCGTGCTGGTGCGGCGTGCGTTGGACCAGCATGAAAGCACACTTATCGCCTACACAGCCGGCATTCTCGGTGGAGACATCGAGAAGGCGCGCGATGTCGTGCAGGATGCCATGCTGCGGCTTTACCTCACGGACCCGGAGCGCGTGCGTGAGAACCTCAAATCGTGGCTCTTCACCGTCTGTCGTAACCGTGCTTATGACATCCTGCGCAAGGAACACCGGCTGGATCTCGGCAACCAGGAGGTCATCGATGCAGCGCCCGATCATGAGCCGGATCCCTCCCAAAGCGCCGGTCTGCACGAGCTCTATGAGCAAGTCTGGGATTGTGTTGACCGCCTGCGACCGAACCAGCGCGAGGTCGTCCGTCTCAAATTCCTCCACGACTGCTCCTATCAAGAAATTGCCGACATCACCGGACTCAGCGTCGGCAACGTGGGTTTCATCATGCACCATGCCATCAAGAAACTGCGTGAGCTGCTGAGCCGCGACTTGGTTGAACAACAACCCACCCCACATTCATGAACTCACAGGACAACCCCCATTTCACCGCCTATGTGCTGGGAGAACTGAACGCGCAGGAGGCACACGAACTGCATGAAATCCTCGCTTCTACACCGACGGCGGCGCACGAGATGGAGCAGATCGAGGCGGTGGCCGATGCGTTGCGTCATGGTGCCCCGATCCCGCAGGCGCGGCTCTCGCATGAGCAACGTTATGCGGTACTGCATCCCTCCAATCTACCGCGCCGTGTGCAGCCGCTGATGCCACGCAAGGCAGCATCGCGCTCCCGTGCGGTATTCTGGCCGGTCATGGGCGGCATACTCAAGGCCGCAGCCGTAGTTGCGCTCACAGGCACGGCGTTTTTTGTTGGTTTGTCTTTCCATTCGGACATGCAGGAGACGGCGCAGGTCACGTCAGTGCCCACCGTGCCGAAAGTGGAGCCTCAGGCCGTGTCGTTGGTGAAGCCCGAGCCTGTGATCGCGGTCAAGCAGGTGAATGAGCTGGCGAAGGGAATCCAAGCCGAGGCCAAAGTCGCCACAGTGGAGCCAGTGAAAGAAAAGGCGCGCGCTGAAATGAAACAGGGGCCGGTGAAGAAGGAAATCGTGGTGGTCAATGTACCTCCGCCGACTCCTGTCGTCCCAGCTTCGTACAACTTTGGCTTCAACATACCGACAGGCCGCGGAGAGTTTGCCAGCACCACGAAACGAGCGGTTGATCAGTTCAGCCTGCACCCCGTTTTGATCAAGGCGGTGCCACCAAAGGCAAAAGGGGAGATCTTTGCATCGCCTCAGCCGACAAATGCGAAGGCCGGGCCCAAGCCTGCCAAGGTTTCTGATTTGTACATCCATTCGTGGAAGTCGGAGATCGCCGAGTGTCCTTGGAATCAGGCGCACCGTCTGCTGCGCATCGTGATCCAGCTTCCAGCCGACCAGCCTGCGGTGCTTGCTTCTGACACGGCGTTTCCGCTCCAAATCTCCTTTGATCCTGCCAATGTGAAGCAGTACCGCATGCTTGCCGAGCGCCATCTCGCCGCGCCCGAGTTGCGGAGCGCAGGCACGCATGTGTTGTGGTATGAGTTTCAACTCAACGGCACCATGGATGCGGTCCGCGACCGCCACATCGCCAACGTCACTCTTTCCAATGCGAAATTCACCTCGCAGGCAGTGGGCCCGTTCGATAGCAGCAAACTGCAGGTCATTGACCACGGCTATTCGCTGCAAAACGCGCGTGAGGACTTTGTGTTCGAGGCATCCGTGGTGGGTTTTGGCCTGCTGATGCGTGGGACTGAGCAAACGGGCAAGCTCGACGATGCCTTGGTGCTGGAACTGGCCGGGCAGACTAAGGGCACTGATGCCGGAGGAGAACGCGCACGGTTCATCCGTCTTGTCCAGGAAGCGCGACGTGCTGCTGGGCTTTGATTTTTTTGCGATGGCAGAGAACGGGTGCGGCAGCAGGCGTTTGCTGCGTGGTTGCCCCCAGGACGGCTTGGATGCCATGTTTTTGCGCCTCGTGAGAAATTCTTTCGTTGATTCGACCGCCGCCAATGCCAGCGTGCATCCGTAACCCACAGACAACCCTCTCATTCTACCATGGCCAGCGACGCAGTTCTCACTCTCACCGAAGCAAACTTTGATTCTGAAATCTCCAGCGCCACCGTGCCTGTGATCGTGGATTTCTGGGCGGAATGGTGTGGCCCGTGCCGCATGCTCGGCCCGATTTTGGACGATCTTGCCAAAGATCAGGCGGGTAAAGTGAAGATCGGCAAGGTCAATGTGGACGAGGCTCCCAATCTGGCTGCCAAATTCAACGTGCGCTCGATTCCAATGCTGGTGTTCTTCAAGGGCGGCCAAGCAAAGGACACAGTGGTGGGAGTGCAGTCGAAGGATGCGCTTTCAAAGCGTCTCGCGGCCCTCGCTTGATTTTGGCATAAAAAAGCGGCGGCATGATGTGCCGCCGCCGGGTAATCTTTTCTGGCAGGTCACTGATCTCCGAAGGAGATGCCAATGGCGCGGGCCGCCCGGACAATTTCGCTGCTTTTATCAACGAGCCGGAGTTGATGCACCGCCTCTTCGATGGGCACATCGCCCACTTGGTATTGTTGGTAGCTCACCATGCGTCCGAAGTTACCTTGCTCGATGAGTTCCACGGCCTTGGCACCGAAACGCACGCCGAGAATACGATCAAGTGCGGTCGGGGCACCGCCGCGTTGTAGATGGCCGAGGGTACAGGCCCGTGTCTCTTTGCCCGTGGCCCTCTCAATCTGCTTGGCGACGTGGTCGCCGACACCGCCGAGGCGGTCCTCGCCTTTGCCGCCCACGCGCTCCTTGGTGAGGAGCTCTCCGGACTCAATACGGGCACCTTCGGCTACGACGACCAAGGTGCTGTGGTGTCCGGCGGCGTCACGTTTGCGGACAGCCTTGGCTACGTCTTCATAGTTGAAGGGGATCTCAGGCAGCAGGATGACATCCGCCCCACCCGCCATGCCACCGTAGAGGGCTATCCAGCCGGCGTGGCGACCCATGACTTCGAGAACAATGACGCGCTTGTGACTTTCCGCAGTGGTGTGCAGGCGGTCGAGCGCATCGACCACGGCAGCGACCGCCGAGTCGAAGCCGAAGGAGGTGGCGGTGGCTTGGATGTCATTGTCGATGGTCTTTGGCACGCCGATGACAGGTACGCCCATGCTGTAGAGCTGCATGCCGGTGGTGAGACTACCGTCCCCGCCGACGACGATCAACGCGCCGACTTCAAGATGGCGCAGGGTGTTCTTGGCTTTCTCGACGATTTCCACGGGGACTTGGGCGACATTGCCTTCCCCGACCTTCGCAACGAAGTGGCCTTTGTTCGTGGTGCCCAGAATCGTGCCGCCGAGCTTCATGATGCCGACAGTTTTCTCCGGCGTGAGCATCATGTAATCTCCCGGAGGAAGGAGCCCTTCAAAACCATCGCGGAAGCCGACCACCTCCCAGCCGTGTGTGTGTGCAGCGCCGACGACGCCGTGGATGACCGCATTGAGTCCGGGGCAGTCCCCGCCGCTGTTCAAGATACCGATTCGCATGGATGTGGTTTTGGGAGAAAGGTTGAGGTGATAGGCTGGCTCGGAAAATGCCGACGTTGTTAGAATTGATCCAGCATCTGCCGTTTGTCAGTGATGGGGCGTCCGGCAGCCAGCCAGCGATCATATGCGGCCCAGCCTTGGTGGAGGAGGGAGCGGGCTTCGTCGAAGGGGCTGGCAGAACCTAGCACCACGACGACCATTCGGTGATGGTAGATGAGGCTGGAGTTGTCCGCTTGCACTTGGACGCTGGAGGGTTTTTCAGCCGAGATGACAACGCAGCCTCCAGAGCGCACGGTGTTGCCTGTCTTGACGCCGTCAACGCGGTCAACGCCAAGAAGCAAGTTGGTGTTTTTCAGTGGAACGCCGAGCTGCTGCCCGCCGCGATAGATGGTGATGCTGCGGCTGCTTTGATTGGTGTAAAAGCGCAAAGCTGGGCGTGAGACGGCATAGATTGCCAACCGTGCGATGTCCGCCGCCGTTGAGTAGGGAAGGGGACGCGAGTTTTCCAAGCCATGAGGGTTGGTGAAGCGCGTGCCGCGTGCCCCTTCACGCACGGCGAGCTGGTTCATCTGTCGGACAAACTCAGCCATGGGGTGGCCGCCGCGTCCAAGACGTGCAAGATGGTCTCGTCCAACAAAATCCCCCAGTGTGATCGCGGCGATGTTGTCGCTACTCATCATGGTAGCGTAAATCAGGTCACGCAGCGTGGCTCTGTCTCCTGGCTGAAGGCCGATCGTGCCAGCATCGGAGATTTGAAACGCGTAGTCAGGGACGGTGGCGAGCACACCAACTCCGACGCGTGACGCCTCGGCCCAGTCCAAGGTGACCATGGCGGTGGCGATTTTTGCGAGCCCGCCGACAGGCCGCTTTGCGTTCGCATTGCCGGCTACATGCACTTTTTTGTTGTAGGCATCGACAACCAATGCCGAGGACTGCGCCCAGGACGAGGCGAAGGGGAAGGTGAGGGTGATGATGATGCCAAGGATTGACGTTCGGACGCAGGTCCGCGTCATGCGGGGGGGAGACATAGACCCCGATGTTTAGCCTCGCGTCAGGGCACCGCAACCGTGGATTTGCGATGTGTTTTCCAGGTTGACTCGGCTTGTCTGCTGAATTCTTCGTCGTGCCATGTTCACACCTCAGCAGCAGGCTATCTCTCTTGTACGGAAATACTATGACGTCTTTAACTCTGGTGATCGGGAGGCATTTCTGACCATGCTGTCCGAGGATGTGGTGCATGACATCAACCAAGGAGGTGTCGAGACGGGTCGGGATGCCTTTCGAGTGTTTCTGCAACGCATGGATCGCTGTTATCGCGAGCGCGTGTGTGATCTGGCGGTGTTTGCCAACGAGGACGGCAGCCGTGGCGCTGCCGAGTTCTTCATCGAAGGTGAGTATCTGTCCACAGACACAGGGCTGCCGCCTGCCAGAGGGCAACGTTACCGTCTGCGTGTTGGCGCATTTTTTGATTTACAAGGCGGCCAAGTGAGTCGGATCACAAACTACTACAACCTCGAAGAATGGCTGCGGCAGGTGGGTGCCGCGTGATCCCTGGTCATTTGTCGAAAAAGGAGGACTCCTCGCGGTCACTCACCTTGAGGTAGCGGTAGTAGATCTCGAGCTGCAAGGTGCAGAGGCACTGGCGGTAGATGGCATCGCGCGCGTCGCCTGCGGGCCAGTTCGGGCGGCCTGCCTTGAAGGAGCCGTCAGACTGCTGTGCTCCGAGAATCTGCGGCAGGAACTGCTGATTGTAGAACTTCCAGTCATCCCCGCCCTGCTGGAAGAACGCCTGAGTGTAGTAGTACCAGCAGTAGAGATTGCAGTTCTTGTTCCAGTCGAGCGGCTCGGAGGTGATGAACTCACGCAGGAATTTGATGCCTTTCTTGATCGGCGTGGTCTTGCCCTTGGCCATGGTCTGTAGGCCGAGGATGCCGACCCCGGAGAGAGACCACTGATTGTAGTGCTTGTCGCGGTCGGTTCCTCCAAAGCCGCCATCCTTCGTCTGCTTCTTTTCGAGGTAGTCGGTCATTTTGCTAATGGCGGAATGCAACCCGTCGATCTTCAGGCCGGTGTTCTTCGCCGCTTTCAATGCCTGGAACTGCCAGCCGGTGACGGAGAGATCTTCACCTGCGGTGTTCTTATTGTAAACGATGACGTCACCACCGTAGGTCCATGAGCCGGCTTTGTTCTGGTTGTCGATGATCACCTTCACGCCTTTCTCGAAGGCTTCACGCATGCCCGGAAGGCTCTTGCTGCCTAGACGCGCCAGTGTGTACATCTCCCCCAGCGCATACGTCGCGATGCCGTGCTCATAGGTGCCGGCACCGCCTTTGTTGCCCATCCACACGTCGGAGAAGATACCGTGCGGATTTTTTTTGCTGGTCTCGATGAGATACATGATGCCGCGCATCACATTGTCTCCGTAGAAGGGCGACTCCGGCGTCTCGCAGCGC
>CAYQWE010000034.1:0-51523 GCA_964421275.1 uncultured Prosthecobacter sp.
TGGTGCTGGAATTCGCCTCCATCCCCGAGCCGGACCGCATGCTGCTGCTGGCGGCAGGCAGCGCCGCGCTGCTGCTGCGGCGGCGGCGCAGGAGGAGCTGAGCCGCCCGGCGGGCCACCGGGCGGTCATGGCTTCGGGATGACGGTGAAGCCTTCTTTGCTGTCTTTGATGAGCCAGCCGTCGGCTTCGAGCTGCTTTCTCAAAGTGTCCGCAGTGGCCCAGTCCTTGGCCTGCTTCGCATCCCAGCGCTGCTGGGCGAGCGCCTGGATGTCGGCAGGCACCTCGACGGCGGCGTCTTCCGTGACGGGTGGCAGGTGAATGCCGAGCGCGTGAAGCATGAAGTGGAGGCCGCCACGCACGGCGGCGGCTTCTTCAGCCGAGAGCGCGGCGGGTTTGAGCTTGTTCAGCGTGCCGAAGATCGCGCCGAGAGCGCCGGGGACGTTGAGGTCGTGGAGCAGGGTCTCCCAGGCGTCCTGGAAAAGACTTGGAGACTTGGAGATGGGGAGACTTGGAGATGGGGATGCTTGGAGATGGGGAGACTTGGAGGAGAGCGCCTTGTCGGCCTTGGCGAGCTTTTGCAGAGCCTGACGGGCGGAGTCGAGGCTGTGCATGGTGAAGTTCAGCGGCGCACGATAGTGGCCGGAGATGAGCACATAGCGCACTTCGGCGGCGCTGTAGCCGCGCTCTGCCAGATCGGCGAGCGTGTAGAGATTGCCGAGGCTCTTGCTCATCTTGCCGCCATCGACCATGAGGTGCGCGACGTGCATCCAGTGATGGGCGAACTGCCCGTGCGTGCTGCAGCAGCTCTGGGCGATCTCGTTTTCGTGATGCGGGAAGATCAGATCGACGCCGCCGCTGTGCAGGTCGAAGTCCGCGCCGAGGTATTCGAGAATCATGGCGCTGCATTCGAGGTGCCAGCCGGGACGGCCCTCGCCCCACGGACTGGGCCAGTGGTTCGCGCCGTCTTCGGGTTTGCGGGCTTTCCAAAGCGCGAAGTCGGTGAGGGAGTCCTTGGTGTACTCGTCGCTGTCGGTCGCGCTGGCGGCTTCGCTGGCACCGAGGCGCAGTTCGCGGTCTTCGAGGTGGCTGAGCTTGCCGTAGTCTTTGAAGGAGGAGACGCGGAAGTACACGCTGCCGTCCGCCGCGGCATAGGCATGGCCGTTGGCGATGAGTTTTTCGATCATCGCGACCTGATGCGGGATGTGCGCGACCGCGCTGGGCTCGACATGCGGCGGCAGAAGATTCAGCGCGGCGCAATCGGCGTGAAATTTCTCCGTCCAGCCACGGGTGAAGCCGGTGAGCGTCTGCCCGGCCTTCTGGGAGTCGCGGATCGTCTTGTCATCCACGTCGGTGATGTTGCGCACATGCAGGGTGGGCGTTCCCGATGCCTCCACGACGCGGCGCATGACATCCTGGGCCACGAAAGTGCGGAAATTGCCGATGTGGGCCGGACCATAGACCGTGGGGCCGCAGCAGTAGAAGCGCAGTGTTTTGCCGTCGAGCGGCGTCACTTCGCGGTCGGAGCGGGTCAGGGTGTCGTGGAGCTTGAGGGGCATGGGGCGGGGAAAGTGAATGGTGAACGCGGAATGTCGAATGACGAATGAGGCAGCGCTTGCTCTTTACCGGAAGGATCGTATCCTCAGCCCTCTCCAAAACGGGGGCGTACTGGTTTCGACGGGTAGCCTTAGTTCGGAGCTGCATGCCGAGGATGATTCGTTGGCCTCGTTAAAATCGCGGATCAAAAACATAAATGTGAACTCTAACGAGCTCGCTCTCGCGGCTTAAGCCCCGCGACGTCCCGCAGGCGATGTCTGGTAGCCTGCGCGACGACACCACCAGGCTGGGCTGATGGCCGGGCGACCGGGTCGCAGCCGAGATCAAACAGGACGCTGGGTGAAGAGTAGGCCGTCTCAAGCCGCCTCCAGCCGAGACCAAAGATGAGACTGAGCATGGAGACGCTGCGGATGATGGTTATTCGGACAGGGGTTCAACTCCCCTCGCCTCCACTTCTTTGATTTTCAAATCATTGTATCTAATTGGTGAGGAAAGTGGGGACGAAAGTGGGAACGTGTCCGCCATTGTCTGCCATCAACGCAGCGCCTTCTCTCACCGATGCTAATCAAGCAGTGGTGCAGGGCGTCTCTCAATCCTCGTTCTGATTCTCTGCGGTCCTAATAAAACCTGTCAATTTGAAGCCCAGACCGCGAGAAATTTTCAGTAACAGCCAGAGAGTAGGGCGGGAACGGTCTGCCTCCAGATGAGTGATTGCCGCCCTACTGATGCCGATCTTTGCGGCCAGTTGAGTGGCTGATATGCCTTGCTTCAAGCGTGCCTCCTTCAGGAGCATAACCACGCTCCTTTCTACAGGGTCTGTCTGGCTGGGGCTTGGCACCCAAGCAAAATAGGCTTGAGCCCTCGGATGCACGGGTAATATGTTACCCGTGCATTCTGGGGCACGCACCAGTGGTCAGCAAAAAAAACTTCGCTACACCTCAGCACTCTCATGAACCGTCTGCTAGTTTTCTTATCGAGTTTGATTTTCGTCGTTCCCCTGACACACGCACAGGATTTCGAGACAAAGACGCCTAATGGGCCTCAAACGACGAGCTTCATAAAAATTCTTTCCCTCTTAGAGGAAACGAATGCCCTCGTCAAAGCCACCATTGATGCTGCAAAAGGAGACGCTCAGGCCCAATACAATCTTGGTGTCATGTATGCGAACGGCATAGGAACCCAAAAAAACGAATTGGAAGCTGTGGAGTGGTACAAAAAGGCAGCGGATCAGGACCATGTCGAGGCCCAAACCAATCTTGGCGTCATGTATGCGAACGGCAGGGGTGTCGCAAAAAATGAAACCGTTGCAGCAGAGTGGTACAAAAAAGCTGCGGATCAAAATTTTGCGAATGCCCAATTCAATCTTGGGTGCATGTATGCTTCGGGGCAAGGAGTGGAAAAAGACCTGACGGAGGCTGCGCGATGGTTCAGGAAGGCAGCAGATCAAAATTTTGCAAAGGCTCAAACCAATCTGGGATTCATGTACGACAAGGGCAGCGGTGTTTTGCAAGATGACAAGGAAGCTACAAACTGGATTAAAAAGGCAGCGGAGCAAGATCTTGCAGAAGCCCAATACATGCTTGGAATTAGGTATATCAAGGGCAGGGGTGTTTCTGAAGATAAAGTGGAAGCTGCGCGGTGGCTGAGGAAGGCGGCAGACCAAAACTTCGTGAAGGCCCAGTACAATCTTGGCGTCATGTATCGCGACGGAGAAGGCGTTACCAAGAATGAATTGGAAGCTATTGCTTGGTTCAAGAAAGCAGCAGAACAGAATTTTGCTGAAGCCCAGCATAACCTTGGGGCTATGTATGCGAACGGCATAGGGACCCCGAAAAATGAATTCGAAGCTGTGCAGTGGTTGAGGAAAGCTGCGGAACAAAACTTTGTGAAATCACAATTCAATCTTGGGATCATATATTATCATGGCAACGGCGTTCCCAAAGATTTGATGGAAGCACACGTCTGGTTCAATCTTGCGGGAGCAAACGGAATGCAGGAGGCGCGCACTTTACTCCCTGTTATTGAACGTGAAATGACTCAGTGGGAGAAAGCAGAGGCATCAAAGTTCGCATCTGAGTTGTTCAAAAAATTGAAAGGAGGATGAAATGATCGCCGCCCCACTTCACACCTGTGCAGGGAAAAATCACGCGTCGTTCCTCCTATGAATCCCCCCCCCACCAAAAATGGGGGCGGCTGGGGGGATGCCCCACGGTAAGCCATCTTGAATCCAACTACCTCAACAAAGATCATGCAGGAAGAATCTGACGAGCCAGTGCCTCCACCACCCGTACGCTTTCCAGGCGATGGTCTGCCTCCTATTGAAATTTTTCCTGCATGCAAGCCGGATGAACCGGGTGTGCAGACGCTATCACCCGAAGAAAATCAGAGGGTGAATGAGAGCCTACGAAGGGCCATCCTGCGCCATCAGGAACAGCAGAGCACCGAGCCTGAACAGTCAAAACTAGACAAGATTGCCAATCGCAAACCCAGATCATCTGTGAAAAGCACCACTGCTCTCGACATTTGTATGGGCTTATCACTGCTGCTTATGTTGAGCCAGCCCCTTATCCCCGGGGCAGGACGATACGGTGTGATATTATTCGCTGGGTGTTTTGCATACTCATTCTCGATAGACTCAGACATGCCCTTTGCCGATATTGTGAAAAACGCGTTGATCACATGCCTCGTAATTGGAGGATTTTGCTTTATGACACACGGCGACGAAGTCCGTGATGATGCAGGTGGCATCGTCACTGAGGGTTTTGAAACGAGTTTTGACCAAAGAGCAGGATCAGGCATGCGAGTTTTCGCGGGCCTCTTTGTTGGCGCATTGGCAGGTGTTCTGATGGCAGACAGGCATAAGCGAGCGAGGCAGCCTCAAAGGTAGTTGGCCACAAATGTGTATTCAAATAACCATTCACCATTTTCACCGCAGGTTTCCCCACGATCTCAGTGCTCTGACTGTGCTTTTCGTGTGTATTCACGAAACCATTTGATTTTTTGAATACACTGTTGCATGATTCGTTCATGAAACCAAACGCTGCTCCGCTTCCCGTCTGCATCATCGTGCGCGTCTCCACCAGCAAACAAGAGACAGCGCGCCAAGTTCAAGAGCTTGAGAAACTGGCAAAAGAGAGAAGCTGGTCTGTGGTTGAAGTCTGTGAAGAAACGATTTCGGGCTCTGCCAAGTTAGAGGAACGCCCTGGACTCATGCGGGCGCTTGAACTCGCGCAGTCTGGCACAATCAAGAAAGTGCTGGTGCATGAAATCAGCCGCGTGGCACGGCGTTCCAGCGTTGCCCATACGTTCGTGGAAAAGCTGGAAGAATGCGGCGTCTCGCTATACTGGCATGCACACAGCATCGAAACCCTGCTGCCGAGCGGAAAGCGGAATCCGGCGGCAGCCATCATGCTGGCCTTCCTTGCTGAAATGGCGAGGGCCGAAAAAGACACGTTGAAGGAACGCATTCTGAGCGGCTTGGAACACGCCAAAAAGCACGGCACGAAATCGGGGCGTGCCATTGGCAGACCAAAAGGAACCACCTTGGAAACGGCGGAATTCCTCGCCAAGCACAAGGACATTCAGAAGCTCCTCAAAAGCGGGCAGAGCATCCGCAATGCGGCAAAGATCAGCGGCAAAGGCGGCTCTACAGTGCAACGGGTGGCGGCAGCCATGAAATCGGCGGCATAACTGCATCCTGAGCACGGGACAAGCACACCGTCCGAGACTGGATGGCAAACATCGACAAGAAAGGATAGTTCATCTGCATTCACAACGGCTTACGCCAGCGTCTCCATAAGAGCTTGTACCCCATCCCACGAGACTGGCGTTTCGTCCGGTTTCTTGCCATGCTTCACAGCCACCGCTTTTACAACATCCTGTCCCGTTACAAGCTCCACCAGTTTGAAGTGCTCAAGACTCAGACGAATCAGTTTGGCAAGATCAGCGATTTCAAACTCTCCGCCTTCCTCCATTTGGGCCATCATTCGATCCACAAGCGCGGCATGACGTTGCAGCGTCACGAGCGCAAAATCGCGCGCTCTCTGTGCCTCCTCAACCACTGAAAGGCACTGCTTTTCCAATTCCCCTTGAGTCTGCTGCCGGATAACGTCCCGATAACGCCGCAACGCACTGCGGGCCGCATCTCTTCCGCAATGACACTCAGAAGCCAGACGGACGAGCGTCCAGCCCTCGGACACAGCTACAGGTACATATATATCCAGCAAAACAGAGGATGAGTGTTTCAGACGGGCCATATAATCATCTGAGTTGTGAGAGCGCAGCTTGTGAGAGGTTCCATAGGTTCTCTATCAGAGGTTTCACACCAGCAAGCCTTAACACACACCTAAAGGTGTGTATGTGTGTTGAGGCTTTCAGGCATGGTCGCTCAAAGGTTCTACACATGGAAATTCGTGTGTGTTGAGGCTTAGGCCCAAGTGTCACTGTTTCGGGTGATATGGAGCTGGTTTTGACCGCGTGACGATTTCACCGTCACTTCACTCAAGGAATTGACTGCAATCATTTCCATCACAACAGATTCCGCGTCGAGGTGAGTAGCATTTAATTCCTGCCTGATTTTCTTCAGTAGCAGCTTTTTATGAATCCTGCCATTCTCAGGCACAAGATTTTGAACAGCTTCATGTGAGGGTGCAGGCTTGGTTTTCTTGAAGCCAGTGGACTGGAAAAATGGAATCGTGGCATCTGTTTCGTGCCTGACGATGCATGAGGTGACGGGCTTACCACGGCCATTTTTTCCAAGATGGACCGTCTCTAGGGTGAAAGCCATTGGAGGAACGATTTCCAAGTCACGTTGTTTTTTCACCCGGACGATTCTTTGATCGGCTCCTTCAGCTCTTGAAATTTCAATCTCAGTATCTATCGCAGCTCGAAGACATGTGCTGCCACGGGCACCCTTGGCCTCGTCTTTCCCACAGTGGTGAACGAGCATCACATGAGTGCCCGTTTCTTCACGGATACGATCAACCGATTTAACCACGGTCATCATATCGACGGTGCCATTCTCTTCACCACCAGCCATTGCGCGGCTCAGGGTGTCCACAACCACAAGTTGCACAGGCTCTATCCAATGAATATCTTTGATCGCTTCAATCAGCCGGGCAGCATCAACACCATTCAGCAGATCAATTGGAACCTTTACCACGTAAAGTGAGCCAGGGCGTGTCAGTTTACCGGAGGATTTTAACGCTGCAATTCGGTTGTCGAACGATGCTTGACCCTCCAAAGTTACATAGATCACCGCGCCTCCATCGACTGCGATGGTGTCACGATATTTCTTTTTGGATGCTATGTGAGTTGCAAGATCAAGAACCCAAAACGACTTGCCCACATTGGAGCTCCCATAGACAACGGAGAATCCACCGATTCCCAACAGGTTCTCCACGAAATCCAAAGTGTCCAGCGACGCACTAATTTTGCTGCAATCAGTGAGGGGTATCACTTGAAGCTTTTGCCCTGTAATGCCTCCGTTAGTCGATGCTTCGGGGTTCATATCGGAAACAGCTTGGAGGATGCTTTTCATTTCCAAAATTCAGAAGGGTTAAGGTAAACGAGCCTCTGCCATCTGCCTGATTCAGGACGGACCACGCCCGGAAGGCGGACGGGTTGAGAAGGGCGTAAGACTGAGGGGTCGAAGCCGAAACCCGGCAGAATGATTTTTAGCTCTGCCAGAGTGGTTTTGTCCGGCATGTCGAACCAGCCGTGCATGGACTTGTTAGCTGCATCTACCACAGCGCGCAAGACAAGTGGTGTTTTACACCGCAGCCAGTTTAGTACAGCAAGGCATGCCGAACGATTGCGCGCTCTGTCGGAGTCTTCCAATTCCTCTTTGGCACCGATTTTACCGGCACACACGGCATCCACAACGTCACCTTCTAGAACGATGTAGGGCCGTAGTTCTACATTGTCATTACTACGAGCAAAGACACTTCGTTTAAAGATGCTCGCGCAGGTGAATGGCCCCGCAATGCGGTCGCAGGCGAGCCATTCAGAGACCGGTCGAAATCGGCTCGCATGTTTGGGCTTGCCTGAGTCGGTGACTTTGCCAGTCCAAACAATTTGATCAGGCAAAAACATCTCCCTCAAAAACACCTTCGCATGTGAGCTTGGCTCTGTTTCGGTGAGTAGAGGGCATTCTGCTAACGCCTCGGATTCAGGCCATGAAAAATCGTGAATGATTTTGGGTAGCGCAGACCGTGCATCAGTCATTGCCTTTTGCTCTTTTGCACGCCGATCATCTTTCTCTCTTTGTCGTGTTATTGACTCCTCATGCGCGTGATGGCTGCTAAAGCTCCTCCGTGATTCCTCTTTGGCTACTGCCTCGCGCAGTTCTCGATTGGCCCGTTCCCGCTCCTCAGCGCAGTTCTGGTGAAAGCAGAATATCGTGGGCGTGCCGTCTAGGGTAACGCGGCAATCCCTTGGGCCTGCCTTTGTCGTGTGGCTGTCTGCACCTGGACAGACACAAAATCCCATCACGGCGCTTTGCCACTCAACATCGCCAAGCAGGTTTTCGGCAAGCTCTTGGCGAGTGTCGCGATTGTTCCCGAAAGTGGATTTCATTGCATCCAAGGAGCTGAGATTCCTGACGGATGTTTTCCAAAAATGACCGGTAATGGAAACGGGGTCGAGGGCCTGAGGCAAGATTCATCAAGATGCTTGAGGCGCAATTTTCTAGCGATGGTCTTAGCTGCGCTGGCGTAGCGTGACTCAGGAATGTTGTCGGCCTCAACAAGCACGATCAAGCATGGATTATCAGCCGTCGAAAATGGGCTTCGATAAGCGCAGAAGTTGTATGCCTTTAGTCGATTTGCCAGTTCACCTTGATTTCTCATGAACAGATTTGCATCGCTTCGTGTATCAATTTCCAGTATGACTAGATTGCAATGGCGTTCTTGATCCTTTTGTTGAATACATCGAGAAGCGTTGAACGAGGCAGGCATGATGAAAGAAGGGGACGGTTGTTTCCATCTTTCCGATTCGTTCATTGCCAAAAATGTTGCTTGGTCAGTAGGCAGTTTAACAGGGTTTTCGATATAGAGGCAGACCAGCTCTTTGAAGGTTGAGGCGGGTGCGGCCCAAACATTTCGCAGGTCTGGGGTGTCAGTGACGAAATATTTGCCCGGTTGAACCGAGAATCTGTAATAAAATGGAAAGTGAGAGTTCATGGCGCGAATTATTGAATGTTGCTTTCCAAGTACATGCGGACGCTTTCGGCGGAGATGCGTCGGGCTCCACGAACAGCCCCCTTTCTTCTCAGGCAGCAGGAGCGGATTTTGCCTTCCTGCATCAAGACATAGAGAGTTGAACGCGAGAGGGAGAATCGTTGTGCTGCTTGTGTTACACGCAGCCATTCAACGGGTTCTGTGGTCAGGGGCGGATGTGCTTGGTTCATGGTGGAACAACAACCATGACTTAACCCGAGCCGCAATTTGCCGGATGCGACGATAACCTATTCTTGTTTATCGTCGCTTTTTTTCTCTTGCAATTCAGAATTTGCTACCCGCAGAAGGGCCTGTTTAAAGGCATTTCGATACTGCAACATGACAGTTCCCCGTGCTGTTTCTTGGCTTGCGTCTTTTGATTTTCCGGCGCGCTTTAAAATATTTGGATGCAGGTACCAATACCTCTCTTTCGTTCGCACTTTGGTGGTGAGAATAGCGTCTGCCAGTGACCACCAATCGCGCCAAGTGCCTTTCGATGGTGGAGGCAATAATTTAACGGCTTCATTCTCCCCATGAATTGATGCTTTGCCGGACATTCGCTTCCACCCTTGAGGTGACATTATTTTCTTAAATTCTGGCGAAACCTTCATCTCTAGTTGCTTTGCACTAGCTCCGTCTTGGTCATCTTGGGCCTCACTTCCTCCGTGCTTCTTCCATTCCCGATAAAGATTTTCTGCCATTTTTTGCACCAATTCGGTTATAGCCTCTGAAGCATCTGAACGCGTTTTATTTGGGGGCCGTGTATCAGCCTGAGCAGTGAGCCGTTTGGGCCAGGATTTTCTTTCCATCATGAGTGCAAGACGTTCTGGTTTCATCCTGCGCAAAATGGGCTTCAATAGTTCCTCGTGAAATTCGAAAAGCATGCCGACTGTAGATGCTGCACATTGCGCTATCTGGAACAGTGCCTCCGCAGCATTCACGTCCCCCGTTTTTGCTTGGGAAAAACGAAGCTCTAGGTATGCTAGCACATTGTTCAACTTCACGCCCTCTGTAAGGTTGATCGGGGCTGTCAATGCGATGTCCCCAATTCGATTAGAGTTCGTTTTTGCTTGGGCCTCGCCGCTGTGTGTCTTTTCGACTCGTTTCGTTTTCATCGTATCATTTTGTTAAATCCAGCAAATCGGGAACGGCTGCTGCCGCCTTCTCCATAGCCTCTTCTCCCACATGCGTATAATGTTCGCTCATTTGCTGGCTATCGTGACCGATGATTTCCATGACCGCCGCTGCTGGAATGCCTGCCGCTTTCATCATTGAAACGGCTGTGTGTCGCAATGAGTGAAAGGATAGTCCGCTTTGATCTCGATTGGCTCCCCGGCCTTCTCCGGTTCTCCTGTGCGCCTTTTTTTCCCTGAGCCCAGCGGCTGCGAGAATGTCAGCAAATTGATTGCTCAGTCCTCCGGTTTTTCCGGCCTTTATCACGGCCTGAAAAGCACGGGGATGAATGGGGACATCAGAACTGTCTGCTGCCTTCAGCGTCAGAATGTGGCGCATTAGTGGCGCACTGATGGGAATCGTCATGGCTTTTCCAGTTTTTTGGGTTCTCAGTCGGATTTGCTCCCGTTGAAGATCGAGATTGGCCCATTTGAGCGCCACCAAATCACCAAGCCTTTGTCCTGTGTAGAGGCCAAAGAAAACCAGTGAACGCCATTCATCATCACACTCGTCAACAACCGCTCTCAGTTCGTCCAGAGTAAAAGCACGGCGTGCTCCTTCCTTTTGCCTGTCCCTGATTGTCTGAACAAATTCAGCCGGGTCATCTGTCAAAACACCGTCTTTCCTCGCGGACTTGAACACCATTCTCAGCACTTTGATTTCATGATTCACCGTTTTGGCTGAAACTTTGGTAGCTCGCTCGTTCCTGAATGCCGTAACGTCTGCACGCTGAATCAGTGAAATCTCCTTGTCTGCGCGTTCTCCAAGCCACGATAAAAACTTGGCGGTTGAACCTCGGTAAAAAACTGCCGTGCTGGGAGCTGTCGAGGGGGCCTTGGCAGCAAGCCAGCTCTCCACATGCTCCCGAACGGTTGGTTCCTTCATGTCCACGCCAAGGAGTGTGCGGCTGAATTCACCCATCACACGCCGGATTTGTAGATAAGTGCGGCGCTTTTTTGCACCTGTCTCATACTCGTCTGCGATGCGGAGTGCCAAACGCTTGTCTGCGGTCTTGGTGCTCTTTTTCAATCGCCTGCCATTTGCGTCTGTGAAAGCAGCAAACCAGAACTGTGAACGGGGGCGCTTGAAGATGGAAGCCATGCTAGGGACGATAGTGGGAACGTCCGCTGATGTCCAGTATGATTCACTGTTTACATAAAGCGTTGAAATACAGTGAAAAAAGCAATGGTGGACATTGGTGGAAATGCAATTTCCTGAACAGGGGTTCAACTCCCCTCGCCTCCACCATTTCTACTCATCGAGCTTGAGCGTGTGACACAGCAGCCGGGAGACAGGCGCGTGGTAGCCACGCTGCTAAAGAACTCGAATGGCAAGAGCGAGGGGGAGAAGCATGCGCTGCAACAAATCGACACGGGCTTTCAGGAGATCGAGGATTTCGATTTTTCGCAGTGCATGGGCGGCAGTGGTGGCGCGGGCGGGCACAATGAGAAGATCACGGAGCAGCATATCCGCGAGCTTTTCGACAACGGGCGTGTGCGCTATCCGAAGGGCGAGGCGGTGCGACGGCTGATGGCTCTCACTGGAGCGAAGGACAAGGCATGCTATGCGGCGCTGAATGCGAACGGGCCGCGATTCGGCCACATGCTCACAAGATCGAGGGGAAGGAGATCGGGCTGGACACGGAGCTGTGGCCGCCGTGGGAGGATGAGGCGTGAGTGCAGGCCGGTTTGCATCTTGCGGGCCGGGCTGTGGGGTGGCATTGTGCGAGCATGAACAAGAGCGCCACATCCAAACGCAAAGCCGCCACGCCCGTGAAGACACGCCAGAGCGCGGCGCAGAAAATCCGCGAACTCCCGTCAGCGGAGCGGCGGAAACGTCTGCATGCTCTCATGGATGAAGTGGATGCCTTCTGGAAAGGAAAGCCGGATACTGGAGCATTGGCCCATTTGCTGAAACTCCGCCGTGGGGAGGCATGATCTTCACGGACGCGAGCTTTCTGGTTTCCTACTTCGCCGGTGCCGAGCATGGAGCGGAGGCGAAGGCATGGTGGCGCAAGTCAAACGCGGTGGTCACAGCCTCCCGCCTTGTGCTTTTCGAGGCGGAGAATTCGATTTGCACACTCCCCTTGTCAGGCAAAATCAAGCGTGCGGTAGCACGATGGGCGATTGAGCAAATGAAGCGGTTTGTTTTAGAGGGCTTCATCGAGGTGCGGGAACTCTCCAACAAGCGGGTGTATCCGGCAGCGCGGCGCTTGAGCGTGCATTACTGCGAGAACAAGAGCTTTGGTGCGATGGACATCGTGCATGTCGCAACGGCGCAAGAGCTGGCAGCACGGCGTTTCCTCACCTTTGACGACCGGCAGCGGGAGCTGGCGGAGGCGGAGGGAATGTAGGTGATGCCATAGGGTCAGAGGCCACGATCAGACGGGCGGGAACTGAAAGTGCGCGTCTTGGATGTCGAGTAATTCGTCGCGCATGACCTCATCCATGCCTTGCAAGAAGGAATCGGGGATCATCTCCTGTTCCAGTTCGTGAACGCGGACAAAGACCGCCTCGCGTTCTTGTGGAGGGAGGCTTTCGATTTCGGCGATTACCTGAGTGGCTGTCATGGGTGGAAGATAGCCTCTGATGCCCAGAGCAACGGGGATGTTTGCTGATGACGGGCGGCGCGTGGGGCCGGGCGGGATTCCATCCAGGGGTTCAACTCCCCTCGCCCCCACCATTTCTACGCTGGGAAATGGCATGGGTATCAGCCGCATGAATGGATGTAGGCGGAAGTGTCGAATGGATCACAGACCTTGCGATCCGCCTCGGTGATGGCATTTCATGTGCCACTCATGGAAAACACTTGGGATGTCATCATCATCGGCGGTGGCCCGGCCGGCTCGACCGCTGCCACCACATTGCGCAAGGCAGGGCGACGAGTGCTGGTGCTGGAGAAGGAAAAGTTTCCCCGCTTTCACATCGGCGAATCGTTGCTGCCCTACAACCGCCGCATCTTCGATGATCTCGGTGTCTGGCCGAAGATCCAGGCCGCCGGCTTCATGCCGAAACGTGGCGCACAGTTCTGGATGGCAGACGGCTCCAGGCACACGCGGCTGGATTTTTCCAGCGGCTCGTTCACGGAATTCCCCGAATCACTCCAAGTCGAGCGCGCCAGATTTGACGACATCCTGCTCCGCCATGCGGAGGAGCTGGGTGCTGAGGTGCGTGAGGAGACGCTCGTCACGCGCTACAACGTCGAACCAGGACATGTGACGCTCCATTTTCGCAGCAAAGACGGTGCGGAGCACGAGGCGCGGGCTGCTTTCCTCATCGACGCCAGTGGTTTGAACAACTTCACCGGCAACCGTGAGAAGCTGCGCGTGTACTACCCCGGCCACAAAAAGATCGCGATCTTCGGCCACTACTCCGGCATGCAGATGGACGAGGGGGAGAGAAAAGGCGACATCCACGTCGTGCGACGCAAAAATTCGTGGTTCTGGCTCATCCCGATCGCGGACGACAAAGTCAGCGTGGGCCTCGTGCTGGATCAGGAAGATTTCAAGGTGCTCAAGCAGGAGCCGCAGGCCGTCTTCGACGATGCCGTGCTCACCACCCCGGCGGTGCGTGACCGCATGCTCAACGCGAAAGCTCTCACCCAAGGCCATGTGCTTTCCGATTTCTCCTACACGAACCGGAAGCTCGTGTCCGACCGCATCATTCGCGTGGGAGACGCATCGGGATTCATCGATCCTGTCTTCTCCAGCGGTGTCATGCTCGCCATGGATACAGCGCAGCGGGGTGCGCTAGCGGCGCACGAGGCGATCATCGCAGGCAAGACCATGACTCCTGCGATGCAGCGCTACGAGCGTGTCACACGCCGCATCGTCAGCCGCTTCTGGCAGTTCATCGAAAAATTCTATACCCGGCATTTCGCGCAGCTCTTCTTCCAGCCGACGAGCAAATTCCGTATCGTTTGTGCCATCAACTGCGTTCTCGCCGGCCGCACGGACACGCCATTCGCCCTGTGGTGGCGGCTGCGCTTCTTTTTCACGCTGGTCTGGCTCCAGAAACGGTTCTCACTAGCAAAGCCGATCGAGATCGGCTGAACGCCTCTGACCAGCGCACTGCTACCGCGCCTTCACTCGCAACACTGGTGCCGGGCGGGAGCCATTCTCTTTCGTCGTGAAGGCATGCACCAGTCCGCTGTCGGCAGTTTCGTCTGTTTCGCGGCAGATGATGAGCGTGGCGATTTGATTCGTGTCGGACGAAAGGAAATCGACCAGTGCTTTGCCGCGCAACTTGCGCGTGCCACGGTTGATGCCCTGCGCAATCTCGAATTTACCGAGGAGCTTGACCTTGGAGGCGACAGGTTGGTTGAGCCTAGCCTGCGTGGCATCGTGAGCGGGGGCGGCCAGCCATGAGAGCCCGTCCTCCTCCCAGGCGTCCTCGTTCTCGTCGATAACGCCATACACAGCGAAGGTGCTGTCCGGCACAAAGCTGGCGAAACCGAGTTCGCTGGGCTCGATGCTGAGCACGAGCTCTGCGTCCTCGATCTGGCGGTCGGCGAACTGGCTCAAGTCGAAAGCGAGGTATGCTTTGCGATTCAGCTCCGGTTTTCCAGTGCTCCATTTGACCCGCATGAAGGGATGCCTGCCAAATTCCGACGTTGGCTTAGTGTTGGACTGGATGTAGCTATCCTTACCATGCCCAAACGCGGTGGTGATGGCCTGCCAGCCGTCACCGCTGTCGATCACGCTGGTCGGCTGCCAGCGGCTCGGCTCCGGTGAATCTCCTGCGGCGGGATGCAGCAGGCTTCTCGACCAGCCGCGATCAAGGCCCTGGCCCTTCTCTAGTTTCTTGGTGCCCGGCGTGTTTTTGTCGGCGACTTCAACCAGACCTTCGAGCACGCGCACCATGTATTTGCCATCATCATCGGCACTGAGGCCGAATTTCGTACCCCAGTCGATGACTTTCGCGTCCTTCGTGTTGATGCTGAAACCCTTCGCCTGCGGCGGCACTTCCGCCACGAGCGTGCCCTGGCGTAACTTGCAATTCATCGCATCGACAATTTCCACGGTTACAGGCGCTTCAAGCGCTAGCTCCGCGCCACTGTCAAAGCGCAGCACTGCCAAGCCTTCGATCAAATCAAGCATGCCTGGCTTCAGACGCGCCCCCTCGATCGTCGGCAGGCTGCTGGCCGCCCAATGACATTGCCGCACTCGAACCAACGTCGCCACGCTGCCGTCGTTGCTGCCTAGCAGCCAGAAAATTCCAAACGTGAGGCATGCCGCAGCGGCGGCAGTGATGGCATGACGCCACCACACCGGCTTCGTGACCGGACTGGTCGTGGCGGCGGCCTGCGTGAGCCATGAGTCATCAAAGCACAGCTCAGCGCGCTGGTGCAGCGCTCTGGCGAAAAATTTGCGCAATTCGGCGTTACCGCGCAGCTCCGCCTCCAGCGCAGAAATCTCCTCCGCGCTCAGTTTCTGGTCCGCGTAGCGCTCGGAGAGCTCCAGCAGGCGGAATTCATCAGCAGGTTTCATGTTCAGTTTCCCTCCAGTTTGAGTTCCTTCTCCACGCACGACAGGAGGCTCATGCGGATGCGGCTCAGCGCACGGTAAACTGCGCCAGCGGTGCTGCGGATGCGCTCGGCCACGCCCTCGATCTCCATGTCCTCGTAGTAACGCAGTGTCACGAGCTGGCGGTGCGCGGCGGGCAGCTTGGCCACACAGGTATGTAATGCGTCGCGGCGGCGGTCACTGCTCTCACTAAGCCGAGCAACCTCATCATGCAGCAGCTCCAGGATGTCATCGCTCAACGGTGCAGCCTCGCGTTTTTTCTGGCGACGATGCGTCAGCACCTGGTGAAAAGCCGTCTTGCGCGCCCAGGCGAGAAAGTTTGTGCCCGTCTCGAATTGATCGAAGCAGCGCCACAAGATCATCTTCGTCTGTTGTAGGATGTCGTCTGCGTCGTGCCGGGCTGGGACGAGGCTATAAACATACACGCCCAGCACACGGTCGTGGTGCGTGAGCAGTTCGAGGAATTCCTGGGTGCGGTCGTCTTCAGGCATGACGGTATAGTTCCAGAAGCATGAGGCCAGTCACGGCCTACTTTGGACAAAAAAACGACTGCCTGCGTGCTGGTCGCCTCCCGCAGACGCCTACTTGTCCCCTGCCCTTCCGAAAAACATCAGGTGCTGCCAAGGCAGACCGTCAAACTCGCGTTTGAGAACGAAGCCGTTGGCACCTAGTTCCTTGTTGATCTGCATTTTGCTCATCTTGTGCTCCGGCTTGATCGGCACATCGCCGTCCTCTGCGCGGAACTCACACAGCACGAGCATGCCTCCGGGCTTCAGCGCAGCGCGCATCCCGGCCAGCATCTGAACAGGATGTGAGAACTCATGGTACACGTCCACAAGCAGGATCAGATCGCAGGAGCTTGGCGGCAGTTTGGGGTCGTGGACGAGGCCGTTAACCGGAACGATGTTCTTGATGCTCCGGCGCTCGATCTGAAGCTTCAACATCTCGATCATCTCCGGCTGGACATCGACTGCATACACCTTGCCCGCCTCGCCCACCATTTCAGCGAGCGGGATCGTATGGTAGCCGTTGCCGCAGCCCATGTCACACACCGCCATACCCGGTTTGACATGCAGCTCCTCCCGCATCCTCACACTCGACTCCTCGCGCTCACGCACTCGACGCGTGAGCCATTCCGCGCCGCGCCAGTGCATCGTCTGCGCGATCACGCGCCCCATATACTCCGTCAGCGCGGCGGGGGGCTCCTGAGCTGGCAGATTTGTAACGAGGATCAGCGGAAACAAGACAAGGAGACGCATAACACGGGAAAAGAACGCTCCCGCGCAGGCTAGCGCAGTGCATGCAGACATGGGAAGACTTTTCCCGACCTCGCGCTGGAATTCCCAAAACGGCTCCGTATCATCGCCCTATGATCCGCCGTCTCCAGCCCCGCTTTCTGCTCCCTCTCCTCGGAGCCGCCGGGATTGCCATGCTCCACGCCCAACAGCCCGCGACTCCGCCGCCGCCGACACCGGGCCGCCCGCCGATTCCCGAGGATGTCGTAGGAGACGAGCATGTGCGCGAGGAATTTGGCGTGAACGAGTTCACCACACCCTCGATCCGCAAGCTCTTCGACATGCTCAACCACGTCGGCAAGCTCAGCTACGACAACCTCAAGCGCCCCTTCACCGACAAAACACCCGCAGACCGCGTGATCGTCTCACTCGGACTTGGCACACTCATCGCCGATGGCTTCCTCATCGTACAGTGTGAGAAGGTCGAGGAGATGGAGCCCGTAGGCCGTGCGATGATCAAGTACGGCAAGGCGCTCGGCGCTGGCACCCGCATGAACAAGCACACCGGCAGCCTCTTTGAGCACAGCTTGAAGGGAAATTGGCAGGATCTCCGCGTTGAGCTGGCTAAAACGCAGGCCGATGTCGAGGCGGAGATGGTGCAGTTGCGCGATGTGGACATCGCCCACCTCATCAGCCTTGGCGGCTGGCTCCGCGCGCTGGAAATCTCCACAAAAAGCATCAGCGACAACTACACCGAGGAAAAAACCCGCCAACTCACGCGCAGGGATATCACCGAATATTATCTCATGAGCCTCGACAGCCTGCACCCGAGCATCATGAAGAACCCGGCTCTCCAGGATTTACGCAAGGGATTACAGGATCTCCTGCCACTCGTCGATGTGCCAGAGGGCAAGTCGCTCTCACAGAATGAGGTCAAAACACTTTATCAGAAAGCCTCGGCGCTGGCCCACATCATCACCGACAAGATGAACGGCTGAATCCGCATTGACCCGCCATCACTTTCCATGACCCATCTTACCCCGCAACAGCGCCAACTCGTCGTGCAATGGGCAGCAGAAGGTGCCACACTCAATCAGATCCAGGACCGCCTTCGCAACGAATGCTCCCTCACACTCACCTACATGGAAACACGCCTGCTCATCATGGAGCTGGGAGTGAAAATCCAAGACAAGCCGCGCGAGCAACCACTGGAGGAAAAGAGCCCCGAGCCTGTCCCGCCTGAAGCAGGCGATGAAGCTCTGCCCGACGAGCTCAGCGAAACGCCTCCAGTGCCAGCAGGAGAATTGAAAGTGACCGTTGATGAAATTCCGCCTGCCGGGGCTCTTGTCAGTGGTAAGGCCACCTTCAGTGACGGCCAAACCGTGCAGTGGTTCATGGATCAGATGGGCCGCTTCGGCATGCGCGGACCCACCCCTGGATACCAACCGCCCGCAGCCGACATTCCCGCCTTTCAGCGTGAGCTTGACACCCTCCTCAGCGTCCGCGGCTTCTGACCTGCAACTTGGACCTTAACCCTGGAACCTCGGCTCTGTGCTTCTGATCATCGACAACTACGACTCCTTCACCTACAACCTCGTACAATACTTTGGCGAGATGGGAGCCGTCATGGAAATCCGCCGCAACGACAAGGTCACGCTCGACGACATCGAAAAATTCAGACCTAGCCACATTTGCATCTCCCCCGGCCCTTGCACCCCGAAGGAGGCCGGCATCAGTTGCGCGGTGATCGAGCGCTTTGGCAAAACCACCCCCCTTCTCGGCGTCTGCCTCGGCCATCAGGCCATCGGTCATGTGTTCGGCGGTGATGTCGTCCGCGCCGGACGCCTCATGCACGGCAAGACCTCGATGATCCATCACTCCGGGCAGTCGGTGTTCAAGGACATGCCCGAACCTTTTGAGGCCACGCGTTATCATTCCCTGCTGGTCAAACGCGCCACACTGCCAGCCTGCCTCGAAATCACTGCCACCGCCAGCGATGACGAATCCGAAATCATGGGACTCCGGCACAAGGTGCTACCCATTCATGGTGTGCAGTTTCATCCTGAATCGATCCTCACGCAGGATGGCAAAAAGCTGCTGAAAAACTTCCTGGAGATGTAGCAGTCAGCCCTGCGAGAAATCATTGGCGGCACGCCGCACGCGCTCTAATTCTGAGCATGTCAGCCTTCCGGGCTGTCTCACCCCTATAATCATGCCGAACTCCTCCGCTCTTCGCGATGCTCTCGAGCAGTCACCGAACAATCTCTCGCTGCTGCTGCTTTATGGCCGCGCATGCCTTGAGGAGCTGCATCTGGACGAGGCGCGGGAGGTCTTCTCACGCGCATTGGAGATCGATCCCGACCAAACCGATGCCCAGCTTGGCATCGCGAAGGTCCTGTTCATGGAAGGCAACACCTCCGGGGCCGCCGTGCGTGCGGAACGCGTGATTTTCCTCGAACCGAACAACGCGCAGGCTCATCTGCTGCTCAGCCGCGTGTATTTGAGTGAAGGCGACCGCGCCAAGGCCATCGACCACTTCGACCGTGCCGCACAAATCGACGGCACGATGAGCGATCCTGCTCTCGAACGCGAACTCGGCCGCACCGTACGCGATGCGCGCAAGACCGCGCCATCCCCTGCCCCGGAATCCGCCGCGCCAGAACCCCAGCCTGCTGGCGTGGGAGAACCAGACGAGTTCTTTGATGATCCGTTTGATGAACCGCCCTACGACTGGCGTCCCGAGACCTTCTACGCGCCGGGCGATCCTGAGCGCAGCCGCGTCACCTTCGCCGATGTCGGCGGCATGGAGGAGTTGAAGGAGGAAATCCGCCTCAAGATCACCTACCCGCTGCAATTCCCCGATCTCTACAAAGCCTACGGCCGCAAAACCGGCGGCGGCATTCTCATCTACGGTCCACCCGGTTGTGGCAAAACGCTCATCCTGCGCGCTGTCGCCGGTGAAGTGCCATGCAACTACCTCGCCGTCGGCCTGCACGAGATTTTCGACCCCTACTTCGGCAGCACCGAGCGCAACCTGCATCAGATCTTTGAGCCCGCGCGAGCCAACGCGCCCTGCGTGCTCGTGTTCGACGATCTCGACTCGCTCGCCCAGGACCGCCGCCAGATCCGCGAAAGCCAGATGCGTAATCTCGTGAACCAGTTCCTGCATGAGATGGACGGCATCCGCAGCGACAACCAGCGCATCCTTGTCATCGGTGCCACGAATCAGCCGTGGGCGCTCGATCCGGCGTTCCGTCGTCCCGGTCGCTTCGATCAGGCCATCTTCGTGCCGCCGCCGGACGCGCCCGCGCGTGCGCAGATCATCGAGCTGCTCGCGAAAGACAAGCCCATCGCCGATTTCGATGCCGCCGCGCTCATCGAGGCCACGAACGGCTTTTCCGGAGCTGATTTGAAGTGGGTGTTCGACCGCGCCGCTGAGCTCGCGCTTTCCGCCGCCATTCATTCCGGCCATCCGGTGCCGATCACGCTCGAACTGCTCCTCGCCGTGGCCAAAGCGCACACTCCGACCACTCAAACGTGGTTCGAAGGCATGCACACGCACGCCCAGCAGCAGGACGGCCCCGACAGCATTTTCAACGACATGCGCAAGTTCCTCAACGCGCCATCGAACTCGAAGAAGGAGAGGTAAGTAGCACGGACTTTCCAGTCCGTGCCACGCTTAGCGTTTCATCTCCCCGTCCACAATCCTCATCGCGCCACGCGGATTCGCGTCCTGGAGCAGCTCGGGCAGCGCTTCTTCTGGGAAGCCTTGATAGCAGACCGGACGCACGAAGCGATAGATGCTCGCGGTGCCGATGCTGGTGAAGAAGCTGTGGCTCGCAGCCGGATACGGGCCGCCGTGGTGCATCGAAGGACAGACCTCGATGCCGGTGGGGAAGCCATTGAAAATGATGCGACCGACTTTTTTCTCCAGCACGCGCACCAGCGGCGCGAACTCGCGCAAATCCGCCACCGTACCATGGAGCGTGGCAGTGAGCTGACCTTCGAGGCTGCTCGCGTAGCGCAGCATGTCTTCCATGGTGGCGCATTCAGTGATGATCGAGCAGGGACCGAACACCTCGCGTCGCAGCTCAGCGTTGCTTTCGAGTACGCTAATCGTGGTGGTGAAAATCCGGCAGGCCGCTTGACTCGCGACCTCGCTCGGTGGCGTTTCAGATTGTCCGGCCAGTTGCAGACCGTTGATGGTCTGCCACACGGCCGTGCCAGCGTCGTATGCCTCGCTGATGCCGCGGTGCAGCATCGTCTGCGGCACCGCTTTGCCTGCAAGCGCCGCAGCGCTGCTGATGAACTGCTGCAAGCTCTCGCTCTTCAAACCGAGCACGGTGGCTGGATTCGTGCAGAACTGCCCCACGCCCATTGTCACTGATCCGATGTATGCCTCCGCGAGCTTCGCTGCGCGCTCCTTCAGCGCACCTGGCAACACGAACACCGGATTCACCGATCCCATCTCCGCATACACAGGAATCGGATGCTCTCGCGCCGCAGCTACATCCATCAGCGCACGACCACCGCGCAGTGAACCGGTGAAACCAACTGCCTGAGTAAGCGGATGCTTCACCAGCGTCGTGCCGATGTCGTTGCCCTTGCCATGCAGCAGCGAGAAGCAGCCCGCAGGCAGCCCGACTTTGTGCAACGCGTTCAAAACAGCACGTCCGAGCATCTCACACGTCCCAGGATGTGCCGGATGGCCTTTGACCACGACGGGGCAGCCTGCTGCAAGCGCACAAACGGTGTCCGTGCCGACGACACCGATGGCGAAGGGAAAATTGCTAGCACCAAACACGACCACAGGGCCGATCGGCATCATCACGCGGCGCACATCCGGCTTCGGCAGCGGCTGTCGATCAGGAAGCGCATGATCCACCCGTGCATCCGCCCACGAACCTTCCCGAATTAAAGAAGCGAACAGTTTGCACTGCCCGACCGCACGTCCACGCTCGCCGGTAAGCCGCGCCATCGGCAAGGCACACTCCGCATGCGCACGTTCGAGCAGCGCATCGCCCAAAGCCATGATTTCATCGGCAATCGTGTCGAGCAGCGACGCACGCGTTTCCGGCGTGGCCAGACGCAACGCATCAAACGCCGCATCCGCCGCACGCAACGCCTCATCTGCCTCCGCATGAGAGGCGTCGCCATAAGTCGGCTCAAGCTGCGCACTGGTGGCTGGATTGAAGGCGTGGAACTGATGCCCTCGTGGGGCTGCCTCGCGGCCTGCGATGAAATGGTGTCCGGTGAGTGTCATAGAGAATACTGTGGAGAGGTAGGTTAAAAGAAAATCAGGCCATTGGGTTCACGAGCGTGCCGATACCGTCGATGGTGATCTTGACGATGTCGCCGCTCTTCAGCGTGAATTCGTCGCCGGGGACAATGCCGGTGCCCGTCATGAGGAAGGCGCCGGTGGGAAACGTGTTGTCGCGAAACAAGAAGCCTGCGAGCTCCTGTGGTGTGCGCTTCAACTGTGAAAATGTCGTCTCGCCCTCGAAGGCAGCGGCTCCAGCGCGGTCGATTTGCAAATGGATGCGCATCGTAGGCGCGGGTGCCCCGCTTTGGATGAGGATCGCCGGGCCGAGAGCGGCACAGAGCTTGAAGCACTTCGCCTGCGGCAGGTAGAGCGGATTCTCACCCTCGATGTCACGACAAGAGAGGTCGTTACCGACGGTGCGGCCGATGATCTCACCGCGTGAATTGATGGCGAGCGTCAGTTCCGGCTCCGGCACCATCCATTTCGAGTCGCCGCGCAGGTGCATCGGCTGGTTCGGGTTCGCGACGCGCTGCGGCGTGGCCTTGAAGAAAATTTCCGGGCGCTCCGCAGCATACACGCGGTCGTAAAAGCTGCCGCCGCCAGCTTCTTTGGATTCCTCCATGCGTGCGGTGCGGCTGCGGAAGTAGGTGACGCCTGCGGCCCACACTTCCTGCGAAACAATCGGCGCAAGGATCGATTCCGCCGCAGGGGCAGCCACCGCAAGCGATGTGGCCGCGACGTGCGAGAGATGCGCGGCGAGATCAGGCAGGTTGAACAACGTGTCCCAATCCTGCCCGGCCACGGCGTGCCATGAGGTCGCAGTTTGAATGAATATACCCTGAGTGGTGCGGTGAAGAAGCATGGACACACAAACTAGAGCGGCCCGCACCACGCGCAACCCGTCACCGCCGGGCTTTCTGTAGAGCTTCATCAAGCCCGTGCTGGCAATTTGCCCATAGGACGCCTAGCTCTGCGGGCACACAACACCGATAGCTCTCCGCCGCGCATCCGCCGACTACCAGATGTGTCCCAGCCGGAAGCAATTCACGCAGGCGGCGCAGCTTGTCTTTGATGACCGGGCATTCCTCCGGAAAAACGATGCTCAGCCCCACGGCCCGCACCTTCCTAGCGATGGCGCATGCGGCGATCTCCTCCACCGGCAGGCTTGGCCCCAGATATGTTACCTGCCAACCCTGATCACGCGCCGAAGCTGCGACGAGCAAGGCTCCGATCTCATGCGCCTCCCCGGTGAGTGACGCGACCACGATCTCAGGTGCGTCGCGGATATCGCGACCAATCGCATCCGGCGGGCGCAGCAGTAGGACGCGGATCACTTCGGTGATGATGCGTTCATGTCCAGGACGCAGACTCCCTCGCTGCCATTCCTCGGCCACTTTCACAGTCAAAGGGCAGAAGATCTGATGCAGCATTCCCTCCTGGCTAAACAGCCGCCAAGCCTGAAGCAGCACGCCACGCAAAGCATCGGCATCATACTTTTTCGCCGCTATGATCGCAGCCTCGATGAACTGTCCTGGCGTCCGCCAACCTTCTTGCAACGCAGCGACCGTCTCCGCTGGCAGTTTACTCGCCAACGCCTCCAACTCCGACGTGCATAGCCCCGCCACACGCCCGATGCGATGGCCGTTTTCCGTCAGCGTGCGCAACAGTTTCAAACGCAGCACCGCCTCGTCACAATACATGCGGCGATTCGTGCAGGTGCGGCTGGGTTTCAGCGCGTTGTAGCGCCGCTCCCAAATGCGAATCACATGAGGGCTTACACCGCTGGCCTGACTAGCACGCTGGATGGGGATGGGCATAGGGGAAACGAACGGGAGATGCCGCTTGAGCACGGCGATGGAACGATTACGCATTCCCACCGTTCCTGGCTACCACGTTATTCACGCTTTTCTCAGATCATGCGCTCTATCCGAGTCTTCTTGATTCCAACCGGCCTCTTCATGAGAACATGCACCACGCTGTTGCTGCTGGCCGCCACGGCTAATGCCGCTGATCCTGTCAGCCATGCAAAGTCACATCCCGACGGCAAAGCCGCGTTCAGCTTTGATGTCTCGGCATGGGAAAATGCGGATGAAACGCGCAGACTGCCCGTAGGCGTGTTCGACTCCGGCATCGGCGGTCTCACGGTGCTGGAGGCGCTGTTGACACTGGATGCCTTTCACAACGATACTTTCCAACCCGGAGCCGACGGCACGCCGGATTTCGCGCAGGAACGCTTCATCTATTTCGGCGACCAGGCCAACATGCCCTACGGCAACTACTCCGCCGTTAACCGCACCGATTACCTGCGTGAATTGATCGTGAAGGACGCGATTTTCCTGCTGGGGCGGCGTTTCTGGCCCGCCAAGGGCAAGGAGCCACAGTTCACAAAACCGCCGGTCAAAGCCATCGTCATCGCCTGCAACACCGCGACCGCCTACGGCCTCGAAGACATCCGCAAAGCCATCGCCGCGTGGAAAATTCCCGTGATTGTCGTCGGTGTCGTCGAGGCTGGTGCCCGTGGCGTGCTGGAATCACCGGCCGAGGGTGGCATCGGAGTGCTCGCGACCATTGGAACATGCGCAAGCGGTGTTTATCCACGCACGATCACGCAGACGCTAGGTCTTGCGGGCAAAAGCGTGCCCGTCATCGCCCAGCAGGGCAGCCCTACGCTCGCAGGGGCGATTGAAGGCGACTCGGCCTTTCCTGATTCAGTTTCAACCTACGCATTGAAGGAAGCGCGCGCCCTCACGGAAGCATACCGCGACTCAAAGCCTGCGAATCCGTTGCAAACCATCGTCCTTGGCTGCACGCACTATCCGCTGGCCAGAGATGAGATCGACCGCGCCTTTGAGGCGCTGCGCAAAGAGGATGCGTTTCGCGATTTGATCAGTGAGAAACGTATCTTTATAAATCCTGCCGAAGCCACGGCCAAGGAGCTGTTTCGTGAGCTGGCGAAATCCAAGCTGCGCCTGAAGGCTGGAGAGACGTGCAGCCTCGAAGAGCATCAATTTTATCTCTCCGTGCCTCGTGTTGATGAAGTCGGCATCCAGCTCTCCGACGATGGCAGCCTGGACAAGGACTACAAATACTCGCGCTCGCCGGGACATTTCGATTTCGAGGACACGAAGAACGTCCCGCTCACACTGATACTGATTCCAGCCAACAGCGCCAAACTCGTGCGCGAACGGCTGCCTGCGGTGTGGCGGGCGCTCAGCCGCTGAGTCTTTCAATGGGGGCAAAAGCGGTGCAGCGAAGTGGTTGCCACATGGGCAAACACGGCTAACCTCGCGCCCCCATTCCCCCAAAAACCAGCCCATGACCCCTGACAAGATTCGCAACATCGCCATCATCGCGCACGTCGATCACGGCAAAACGACGCTCGTTGACGGCCTGCTGCGCGCCAGCGGCAACTTCCGTGAGAACCAGGCCATCGCCGAACGTGCGATGGACTCGATGGACCTCGAGCGCGAAAAAGGGATCACCATTAAGGCAAAGAATACGTCAGTTCACTGGAACGACCACATCATCAACATTGTGGACACCCCCGGCCATGCCGACTTCGGCGGCGAGGTGGAGCGCGTGATGAAGATGGTCGATGGCGTGATGCTCGTGGTCGATGCCTATGAAGGTCCGCAAGCACAGACACGTTTTGTTTTGAAGAAAGCGCTCCAGCAGGGCATCAAGCCCATCGTGCTCATCAACAAGATGGACCGCCCGAACGTGGAGCCGGGCAAGGTACATGACAAAGTGCTGGAGCTGTTCCTCGAACTCGACGCCACGGAAGACCAGTTCAACGCGGCTTTCGTCTATGGGAGTGCCCGCGCCGGTTGGGTGACTGACAAGCCGGATGGCGAGCCGCAGGACATGACCTTCCTGCTCGGACAGATCGTGAAACACATCCCGGCACCGAAAGCGGAGCCGACAGGTTGTTTTGAAATGCTCGTGTCGAACATCGACTGGGACAACTTCGTCGGCCGCGTGGCCATTGGTAAAGTGACGCGCGGCAGTGTGAAACTCGGCGACACCGTTTGGCTGCTGGGCAAGACGCAGGAGGAAAACGCGAAGCGCATCAAAGTAACCAAAGTTTTCCAATACACCACGCTGACCACCAGCGATTCCGTCGAAGGCACGGCGGGTGATATCGTGGGCATCAGCGGTTTTGAGGATGTGGATATCGGCCAGACCGTGGCTGGAGCGGCAGACGCGAAAGCTTTACCATTCGTGGCGATCGACCCGCCGACGATTGTGATGCAGTTCGGCGTGAACGACGGCCCGCTGGCCGGTCGCGAGGGCGATCATGTGACCTCGCGCAAAATCCGTGACCGCCTGGACCGCGAGCAAAAGATGAACGTGACGATGAGTGTGAAGGACACGGATCTGGCGGGCATTTTCGATGTCAGCGCCCGTGGTGCGATGCAGATCGCCGTGCTGGTGGAGCAGATGCGCCGCGAAGGCTTCGAGGTGCTCGTCTCACGCCCGATGGTGATCATGCAGCGCGTCAACGACGAGCTGTGCGAGCCGTTTGAGACGCTCTATGTTGATGTGCCTGATGATTATCTCGGTGGCGTGATGAAGTCTATTTCCGAACGCAAAGGCAAGATCGAGGACATGAGCGCTCACAACGGTCGCACGAGCCTCCAGGCACTCGTTCCGACGCGTGGATTGATCGGATTCGAGTTCGAACTGATGAACTTGACCAGCGGTCATGGCATTCACAGCCACTTGTTTCGGGAATACGCACCGCATGCAGGCCCGATGCAGACGCGCACTACCGGCACGTTGGTGAGCACCGAAGGCGGCGAGGCCACCAGCTACGCGCTCGACACCATCCAGGTGCGTGGCAAGCTTTTCATCGGCGCTGGCGAACAGGTGTATGATGGCATGCTCGTGGGTGAAAATCCACGAGCGGATGACCTTCCGGTGAATCCGACGCGCAGCAAGCAGCTCACCAACTTCCGCGCCGCCGGTTCGGACAAAGGCATCCAGCTCACCCCGCCGCTGCGCTTCAGCCTAGAGCGTGCGATTGAATACATCGCCCCCGACGAACTCGTCGAAGCCACGCCGAAGAGTATCCGTTTGCGCAAACGCATCCTAGACCACAGCACGCGCCTGCGTGAGCGGAAGAAGATGGAAGCCGCATTGGAAGGCGAGGTGTGATCATCTGATCACACCTCCTGCAGGCGGCATCCAGACAGAGAAAATGCTTCCGCCTGACTGCCTCAATGTGTGAGGGCGTAGAAGATGATGTTGATGCCGAGGGGATAGGCGTATTTCTCGCTGAACTCGCGGAAGTACCACGGGTCGGTGCCTTCCTGCTCCCAGCCTTCTCCGGTGTCGGTGTTCCAGCAGATGATCATCATCAGGCGGCGTTTGTCGTCGAAGACGCCGCGGTAGTGGACATGCTCTGAGCCGGGCTTGTCGAACTCATAGGTGATGCCTTGGTTGATGACGTACTCTGCAAAGCGAATGTGTGGGATCTGAGGCTTCACCTTGAGCGGGAAGACCATGTGGAAGATCTCGTGCTCTAGCGGTATCTCCTCGATCTTGCGATCTGGCCATATTTGCTTCAATGCGACTTCGAAGTTGTCCCACTCGCGTGTGCCCCAGAAGTCATCGACCATGATGAAGCCGCCGTTGAGCATGTAGTCGCGCAGCGTTCTGGCCTCGTCGTCAGTGATGTCGATGTCGCCGACTTCGATCATGTAGAGAAAGGGATAATGCCGGATCTGCTCGTGGTCGATATCGACCACGGCACCGTTGGGATTCACTTGCAACGAGGTGAGCTGCTGGAGCCGGTAGGACATGTTCATGTCGGAGTCGGGGTAGTCCGTGGCCCATTTGCGATTTCCCCTGCCCCACCGGCCATGACTCTGCGAGTTGTAACGGACGCGTGCGAAGGTGAAGATGTCATTCGGCAGTTCCTTGCTAACCGGCCAGGAGGGATACTCATTTCCATGCCCGCCACGACGATACTCCCTCGGGTCCTCCGGCAAGCTGCCATCCTTGGCACCGAAGTTGGTCGGTCTGCCGTCCGTTTGATCTCCTTCAGCCGCGCAGATGAAACATGCTGCCAACAGCAAGGCTGCGAGGCCGAACCACGAGGTCCGTAAGAATTTCATGTCGCGCGGGAAAAATGTTTCGCTTCGCGAGGATGGTGCCGGTGGTCGGACTCGAACCGACACGGGGGATGCCCACAAGATTTTGAGTCTAGCGCGTCTACCAATTTCACCACACCGGCGTGTTCCTCGCAGAAGCGGTGATTAGATAGAGGGATCGGTGGATGTTTGCAAGGCTTTTGGCGGCCCAAGAACCTCCCGCATCAAAATAGCCTGCCGCATGAGCGCCGACTCGTGGCGTAGATTCTGCAATGAAAGCAAAAGAGCGCCTGACGGAGCCCTCATGACCACCGGAGGACTCGCAGCCGATGACGGAATACTCGTCGTCTTGGCAAATTCGGCGGGCGGAGGCAATGCTTTGGCGGGAGGAGGTGATGCCTGCGGCACTTGCGCGACACGGTGGCGTTGAGTCGGTCGTGACGGCATCTGCGACTGGCGGGCTGCCTCCTTGATCTCCGCCCAAGCCTTGCGCACCTCGCTCCAAGGCGATGAAACGGGTGATGAGGCAGGCTGGGGGATGGGCGGCGGCCTGAGTTGCCCGGTTTGCCGACGCCACGCATCATCGCGCAGACGCTGCTCCTCAGCGGTCGGGGGCGGCACCTGCCGGGGGGCAGCCCGGTTCTGCATCCAGTTTTCCCACAGCCATTTGAGGAAGCCACCGATGACGAAGATGACAATGATCGCGATCTGGAAAGGATCAAAACCAGAACTCATCAGCAGCGGGTGCATGGCGGAGGCGGGGTGTGGGATAGGTGCCAGAAATTCACTTTGCCGTCGGCGCGTCTCCGGCGATCTTCGTGCGCATCTCAGTGTCAGCGACGACATTTTTGTACCGTGCGAAATCCATGACGCCGAGTTGCCCGTTGCGGAATGCCTCAGCGATGGCGAGCGGCACCTGCGACTCTGCCTCGACGACGCGAGCACGCATCTCCTGCGTCTTCGCCGCCATTTCCTGCTCCAGCGCGACAGCGGCGGCGCGGCGGACCTCCGCGTTCGCTTGGGCGATCTTCTTGTCAGTCTCCGCTTGTTCGGCCTGGAGCTTCGCACCGACGTTTTCTCCCACGTCGATGTCCGCGATGTCAATGGAGAGGATCTCAAACGCGGTGCCGGCATCGACGCCTTTGTGCAGCACTAGCTTGGAGATGGAGTCCGGATTCTCCAGCACATCTTTGTATGTCGCCGAGGAGCCGATACAGGTCACGATACCCTCACCGACACGTGCGATGACGGTCTCCTCCGTGGCACCGCCCACGAAGCGGTCGAGGTTCGTTCGCACTGTCACACGGGCGCGCACACGCAACGAAATACCGTCCTTGGCCACAGCGTCGATCTTGCCCCCACGACCCATGTCGGCTTGGGGGCAATCGATCACCTTGGGATTGATGCTGGTGCGCACGGCTTCAAGCACCGTCTTACCCGTGCCCTTGCAAGCAAGGTCGATGGCGCAGGAGCGGTCGAACACGAGGGGGATTCCGGCCTTCTCTGCGGCGATGAGGGACAACACGACGTGGGTGACATCCCCGCCTGCAAGGAAATGCGCCTCCAACTGGTCCGTGTTGATCGGAATGCCCGCCTTCGCTGCGGTAATGCGGGTATCCACAATCAGCGCGTTGGGCACACCACGCAGCCACATCGCCAGTAACGTGGTAAAACTCACCGGCGCGTTGGCGATACGTGCCCGCAGCCAAAGATTGAAGAATTTCGCCACGATCAGGAACAGAACGAGTCCGAGGATGATCACGGCACCGATGATGAATATTTCGAGGGTGGACATGAGGTGGTTGTGGTTGGGTTGAGTTAGAACGCTTTACAGAATCCGCACGAGCAGGTTCCCCGGCTCGGAGGCGACAACCTCCACAGGTGCGCCTGCGTTGGCAATTCCACTTTGACAGCGAACTTCGTAACGCTTGCCACCGATCTCAGCACGACCAAGCGGGCGCAGCTCCGTGAGCGCCACCCCTTGGGTGCCGGGTGCCACAAGATCAACAGGAGGCTTGGCGTCTATGCTTGCCGTCAGGGTCAGCGCACGGCGCAGGAACTTCACCGCGAACCAACGTAGCCAAACGAGCATCACGCCCGCAGAAACAAGCACGACACCCAAAGCCAGCGTCATCCGCAGCGCAGATGGCCAGCGTGCCAGCTCCTCGGACATGAGAGCCAGCCAAACGGCAGCGCCGATCGACACAGCTCCGAGAATTCCCGCCACCCAGCCCGGCAGGAAGGTTTCCAGCATGAGCAGAAAAATGCCGAACAACGTGAGGATGGCGATGCTGGCGAGCATGCTCCCATGCTGAACGCGACGCAAAAGCACGTCAACCCGTGATCGCAAACTCTCGCCGCGCAGCTCAGTGCTGCGGGATCATCGACTGCCGCCAGTCCTTAGCCCCCGAAGGAATGTCCCCGAGGCTCAGAAAAGTCGGTGATGCAGGGCTGGCAAAACTGGTGCGCGCAATCCGCGTGGCCCCCGCCGTCGCGGCGGCTTCGAGCATCAACTTTGAATTCGTCTTGGCTGAAATGCCCTCGGCTGGAGATCGCGCGAGGATAGGATCCCCACCCAGATCAGCACGGGGATCGATCTGAGTCCAGATCTTGGGGTGCCAGTAATCACCCTTCCATGCTCGGCTCGGACTGCTTGGCACATAGATGCCGAAGCGGTCAAACAACACCTCGGGTACATAACGGCTGCCCACGCGGCTAGCCAGCGGAGGATCGGTGGGGTCAGGGCGGCTGCCCGTGGACTCGATGAGGTATTCCTTGTCCTCGATCTTCACCACACACCATGCGTGCCCGCCTAAGTCTCCGTAACGCCCCAAAGCCACGCGCACCTGAAAACCCCGTGACATCAGCCAGTCCGCCAAAAAGATCGAGGAGTCTTCGCAGTCGCCACGTTGCAGTCGCTGCGTCTCATCTGCGAACTGCCAGCAGTCCGTCTGACTCTTCTTCGCATACGCATCCCCTGCCTTGCCCCCGGGGTCGTTCGTGTAACGGCAGTTCGCATGTACTGCCGACCAGATCGTGAACAATTGCTGGACGCGATTTTCGTTCTTCGCAAAAACCGCCGGCGGCGCATAGCCGGTGAGGAATTCATTCACATAGCGGAACCGTCCTTTACTGTCCGCCGCGATCACCGCGTACTTGCGACGGCATTTCGGACACTCCAGAGCCATACTCCGCTGCGCACGAGACAACTTCATGAAATGCGGCTGCTTGCAATGCACGCATGTGCTGAAAAACGGCTCATCCAACGATTCCGTCAGTGCCTCCGGCGTGAAATCCCGCAGCCGCTGTCCCATCACCAGTAGCGCCTCGTGCATCCACCCCCCGGCACGCGGCCGCACAGCCACCGCTATGTGCGTCATCTCTGGCTGTGCCCGATGGATGTAATCATGGAAGCGCTGCTGCAACTCTCGAAGACTCGGACTGCTAGCGGAGCACACTGACACCCGATAATAGCGCGGCATCCCCTCCTGCACCTGCTCCGTGACCTTGTTCAGATTGCTAGTGTCAAGCTTTGGAAACTCACGCTCCAGCCACACCTCCATCTCGGGGTCCACCCGTAGCATCGCCGCCTTGGTCGCGAGCCGCGAATAATTGAACTGGTCCAACACATCCATGCGAAACCGCGCCGTCGTGTAACGACTACCCGGGCTTTCCATCATCTCTCCCATCCGCATTTCCCATCCCTTCAACCATCCCTCCTGGAAGGCGGCAATGCCTCCTACCACCAAGACGGTGGAGGCCACAGACCAGAAAAGTAAACGGCTGCTCATGCGTCCAAATTATAGTTTTTATAACCCTCGCCGCAATCAAAACTGCGCATGCGAACAAATTCCTTACACGCCATTGGCACTGAGATGTCGCCCCCTCTTCTCGATTAAAATCCACACATGATGAACTTCTTGGCTACACAGAGACTGAATTTGACCCCTGCCCCGTCTCAGGCCAGAAAGGGCTTGATTGAAAGTACACAGAACTGGAAGGAGTGCAAAAGAGTTTGCGGCAGCGTGTGAACAAAAGAGAACTGGAGTTCGGTTTTGCGCCAGCAATGGCAAGTATCACTCTTGAGTGTTGAAAATGAAAGCATAGATTATGCGCTATCGCTGAGCAAAATACCGATGATCACCAAGACCAACATCTAAGTTGTGAACGCAACCATTTTCAAACCTTGGATTCCAGTCAAAATTTTCAGAGTTCTTGCCATAGTTCACATCTATTAATTTACTTTAATATTGGATAAACAATATTTAATTCATTCTATTTCCGCTATTTTTGATATGTTACATTCGATTGTTTCAACACATTATGAAATCACATTAGCTGCTGCAAACTCATGTTGAAAACCATTCAACACCCGCTTGGCACAGTTTGTTCCACAGTTCAAAAACAGGGGTTCCACGACGTTTGGAGACTTCTAGCCCCCCTATGCATGCTGACAAGCTCCAGAGAAGGAGGTGTTCCAAAATAGCAAAATTGAGAACTCACAAAGGGTTGTGAACAACTTGTCAAAAACTTCTTCGCCGAAATCCATATGGGCAAATTTCAGATGCAATGGTTTTTGGCTCATGCAGTGGAATGCCCCTCGCCGGTGCCCTCCCTCCGCAGTCGCAATCAGGCTGTGGCTTTTGATCAAGCGTTTGGAACAAGGCACTTTTTCGAGGCCGCGCGGCGTGGGGCCGAGTGTAGGTGTCGGCCGCTCCTCGGGACTTGAACGTCCACGCCCGACGACTGACGGCACATCAGCAGCTAGATTCACTGAGCAACTCGATTACGAGCCCGCGAGGTTCCTATGCTGCCGCCATCTGCCGTAGAGCGCAATGGCCAAAGCCATCGACTGCCTGCTGACACTGTGCCCCATGCTCATCGTGTATCTCGAAAACGGCCGCGTCGAGATCGACAACAACCCCGTAGAGAACGCCATACAGCTACGGTGACGCTTACGCTGATTCTCTCGCAACTTGCCTCTTGAGTGGGCGCGACTCCCGGCCATGCCTAGCACATGCCCTTTGCATACTACATGCACGACCTGAGCCCTCACCTGATCAAGATCACGAACGGGATCGCAGTGCATTGGTATGGTCTGGCTTATGTGCTGGGTTTTTATCTGACCTATCGCGTGATGCTGTTTCTGGCAAAGCGCGGCTTGTCGGAGATCAAACCGGCGGCGGTGGCAGACTTCATCACCATGGTGGCACTCTTCGGCGTGGTGCTTGGCGGGCGGCTTGGCTACATGCTACTCTACAACTTTGACGAGTTTGTCCATCGTCCGTGGATTTTCTTCCTCTTGAATCAAGGGGGTATGGCTAGTCATGGTGGCATTGCAGGCGTCGCGTTGTTTTGCCTCTGGTATGCTAGGAAGCACAAGATTTCCTGGACCGGCATCGGCGACACCTTGGTGTGCGGGGCTCCACTGGGCATTTTCCTGGGCCGCATCGCCAACTTCATCAACGGTGAACTGTTCGGCAGGGTGACTAATGTGCCGTGGGCAATGAAGTTCCCGACTGAAATCACGCACCAGGACTTCATCGCGCAGGGGGGCAGTCAGGCATTGCAGGATGACATTTTTCAACGGGGCCTACAGCATAGCCCGGAGATCATCCGGTTCTTCGAGCAGAATCGCGGCGGACGCGGCGAGCTAGAAGCGATCCTGCATCCACGGCACCCCTCTCAGCTTTACGAGGCATTGGGGGAGGGTCTGTTGCTCACGTTGATTCTGCTGTTCGTCCGTGTTAAATTTCCGCGCCTGCCGCATGGAATCATCACCGGGATATTCTTCATCCTGTACGCGATCGCCCGAATTGCTCTGGAATGTGTGCGGCAGCCTGATAGCGGATCAACTCCCGTGCTCAGCATGACGAAGGGGCAGTTTTTCTCCACGTTCATGATCTTGGTGGGCGCACTGTTCATTATTCACGGCTGCTTTTTTGGAAAGTGTCCGGAGCGGCAGAATTCACGCGACTGACATCGATCTGAAGGTTGATCTCCAGCCCGCCATCCGCGAGCGGGGGCGAAGGTTGCAGCGTGAGTTCGACAACATTCCCGGAAACGCCGTCGTCCGTGGTTTGCAGAATGGAGGACGTGGCAATGCTGCCCGGCTCCACCGTCATCGTCGGCACCGTTTGCAGACAGTTCGCCTGCTCTTTTTCGCATGATTTCAGCAGAGACTTCAGAGCATCCACCTTCAGTACAACGGCCTGCCTGCCCGAGAATGCGGCAGGAAAGGCGAGGATCCCGTCTTTGCCGGAGATTCGGACGATCTTCGCGATGAACTGAATGCTGCCGTCGGCCCACAATCTAGGCGTGATGGCAGCGAAGCCCCTGGCTCCCCCGCGCACTTGCCAGAAACCGACGATGGCAGCTTCGCCAGCCTTGAGTCGCACACTGCTTCTGATCGAGAGCGGCAATGCCTCCTCACCCTTATGGGGTGCCGTCCCTGGGCCAACTTGTCCGGAACGTTGAGCACGGGGCGTCACCGCCACGGGGATGATTTCCTTTGGCCTCCCCAAAATCCCCGCCAGCACCACCAGCCCGACGACCAACAGAAGCAAGGCGGAGGAGCGGCTAGCGGAGGACATGGGCGGCGACCATCATGAAAGTCAGCTAGACTGAGGGCTATCTCTTTTTTCCTTTTCCCCACACAAAAAGTAGGCGGTGAAACGTTAGGCTGGTCGAACACCCATCACCCGCATGGAAGCCACCTTTGATTGGAAACAAACCTTCAACCAAGTCGCCCCGCAGCTTGTGTTGTATGCGCGGCAGCTTGTGTCTTCGAAGGCGGATGCTGAAGATGTGGTGCAAATGGCTTTCGTGCGCTGGTGGCGGCGGTTTCCCGAAGGAGATGCTGCGCACATTCCCCTGCTCTACGCCGCCGTGCGCACCATCGCCCTCGATCAACGCCGCTCGGATACCCGCCGCGTGAACCGGGAGGCGAAGTCCGACATCGCCATCCCCCATGAAAACGCCCCGACTTTCGACCCGCAGCCCGGACAGCAGGAAATCGCCGCCATTGTCGAGAAGGCGCTCCAAGCGCTGCCCGGCCAGCAGCGCGAAGTGGTGACTCTTAAGCTCTGGGGCAATCTTACTTTCAACGAAATCGCCGCGATGACCGGCGAGTCCATCAACACCATCGCTGGCCGCTATCGTTATGCCTTGCAAGCACTGCAACGCAAACTGGCTCCACTCAAAGAGGAACTACTTGATGCACCCACTGCTCCTCCCATCAACGTCCTTTCCTTCCCCACCCCCAAGGAGGCACTGTCATGAATGACGAACCCCATGTAACCCATCTCGAAAACGCGCTGCGCGGCCTAGCGCCCGCCGCCCCATCTCCTGCACTCGTGCAGTGCGTGGATGAAGAACTGAAGCTCGACATGAACTGGCTACACACAGGCACCCACCCGCGTCGTGTGCTGCGCTGGGCGAGCTACGCAGGCTGGGCCGGCCTAGGGGCCGCAGCCGCCGTGGCGGTGATGAGCCTCATGTCTGCGCCGCCCCAGCCTGCGGGCCGTGCTAGCACGCTAGCAACGGCACCCACTGTACTTCCCGTCTCCACGATTCGTGAATGGGAGGACGTGAAGGACGACGGCATCCATTACAGCAAAGAACGGCTGCCTGAACAGCACCTACGAGTCATCGCTCGTGACCGCCAGACTTGGATCGACCCCCGTGACGGAGCGCAGATGACCGTGGAGATCCCGCGTGAGGAGAAATTTGTCCTCCCAGTCTCTTTCCAATGATTTCCACCCCAACCTAAATCTCATGTCATGAAACTGAAACACTCATTCTTCATCGCCTGCCTGAGCATCACTCCCTTGTTCGCACAACAGGCGGACTCGAAAGCAGCAGCGCCTAAATCTGCGACTCCCTCCGACAATAACAATCCCACTACGCCTCCCCCTGTCAAAGATCGTGATAACGGTGAATCTTCCCGTCATCACCACCGCAATATACACGGCATGCCAAATGCTCGGGATAACCCGACGGCGAAAACGGAGGAAATGAAGCCGGTTCCTTACATCGGTGTGATGACGCGAGAGGTCTCACCTGAGCTGCGCACACAATTCTCACTGCAAGAGGGCTTTGGCCTCGTGGTGGAGGAAGTGATGCCCGACTCCCCCGCTGCCCGTGCGGGGGTGAAAGTCCACGACATCCTGGTGAAATTCGAGGATCAGCAGCTCGTCAGCATGGAGCAGCTCAAGCTGCTCGTCCGCTCGAAGCACAAAGGCGACTCCGCAAGCCTCACCCTTATCACCCTTGGTAAGGAAAAGCAGCTTCCGCTCGTGCTCGGAGAACATTTGATGGCCATTACTCATGGGCACGCACAGCCTAGTTTCCCCGGATGGCCTCATACCAGCATGCCCTTCATGAACGGCAACTTTAACAGCGGCATGCTGCCCGGCGTTCAGAACCAAAGCCGTGAGTTCAACGAGCAAATGGAACGCTTTCAGAAGGAGATGCGCGAGTATCAACAGCGTATCCAAGACTGGGCACGCCAAGGGAGCAACGGCCTCATGCCCCAGCCACCCATGCTCAATATGCCCGGTTTCTTCGGGCAGCCGCAGCGCGGCAGTCCCCGTGTGAGCGGCGGCGTGCAAATGCAGCCGATGGCCCCCGGTGGCAGCACGCGTCGGTTCAATTTCTCCGAATCTCATGCCGCCACCAACATCACTCGTCGCGATGATTCCGGCGAATACACCCTCAAGACAGAGGATGGCAAAACCACCTTCACCGCACGTCCCAGCAACGGCAAGGAGCAAAGCTGGCCCGTCAACAACGACGCCGAGCGCAACGCCGTGCCGCAGGAGTTCCGTGACAAGCTGCGCATGATGGACAGCGCGAACAGCGGCGGCGCTGCTCAGCCGCCGCCTGCATCCGGTGGTGTCAACCAGACTCCACACCCAGCGAAAAACTCCAAGTCCGCCACCTCCGCCTGATTTTCAAGCGGTGCCCGCCTGCGAAAAAAAGCTGCGATGGCTCAAACCATCGCAGCTTTGATTTTTCCGACGCCTTCTGGACGCTTATTTCGCCGCCAACGCTTCCTTGATCGCCTCCACAACCTCGGGTGCGTCCGGCTTCACCTTCGGCTCGAAGCGCTTCAAGATTTTGCCGTCCTTGCCGACCAGGAACTTGCCAAAATTCCACTTCACATCACCAGGATACGGCGATTCGGGACCGCTGAGCACTTGGTAGAGCGGACTCTTGTCCGCGCCTTTACAGGTAACCTTGTCGAACATCGGGAAGGTCACCTTGTATTGCTTGGAGCAGAAAGTCTTGATCTCCTCGTTCGTGCCCGGCTCCTGTTTGCCGAAGTCATTGCAGGGGAAGCCCAGCACGGCTAGGCCATGCTTGCCAAACTCCTGGTTCAACTGCTCAAGCTGCGTGTACTGCGGAGTGTTGCCGCACTGTGAGGCGACGTTCACGATGAGCATGACCTTGCCCTGGTAGGCTTTGAGCGAGGTGTCTTTGCCGTCGATGTCCTTCAAGGGCACATCATAAACCGACTTTGGCGCGTCTGCGGCGCTCAAGGCAGCCGCAGCAAGGAGGGTGGTGGTAAGGGTGAGCAGTTTCATGGGACAGCATGAACGGCCTGTCGGGCAGGCTTCATGCGGCCAAAAAACAATCACCTTCCGATCACCAACGTCGCCAGCGGCGGAATGTCCACCTCGATGCTCCAGGGCTGGCCCTGCCAGGATGTCTGCTGCGCCTGGAAGCCAGCGCCGGCGCTCACGCCGCTGCCGGCATAACTGGTGGCGTCGCTGTTGAGCAGCTCGCGGTAGCTGCCAGCTTCCGACACGCCGAGGCGGTAGCCTTTGCGCACGATGGGCGTCGCATTCACGAGCACATAGACCTTGTCGCCATCGGGCGAGGAACGTGCGAACACAAAGAGGCTGTTGTCGGCGTCATTCGCATCCAGCCAGTGGAAGCCGCCCGCCTCGTGGTCCTTCACATGCAGCGCATGCCGTGACGTATAGAGATGGTTGAGGTCTTTGACGAGGCGCTGCAATCCGCTGTGCTCCTCGCCGAGGAAAAGATGCCAGTCGAGGCTGGCATCGTGCTTCCATTCGTTCCACTGGCCGAATTCGCCGCCCATGAAGAGCAGCTTCTTGCCCGGATGCATCCACATCCAAGAGAGGAACATGCGCAAATTCGCGAACTTCTGCCAGCGGTCGCCGGGCATCTTGTTGATGAGGCTTCCCTTCCCATGCACCACCTCGTCGTGGCTGAGCACGAGGATGAAATTCTCGTCATAGGCGTAGATCATCGAGAACGTGGCCTCGCCGTGATGATACTTCCGGTGAACCGGCTCATGCTGCATGTAGCGCAGGCTGTCGTTCATCCAGCCCATGTTCCATTTGAAGCCAAAACCTAGCCCGCCGCTGCTCACCGGACGCGAAACCCCAGGCCACGCCGTGCTTTCCTCCGCAATGATTGTCGTTCCCGGGTGCTTCGCGTAGCACACCTGGTTCAGGTCGCGCATGAAGGAGATGGCCTCCAGATTCTCGCGCCCGCCGAGGTGGTTCGGCACCCATTCGCCCGCTTTGCGCGAGTAATCGAGATACAGCATCGACGCCACCGCATCCACCCGCAGGCCGTCGATGTGAAACTCGCCCAGCCAGTAGAGCGCGTTGGAAACGAGGAAGTTTTTCACCTCATGACGTCCGTAATTGAAGATCAACGTGCCCCAGTCCATGTGCTCGCCGAGGCGCGGATCCTCATGCTCATACAAGGCGGTGCCATCAAACTTCGCCAGCCCGTGCTCATCCTTCGGGAAATGTCCCGGCACCCAGTCGAGGATGACGCCGATGCCGTTTTGATGGCAGCGGTCCACGAACTCGCGGAACTCATCCGGATTTCCAAAACGGCTCGTCGGCGCGAAGTAACCGGTCACCTGATAACCCCACGAGCCGTCGAACGGATGCTCGGCGATGCCCATCAGCTCGATGTGCGTGAAGCCGAGTCCCTTCACATACGGAATTAAATCATCCGCCAGTTCGCGATAACTCAGCCAGCGGCCACCATCGTTCATATTCCGCTTCCACGAGCCGGGATGCACCTCGTAGATGCTCATCGGCGCGTGATACAGGTCATGCTTCGCACGATGCTGCATCCACTCGCCGTCCGCCCATTGGTAGCGATCCAGATCGAACACCAAACTCGCTGTCTGCGAGCCATGCTGGCTGAAAACCGCCATCGGATCGCTTTTCACGCGCATGTGACCATGCTTGTCGATCAGCTCGAACTTGTAGTGCGTCAGCTCCGTGATGCCGGGGATGAAAAGCTCCCAGATGCCCGCCTCGACACGGCAACGCATCACGTTCACCCGACCGTCCCACCGGTTCCAGTCGCCGATCACCGACACGCGCCGGGCATTCGGCGCCCAGACTGAGAACTGGCAGCCCGCCACGCCATCAATCACACGCAGACGCGCTCCGAGCATGTCCCACAGGTGCTGGTGCGTGCCCTCGCGGAAGTAATACATGTCCTGCTCCCCCAGCAGCAGGCCGAAGGCATACGGATCGCTCATACGACGCGTGCTGCCATCATGATCGGTGATCTCCAGCTCGTAACTGCCGCTTTTCGTCTCGGCTTCGAAGAAACCGTCTTTGTGCAGCTTCTTCGCCTCGAAACGTTCACCACCACACAGCACCACCACTTTGTCCGCATACGGCTGGAACACTCGCACCACCTGCTTCCCGCCCCCCACATCATGCGCCCCGAGAAACGCGAACACATTCTGATGCCGTGCCTCCAGCACGGCCTGGATTTCAGCTTTCTTCGAGTAGGGAGTCATCGGCCCGCACTCATGGAGCGCTCCGTCCCAAAAGCAACGGTTCGAGTTTTTCCAGCAAGATCCTCTCCCAGGGCAGCTCAGCCATCAGCCGCCGCCGCGCCTGCCGCGCCTTCACTGCGGCGTCCACCTTGATTTTGCGTGCGACCCCTTTGGGCGCTGCGGTCAGTTTGAAGAAGTTGGCTCCCACGGCCACCTCACGATGCGCAGGGGTGTCCGAGCAAAACACCGGCACTTGATGCAACGCCGCCTCGATCAAAGGCAGGCCGTAGCCTTCCTGTGTACTCGGAAAGAACAGCGCATCCGCCATCTGATACAGACTGCGCACGTCGTCATCACTGAGCGTAGCCCTCTCACCGAGAAACAGCACGCGTTTCGTCACACCGAGTTCTTTGGCGAGCCGCTTTAGTTCGCGGAAATACTTCACGCCATCCTTCTGATGCGGATCAGGAGCCGCCGTGACGAGGTAAATCGCATTCGGAAGTGCCGCGAGCACCCGCAGGCCCATTTCGATGTTCTTGCGCCGCACGAAGCGCGTGGGCTGAAGGAGCACCAGACCGGCCTTTTCGAGCTGAAGAGCCGCGACACGCTCCGTGAGACCCAAAACGGCTTTGGCGTCGCAACCGTTCGGAATGACGTGAACCGGCTCGTGGGTGTGTTTGGCGTATTCCGCCCGCCGATGCTCCGAAACGGCGATGTGCAGCGCCTGCGGCACTTTTTCCGCCCAGCGCACATCATGCACCCAGTTGATCCAGCGGATGTCACGGCGCGACTGCGTGAGCGCGACGAGTTCCTCCGTCCATTTGAGGTCAAAGGGCATGGTGAAGACGTTGTGGACGATCACAATGGAGGGGCGACGATTCGTCGCCGTTCCCAATCGGTAGGCCGACGATTCGTCGGCGCTCCAAAAGCAAAAACCGTCACGCAACCTCGCCTTCTCCGGGTTGTGCCTAATGTAGCCGTCCACAAACTCCCAATGCCTCGCGCTGCGGATCAGACGGTCGAAGTAGCCCTTCTGCCACACTGTCCCCGTCGATCCCAGAACGGCGTTGATTGCTTTGGCCGACCGTTCCTTCCAGTTCTGCACGATGCGCTCCAGCGGCCATCCATCATGCAGGCGCACCAGCACATGCACATGGTTGGGCATCACGACATAGCTCTTGAGCGTGTACCGCAGGCCGTCGAAGAACCGCAACGCCTGCTCCACTGCGTCTGCGCAAACTTTTTGGCGCAGGAGACAGCTTCCGTGGCCTTGATCGAGCAAGTCGAGATAGCGATCAGAGAACCTCTGGTGGTATTCGGCTTCGATCTCGACGCTCCAAGGCTTCGGATGGCCGCGCAGCCACGCATCGCGCTCGTTCATCCAGCTCTGGATGAACTCCTGTGGCAGCGAATCGGCCAGCCGCCAGGTGATGAAGCACCACACCCCGTCCTGATGCCAGTGCGGCAGGATGTTGCGGTGCTTATCGATAGACCGCTGCGGATGCAGGAACGGCGTCTGGAGTGGCGACGACTCGTCGCCAAGCATCTCCCGGAAGGCCGACGATTCGTCGGCGCTCCATATCCGCACCTCGTGGCCCATCGCGGTCAAAGCCGCCGCCTGCTCGCCGATGACACGCTCCACACCGCCGATCACGGGCGGCTTCGAGTAATGCAGGATGGCGATGCGCATGGAGTGGCGACGATTCGTCGCCAAAACAAGTCACGCAAGGGCGACGATTGGCTGGTGACAGCGAATCCCATGCGAGTTGGATAGGCGACGAATCGTCGCCACTCCTAAACGACCACGTTCACCAGCTTGCCGGGGACAACGATGATCTTCTTGGCGGGCCTGCCCTCCATGAATTCCTGCACGCGGGCGCTGGCAAGGGCGATCTTTTCGATCTCCTCCTTCGTCGCCTGGATTGGCACGCGGGCTTTGTCGCGCAGCTTGCCGTTCACCTGGAAGACGACCTCCACCTCGTCCTCGATGAGGGCGGCGGGATCGTAGGCGGGCCAGGTTTCGTCGCTGAGGAAGCGTTTCGCGGCCAAGGCGGGGAATTTGACGCGGATCTGCGCGTTGAGTTCTTCGGCGAGATGAGGCGCGAAGGGGCTCAGCACCTTGAGGAAGGTCACGATGGCTCCCGCGGGCTTCACTTCAGCGCCGGTGAAGGCGTTCGTGCAGACCATCATCTGGCTGATCGCGGTGTTGAAGCTGAGCTTCTCGATGTCCTCGCCGCATTTCTTGATGGTTTCGTGCAGTGCTTTGGTGAGCTGCTTGTTCGCAGGCACGTCTTGTAGCGCCTTGGAGAGGCTCCACACGCCTTCGTCATCGACTTCCATGACGAGACGCCACACGCGGGCGAGGAAGCGATAGACGCCCTCGACGCCCTTCATGCTCCACGGCTTCACCTGCTCCAGCGGGCCCATGAACATCTCATACAGGCGCAGTGAATCCGCGCCATACTCGCGCACGACGTCGTCAGGGTTCACCACGTTGCCGCGGGACTTCGACATTTTTTGACCGTCCTCGCCGAGGATGAGGCCCTGGTTCACCAGACGCTGGAACGGCTCCGGCGTGCTGACGTAACCGAGATCAAAGAGCACCTTGTGCCAGAAGCGGGCGTAAAGCAGATGCAGCACCGCGTGCTCGGTGCCGCCGACGTAGAGATCGACGCCGCCGGGTTTCGGAGCGAAGTGCTCAGTGCTCAGTGGTGGAGTGCTCAGTTTCTCAGAGTCTGAGCACTGAGCACTGGGCACTGAGCACTTGCCCGTCATCCAATACTTCTCCGCGGCCTCGCCGACAAAACGCTCCGAGTTCCGCGCATCGCAATAACGCAGGTAATACCAGCACGAACCCGCCCACTGCGGCATCGTGTTGAGCTCGCGCTTCGCCGTGGCGGAGTATTGGACCCAGTCGGTGGCCTTGGAGAGCGGTGGCTCGGGCGTGCCGGTGGGTTTGAAGTCTTCCAGCGTCGGCGGCAGCAGCGGTAGCTCGCTTTCGGGAATGCTGCGATGCTGGCCGTTCTCCCAGACGATCGGGAACGGCTCGCCCCAATAACGCTGACGGCTGAAGAGCCAGTCGCGCAGCTTGAAGTTCGTGGTGCCTTTGCCGAGAGCTTTTTCTTCAAGCCATCGGGTGATCTGCTTCTTCGCTTCGACGGTGGGCAGGCCGTTGAGGAAGCCAGAGTTCACGGCGAAGCCTTCGGCGCTCTGGCATACGATCGGCTCCATCTCGCAGACGGCACCGGCCTCCCCGCCAAGCCGTGGCGCGTCGGAGACGACTTCGCGAATGGGCAGGCGGAACTTTGTGGCGAACTCAAAGTCACGCTCATCGTGAGCCGGCACAGCCATGATGGCACCAGTGCCGTAGCCCATGAGGACGTAGTCGGCGATCCAGATCGGGATCTTCTCGTTGTTCACCGGATTGATGGCGAAGGCACCAGTGAAGACGCCGGATTTCTCCTTAGCCAGCTCGGTGCGCTCGAGATCGGACTTCGAGGCGATGCTTTTTTGGTAGGCTTCGACAGTTTCACTCTGCTCCGCCGTCGTGATATGAGGCACGAGCGGGTGCTCTGGAGCCAGCACCATATAGGTGGCTCCAAACAGCGTGTCTGGCCGCGTGGTGAATACCTGAATATGCGATTTGAAATTTGAAATTTGAAATTGGACATGCGCGCCTTCGCTGCGGCCGATCCAGTTGCGCTGGAGCAGCTTGATGCTCTCCGGCCAGTCGAGGCCGTCGAGTTCATCGATGAGGCGCTGGGCATACGCGGTGATGCGCAGCATCCACTGGCGCATGGGGCGGCGTTCGACGGGGAAGCCGCCGACTTCGCTTTTACCGTCCACAACTTCTTCATTCGCGAGCACCGTGCCGAGTTCGGGGCACCAGTTCACGGGCGCGGAGGAAACGTAGGCGAGTCGCTTGGCGTCGATTTCATCACGCGAGAGCCCTTTGGCTTCCAGTTCGCTCACAGGATGTGCTTTGCCATCGTCGCCGACGTAGGAATTGTAGAGCTTGAGGAAGATCCACTGCGTCCATTTGAAGTAGCCGGGGTCGGTGGTGTTCACCTCGCGGTCCCAGTCGTAGGCAAAGCCGAGGGATTTGAGCTGCTTGGTGAAGTTGGCGACGTTTGCCTCCGTGGTGACGCGGGGATGCGTGCCGGTTTTGATGGCATACTGCTCCGCAGGCAGGCCGAAGGCGTCCCAGCCCATCGGGTGCAGCACGTTGAAGCCGCTCATCTTCTTGAAGCGGCCGATGATGTCCGTGGCGGTGTAGCCCTCCGGATGGCCGACGTGGAGGCCGTTGCCGCTGGGATAGGGGAACATGTCGAGCACGAAGTACTTCGGCTTCGAGGCATCGAAGCCGGCATCACCGGGGTTGGGCGTGCGGTAGGCATTGGATGCCTCCCACTCGCCCTGCCACTTCGGTTCAAACTCGGAGAAAGGGAAGGCTTTGCGCTGTTGCTCGCTGGACATATGGGGCGCGGAAGAAGGCGAGGGCGGCCAAAGTTCCAAGTTCAAAGTTTCAAGTTCCGCTGTTGGAGAACTTGAAACTTTGAATCTGAAACTTGGAACCCTATTTGAACAGCTTCGATCCCGCCTTGAAGTGCGCCTCGTGCTCGGCCATGCGCATTTCCACGCGCTCGCGGATGGTGCGTTCGCCGATGCCGTCGTGCTTGGTGGCGACGAGGGCTTTCAGCAATGTGATAAGCGACTTCAGATCGTCCATCATGACGTATTCCGGAGCGATCTGGCGTGCGTCGTTGAGATTGTGGTAGTTTCCGAGCGAAACCGAGATGCCTGCGCTGCGGATGCCTGCGGCTTGCACAGCGGTGGCCTCGCACGCGCCTGCGTCGAGCAGACAGCGCTGCACGCGGATGCCCTGCTCCTTCGCGGTGGTCATCAAAACGGCCACGGCCTCGCTGTCAAAGATGGAAACGCGGTCGCCCACGCGGATCACCGGCCCGCCGCCCATGACGGCACCATTCACAGGACGGCTAGTCTCCAGCGAGAGGAATACGCTGTCTTTTCCAAACGGCCATTTCTGCGCGAGCTGCCAGGCACCGAGCCAGCCGACCTCCTCCGCGCGGGTGAAGGCTGCATGCACCGTGGTCTGGATGTTGAGGCGGGCGAGCTCGTGGAAGGTCATCACAATGGCCGCGCAGCCGATCAAATCATCGCAAGCTGTGGCCTCGATGCGGCTGTTGGTGACTTTCACCGGGAAATTCCATGTAGCGATTCGGCCCTTCGCCTTGCGCAGGCCGCGCTTCACACCCGCCTCGACACACTCCTGCGGCACGCCGCCGAGGAACTCCCACTCATCACGCTTCGTGCTGCCCGCAGGTTTGACGAAGCCCGGATGGTCCATGTGCGCGGCGAGCACCCAGGTGGGTTTGCTCTTGGACTTGCCGTTCTTGTAGGTGGCAAGGAGATTGCCGAACTTGTCGCGCCGCAACTTCACATGAGGGCATTTTCTCAGCAGCGCCTCGATCTCCGCACGGACGTGATATTCATGAAACGGTGCCGTCGGCTGCTTGAGGAGTCGTTTGAGAATGTTGTTGAGGTTGGACAAGGGCATGCGCCATCGTAACTCGTTTTTCGCAAACACCAAACGCCACGTGAAGAAGCTCCGATATTTCTTTGAGACCACTATCATCGAGTCCGCCGCATGGATTCTACCCAGATTACCAAGGAGCTTCATCCTCATGCTCTCACGCGGCATCGGCACGCTCGCCTACTGGGTGGATAAACGCGGACGTGCCACCGCCATGGAGAATCTGCGCTGTGCTTTCGGTGATCGATACACGCAAACCGGACGCGCCCGCATCGCCAAGGGATGCTATCAAGTTTTCGCCCGCACCTTCCTCGATCTTTTCTGGTCAGCGCGACTGACGAAAGACTCTTGGCAGCAGTTTTTCACCATTCATCTACCGAGGCCGGAGGATGAGGCCCAGGCGCACGAGACAGGCGCGGTCTGGGTGACGCCGCACTTCGGCAACTTCGAGCTTGTGAGCATGGTCTGGGGGTTTCGTGGCTTCAAGTTCACCGTCGTAGCACAGAACTTCAAAAATCCGACCATCACCAACGTCTTCACGCGCCTACGCGCACATTCCGGCCATGACATCATCCCGCAGGAGAACGCGATGCTGAAGCTGATGAAGACGCTCAAGCGCCAGGGACATGCGGGGCTGCTCACCGATTTAAACATCGCGCCTGGACGTGCGGCCACCGCGATCCAGTGCTTCGGCCTATGGACGAGCGTGCCCACGCTGCATGTGGAACTCGCGAAGCGCCTCGGCCTTTCCATCATGACCGGCGTCTGCCGCCCGCTCGATGACGGTGGCTACGAGGTAAACATCTTTGAGACCCTCAAGCCCAGCGCCGAAGAGGATACCCAACAACTCACGCAACGCGTATGGAACCACTTTGAAAAGGCCATCCGCGAGCATCCCGAATGCTGGCTGTGGATGTACAAGCACTGGCGCTACCGTCCCGTGGGTGAGCTTGGCGTTCCGCATCCCGATTACCCTGCCTACTCGAACCTCTCCCCCGGTTTGTTGGAGATGATCCCGCTCGCCTTACGCCCGTGATCGGAAGTGCCTGAAAGACCGGGCCTGACGTGCCAGTTTTTTCGTTGCTCCACAGGCCCTGCGCTCGTAAACCTCCGCTTTCAAAAAACCACCCGCCAATGTCCGTCCCGCATCTTCCCGCCCTACGCAAAGGCCGTCCTTATGAGTCACTCGACAAGGTTCCCGTTAAGGATCACAAAACGGGTGAGGTTTGCGCCGAAGTCAGCCAGGTGGGTGCCGGCATCGTGCGCAAGGATCTGGCGAAGATCGGCGAGGCACGTGCGGCACTGCGGAAATTCACCGTTGCGCAGCTCATCGACATCACCGCCAAGGCGGGTGATCTTTTCCTCAACGGCACGCTGCCCCTCGGTGACAAAGGCCACACGCAGTCACCGCAGGAATACATCGCCACGCTCTCCCGCACCAGCGGCCTGCCGCATGTGATGGTGAAGCGCAACATGACGAAGATCCACTTCGCCATGACGAACATGAAGATGATCCTCAACGGTCTCAGCCGTGGACTCGATCTGGATGTCATCGACCGTGGCTTCGGCACGCAAGCCGGTTGCCCCGTGGCGTATTTTCCGACCACCAAGTCCCTCGGCCTCGTCATGCCGAGCAATTCACCTGCGGTGAACTCGCTCTGGCTGCCGGCCATCGCATTGAAAATCCCCGTCGTCATCAAACCGGGCCGCGAAGAACCATGGACGCCGTATCGCTTGATCCAGGCCTTCATCGCCGCAGGCGCGCCCGCCGAAGCCTTCGGTTTCTATCCCACGGACCACGAGGGCAGCGGTGAAGTCATCAAGCTCAGCGGGCGCAATCTCGTCTTCGGCGACGTCAACATGGCGAAGATGTATGAGAACAATCCAGCGGTGCAGGTTCACGGCCCAGGCTGGAGCAAGATCATCATCGGCGAGGATAAAATCGAGAATTGGAGAGAATACATCGACGTCATTGTCAGCTCCATCAGCGACAACGGCGGCCGCTCCTGCATCAATGCCTCCGCCGTCATCGTGCCGAAGTACGGCAAGGAGATCGCCACCGCCATCGCCGAACGCCTTGGCCCCGTGAAACCCACGGCAGCGGACGACGAAAACGCCCGCCTCTCCGGCTTCGCGAACGTGAAGATGGCCGACTACATCGACAGCGCCATCGACAACGACCTGCAAACGCCCGGCGCGGAGGACGTGACAGCCCAGTTCCGCGACGGCCCGCGCAAAGTCGAGTTCGAAGGCGGCACCTTCTTGCGCCCGACGATCATCTGGTGCTCGGACAACAAGCACCCGCTGGCCAACCGCGAGTTCCTCTGCCCTTACGCCAGCGTCTTGGAGATGCCGCAGTCCGAAGTGCTCGGCCGCATCGGCTACTCGCTCATCGTCACCGCCATCACGCAGGATGAAGCCTTCATCAACGAACTGCTCGAATGCGGCGACATCGACCGCCTCAACATCGGCCCGCTCAGCACGATGAAGATCAGTTGGGACCAGCCGCACGAGGGCAACATGTTTGAGTTCCTCTACAAGCGCCGCTCCATCGACTGCGCGTGACCCACGGTGGGGCGGCAGCCCGCCGCCATCAGACCTTCGATGGGCCGCCGACTTTACGGCCACAAGCGAATCCATCACACCTTGCACCATTTTCCATGTCCCTCGCCTCATTCGATCTCCAGCCCCGCACCCGCCTCATCTTTGGCAACGGCACGCTTGCCCGCGTAGGAGAGCTGGCGCGTGACATCGGCGGCACACGGGCGCTCGTGGTGAGCGATCCCGGCGTCGTCGGCACAGGATATGTGACACGCGCACTGAGCTATCTGCTAGAGGCAGGCTTGCAGGCGCGTGTGTTTGGCGAAGTGCGTGAAAACCCCAGCACTGAAGATGTGGACGCCTGTGTCATGGCCGCGCGTGAGTTTGGCACGGATCTCATCATCGGCCTCGGCGGTGGCAGCAGTATGGACACTGCGAAAGGCAGCAATTTCATCCTGAGCAACGGCGGGCGCATGCAGGACTACTGGGGCGTCGGCAAAGCCACCAAGCCCATGCTCCCGCTCATCGCCATCCCCACCACGGCGGGCACCGGCAGCGAATGCCAGAGCTTCGCCCTCATCTCCGATCCTGAGACGCATGTCAAAATGGCCTGTGGCGATACCAAGGCGGCAGCGAAGGTGGCGATCCTCGATCCCGAACTCACCGTGTCGCAACCGCAGCGCGTCACCGTTTGCACCGGCATGGACGCGCTCTCGCATGCGCTCGAAACCGCCGTCACCAACAAGCGCAACGCCCTCTCCTCCCTCTACTCCCGTGAGGCGTTCCGCCTCTGCCACAGCGGGTTTAGCAGAGTGCTGCGTGATGCAAAAGATGTCGAAGCCCGCGGCATGATGCTCCTGGGTGCCGCCTATGCCGGCATCGCCATCGAAAACAGCATGCTCGGTGCCGCGCACTCCTGTGCGAACCCGCTGACGGCTAAGTTCAACGTCGTGCATGGGGAGGCCGTCGGCGTCATGCTGCCCCACGTCATCCGTTTCAACTCCAAGCTGCCCGAAATCGCCGCCATCTACGAAGGTTACTTCCAGGGCGACCTCGCCGCCCGCATCAGCGAACTGCTTTTGGAAGCCAAGATGCCGCGCACCATCAGCGAGCACGGCGTCAAGGAGGCAGACCTGCCGCCCCTCGCCGAACTCGCCGCCAAGCAGTGGACCGCGCAGTTCAATCCGCGCCCACTAAGCGTGGATGATTTTGCTGCGCTCTACCGCGCAGCGTTGTGAAGCCCCCCCTGGCCCCGGAGCAAGGCGGTGGCGGGTGCCGATTGCTTGGAGGAAGGAGCAACCCCTGTGATGGGACAACCATTCGCCGCCGATTCAGGGGGCGGAATAGCATTCCATTTGTCATTTCCCCGGAAATGAGCATCCATTCCGGCATGACGATGGCGGATCTCACCCCGGATGCCTTGGCCCGACTGGAAGCCAAGCTGGTGGCTGATCTCGACATGGTGCGCAAGGTGAGAGCTCTGCTAGAAGAGCACCCCATGAGCGCCAGCACCCCGGTGGCGGCTCCGGCCCCCGCCCAGACAACACCAGCGCTGCCAAAGCCCGCAGTGCCGCCACGCCCGCGGGAGGAAGTGCTGATGGAGGGGCTGCTGGGCATGGCGGGCAGACCGTTTGCCCGGCAGGACTTCAGCGCCAAGGTAAAGGCAGCCACTGGGAGATTCCCTGATGACAAGGAGGTGAAGACTTTCCTCTCTCGGATGCTGCGCAAAGGCAGCCTAGTGGTGCATCAGGAACGGAAAGGGCGGCCAGGACACCTCTACCGCTCCCTGCTGCCCGCGCCCGAACCTGCTGCGACGACGGAGGCGGCGGCTGACTGAACGGCAACTCAACTCCTGTTTCTTCGTCCGCTGCCTGCACCGAGCCCCCCCCTCCGGACTTGCTCAACCACGGTCAGCCCCGGTGCGCTCCGCAACCGAGGCCAACTTGGGCATTAGGCGTTTCGCTCACTTGGGAGTTACCTGGAGTGCGTCGTCGGCATGATGTAGGACGGATGTGTTGGGCGCAAACAGCATCGTGGTTCTCAGGAGCAACGACGCCCAACGATCCGTCTCTGGGCGGCACTCGCCTACCGCGTCTCCGCTCCGCAAACCAGGCGGATAGTTCGGCGAAGGATGTTCTTCCTTGTGGCGTGGTCATGCGCGCCGAACACATCCGCCCTACGTCCGCCATGCCACATCATTCCGGCGACGCACCCGTTACCTGAGTTGCCGTGGCCTTTGGCAGCGGGGACTCCATCTCAAGGCGCACCGTCCGGCTGGCCAGGCGAATTTCCCGGAGAAAATAGGTGAGGCCGACGATCAAGGCGAGTGTCGCACCTGTAAACAGGAGTCCTTCGAGCCACTGGAGCGGCAGCCCCAAAAGCGTTTCCGCGAACAACACGACCACCACCATACAGACGAGTAGAGCAGCGAGGGTGAAGCAGGTGATGGCCGTGCTCGCGAGGCGGCGCCGCTGCTCCAGTGTGCGCAGATAGTCAGCGCTCTTGTGGGGCGGCTTGGCACCGTCGTCGCCCAGCGAATCCCAGAGGTGCCGCCCCCGGTCCACAATGCGGTTGAGACGCCCGGTCATCACATTGAGCATCCCGGCGATGCCGGTCATCAGGAAGACGGGTGCCAGCGCGAGCTGGATGGCATGTGCGCCACCGGTTGAAATCCCGGCCTCGGCGATGAGAATGCAAAGCTGCATGGGTTACTGGGTGTGCGCAGGGGTGTCTAACAACGAAGCCCCAAGTTGGAAGATAGTCCAGCCGGTGCAAAATGGCCAGCCCGGGGTGGGTGCGTGTCATGTCCCAGCCTGGGGTGGGCTTTGGTAGCCCTGGGGTCGTGCGTGATCCGGGGTGGGTGCGTGTCGAGTTCCAGCCCGGGGTGGGCTTTGGTAGCCCTGGGGTCGTGCGTGATCCGGGGTGGAAGTGAGCATTTCCGGGTGCGGATGGCTCATTTCCTGGGTGGGAGTGCCCATTATCCGGGGACGGATGGCCCATTTCCTGGGTGGGAATGACCATTCTCCGGGGTGGGATTGCCCATTAACCGCCTTCGGTGAATGGATTTCCGTGGCGGATGAATGCATTATCCCCCATGGGGTATGCCATTCTCCGGGGTGGGAGAACGCATTCTCCGAGGTGTAGGAATGGATGACTACGGCGGTAGGAAGGGGCAATCCGGGGTGGGGGAATGCACACAACGGGCGGATCAGCGGGGGAAATGCCCCTTCAACGAGGATGCCCTGAGCGGTGACAGTGGGCACCCCTGGGTGGAGAGTTGCGTGATCCAGGCTGGTGGGGCGGGCCATGCTAGCGGTAACGGGGGTGGCTCTGCTGTGGGGCGGTGCGTGCTCCCAGTGCTTTCATGAGCTAAGCGTGCCTGGGGAAGGCGGCGTCCGGGCTGGAGCGGATGCGTCGTCGGAATGATGTAGGCCGGATGTGTTTGGCGGAAAGCGCATCGCAAGGTGCTCGATCTCCTTCGCCAAACTATCCGGCGGTTTGGGCAGCATGATGACCTTGGACTCCTCGCACCTCCCAAATCCAGCCGGATAGTTCGTCGATGGCCACTTCTCGTGCTGG
>CAYQWE010000035.1:0-51041 GCA_964421275.1 uncultured Prosthecobacter sp.
CCCACCCAAATCACCCGCTTGCCCCTCATTTTTCACGGGCTATGGGATGCCTGTGTTTAAAGTTGAAGGTTAAAAGTTCAAAGTTTGAATCGCACCACTTGAAACTTGAAACCTGTAACTAGAAACTCGCCCATGCCGCAAATCGAGCCTGTGGACCTGCTGAACGCCTACTGTGAAGGTGCCTTCCCGATGGGGGAGGATGACGGTTCCATCTCGTGGTACAGGCCGAAGATGCGCGGCATCCTGCCGGTGGCGGAGTTTCATGTGCCACGGCGGTTTGAGCGATATTTGAAGCAGCATCCCTTCGAGGTGCGCTGGAACACGGCCTTTGGCGATGTGATGCGCGGTTGTGCTGATCGCGAAAGCACCTGGATTACCGACACGATCCTCGACACCTATGAAGAGCTGCACCGCCTTGGCTTCGCGCATTGCGCGGAAGTTTGGCGTGACGGCAAACTGATGGGCGGCGTGTATGGCGTGAGCATCGGCGGGGCGTTTTTCGGCGAATCGATGTTCAGCCGTGAACCGCAGGCGTCGAAGGTGGCGCTGACGCATCTGCAATGGCGTTTGAAGGAGCGCGGATTCATCCTGCACGACACGCAGTGGACGACACCGCATCTGGCGATGTTCGGCGGACATGAAATTCCGTGCGCGCAGTATCTGGAACTGCTGCACCGGGCGATTCAGCGAAAGGCGACGTTTGTCTGACCGGATCAGCTCTCGAAATAGGTGTAGCCGCGCAGGCCGGCCTCGAACACGTCCATGATCTCGCGGCGCTCGTTGGCGGTGATGCGTTTAGTGAGCACAGCGTTTTCAGCGAGGTTGCGGAAGCGGGTGACCATGTCCTTCGGCTCGTATTCGACGTAGCTGAGCACTTCGGAGACGCTGTCGCCTTCAAGCTCGCTGTACTTCACCTTGCCGTTTTCGATGTGGACGGAGACGACGTTCGTGTCGCCGAGGAGATTGTGCAGATCGCCGAGGGTTTCCTGATAAGCGCCGACGAGGAAGATGCCGAGCATGTAGTCTCCGCCTTTGTCGATCTCCGGGTCGTGCAGTGGGAGACTGCGCTGGATGCCTTCGGCGAGAGCGAATTTGTCGATCTTGCCGTCGCTGTCGCAGGTGATGTCGGAGAGCACGGCGTTGCGCGTGGGCTTTTCCTTGAGGCGATGAATGGGCATCACGGGGAAGATTTGATCGATGGCCCAAAGGTCCGGCAGGCTCTGGAAGACGCTGAAGTTCCCGTAGTAGTAGTCGGTCAGGATGTTGTCGAGGCGCTCCATCTGGGAACCGTCGTGCTCGCACTTCTCGCGCATGTCGGAGACCCACTTCATGATGTCCCAGTAGAGCTCCTCGCCGTGCGCGCGCTGGCGCAGGTTCACCTTGCCGTAGTTGAACTCGCTGCGGAGCTTGTCGCGGTAATAGACAGCATCGTTGTAGATTTCTTGAAGGCGGTCACGACCTGTCTTGTTGGCGTTGCGGGCAGACTCGACGCGCAACTCGTGCAGATTGCGCAGCAATGCGGGGGACTCCTTGTCGATCTCGATCTCGCTGATGTCGGAGCGTGATTCGAAGCGGTTGATGTCGAGGATGTTGATCACCAGCACGCTGTAGTAGGCCACGATGGCGCGCCCGGACTCGGTGATGATGTCGGGATGCGGCACGCCGGCCTCGGCGGTGACTTCCGTGATCGCCTCGATGACGTCGGCGCAGTATTCCTTCGTGCCGTAGTTGCTGCTGGCGGCGCTGGCTCCTTTCTGACCGTCGTAGCTGATGGCAAGACCACCGCCGAGGTCGAGGATGCCCATGCGCGCGCCTTCCTGCACGAGACCGCAATACACGCGCGTGGCTTCGGTCACGGCCTGGCGAATGGCGCGGATGTTCGGAATCTGCGAGCCCTGATGATAATGAAGCATGCGCAGGCAGTCGAGCATGCTTTGCTCACGCAGGTGATCGACGACGTGCATGAGCTGCGAGATGTTCAGGCCGAACACGCTGGAATCACCACCGCTGCCGCTCCAATGACCGGCGCTTTCCGCGCTGAGGCGGAAGCGCACGCCGAGCGTGGGCCGCACGCCGAGTTTCTTCGAGCGCTTGAGGATCAATTCGAGCTCGCTCGGCATTTCGAGCACGAGGATGACCTGCAGGCCCATCTTCTGTGCATAGAGTGCGAGGTCGATGAACTCCTCATCCTTGTAGCCATTGCACACGATGTAGGCCTGCGGGTCGTGCATGTAGGTGAGCGCGGCGATGAGCTCAGGCTTGCTGCCCGCTTCCAGCCCGTAGTGATATTTGCGGCCGTAGCGGGTGATCTCCTCGATGACCTCCTGCTGCTGGTTCACCTTGATGGGATACACGCCGCGATACACGCCCTGGTATTTTCCTTCCGCGATGGCGGAGGCAAAGCCCTCGTTCAGTTCGTCGATGCGACCGCGCAGCAAATCGCCAAAGCGAATAAGCAGCGGGAGCTGGGTGCCGCGCTCGCGCAGGCCGCTCACGATGTCGGCGAGCGATACCGCCTTGGCTTTCTTGCCGTCCTTGAGGTTCACCACGACCTCGCCGTGTTTCGAGATGTCGAAGTAGCCGTGTCCCCATTCACGGATGCCGTAGAGATCAGCGGATTCGTCAACAGACCAGGAAGGTGCTTTCATTTTCGGTTGGTGCAGGAGGTGTGGATTGGCGGGCGGCGATTATGAGGCCAAAACGTGAAATGCAAAGCGACATGTCAGCCTTTGCGCCGCCGGAAGGCGAAGGGGAGGCACAGGGCGGAGTAAAACACCACGCCGAGGCCGATGGCGACGAAGTTGTACCACGGCCATGGCCCTAGATGGTCGAACAGACTGGCCTGCGGCGGCTTCGCACACTGGAAGGCATAATTCGTGCCGAGTGCGAGATTGACCGCTGCGGTGATGGCATACCAGACCAGCGAGAACCTCATCATCCGCCACACCGCGCCCGGCGCGGGGCGCATGTGCATGCCAGTGACGACGTAAAACGCCGCGATGGTCACGCCGCTGTGCAGCGCGAAGAACGCGAAGAAGCGCGGGTCGGGATAGTCATGGAGCAGTGCCGGGGTGAGTAGCCCCTGAAACGTGCCAGCTAGACCGAAGAAGTACACCACTTCGCACCAGAAGTGTTTGCGGAAGCACAGACCCAGACCACCGGCGATGGAGGCGATGTCGCAGTATTGCAGCGGCAGGCAGGTCTGCGCGTTCAATGATCCATTCATCCAGTGCATAAGCAGCGTGCCGGGGATTTGCAGCAGCAGCAGCGTGCCGAGCATTTTTTCTGCGACGCGTGCGAAACGTGTGCGTGAGAGCAGGAGCATCACCACCAGCACCAGCGCGGTGACGAGGAGCATGGCCTGGTGTGACGTGCCGTAGGGGTGAAACTGGGGGGGCATGTCGGCGCATGATACGCGCCTGTTGCGGAAGTCAGCCGCTTTGTGCGATGCTGCGCGTATGTCGAAACCTAACCACCTCTCTTCCTCGGGTTCCCCCGCTAAACAACTTGGCGGCGGCTGCGCGGTGCTCTTCGGACTGCCGTTCATTCTCGCCGGGCTTGCCATCGGCTGGTTTCTCTATTTTCCAGTGATCGGCGGGTGGTGGTCCGCCCGCGCATGGGAGGAGGTTCCGTGCTGGATCGAAAAAGCGGACATGACAAGCTCCCGCAGCAGCAAAGGCGGCACCAGTTACAAGACGACGGCGAGCTATCGTTACGATTATCGCGGCCGCACTTATCACAGCGAGAAGGTCGGCCTCGCGGGAGGTTCGGATAACATCGGCGACTTCCAGCAGCGTGCGCACGATCAGATCCGCATGTTCGCGGGAAGGGACCGCCCTTTCCGCTGCTATGTGAATCCTGCGAAGCCGGAGCAGGCTGTGCTGTTTCGTGATTTGCGTTGGGGCCTGATGCTCCTGATGTCCATTTTCCCGATGATTTTCCCGCTGGTGGGTGCTCTCGTCTCGGTGGGAGGGGTGCTGGAGGCACGGAAGAGCGGGCTGGCAAAAAAACTCGCACAGCAGTATCCGGGAGAGCCTTGGCGCTGGCGGCAGGAATGGAGCGGAGAGACGATCCAGGAGTCAAAAAACGGCCTCACAGCCATCCTCATCATCGCAGGCTGGTTCTTGCTCGTCCAAGGGCCGCTGGCGCTCGCCATCATCGTCAGCGGTGCGTTGTCGGAATCGTTCAAGGCCGTGTTCGCGCTGCTGCCTTCGTTGCTGGCATTGATCCCGCTGTTTTTCGCCTGGAAGCGTGTCCAGACGCGAATGGCGCTCGGAAATCCCGCGCTCTGGCTCAAGCAGACGCCGGTTCGTCCTGGTGCCGTGCTGGAGGGCGAGCTGCGCTTCGATCGCGTGCTGTCATCGCGTGAGATCATCCAGGCGCGGCTGCTCTGCCAGCGGAAGATCACACGCCGCACCGGCAAAGGCACCTCCACTTCTACTGAGAACATCTGGGAGCACGCGGAGACGTTACCCGCCGGTGAGGCGCGGCGTGAAATGAACGGTGTGGCGCTGCCGCTGCGGGTGGAGATTCCGCGAGGCTTACCGTGTGCCGTGATCGAGGACGCCGAATTCAACACGGGCGCGTTTGAGCAACATCTCTGGAGTCTTGAGATCAGCACGACTCGTGGTGGCAAGCCAGCAGTGCTGCCGCTGCCGGTGTTTGTCAGCCGTGAAGAAGCGAAACTCGCCGAATCGGAAGCTAGCCACGACACCGAGGCCGCTGTGCAGGACACGAATCAACTCTCCGAGCGTCTGAAGAGCGGCGGTGTGCTGGCGGAGTTTGACGCGGAGGGCGTTCCTATGCTCATCGACTGTCCACCTGGCCGGTTTCGTTTCATGGGCGTTTTCTTGCTCCTGTTTGGTATTGTTTGGTCCGTGGTGTTTGTCGTCTTGATGAGCCAAGGCGCACCGTGGTTGTTCCGCATCATCTGGGGCGTCAGTTCGCCGTTCATCCTCATCATGGCCCTGTGGACGCTGTTGCACCGTCGTGTGGTACAGCTCACCTCGGAGGAACTGAGCATCCAGCACAGCGTTGGCCCGTTTTACTCATGGAAGGAAACGTTCGCGCCACGTCACATCGTCTGCTTCACGCATGACACGAACATGCAGTCCGGCAACCAGCACTACTACCGCGTCCGTGCCGAAACGACCTTTGGCAAAACCAAAACGCTCGCCGATGGCATCACCGAATCGGTGACGGCCGAGGCACTGGCGAGGCGGCTGGAGGCGTGGCGACGTAAGTAGGCATAGTTTCACCCCCCGTCCCGCAACGCCACCGCAGGATCGACGCGGGCGGCGAACCAAGCGGGGATCAGCGCGGCCATGAGGCAGAGGGCGACGGCGGTGGCGCAGATGGTGAGGAGATCGCCCACATTCGTGTGGGCGGGGATGCTGGAGAGGAAGTAGATGTCCTGCGGGAAGATATCACGACCAGTGAGGTCGGCGATGAGGTCGCGCAGCTTGTTGCGGATGCTGAGGAAGAAAAATCCGCCGCCGAGGCCGGCTACGACTCCGGCGAGGGCCACGATGCCGGCCTGCGCGACGAAGATGGTGATGATCTGCCACGCACGCGTGCCCAGCGCGGTGAGGATGCCGATCTCGCGACGTTTTTTCACGGTGACGGTGATGGTGGTGTTCATCACGCAGATGGCGGCGACGAGCATGATGAAGAGCAGGATAAACCACATCATGATGCGCTGGTTTTTGACGGACTCGAGCATGAAGCCGTGCTCCTGCATCCAGGTGCGCCAGCCCCAAGTCTCCGGGATGACGCCAGCACGATAGATCGCGTCCATGACGGACTCGGCGGCGTCAGCATCCTTCAATTCGAGCTCGATGCCGCTGACGTCGCTTTCGAGATTGAAGAACTCCTGCGCGATGTTCAGCGGTACATAACCGCGCAGTCCGGCGGTGTCGGTGCGCAGCGTGGCGACGAGGGTGAGGTCTTTGGACAGGACGGTGACGTTATCGAAGGCCTCGGCGCGTTTAGACTCCTCGGCGTCTTCAGGAATCTCGCGCACCTGCTTGATGAACTGGTTCACGCTGTCGGCGGCATGGACGACGAGCGTGTCGCCGATCTTCGCACCGATCTCCTTCGCGAATTTGTCGCTGAGGATGATGCAGTCGCCCTTGAGGTCAAATTTCCCTTCCTTGATGTGCTTCCTGAGCTTTCGCAGCAGGCCGTTATCGGCGTCATCATTCATGCCGATGATGCTGACCCCTTGTAGGTTGCCCTCGTTTTCGACGACAGCGACACCCTCGGCCACGGGCACGGCGGAAACGATTTCGGACTGAGTGGCGAGGACTTTGCATAGTTTACGCCAGTCGGTCTTCGGCGCATCATCATGCGCGGTCATGGGCTGCACCATGACGTGCGGCTCGAAGCCAATGAGCATCTGCCGGAACTCACGCTGCCAGCCGCTGAACACGGACATGACGAACACCAGTACGCCGACGCCAAGCATGACGCCGAGCATCGAGATCACGGTGATGACCGAGATGAACGAACGCGTGGGCCGCAGGTAGCGTAAAGCGAGGAAGAGTGGGGCGGACATCGTTTGTCAGGAATGCGGGAGAAGGGAGGCTGAAGATGGCGGGGAATGACGAATGACGAATGAATGACGGAGCACGAATGACGAATCATCGCGATGAGTCGGGAGCTTCGTCATTCGGGTTTCGTTCGTCATTCGGATTTACTCATTCGTCATTCTTGCCGCCGGGTCAGTCACGCAGTGCCACCGCCGGATCCACCCGTGCGGCGAGCCATGCGGGCGGCAACGCGGCGAGGAGGCAAAGAACAATGGCTCCGATGGAGGTGGCGACGACGAACCAGGGCTCGATTTGCGCCGGAATGGTGGCAAGGAACATGTCGGATGCCGAGTCGGTATTTCCGCCGCCGAGAATGGCAATGCCGTGGCGAATTTCATTGCGGAAGCGCAGCACTAGCCCGCTGAGGACGAGCCCGGTCGCCGTACCGAGGACACCCACGAAGGCTGCTTGGGAGACGAAGATGCCGATGATCTGCCCTTGCTTCGAGCCGAGCGCGGTGAGCACGCCGATCTCCCGCCGTTTCTGCGTGGTGACGGTGATGGTGGTGTTCATGACGGAGAAGGCGGCGACGACGAAGATGATCAGGATCACGATGGTCATCATGATGCGCTCGTTGTTCATCGCGGCGAGGCGGGCATCACCTGCGTCGGTCCACAGGGACGCGGTCCAGCCAGGAGGGATGATGCCGGCGGCTTCGAGGCGCTTTTTCACGTCTTTCACCTCACCGGGTTGTTTTAATTCGACGAGGACGCCGCTTACCTGTGCGCCGAGGCTGAAGATCTGCTGTGCGGTTTCGAGTGTGATGTAGCCGTAAAGGCCGGCGGTCTCAGTACGGAGGCTGCCTTGCATGATGAGTTCGCGGGCATGCAGCTTGATCTCCTTGTAGGCGGCATGGCGTTTTTTCTCGTCCTGCTCGTCGGAGGCGACGCGGAAGCGCTGCACGGCGCTGGTGACGTTCGTGGAGGCATAGACGCTGATTTTGTCCCCCGGATGTGCGTCGAGCTGCCCGGCGATGATATCGGGGCAGATCACACCGCCATGACGCGGCGTCAGTTCGCCCGCCCGGCGCTGCCGGGCGAGTTTTTCCATGTAAAACTTCATGCCGTCCTGCGGCAGGGCGAGGACATCCATGCCGGACTGCATGCCGTCGCGCTCCGCATACATGGTGCCGCCGATGTAGGCGCTCGCGGCGAGTACTTCGGGCTGTGCTTTGACCTTGGCGGCGACTTCGGCGGCCGTTTCTGCCTGCGCATTTTTTTTCCCCGTCGGGTGCAGCAGCATGTGCGGCTCTGAGCCGATGAGCGTCCTGCGGAACTCGCCCTCGAAGCCCTTCATCACCGAGCTGATGACGATCATGGCGGTGACGCCGACGGTGACGCCGAGGATCGAGATGATGGTGATGACGGAGACGAACGACCGCTTCGCGCGCAGATAGCGCCGGGCGAGGAGGAGGGTGGCGTTCGAAAGCATGGAGGCGCATCAAAGCGATGCGCGGGCTACTTCGCAACTGCTTCGATACCGAAGAGCGGCAGGGATTTTTTCACCGACTGGGTGACGCCCCAGAGCAGCGGGATGGCGACGATGATCCAGATGAGGATGGCTTTCATGGCGTGAAATCAGGCTGCTGGCGTGTCTTTGAGGTGATGCTTTGGATCGACGGGACGGACGAGTAGATTGGCGATGATACCGATGCCGAGCAGACCGCACATGAGGTAGAAGGTGCCGTTGTATGCCTGGGCCTTTGGCACGCCGGCAGCGACGCGGCTGTCGTAGAAACCGTTGATGAGTGAGGGGCCGATCACGGCGGCCATGCTCCAGGCGGTGATGAGTCGGCCGTGAATCGCGCCGACATGGTGGGTGCCGAACATGTCCTTCAAATAGGCCGGGATGGTGGAAAAACCGCCGCCATACATGCTGATGATGACGGTGGTGCAGAGGACGAAGAGCGCACGGTTCTGCGTCTCCTGCGCGTGGGGCAGCACGGCGTAGAGCGCGGCGCCGAGGATGAAGTAGATGCAATAGACCGTCTTCCTTCCGGTGAAATCGGAGACGGAGGACCACAGGAAGCGCCCGCCCATGTTGAAGATGCTCAGCAGGCCGGCGAAGCCCGCGCCGATGGAGGCGCTGACGCCGAACATGTCCTGGCACATGTCCGCCGCGCGTCCGAGAACGCCGATGGCGGCGCTGACGTTCATGCACAGCACGGTCCACAGCAGCCAGAACTGCGGCGTCTTCCACGCGTTGTCCACCGAGACGCTGGCGGTGGTGATCATGCCGCGCGCGGCGGCGGTTTTCGGCTCGTAGCCCTCCGGTTTCCAGTCCGGGGCGGGAACGCGGACGATGAAGGCGCCGAAAAGCATGAAACAGGCATAGATGACAGCCATCGTGATGAGCGCCTGCATCGCTCCTGATGTGGTGCCGGATGCCAGCGCGTTGAGGGGGGCGGCGAGAGGCTTGACGAGCAGGTGGAGCAACTTTTGATCGACGGAGGCGCTTGCAATCCCAAGGGCGGAGTATCCTCCAGCGGCAAAACTCTTCATCAGCTCCTGCGCCAGTGGCGAGCCGATGAGCGCGCCGCCGCCGAAGCCCATGATGGCCATGCCGGTCGCCATGCCGGGGCGGTCGGGGAACCATTTCACGAGGGTCGAGACCGGCGCGATGTAACCGAGTCCCAGGCCGATGCCGCCGACGAAACCGTAGCCGCCGAGGATCAGGGCGAGGGATTTCAGCTTCACGCCGAGCGCGGTGAGTAGTAGGCCGCCGCAGAAGCAGCCACAGGCAGCGAGCATGGTCTTGCGCGGGCCGCTGCGTTCGACCCATTTGCCAAACACGGCGGCAGAGAGACCCAACATCACCAGCGCGATCATGTAGGCGGCGTTCACCTTCGACACAGGCACGCCGAGCTCCGCGCCGAGCGGTTTGTTAAACACGCTGAAGGCGTACACTTGGCCGATGCACATGTGTACGGCGACAGCGGCCGGGGGGGCTAGCCAGCGGTTGTAGCCGGGCCTGGCGACAGTGGCTTCACGGGAGAGAAAGCTCATGATTGGGGAAGGTTGGCGTGCGCCGTTCTAGCGGGGAGACACGGCGGAAGGCAAGGAAAGATTAGGAATCGACAAGAAACGCCTGATCTCATACGTTCGTGCCTAAATCCGGCAGCAATTTGCCGGATCATATATCCAAACACCAAACTGACTCTGATGAAAACTCTGTTCACCATCGTTCTTCTGGCCGCAGGCTCCGCCATGGCCGCCGACAAATGCCCGATCAGCGGCAAACCCGCTGACCCGAGCATCACCAGCACCGGCAAGGACGGCAAAACCGTGGCCTTCTGCTGCGAGAAGTGCAAAGCCAAGTTCGACAAGAAGAACAAGTGACGCAGATGCGCTGATCTATCAGCGTCTCTGACATAAGAAGCGGAGCTGGGTGACTGGCTCCGCTTTTTTTTTAGCAAGAGAGTCCCAGTACTTTGCTCAGCCGCGCTCGCGCAGGTACTTCTGATGGCCGGTGCTGACAAAATCAGAATCACGGGCGCGCATGACCGCCTCATGGATGGAGATGAAGCCATGATTGGCTAAGTGCAAAAGGCTGTCATCAATGGTGTGCATGCCGTCCGGCCCGCCGATCTGGATTAAGTTGGCGAGCTGCGAGAGGCGGCGCGACCTGATGCCGGAGGCGATGCCTTGGTTGCAGACCATGACCTCGGAGGCCATGGCGCGGCCTTCTTGGTCATGCCGCACGATGAGTGACTGGCAGATCACGCCGCGCAGCGAACCGGCGAGCTGGGAGGCCACAAAATCCTGCTGTTCCTCGGGGAAGGCGTCGAGAATGCGTAGCACCGTACTCGGTGCGTCGTGGGTGTGCAGGGTGCTGATCACCAGATGCCCCGTCTCTGCTGCGGTTAGGGCGGTGCGCATCGTCTCTAGGTCGCGCAGCTCGCTGACGATGATCACGTCGGCGTCTTGGCGGAGGGCGCTTTTGATCGCGGCGGCAAAGTCATGGGTGTCCGCGCCCACTTGGCGCTGGCGCACCAAGCTGCGCTCGTGTGAGAACAGATACTCGATGGGATCCTCGATGCTGACGATGTTCGCCTGCCGTGCGCGTGCGATGTGTTGCGTGAGTGACGCCAGCGTCGTGGTCTTGCCCGAATTGCTCGTGCCGGTGATGAGGATGAGGCCGTCCCGCAGCCCGGCAAAACTTTCCACCGTGGGCCCATGGCCGAGGTCGCGCAGCTCCGCGATGGTGGCCGGGATGTACCGGAACGATGCCTCGATGTGCCCGAGAACATAGCAGGCATTGCCGCGGAAGCGCCCCAGATTCTCCACCTGAATAGCGAAGTCGAGCTCCCACTTCTGTTCCAGCTCCGCACGCTGGTTTTCCTTCAAAACACCGAAGATCAGCTCACGCAGGTCGGTCGCATTCAGCACCTCGTCAGCGACTGGTTGCAAGATGCCGTTGATGCGACCCATGGGCGGCGAATGAGCGGCAATATGCAAGTCCGAGCCACCGCGCTCGATGACCATGTAGAGATACTCGATGAGATCGTGGGTACGCATGGGGAAGTTGGCGTGGTTTGCAGTTGTTTGCAGTGGCTGGCGGTGGTTTTCAAAGAGAGGACGGCGCTTTGGATCGGAAGTCATTGCAAACCATCGTCAGCAACAGCAAACGATCGAAAAATTTCCCGTCAGGAGATGCCCCGCGCGGCGCGGCGGAACTCGGCTTCATTGCCTGCGGCGGCGATGGCGGTCACCTCGTCGATCAGACCTGATTCAAAGGCCGTGACGATGGACTGTAGAAAGGTGCGGCAGTTGGGGTCGTTCGCCCGCGTCATGTAATCGCTGATCTCCGAGACTGCACGCCGGGCGATCCAGTCGCGCACGGCACCACCGTTTTGAAGATGCTCCACCAGCAGGGTGAGTCTGCCGCTAGTGTCCGGCACCAGTTTCTGGCAAAGCACACCCAGTAGTTGATGAGACAGCAGGTGCAGACCGATCGCCACCTGGTCGGCAGGGAAGAGATTCACAAAACGCTCCATCGTATCCGCCACCGTGGCAGAGTGCATCGAGGCGAGTACGAGGTGCCCTGTTTCGCATGCCTGTAACGCGGTGAAGGCCGTGTCATGGTCGCGGATCTCACCCACATAGATCACATCCGGTGCTTGGCGCATGGCGGCGCGCAGGCCACGTGGGAAGCTCGGCGTGTCTCGGCCCACTTCACGTTGGGTGAACATGCTGCGGTTGTTGGTGAAGATGTATTCCACTGGATCTTCGATGGTGACGATGTGCCGGGCCACGTTTGAGTTCATCCAGTGCAGCAGCCCGGCCAAGGTGGTGGATTTCCCCTGTCCGGTGGAGCCGGTCACTAGCAGCATGCCATGCTCTTGGAGCGCCCAGCGTGTGAGCAGCCACTCCGGGGCACCCAGTTTAGAGAGGTCTGGCATATCCGTGCGGATGCGGCGCAAGGTGGCCGCCAGACGACCGAGGACTTTATGTAGGTTCACGCGGAAGCGCACGCCGGAGCGCGAAACCATGCCGGTGTCTACGTCCATGTCCTTTAGGACGTCGCCCCCGCATGCCTGCCAGAGTCCTGCCATGCTGGGCATCAGCACCGGTTCATCGCCGAAGATCATGAGCTGCTCGTTGATCTTCATGCGCGGCACTTCGCCTTCCTGGAGGAAAATGTCGCTCGCCTGATGGTCTTCTGCGGCTTGAAGGATGTCGTCAACGGAGATGGCCATGGTAGGGCGGAAGCTAGCGGGCACGATGCTGGTGCTCAAGCCTGCGCTCTGGAATTCGTCACAATGATCTCGTTTACACCGCCCAGCCCGGCTTTTCAGCCTCGAATCCGGCACGTTCTTTTGTCAGCGGATGCGTGAAACTGATTTTCCAGGCATGCAGACACAGTGGCGGATCGTCCACGGAGAGAGTTTGCGTGTCGCCGATTTCACCGCCAGGCAGATAGGCGGCGTCGCCGACGATGGGATGACCGAGATGCCAGAGGTGGATGCGGATTTGATTGGTGCGGCCAGTGATCGGCCGCGCTTCGACGAGGGCAGTGCCGTCTGCATCGCGTTGGAGCACGCGGAACTCGGTTTTTGCCTCCAAACCATCCGCTTCGACGCTACGGCCACCGAGTTTGCCCGCCTCGGCGCTCACCGGCGCGGCGCAGATGAATTCATCCTGGGTTGGGTGCCCTCGCACGCGCGCGAGATAGACCTTTTCGACCTCGCCACGCTCGAACTGCGGCTGCACGAGGCTGGCGAAGTGCCGTGTCTTGCACAGCAGCATCACGCCAGTCGTGCTAGCATCGAGTCGATGCACGGTGCGCGGGCGCAGCGGATGCCATACGAGGTCGAGGATATATTGCAATGTGTTGCGATTGAAACGACCGCCGACATGCACCGGCAGCGGCGCGGGCTTGTTCAGCACGAGGATGGCCTCGTCTTCAAACAGCACACGAATATCGGGATTCACATCCGGCTCACGCAACGCGGGTGTGTGATGCAGGTAGTGCTCTCCAGCGCGCACGATGTGATCTGTGGAGACAGGTTTGCCATCCTTGTCGGTGAGGCGACCGTTTTGTGCGGTTTGCAGCCAGACCTCACGCCCGATGTGCGGCATGACATGATCGAAGGCATCCACGATTGTTTTTTGATCACACGCGGTCGGGATGTGCAGCGGACGCTCGTGATCATACGGCACACTGCCAGGCAGCGGTGTGGTGACGGCACGAATGGCAGCATGACGTTGTTCGATCCGTTCACGCTGCTGTTCTGCTGTTGTTTTGAAGCAATACGGACACGAGATATGCAAAACATAGCGCGAGTCAGCCTGATCTTCGACGCTGAGCGGTGTCTGGCAGACGAAACACTGCGCGGAATCCGTTTCTGCCAGTGCGGGATCGACGCCGACGCGCTGATCGAAGACGAAGCACTCGCCATCGTAGTGCGCGCCGCCGCATTCCTCAAAGTACTTCAATATGCCGCCCTCAAGCTGCCACACATGCTCGAAACCGGCACGCTCCATGAATGGCGCGGCTTTTTCGCAGCGGATACCGCCGGTGCAGAAGGACACGATCTCGGCCTTCTTGAGTTCCGGCGGCAGTTTGGCCACGGCGGCGGGGAAATCGCGAAACGAGTCGATGCCAGCCGCCAGTGCGCCTTTGAAGGTGCCGAGCTTCACCTCGTAGTCGTTGCGTGTGTCGTAGAGAACGACCGGTTTGCCTTCATCGAGCCATTGCTTGAGCACCTTTGGCTCCAGACGAGGCGAGGTGTGCTTCGCCGGCTCGATGCCCTCGACGCCAAAGGCGATGATCTCCTTCTTGATACGCACCAGCATGCGGCGGAAGGGCTGCTCCGTGCTCTGGCTGTATTTCGGTTTTAGATCTTCGAGGCCGGGAATACCGCGTAAATCACCGACAAGCGCGTCCACGTCCTCGCGCACACCGGCGACGAACATGTTGATGCCCTCCGGGCTGAGGAGGATCGTCCCCTTGAGTCCGCGCTCCTTGCAAATCGCCAGCAGACGTACGCGCAGTTCCTTCAGGCCGGAGAGCGGTGCGAACTTGTAGCAGGAGATGTTCGTGATCGGGGTGGTGACTGGCATGGGTGTCTTGGAAAAAGCACACGATATCCGCTGCGGCGAGCGCAATTCTTTTGCCTACTCGGGCAGGACGAGTCGAAAGCGATGCTCGCTTTTCACCCGACATGAGGTATGAGGCTACTGTGGATGCAAAACATGTAGTGATCTTGGGCGGCGGTTTTGCCGGCCTCGCGTGCGCGAAGGAGCTGCGAGACGAGCGGTTTCGGGTGACGTTGGTGGACCGTTGGAATCATCATCTGTTCCAGCCGCTGCTCTATCAGGTGGCCACTGGCGGGCTGGCGATGACGGAGATCGCGCAGCCGCTGCGCTCGATCCTTTCGGAGCGGAAAAACGTCACGACGATCATGGACGAGGTCACGCGCATCGACATGAAGGCGCGGCAGGTGCATCTAAAGGAACGCTCGCTCGATTATGACTTCCTTGTCATCGCGATGGGAGCGAAAACGAGTTACTTCGGCCATCCTGAGTGGGCACCGCACACACTGGGCCTCAAGAGCCTCGATGATGCGATGGCGATCCGCAGAAAAGTGCTGCTCGCCTTTGAAAAGGCTGAGTCGTCTGGGGATCCGGCTGAAATCGAGCGGTTGCTTACGATGGTCGTGGTCGGCGGCGGGCCTACGGGTGTCGAAATGGCTGGTTCGCTCGCGGAACTGGCGCAAGTGGTGCTCAAGGAAGATTTCCGTCACATTGATCCAGCACGCGCCCGCGTGCATCTCATCGAAGCCGGCACGAAGCTGCTGCCGGTGTTTCCCGGCGATCTGCCGGACTACACGCTCAAGCGCCTTGAGCGCATGGGCGTGACGGTGCATCTTAATTGCCCAGTGAAGGATGTGGGAGAGGGATTCGTGCTCGCAGGCGATCAGCGCATCGAATCCGACCTTGTCGTCTGGGGCGCGGGCGTGGAGGCTAGCGAGGTGACGCGCACGCTGGCGGGCATTCCGCTAGACCGCAGTGGTCGTATCGAGGTGCTGCCGGATTTGAGCGTGCCGGGCTATCCCGAGGTCTTCGCCGCTGGTGACATCGTGAGCCTGACGGACAAAAACGGCGTGCGCGTGCCAGGTGTGTGCCCTGCGGCCATTCAGATGGGGCAGTTCATCGCGCAGGCGATTCAAAACGAGTCTGCTGGTGATTCACGGCCCGCGTTTGGCTACTGGGACAAAGGCAGCATGGCCACGATCGGTCGCAGTGCGGCGGTGGCCTGCTTCGCGGGCATGCAGGTGCGAGGCTTCCTGGCGTGGCTGATGTGGCTTTTTGTCCACCTGCTCTTCCTCATGGGCATGCGCAATCGCGCTTCGGTCTTCCTTCACTGGGTATGGTCTTACTTCACCTGGCAGCGCGGCGCACGCGTGATCCAATCGTCGCAATAAGAAGAGACGGCCTCCCGCATCGGCTATTTCATCGTTGGCAGAATCACACGGGAGGCGTGCTTTGCATCATGCCAGATAGTGTTGATCGCAGTGATGCCAGGCTCGGTGGCAAAATGGGTGATGGGGCCGCCAGCCTGTGTGTTTGGCTCATAATAAGGCGCACCGGTGCTGGCGATGGTGATGCGCACGCGGTGCCCTTGATTGAAGATGATGCTCACCCAGCCGATGTCCCACGCGAGTTTCGTGATCTGGCCGGGGACGAGTAGTTTCTGATGGTCGAAGCCTTTGTGATACCGCGCCCGCAGCGGGTAGTCCATTAACAGCATCGAGCGGCCATCGGGATAAACATCCGTCACGCGCAGGATGAAGTCGGTGTCCTTCGCGGTCGATGAGACGAAAATCTCAGCCTTGATGCGTCCCGTGACCTCCAGTGGCCGGGCTAGTGCGGCACTGGTCCAGGTGCGGACCTCGGCCTGTTCCTCAAAACCGCGCGCGTCCCTAGCACCGGGGAAACCGGCGGTGTTGAGAATCATCGGATGCGCGGGATCGCTCGTGTAGGAGGTACTCGCGACGGCTGCCGCAGGCTTATCAGGGGTTAGTCCGCCGTCAGGCTGCAAAAACCAATCTGCCGCAGTGCTCGCGGGCGGGAACTTTTCGGTCGTGCGCCAGACATTGCCCGGAGCCCCAGCCTCACCGCAGGCACCCATCACATAGTACCTCACGGGTGGGTCCTTTTCGATGCCGTTGTCCTCGCCTTTGAGGTGGTGGTTGAACCACTTCGTCATGTGCGCGTACACATCGAAGAAGGCGTTTTCAGGAAAGAGGAGTTCGCCGATCTTGTTCGATTTCGGGTAGCCACCGTGTAGCCAAGGGCCGAGGATGAGCTGCTGTCTGCCGCGTGAGTCTGGCCCGCCGAGTTCGTTGCGCCCGGTGAAGCTCGCTACGCTGCCTTGGCACATGAAGTCAAACCAACTGCCGATGGTGAAACAAGGGTAGTTCATCTTGTCGAAATGCAATGATGCGTCCTCGTCCTTCCAGAAGTCGTCATAGTCGGGATGCAGGTCCCACTCGCGCAGCATGGCTTCGTTGTCCCGGATGTCGTGCGCCACGGCACCGCCTTTGATGAAACGCTGCGGCCTAGTCACGCCACCGATGCGATAGCCTTCATGGTACAGGCTCAGGCCGGTGTCAGTCATGTATTGGGCTACCAGGTGTGGTGGCTTAGTCACCGCGAGATAGTTCTGCGCGTAGCCGGCCTGTGATCCGCCGTAGGTGCCGATTTTTCCTGTACACCAGGGCTGCGCGGCTAGCCATTCACACACGTCATAACCATCGCGCAGCTCGCCCCATTGCAAGCTGCGGTAGCCGCGGTAAACGCCTTCGCTCAAATGTGTGCCCCGGTAGTTCACCAGCACGATCACAAACCCATTCCCGGCGAACTTCGCCGCCGCTTTGCGCGAGCCGACGCTGGAAATGTCCGCGTAGCGTTGCTCGAAGATGGCCGGCCACCGGCCATTCCCCTGAGGAAAGTAAAGGTAGGCGGATAGACGCTTACCATCTCGCATAGGGATCATCAGATGCTCCTCGCGCACATTGCCAAAGTCGAGTTTCGGGAGATCGGCGGAAAGCACGGAGGCATGGACGGCAAGACAGGACAAAAGCAGGAGACAGCGCATGAGGGGGATACGGCAGCTTTGCAGAACGACTTGCGCATGAACCGTGGTAGGCAAGTCGTGAATCGACTGTCTATGCCAGCAAGAGCGGTGGCATGATGTGAAGTGTGAGTTCGGGAATCAATATGTGGGTTGCTCACAATGCGTTGTGAACAACCGGGTGGCAGTGGCTATGGGACATCATTTTTTCGTGAATAATTATGGCAATCTGCCGGGCGATCATTTATTTAAGGAGTATTAAACACTCATCCCGCCGACGAACCCGGCTGGTTTCAGCGTCCGCATTGTACATGTCTGCTACCAAGAAAGACTCCAAAATGCCTGCCAAGCGCTCTGCCAGAAAGAGCTCGGCATCGGAGTCCCGCATCATCAACTTCGAGCCGGAATCTCCGGTGATCCGCGCACATGAGGCCGAGGAGCGGCGCCGCCGCGGTTTCCGCATGGCGATGTGGTTGATCGCGGCGATGATCATATTCGGGCTGGGCTGGGTGACTTGGCATGAAGCGTTGGAAAAGAACGACCAGTTCTTGTTGAAGGAGGTGCATGTGAATACGGCAGGCACGCTTACTCGTGAGCAAATCGTCGCCGTCACAGGGCTGACGACGGCGACGAACGTGCTCGCCGTGAGCTTGCGTGAGGTTCGCTTAAAGATCGAGCGCCTGCCACAGGTGAAGTCAGCAGTGGTACGCCGTGATTATAACGGCAGGCTCGCGCTGGATGTGGAGCAGCGCATCCCGGTGGCCTGGATCGAATCCGCCAAGCACAAGCTGCAGGCCCCGATGACGGGTAAAGGCTGTTTGCTCGATGCCGAGGGGGCACTGGTGCCGTGTGATGTGGTCACGAAGGAATATCTTGCCATGCCGAGCATCGTGTTTCCCGCGCTGAGCGAGGCGGTGCCTGGCAGGCCCGCGCCGGACTTCCAGCTTCATGTGGCGCTCCGTCTCATGGAGAAGCTACAGAAGCGTGATGAAGATGGCCGCGCAGAACTGGAGCGCATTGAGATCCCGAATGCGTGGTCTCTCGTCGCTCATTTCAAAGGCGACGCCAAAATCACTTTCGGTGTGGATGATCTTGATCCGCAGCTCGCCCGTTTCGATCGTTTCATGCATGAGGCAGAAGTGCGTCAGTGGCGCGTGGCTACGCTGAACCTCATCCCTCAGGTGAATACGCCCGTCACCTTCCACGGGACTCCGGACATCAACGGCCTCGCCGCTGCTGACACGCCCTCCACCACCAACGTGCGCTGAACCACCTTCATGGCCAAAAGTACCATCTACGCAGGACTCGAAATCGGAACACACAAAATCTGTGTCGTTGTCGGCGAGGCGAAGCGTGACGGCGCGATTAAGATCCTCGGCGTGGGTGAGGCACCCTCGCGCGGCGTGCGCAAAGGAGAGATCGTCGATTTTGAGAAGGTGCGGACCTGCGTGAACGATGCGCTCGTACGCGCCGAGGACCGGAGCGACGTGATGATTCGCAATGTCTTCCTTGGCGTCACCGGTTCGCACATTGAGAGCCTGAACAACCGGGGGCGCCATCGTCTGCCTGATGATCAGACCGAGATCACCGAGGATGATGTCGAGGAGGCGAAGGAAATCGCCCGCGGGGTCTCCATCCCGCAGTCAAATGTATTCCTGCACAGTGTGACGCGGCAATATATTGTCGATGGCGTCGAGGCCGTGAGACAGCCGATCGGTCGGGAAGGCCGCGTGCTGGAGGCTGACTATCACATCATTCATGGTATCCGCGGACGCGTGCAAAATGCGATCCGTTGCGTGCGCGAGATCCCGCTCGAAGTCGAGGACGTGGTTTTCAACCCCGTCGCCGCCGCGCAGGTCGTGCTCACACGCGAAGCTAAGACACAGGGTGCGCTCATGATCGACTTCGGCGCGGGCACTTGTGATTACGTCCTGTATGAGGACGGCATGATCACCGCCTCCGGTTGCGTGCCGTTCGGCGGGGACCACATCACAAACGACGTCGCGCTGGCGTTGCAGATTCCCAACAACCGCGCGGAGAAACTGAAGATCGAGGAGGGCAGTGTCCAGCTTGAAGGGGAGATCGAGGGTGATGTGTTCAATATCGAAGACGAGACGGGACTCGTCCTCGGCGAGGTTGACCGCGCATTCCTGAATGAAGTCATCTACCTCCGTTCGAAGGAAATCCTCACGCTGGTGCGCGCTTGTGTGGAGGAGCATCTCGGGAAGCTGGGAGCGGGCGTCTTCATCACCGGCGGCGTCAGCATGATGAAAGGCATTGACGCCGTGGCCCGTGAGGTGTTTGGCATCAAAGTCACGCGCGCAGGCTCGGCTCCCGTCAGCGGCATCACCGCCACTTTCGAGAACCCGCAATACTCTGCGCCCATCGGGCTCATCCGTTACGCGCAGATTCTCGACAGTGAAAAACCCTTTCTCTCCCCGCTGAAACGCCTCGGCAGGCGCATGCAGGAGTTGCTTTCCGCCATCACTTTTTAGTCTTAGCATCCATCCACCCTCAACATCCACGATCATGGTCGAATACGAACGCTCACAGTCTTCAGACGGTCCGGACAAAGTCGGGCCACGCATCTGCATCGTCGGCGTCGGCGGTGCGGGTTCCAATGTCATTGACCGCATCACGCTCGACCGCATCGTCGAAGCCACGCTTGTGTGCGCACACACGGACGTCCGTGTGCTTGGACACTCGATGGCACCAGTGAAAGTCCAACTCGGTGCCGAACTGATGAAAGGCATCGGCGCAGGAGGGGATCCCGACCTCGGCCGCGAGGCGGCGCTTTTTTCACGCGACCAGATCCGCGAGTCCGTCGAGGGCCACGACATCATCTTCATCAGCACCGGCCTCGGGGGTGGCACTGGCAGCGGCGCGTCCCCGGTCATAGCAGAGATCGCGAAAAACACCGGTGCCCTCGTGATTGTCGTCGCCACGATGCCGTTCAACTTTGAAGGCCGCCGTCGCCTAGCGCAGGCGGAGGAGGCGCTCGAGCTTCTGCAGAAGCGCGCTGACGCGCTCGTGCTCTTTGAAAACAACCGCATGGGCGAGCTCATCCTCCCAAAAGACGGCATCCAGAAAGCCTTCAACCAGGCGGATCAGCTCATCGCGCAAAGCCTCCGTGCGGTCTCCACCATCACGACGACCCCCGGCCTCGTGAAACTCGGCCTAGATGACCTCACCGCCGCGCTCTCCAACGCGAACGGTCGCTGCCTCTTCGGCTTCGGCGAGGCGCGCGGTCAGAATCGCGGCACGGAAGCGCTCAAAAAGGCACTCAAGAGTCCGCTCATCGACCAGGGTCGCCTGCTGCATCAGACAAAGAGCCTACTCGTGCATGTCGCCGGCGGCGAATCCCTCACCCTCCTCGAAGTCGAAGGTGTCATGAAACAGCTCGGTCGCCATGTGCCGGATCAGACTCACATCCTCTTCGGCCTCGGCGTTGATGCCAAGCTCGGCGATGCCATAGCCATCACCCTCATCAGCTCGCTCGGCCTCAACCAGCTCAATGCTCACGCCTCCGCCGCCCCGCCTTCTGAAATGCTGGAGCCGCAGCGCGTCCATACAACTTCCACATCAGCGCCCAAACGTGAGCCTGTGAAGAAGTCCGCTCCTCCGCCGTCATCGCCTTACGCTCCGCCTCCCCCGGTTGAAGCATCAACCGACATGCTCTTCACGACCGAGGAGATCACTTCCACGCCCCTCACGTCGGCCCCCATCTCGAACGGAACGCACGCCGAGGAGCCGATGGTCGCGCATGAGGTGCCCGTGGTGTCTATCATGGAGGAAACCGCAGCAGAGGCATTCGCCCCGCCGCCCGTCATCGAATCCACTCCAGAAACCGCGCGCATTCCCGTGCGCACACCGGCCGCGAAGGAGCTTGCTGATGCCGCCCGTAGCAAAAATTCCACGCTTGCCACCGTCGTCGCCCGCAGTGTCACCTTGCAGACCGAAGCCCCTCCTCGGGACGATCTCATCACCTTTGATGCCCAGGAGCCCGCTGACGACACCACCATTAACGCGACAGCCGTCATCGCCCGGAAATCCTCCAACGAGCAGCAGACCTTCAGTCTGGGTGAGGAGGATCGCGGTCGCTTCAAGGATACCGAACCCGCCATCGTCCAAGGGGAGGATCTCGACGTCCCCACCTGGATGCGCCTGAAGAAAAAACTGCGCCGATAAATTCAGCCAGCCCGCTTACGCACGCAGATAATGAGCTGACGAAGGCAGGCGGCAAGCCTAGCAGGTTCTCCTCACGGTTCCCTGCCGCACAACTCCATAAAGCTCAAATTTCGAAACCCAACCCACAGGAGGCAACCTTCGACATGTGTCTGGACACTTGCCAGTATCATGGAGACAGGCTGCTTGGAGACTGGGGTTCTCGGATGCAAAAGCCAGCCGATGCGGAAAGTGATGTCAGCAGACCGCTCCACATTTCCCAAGGGAAACACACAAGCTGGGAGTCACGCCCGCCGTACTCTTCCACCACTCACACCCTGCCGACATCATGAGACTCATCGTGTTCCTCATCGCCGCCCTACTCGTCATTCTCGCGTTCACCAATCCGAATGAGGCTGAGTTCCGTAGCTACATGCAGCAGAAGCACGGCATCGCTGGATCGCTGAGCCTGAAAGTAGCCGCTATCTTTTCCGCCGGCACCAGCACCGGAGTAGGGCGTGACAACTACTTCCTCTTCAGCCTCTATCACATTGGCGGGGATGGCATTCTGCCGCGTACCGACCTCGCCTGGGGTGTGGCCGGTCGTTTTTTCGATATCGCCGAGGAGAAGGATGGGAATGAATAAGCAGCAGTAGGCGCGCACACGACGACTGTCCTTGTCCGCAAAGCTACTGAGCTCGCACGCGAGCTAGGCACCGACACCCAAGCCCACTGCATCACGAACGCGGGCGAGCGTCTTGCGGGCGACGGCGCGGGCCTTTTCGGCGCCTTGGGCGAGAACGTGATCGACGTAGCCTTTGTCGGCGACGATTTCATCGCGGCGGGCGCGGTAGGGCGCGAAGTAGTCGGTGATGTCTTGCAGTAGGCGTTTTTTGAATTCGCCGTAGCCGACTCCGCCTTTGAGATGGTCATGCACCATCGCGTCGTAGTCGGCTTGCGAGGCGACGAGCTTGTAGAGGGCGAGGATGCTGCTGCCTTCGATTGGCTTCGGCGCTTCGACGGGCGTGGAGTCGGTCTGGATGCCCATGATTTTCTTTTTGAGCGGTCCCGGTTCTTCAAACAGCGGGATGGTATTGTTGTAGCTCTTGCTCATCTTTTGGCCGTCGAGGCCTGGAACCACGGCGGTTTCCTCCTTGATGCGCGGATTGGGCAGTTTGAAGAGTCCTTCGCCGAAGGTTTCGTTCATCTTAATGGCGATGTCGCGCGTGACTTCGACATGCTGCTTCTGATCTTTGCCGACGGGCACGACGTCGCTGTCGTAGATCAAGATGTCCGCTGCCATGAGCACGGGGTAGGCGAAGAGGCCGTGCGAGGGCTTGATGCCGTTGGCGATTTTGTCCTTGTAGCTGTGGCAGCGCTCCAGCAGGCCCATGGGCGTGACGGTGCTGAGGATCCAGGAGAGCTCGCAGTGCTCCGGCACGTCGCTCTGGCGGAAAAAGACGCATTTATCGGGATCAAGACCGCAGGCGAGGAAGTCGATGGCGAGCTCGCGGACATATTCGCGTAGGCGGGGGCCGTCCTGCACGGAGGTGAGGGAATGATAGTCGGCGATGAAGTAATAGGCGTCGCCTTCATGCTGTAATTTGAGCGCTGGCTCCATCATGCCGAAGTAATTGCCGATGTGGAGACGCCCGCTGGGTTGGAGGCCGGAAAGGATGCGCATAGGGGGCGCTGATATGGCGGCGCAGCACGCGCTCGTCAAGACATGCGCTTTGGTGGGACGATGAAGAGTGGGAGGGTGGTTTTGTGGCGGAGGGCGTCGATGGTGCTGCCGTGGAGGATATCGCCGATGAGGCGGTGGCCGTGGGAGGCGAGGGCGATGAGGTCCACCTGCTCTTCTGCTGCGACTTTGAGGAGTTGCAAAGGCGGCTCCCCGAGCACGAGGCGGATGCTGACGTGATGTTGTGTGCTGGCACGGAGCGCGGTGGCGGTGGCTTCGAGGTAGTTCCAGTCGTCGCGCATTTCCTCTGACTCGGCGAGGTTGAGCTGGTCGAAGTTGCGCGCGGCCCAGCCGTCGGCGACATGGACGAGGAGTAGCTCGCTGTGCATGAGGGTGGCGAGGGAGGCGACGGCGGGCAGGAGTTCCTGGTCGGAGGGGGAGGTGTCGAGGGCGACGAGTATTTTGCGGTACATGGCGGTCAGATTCCGAGGGCTTTGACCCAAGACTCCGGTGCGAAGAAGTCGAAGAGTAATTTGAAATTGAGGACGATGATGATGATGGCGCTGATCCAGGCGGGGATCTTGATCCAGGCGGGGTTGGTGAAGCGGCCCATCTTTGCCTTTTCGTCTGTGAAGCGCAGCAGCGGCACGACGGCGAAGCTGAGCTGCATGGAGAGGATGACTTGGCTCCAGATGAGGAGGTCAGTGGTTTTGTCTTCGCCGAACCAGCCAATGACGCAGACGGCGGGGACGACGGCGATGAGGCGGGTGATGAGGCGGCGCAGCCAGGGCTTGAGGCGGATGTTGAGGAAACCCTCCATGACGATCTGACCTGCGAGGGTGCCGGTGAGGGTGGAGTTCTGCCCGCTGGCGAGCAAGGCGATGGCGAAGAGTGTGCTGGCGATGCCGACGCCGAGCACGGGGGTGAGGAGCTTGTAGGCGTGCTGGATTTCTGCGACGTCGCTGTGGCCGGTGGTGTGGAAGGCGGCGGCGGCGACGATGAGGATGCCCGCGTTGATGAAGAGGGCAAACATGAGGGCGAAGGTGGAGTCGATGGTAGCGAATTTGATGGCCTCGGCTTTGCCTTCGTCATCGCGGTTGAAGTTACGGGTCTGTACGATGGAGCTGTGCAGGTAGAGGTTGTGCGGCATGACGGTGGCACCGAGGATGCCGATGGCGACGAAGAGCATCTCGCGATCCTTGAAGATGGCGGTGGTCGGCACGAATCCGGTGGCGATACCGCCGAGATCGGGCCGGGCGAAGATCATTTCTGCGGCGAAGCAGCCGCCGATGGTGAGGATGAGGGTGATGACGAGCGCCTCGACGTAGCGGAAGCCGCGATTTTGCAGCAGCAGCACGATCATCACATCGAGCGTGGTGATGACGCAGCCCCAGGTGAGGGGGATGCCAAAGAGGAGCTGCAGACCGATGGCGGAGCCGATGACCTCTGCGAGATCACATGCGGCGATGGCGGCTTCGCAGAGGAACCAGAGCATCCACACCACCGGCTTGGGGTAATGATCGCGACAGGCCTGTGCGAGGTCGCGTCCGGTGACGACACCGAGCTTTACGCAGAGGTGTTGCAGCAGGATGGCGATGAGGTTGGAGATGAGGATGACGGAGAGCAGCGTGTAGCCGTAACGTGCGCCGCCGGCGAGGTCCGTGGCCCAGTTGCCGGGATCCATGTAGCCGACAGAGACGAGAAAGCCCGGGCCCGCGTAGGCGAGCAGCTTGCGCCAGAAGCCGGCGTCGCGGGGGACTTTGATGGAGCGGAAGACCTCGGGCAGGGATTCCGCGCCGCGTGATCGCCAGCCGCTTTCAGGGGTGTTTTCCATGGGATGCTGATATGAGTGCCGGTTTAAAAACGAAACGAGATGCCGGCGAAGGGATTGAGTGACTGCCGACCATTGAAGAACCAGTTCATGCCGATGTCGAGTTTCACATCTGGCGTGACCATGAAGGCGAGGCCACCGTCGAAGGAGGACTGCCAGTAGCGTTCCGCATCCTGGAGCCAGCCTTGGTAGGTCTCGACGTAGAAGCTCAGGCGTTGCGTCAGATCGCGTCCCAAGGCGAGCGTGCAGGCGGGTTCGAAGTAGCGCTGGCGCTCGTCGGTTGCAGCCATGGTGAGGAAGAGGCTCGAGCCCAGCTCCCAGCCACCACCGATGTCGAGCTCTTGATTGATGGTGAGGCCGTATTCCCAGCTACCGTTGCCCAAACTGCCCTTCGCCGTGGGCACTTTGACCCAAGGGAGCAGAGCCAACGCGTAAATTCCCGTGTCATTGCCCGTTAGATTTGTCTTCAAGCGTAGGAGTAGGTCGCCACTGCCGCTGCCTTTGTCTATCAGCACACCATTGCTGTCGTTTTCGTGATACCGTAATTGTGGGTACCAACCGACCTCGATGTCGGTGTTGTGCGCCAGGCCGTATTTGAGCAGGAAGTCGCAGAGGGAGGTGATCTCGGCGGACTCCGTCTGATGGTAAGTGCGGTTGAATGAGACGAGGTTGCTCTCCACCTGAAACCAGCCTTTTGGCACGGTGTGCGCTGTCTCGGTCTGGTCGGGGCGGTCAGTGGCTAGCGGGCGGACGGTTTTCCGCTCTGCCTCGGACAGCTCCGCCGCCGTGCTGAAAGAGCTGAAGGCGAGGCATGCGGATAGAAGAAGATTGGTGCGCATTGAAAAATTAGGTCAGGCTAAAAACACGAGCTCAAGAAAACTTCAAGTGTAAATTATAGCTTGGGCTAATTTTCTTTCTCCAAGGAATCAGTGGACAGGTTTGCTTTGCCTCCGCCATCCGTCCGGCTAAACCTCTGCCCATGCCTCCCAAACGCAAAGAGACCACCGCCCATGTACATTCGCCTGCCATTGAGGATTACCTGGAGCAGATCCACAATCTGATCGCGTCGAAGGGATATGCGCGCGTGGTGGACATCGCGAAGAATTTGGGGATATCCCAGGCCAGTGTGACCAACATGATCCAGCGCCTCGATGCGGAGGGCTTCGTCGTCTATGAGCGTTACCGCGGGGTCGTTCTGACAGAGAAGGGAGGGAAGGTGGGGGCTGAGATCGCCCGGCGTCATGAGGTGCTGACGCGCCTTCTGGGCAGTTTCGGACTCGATCCCAAGACGGTGCATGAGGATGTGGAAGGAATGGAGCACCACATCAGCCGTCAGACCCTGGACGTGCTGACCCTGCTAATGGAAGAGCTGGAGGGAGATGCAGAGCTGAGACGCAGGCTGAGGCGCAAGCTGTCAGCCCAGGCGTGAGGCGCGATGCAGGGATAGTGATGATAAAAGATGTGGCGCACAACGTTACAAGGATCAGAATCCAACTCCCGATGTCTGCGTTGCGAATCCTCCCATTGATCTTCTTCATGCTCGTCGCAGCGGCGCTGTGCCTACCGACGACCACGGGCGTGTGGACAGACATGATGGATTGCGGTCTGCTGGTGCTCGGGGGAGAGGATGACACGGCGGCAGATGATTTCGTCAATGACGGTCATGTGCCTTCTTTTACCCACATCATACCCGGTCCGGCCTTCGATTTGAGAACGGGGGGACGCGTGCTGTGGCAGGTTCGCTGGAGAGACCACGATGAGCGGCTGGTGTCGAGGGAGAGACGGCACCGTTGGCTGTGCAGGGAGAATTGCTGAGGGGGATAGAGCCGCCTTTTGGATCGGATGCCTGCTGGGGTTCTCGGTTTCCGCCCTTGCCTGGCATTTCATCCCTGGAAACCAGCAACACCCAACCACACACACCCAATGAACTTTCGAATCATCATCACTCTAATCAGTCTGTTTTACTCGGGCCATCTGCTGGCAGACGGCGTTATGCTCCAAGTCAAGGTTATGGACGAGAACGGCAGCATCGACCACAAGACGCAGGAGCGTACACGGAGCCACTGGCTGGTCGTGCGCATCACCAACTCCAGCGGCACCAAGTTGGAGGGATTGACCCTCCGGTGGAAGCTCTACGCGGCCAATCTTCAACGTGGGGCTGACGAGATCATCGTCGAGAAGGCTGGCGATGTGAAGTTCAGCGTCGATGCAAGTGGGCAGTTTACGGACCTCACCACTCAGAAGGTGCCCTTCACCTATGCGCCGATGCATTCGGAGAAGAGCGGCACCAGCCGTCGGGCTAGGTTCAAGAAAGTGGATGAATCAGGCGTGCGCTACCATGGGTACCTTGTCCAGGTGCTCAACGGAGAAACCGTCATCGGCCAGTCAGTGAGCAACCAGGCGCTGCTGAAGGTACAATGAGTTTGGCTCTCAGGCTCGTGTGCGAAATACGAAATTTCTCAGCCTTGATTTTTCACCTTGGGGGCACAGATGAAAGTGTGCTGGAAGGGGGGCAAACCAGAGTGGATTTACCCTGCTGAGGGGATTGTCTTAGAGGTCTCTAAAGTGGGGAATTTCCACCGTTGATGTTGTGTTTTGCGCCACGCCACGGTACAGTCGCGTCATCCCTGACTGTCAGGGTGAAGTTCGCCCTGCCTGCACTTACGCCAACCATGTTTTATCCATCGTTTAACCTGCGACCCAGCATACTCACGTTGCTTGCCTGCTGGCTGCCCATTTTCGGATTGTCTGCCGGGGAGACTCGAGTTCCGTCAGTCGGTCAGCTTGCAATCAGCTCCAAAATGGAGCCCCGTGACATCACGCTAGACGCTTATTTGAATCTCGTCGTGGCATCCAGCCTAGATTACGCGGCGAGGAAGTACAATGTCAGCATCTCCGAAGCGGCGGTGATGGCGTCGAAGGTGTTCCCGAATCCCGTTTTTCAGGCGGGCAATCTGATCGACTCCAGTAACAGCGGCAGTCAGCGCCTCCCGAGTATGTGGAATTACTCGCTCACGCAGACATTCGAGCCCGGTGGCAAACGGCGCTGGCGCCAGATGGTGGCGCGGCAGAATCTCGCCGCCTCGGCTGCTACGCTGGAGAGCTTTATGCAGAATCTCAAGATGGACGCCGCCGGAGTTTTCGCGGAGGCCCTGGCCTTCTCCAGTCTGGCCAAGGAAAAACAGCGGTTGACCGGCATCATGCAGAAACTGCTCACCGCACAACAGCGGCGTGAAAAGGCGGGGGATGTGGGGGAGCTGGAGGTCATCCAGACGCGAGTCGAGGTCGGCGAGCTGGAAGCCGAGGCCATGGGGGCCGAGGCTGATGCGGCGGACGCCGCGCTCGCGCTCAACAGCTATCTGGGACCCAGCTACCAGAACACCCGCTTGCGTCCGCAGGGTTCATTGACGGCGACGGCAGACTCTGTGGAGTTTCCGCATCTGATGTGCAGCGCCATCAAGAACCGTGCTGATCTGGCCGCCCTGCGGCTATCGAGAGATAGCGCCACCAGTGGCATCTCTCTGGCGAAGGCCAACCGCGTGCCGAATGTGGATCTCGGGTTTGGCTTCGCTCACAGTACCAATTCCAACAACATCATCTCCCCACAGCCCTCCTACAACATGGCGGGCTTTGTGCTGAGCATGCCGCTACCGCTTTGGAATCGGAACAAGGCAGAGATCACCACCGCGCAGGCGACTGCGGAGCAGGCCCAGGTACTGCTGGAGGCCGCTGAATTGAAAGCCGGGGTTGATGTCCGCCGCGCCCTTGCCCAATACAACGCGGCAAAACGGCAACTCGCGTTGTTCCAGGACGGTGTCATCAAAGATGCCGAGGCCGCCCTGGACAAGCGCGGCATCGCGTATCAACGCGGGCAGTCCACTCTGCTCGAGCTGCTGGATGCCCGCCGCACGGCTGCGGGTGTGTGGGAAAAGTACCTCAGCGCACAGAGCGACCAAGTGAAGGCGGTCATCGAGCTGCATCGCTCCGCAGGCATCTGGCATGTGCGCTTCTGAGTCCCGCGCCGTTTTCTACTCATTTCCCCAGTCTTCATGAAACACATCGTCTTTCGTATCCTGGTGCCCATGGTGGCGCTGGTTGGCTGCAAGCCGCCCCCGCCACAGGCCGCTAATCCCTACCCGGTCAAACTCGACAAGAGTACGCTGACCTTCACCACAGGAGATCCGCAGCTCAAAGCTTTTGGCACCTATGTCGTCACCGAGAGCGACAAGACCGTGCTCCACCTCACTGGCAGGCTCGTTTGGGACGAGGACGTGACCACCAGTGTGTTCTCACCGGTCGCAGGCCGTGTTTCCAGCATCCAGGGTACCTTGGGGGACAAGGTCAAGCCCGGTGACGTGCTGGCGAAGATCACCTCCCCAGACTACGGGCAAGCCCAGGCGGACGCCGCGAAAGCGGACGCCGACCTGGGACTCTCCCGGCAGACGCTTGAGCGCACGCGTGACCTGCTCAAGCAGGGAGTCGGACCGCAAAAGGATGTCGATGCGGCCGAGGCCGCGTTCCATCAGGCGATGTCCGAGCATGACCGGACCAAGGCTCGGCTGTCGCAGTGGGGCGGCAGCCAGGGCGGCGTGACCGAGTTTTTCTCCCTCAAATCACCGGTGACGGGTGAAATTGTCGAGCGCCACATCCATGTAGGGCAAGAGGTGCGCTCAGACATGATGCTGGCCGGCATGGCGGAGTACGCTAGGCCGCTCTTTGTCATCTCTAACCCATCGAAAATGTGGGTGATGCTAGACGTCACCGAGCAGGATCTCGCGAGTCTTCACCCCGGTCTGCCGCTGGAGATTAGAACGCAGGCCTACGGAGACCGTGTGTTTCCCGGCAGACTGGAGGTCATCGGTCAATCACTCGATCCAGAAACACGCACAGTCCGCGTTCGCGGCACGCTCGTTAACGAGGGCCATCTTCTGAAGGCGCAGATGTATGCGAACATCAACGTGATCGTAACTACGCCCCAGCGCCCGCGCGTGCCCCTCAAGGCCGTTTTTCTGCGCCAAGGGCGTTCCTTTGTGTTTGTGAGGCGGAGCGAGGAAGTCTTTGAGATGAGACCCATCGTCACCGAGTCCGAAGACGGCGGCTACACGCTCGTGCGCGAGGGGTTGGCTGTCGGTGAGGAGGTCGTCAACGAAGGGGCGCTCTCGCTTGAAGGTGTGATCGAGGCAGTCACCAGCACCGCAGAGCAGGCCGCGCCATGAAGACCCTCACTACCTACGTCCTCAAGCACAAGCCGATCGCCTTTGCCTTGATGGTACTCTTCGTCCTCGCCGGCGGCTTAGCTTTTGACCGCCTGCCCGTGGAGGCCTATCCGGACGTCACCAACGTCTCCGTGCAGATCATCACGCTGTTCCCAGGGCATGCTGCGGAGGAGGTCGAGCGCATCGTCACCGTGCCGATCGAAAACTCGATGAACAGCATTCCGCAGCGCGCCTCCATGCGCAGCATCTCGCTCTTCGGCCTGTCCGTCGTCACCATTGTCTTCGATGATGAGGCCGACCGCGCCTACTGCCGCAGCATGGCGTTCCAGATTTTGTCGGGCGTCGCGCTGCCGCCGGATGCCACGGCTCGCCTTTCAGCGGACACCACGCCGGTGGGGGAGATTTATCGTTACACGCTGGAAGCACCGCAGAGCTACCCAATGACAGAACTGCGCGCTGCGCAGGACTGGATCGTAGAGCGCCAGCTCCGCACCGTGTCTGGCGTGGTGGATGTCATCGGCTTCGGCGGGCCGACCAAACAATATCAGGTGCTCATCGACCCCCTCAAGCTGCGCGCCTACAACGTCACGCTGGAGCAGGTGCTCAAGGCTCTCTCCGCAGGCAACCGCAACGCTGGCGGTGCCTACATCGAGCATGGGCCGGAGATGTTCATCGTGCGCGGCCTTGGCTTCGTGCGAGAACTTGCGGACATCGGCGCGATCGCCGTGGATACGCGAAACGGCACGCCGGTGCGCGTACGCGATCTCGGCGTCGTGAAGATCGGCGAGCAGCTCCGCCTCGGCAGAGTCGGTCGGCGCATCCCCGCAGAACACCGTGATCATGACGACGCCATCCAGGGCATCGTGATGCTGCGCAAAGGGGAAAACGCCATGCAGGTGCTCGAAGGCGTGCGTACCAAGATCGACGAAATCAACGCCAAGTACCTCCCCGCAGGTCTGCGCACACACATGCACTATGACCGGACGAACTTGATCCACCGCACGCTGCACACCGTGAACAAGAACATGGCGGACGGCATCGGACTCGTACTGCTGGTTCTCATCCTATTCCTGGGGCTCGGCAACATTCGTTCTGCGCTGGTGGTGGCCGCCGTGGTGCCGTTATCGTTACTCGGCGCGTTCCTCATGCTCGATCTCAGGGGTATTCCCGCGAATCTCATCTCGATGGGCGCGATCGACTTCGGCATCATCGTGGACTCCGCCGTCGTCGTCGTCGAAAACATGCTGCGGCTGATGCATGAGAGAAAGGACAAGCAGCAGCCGCTGCTGAAACTCATCCCGGAGGCCGTGGGGCAGATGGGTCGGCCGATCCTCTTCTCTAAGGCCATCTTGCTCACAGCCTTCCTACCGCTTTACACCATGCAACGCGTGGAGGGGAAGATATTCAAGCCGATGGCGCTGACGCTCACCTTCGCATTGATCGCCGGCACCATCCTCGCGCTCACCATTGTCCCGTTGCTCTCGAGTTTCGCTCTGAAAAAAACCGCCAAGGAACATGACTCCCTCCTCGTGCGCCTTCTCGTGCGGGGGTACCGCCCGCTGCTAGACCTAGCGCTGCGTTTCCGCATGCTGGTGGTACTCATCGGTGTCGCTGGCTTAGCTGTCGCGGGGTTTGTTTTCACCAGGACTGGCACCGAGTTCCTGCCGAAGCTCGACGAGGGTTCGCTCTACATCCGCGCCTTCCTACCGCAGACCATTTCTCCCAGCGAGGCGGCCAAGATCGTGCGGCGTGAGCGTGAGATCCTCGGCAGCTTCCCGGAGTCGCGCTCGATCATCAGCATGAACGGTCGCCCCGACGACGGCACCGACGTAAACGGCTTCGACGTGGCCGAAGTCTCCTGTGACTTGTACCCGCGAGAGGAATGGAAGACGGCGAAGGATCGCGAAGGACTCATCAAGGCCATGAAGGAAAAGCTTTCCGTCATCCCCGGCGTGCAGTTCCAGTTCAGTCAGATCATCGAGGACAACGTCAACGAAGCGATCTCAGGTGTGAAGAGCGAACTCAGCGTCAAAATCTTCGGAGATGACCCAGAGAAGCTTCAGTCGCTCGCCGACCAGATCGTGGACATCCTGAACACCGTGCAGGGAGCGGCAGACGTTGGTACGGACCGCCTGATGGGTCAGCCGCAGGTGCAGATCGCCGTGGACCGCACGGCCATCTCACGCGTGGGACTCTCCATGCAAGATGTACAGGATGTCATCCAGACCGCGTTGGGAGGTGCGGTCGCCACTCAAGTGCTCGAAGGCGAGCGTACCTTTGATCTTGTGGTCAAGATGGTGCCGCGCGCGGTGGCCAGCCTGGATGGCATCCGCCGCATCCCCGTCTTCGGGTCCAAGGGCGAGCACCTCACCCTTGGCGAACTGGCTAATGTCGAGGTAAAGGCCGGCTTCGCTCGGATCTACCGGGAGGAGAACGCACGCCTCACCGCAGTGAAGCTGGCGGTGCGCGGGCGTGATCTAGGCTCTCTGGTGGCTGAGGCGCAGCAGAAAGTGAACGCGCAGGTGCGTTTGCCAAAAGGCTTCCACCTCGCATGGACCGGTGCGTTTGAAAACCAGCAGCGTGCGGTGAAACGGCTCATGTATGTGGTGCCCATCACCCTCGTGGCTATCTTCTTCCTGCTCTTCACCGCGTTTGATTCGACAAAGCTCGCCACGCTGATTCTCCTGAACGTGCCCTTCGCCGCGATCGGCGGCATTCTCGTGCTCCCGGTAGCCGGCCTCTCCATGTCGGTCTCCGCACTCGTCGGCTTCATCGCCCTCTTCGGAGTTTCCGTGCAGAACGGCGTGCTGCTCGTTGAGCGCATACGCGAGCTGCGCAAGGAGAAGATGGGTATGTACGAGGCGATCCGCGAAGGCTCGGTCAGCCGTGTGCGCCCGGTGGTCATGACGGCCGCGATGGCCGCGTTGGGCCTGCTGCCCGCCGCATTGTCTCATGCTGTGGGTGCGGAGACTGCCCGCCCCTTCGCCTGTGTCATCATCGGCGGCCTCATCACCGCCACGCTGCTGACGTTGTTCATCCTTCCGGTGCTCTACCCCTTATTTGACTCTGACGAAGACAGCCTGCACAACGAGTATGCGCTTATCGAGCACCAACCGCCACCCACTACTGTCCAGTCATGAGGACAAGAGGAGGAACCCTGGAAACTCAAGCTAGGACGAGGACGGCTGACAGAGATTTATGTTGGCTTGTGTGTTCGGGCTGAGTTAGCTTCCGGCCATTCGATGAAGACTGGCACCAAGCGCACGCCCGCCAAGCCGTTTTACCGGTTTGTGCATTTGCTGCTGCTTATCGGCTGGCTTTTTTCCTCCCAGGGCGTCGTGCCTGCGATCTGTCTGGCTGCCGCCGTCTTGGATGGTGATCACTCGGTGAAAGTAGGTGCACGCATATCGGGCATGACTGTGGTTTTGTCTCACGAAGGGAAGTCGCCCTCGGAGTTGGCGGCTCACCAGCATGATCTGCTCTGCAAATTTCTCGTGTCGCTGGCGGAGCAATCCAGTCGGGAGCAGGACCACATCCTGTCGTTCAAAGCGGTGGATGACGCGTCGCGTTCGGAGCACTCCAGTGTGATCGTCGGCACTCCAGATGGAGTCCGGCAGGCAGTTTCGACCGTCTCTCCGCTGTTGCCGGGAAACGGCTTCGACACGCTTCATGTTACCATTGGCAGAAAATGGTCTTTGGTGAGAAACGCGCCCACGCCAGCATTGGCGGGAGCAAGGGTGATGCTTTGTTGAGAACGGTGGGCTGACTTGATGTCCGTAGAAGCGGACCTTGCACAAGGCATGCGGGATCATTGTGCGCCCGCGCAGACGACCTTCCTCTCTCAATATTTTTCAACATCTACGCGTCATGAAACCTTCGAACTATTTATCGGCCCTGCTCTTGTTTGCGCTGGTGCCTGCATCCGGCCATGCGGTGTCGGTGACAGTGAACTCACTGGTGCTCAAAACAATCGCCACCCATCCAGAGCTGCGTTATTACGAGGCGCAGGTGGACGTGGCGCGTGGCGGAAAAGCAACCGCAGGGCAGTGGAAAAATCCGGAAATTCTCGCCGGAGTCGGCAACTGGCATTTCAAAGATTTGGCGACGAATTATGTCACCAACGGCCCCACCTGGTCGGTCCAGCTTACTCAGCAGTTTGAGTGGCCTGGGCGTCTTTCCCTGCGCAAAGCAATCGCTCAGAAGGACATCGAGCTGGCCACGCTGGGACTGGAGCAGTTCAAGGTCGCGCTCGCCGGTCGTGTTCGCAGTCTGTGCTGGAGGCTGCTCGTGGCGCAGGAGGAGACACGCGCAGCGGAAGAAGTTTCCAAACGCTACATGTCGCTGGCCTCCGTCCTTTTGCAGCGCGATCCGGCGGGTGCGGCACCACGTTTGGAGGCGCGTATCGTCCAGGCCACCGCACTTACGCTGGGCGCGCAGGCCACACTGGCCCGCAACGAGCTTGCTGCGGCCCGCTTCGAGTTGAACCAGTTGCTCGGAGAACGACCGGAGCATCCGCTGGAACTTGAGATGGAGCATCTGGTGCTCAATCCCCCGCCATCGTTGGAGAAACTATTGGTCGAGGCACGACGGAAGAATTTCTCTCTTCGTTCAAGGATCTTGGACGTGCAACAGCAGGGGTATCGTGTGGATCTCGCCAAGAATGAGCGGTGGCCGTCCATCACCGTGCAGTCCTATGCCCAGCACCAAAAGACGCTCACCAATGAGCTGCAGACGGGGATCGGCGTGGCGATCCCGCTTCCTTTGTGGAACCGGAATGAGGGGGCCATCGAGGCAGCCAAGGCGAAACAAGTCCAGGCCGAGATACTTCTGACCACGCAGATGCGCCAGCTCGAGCGCGATGTCGCCGCGCAGGCCAGTCACTACAAGATCCATGTGGAGGAGCTCGCCAAATGGCCTGCGGACATGCTGAAAAGCTTCCGCGAGGCAGCAGCGGATGCAGACGAGCATTACCGCCTGGGTGCCTTGCCGCTGGCGACTTACACGGAGCTGCAACGCCAGTATCTCGACTCCGTCAAAGCCGTGCTCACCTCGCAGTTCGGTGCCGTCGAGGCCCGCCAGCAGCTTGAGCAACTCACCGGAACCAAGTTTCAGTAACCCCCGCGCCGATGCTCGATTCCCTTCTGGAGTTTTCCGTGCGCCAGCGCGCCGTCGTGTTTTTAGGTGCCATCTGCCTACTGGGCGCTGGATTGTTCTCGCTCACCCTCCTGCCGGTGGACGCAGTGCCGGATCTCACCGGCCCTCAGGTTCAGGTGAATGTAATCGTGCCTGCTCTCGCGCCGGAGGAGTCCGAGCGCGCGGTCACGCGCCCTATCGAGATGGCGCTCGCGGGTATGCCCGGCGTGTTGGACTCGCGCTCCATCACCAAATTCGGCCTCAGCCAGGTCACCATCGACTTTGAGGATGACACCGACGTTTTCCGTGCGCGTCAACTGGTCACGGAAAGACTTTCAGTGATCATGAAAGACTTACCCCGTGGCTGTACACCCAGCCTCGCGCCGATCAGCACCGGCCTCGGCGAGATCTTCTACTACACGCTCCACTGGAAAAAGAACGCGAAGGAGAAACCTGCGGACGAACGCGAAGGGCTGATGCGCCTGTGGGAGACCCACGAGTACGTCGTCAAGCCCATGCTGCGCACCGTGCATGGCGTCGCCGAGATCAACAGCAACGGCGGCCACCAGCGTCAGGTCACTGTGGAGCCCATGCTCGAAAAGCTCAAGGCTGTGAACATGACCATCGGTGATCTAGCCGACATCATCCATGGCAATGTCGAAAACGCAGGTGGCGGCATCATCAGCCGCGAGGGAGAGCAGCTCACCATCCGCAGCGTGGGCCGCGTAGGCACAGCGGAGGAAATCGCAAGACTGCCCATTAAATTTGGCGCGGCTGTGGAGCCGCTGCGCGTGCAGGATGTGGCGAAGGTGCAGTGGGGAGTCGGATTCCGCAGCGGCGCGGCCACCATGGATGGTGAGGAGGTCGTGCTCGGCACGGTGATGATGCTCATGGGGCAAAATGCGCGCGTTGTCTGCCACCGCGTGGAACCACGGCTGGAGGAGGTGCGTGAAAAGCTGCCGCCGGGGATGGATGTGACGGTGGTCTATGCGCGCAGCAATCTCGTCGAGGCTACCGTGAGCACGGTGGAGAAAAATCTCGCCGAGGGTGCCATCCTCGTCGTCGTCGTGCTCCTCGTGTTATTGGGGAACTGGCGCGCCGCACTCATTGTGGCGCTAGCCATTCCGCTTTCCTTTCTTTTCGCGATTTGTGGCATGGTGCAGGGCGGGTGGACGGGGAACCTAATGAGCCTCGGTGCCGTCGATTTCGGCCTCATCATCGATGGGGCGGTTGTCATGGTAGAGAACATTGTGCGCAGGCTTGGATTGAAGCAGCATCACCTCGGCCGTGTGCTCACGCGTGAGGAGCGGTCGCAGGAAGTCCTCGCCGCGAGCAAGCAGGTGGCGACGCCGATGTTCTTTGGTGTTCTGATCATCACCATCGTCTATCTGCCCATCCTCACGCTCACAGGAATCGAGGGGAAAATGTTCCGTCCAATGGCAGTGACGGTCATTTTTGCGCTCGCAGGTGCCTTGCTGCTCGCGCTGACTGTTATGCCAGCGATGTGCTCGTTCTTCCTCGGCGGGGCCGTCGCGGAGAAGGAAAATTTTATCATCACCGGGTTGAACAAGCTCTTCCAGCCCATGCTGCGTGTCGCGATCAAGCTGCGCTGGGTCGTCGTGCTCTGCGCCGTCGGTTTCTTCGCCTTCTGCGGCTGGCGCTTCACCCTACTCGGCGCGGAATTTGTGCCGAAGCTCGACGAGGGAAGCATCGCAGCCATGATCTACCGCAAGGTCGGTATGAACCTGAAGGAGTCGCTCCATCAGGATTTGGCGCTCGGAAGGATGATTCGTGAAAAGTTCCCCATGGTCACGCGCTTCTTCAGCCGCAGCGGAACCAGCGAGGTGGCCACCGACCCCATGCCGCCAAACGAGACCGACTTCTACGTTTTCTACAAACCGCTGAGCGAATGGCCGAAAGGCCCCGGAATTCCGACGAACAAGGAGGAGCTCATGGCCGCGATCGAGGAAGAAGCACTGCGTGATCACAAAGATCAGACCATCGAATTCGGGCAGCCCATCGAGACCCGTTTCAACGAAATGATGGAAGGCACCAAGGCCGAACTCGCCGTGCGCATCTACGGCAACGACTTCGATGTGTTAGAAAAGCTCGCCGGACAGGTGCGGGACATCATCAATAAAATCCCGGGGGGCGAGGCGGAGCTGGAGACCAACGGGCGGACCAGCAGTGTCGTCATGCAAGTGAAGCGTGATATCCTTCTCAAATACAACGTCCCGCTTGCCGAGTTGAATCGCGCCGTTTCCGCCGGGCTCGGCGGGGAGGTGGTCGGGCAGGTCGTCGAGGGCATCCGCAAGCGTGACATCGTCGTCCGCCTGGAGGAATCCGAGCGCTCCAAGGAAGATATGATGAAGTCGCTGCCGCTGCGTGTCGGCGACGCGGGCATGATCTCCCTCGGAGATGCCGTGGACATCCATGTCGAAAAGACCGTCGAACCCATCCGGCACACACGCACTCAGCGGCGGGCTGCGCTGATGGTGAGCGTCAAAGGCCGCGACATGGAGGGCTTTGTGCATGAGGCGGCTGCCCGCATCAAGGCGGAAGTCAAATTTCCCGAGGGTTACGACTTTGAGTTCGGCGGCACCTTTGAGAATCTGCAGGAGGCTCGTGCGCGGCTCGCTATCGTCGTACCGACGGCGCTGGCGCTCATTTTGATGCTCATCTTTTTCGCCTTCGGCAGCCTACGGCAGACACTGCTCGTGGCCACTGGCATCCCGCTGGCGCTGACCGGGGGCATCATCGCACTGTGGTTACGCGGCATGCCGTTTAGCATCACTGCGGCGGTCGGCTTCATCGCGTTGAGTGGCGTGGCGGTGCTCAATGGCCTCGTTTTGGTGAACTACTTCAATGAACTGCGCGAGGAAGGCATGCGCGTGCGTGACGCAGTGCTCAATGGCGTCGCCACGCGGCTGCGGCCTGTCATGATGACCGCGCTCGTCGCAGCGTTGGGCTTTGTGCCTATGGCGCTCGCCCATGGTGCGGGGGCGGAAGTCCAGCGTCCGCTCGCCACCGTTGTCATCGGCGGGATCATTAGCTCCACGCTGCTCACCTTGCTCCTGCTGCCGGTGCTCTACGATTGGGTGGAAAACCAGTTCGCACCCAAAAAGGAATCAACGTGATGGATACCCCGCCGGAGGCGGCGGCAGGCCGCTTGGAGGTGCTGTCGTGCCGTAGCTTGCGGGTGGGGCACTGTAATTGGTCGGAGGAGCCGTGTAGGTCGCAGGAGCGCCATAACCGGTCTGCGGTGATCCGTAGTAGCTGGTGGGAGGCGGTGTGGGCGCGTTCTGAGTGAAGCCTCCGCTCTGCGCCTGCTGGCCGGGGATCGTCTTCGCCGTCACCGTCACATCCGCCAGCCGCATGTAGGGGATCTGGATGTATTCAGCGGCAGCGCGGGAGAGATTGATGACGCGGCCCGGATAGCTGGGGAAGCGGTCGTTGACGATCACATTCACGCTGCGACCGTTGTGGTTGTTTTTGACCTTCACCTCGGTGCCGAAGGGCAGGGATGTGTGCGCGGCGGTCCAGCCCTGCGGGGAATAAATCTGGCCGGAGGTGGTCATGCGGCCCGCATAGTGATCGGCGATGTAGGAAGCGTAGCCACGCGCCTCGTAAGCAGGCCTAGCGCAGTTTGCCAGAAAGACGGGCAAGGCGGCGGCGAGGAGTCGGAAAACAGGCTTCATGATTGCTGACCGGATCATAACCGAAATTGGCGTGCGGCACAATCGCAGTCATGATGGGGTGGTGAAAAGACGTATCATTATCACCATTGTTATATTGTCGCCACTGGCCGCAGGCTGGTGGGCGGCCGATCAGCTCGCGCATCCTCCGCGCAGACCTTTGCAGGATCATCATCGTGAGTTCCTTGCTGACCCAGCGGGTCATGGCGTGGTAGTGCGCTCCTTCACCTGTGACGATGGGACGCCTTGTCTCGTATGCGAGCCGCAAGCCCGTGCGGGCAGGCGTGGGGCGGTCCTTCGCGGGCAATTGGCAGAAAAAAAGATCACCCTAGCACCGCCGGGTGAAATCGTCGGCAATCTGGTGCTTGTGCATGGTCGGCGTGGCAGAAAGGAGGATTACCTGCTGATCGCGGAGCGCTTCTGCGCGGTGGGATTCCGCTGCATCCTACCGGACCTGCCAGCACATGGAGATCACCCTGGAACGCTGGTGTGTTATGGGGTGAAGGAATCAGAGATTCCGCTCAATGCGCTCAGCCAGGCGGCGGCGAAACTGGGTTTTGATGCGTTGCCCACTGGGATTATGGGGATCTCGATGGGCGGGGCGGTGAGTGTCCGTTCTGCTGCAGAAAATACCTCGCCTTGGCGTGCGGCGGTGTTTGTCTCAACCTTTGACAAGTTGGAGAACGTCTTGCGGCATCAATGCACAAGCATCGCCGGTCACTGGCTTGGAAACATCTGGGAACGCATCACCGCCGGTTTCTTCGCATGGGAGACGGGTGTGCGGTTGCAGGATGCGGACTCGGTCGCGCTTGCACCGAAGCTGCATTGCCCCGTGATGGTCGCTCATGGGACGGCGGACCGGGTGATCCCGCTGGATTGTGGGCGGAGATTGTATGACGCGCTGCCGCCGACCTTGGAAAAGCGCTGGGTGGAAATCCCGGGCGCGGGACATGACAACGTGCTCATCACGGAATTTCCGATCTACGCGGAGATGGCGGAGTGGTTTCTGAAACACGTCCCGAATGCGCCATCAATCTAGCCTACTGGGTTGCGCAGCTCTAGGCCGCCGCAGTCCGCGCAGGTGGTGACACCGGTCTGATACTCGGCATGGCAGCGCGGGCAGAAGGGCAGCGTACTGCCGGGCGCAGGATCGTATTCAGTCTCATCGGTCTTTTCATGCCGGAAAAAAGCGTGAAGCGCCACGGCTTCGAGGGGCAGCGCCTCGTTTTGAGTCCAGCCAGGGACGTAGCGTGCTTCGCGCCAAAACTGGCGTGCGTGCGGGAGCCAGGCTTTATCTCCCAGCAAGGCGCGCCATGCGAGCGGATGCGGGGACTCGCCTTCCGCCGTGAGGCAGATGACATCCGCAGCGCGCATGGTGAGCTGCGGGAGCAGCGCGATGCCAAGTGCGCGCCAGCGGCGGTGTGGGACGCGGATCTTGAGCCGCCGCGTGACACGCAGAAAGAGCCACGACTGCGCGAACTGTAGCAGGAGCAGCGCCCCAAGAGTGATGAGCACGATGGGGCTGTCACCATGGCGATGGTAGAGCACACTGAGGACGCCGAAGCAGCCCATGAAGTGTGCGGTGGCAGTGATGCGCAGCATCCGGGTGTGGCACGCTACCGCAGTGGCACTGGCCGCCGCTGCTTTGGTATCCAGCGTGGTGCGTGTGTGTTTGAGAAAGGCGGAGCGGCGTTCTTCTGCCGTCATGCCGCGCCAGTCCTCTAGGCGCACTTTCCAAATCTCTGCCAAGGCTTCCGATGGCATGCGCGTGCGGGTGGCGGCATCAAGATGAAGCATGGCCTCCTCGACACGCGGCTGAAGGGTCCCCCACGCGACATGTGCGGTCATGCCGCCGCCGAGTTTCACAAGGAGGGCGTCTTGTCCGGGGATGAATGGCCACGGCAGCGCCAGCGCATGCGCCTGCAAAGGGGGCATGGCACTGAGTAGTAGTGGCGAGCCGCCCGCCACATGAAGGCGCGACCACGGGCGGATCACGCGCCAGAGCGAGCGGCTACCACCCGCAGCCATCCACGCGCTGGAGGGCGTGAGGCGCAGGCATTCGACAAGATAAAGCAGCGCGAAAACCGCAAAAAGCGTCTGGCCGTCTGTCATGCGCTATTGACCGGGAGGCTGCTGGCGCGCGCCGAAAAGCTTGCCGAGGAATTTTTTCGCGACGGCGAGAGCTCCGATCACGAGCAGGATCGCAGCTTTGCCCAGTTTTGCGAAGAAGAGCCCGAGCTTCCCGAACAAGCCCATTTTGGCCGCCGCGAACGCGCCTGTGCCAGCGATGAGCGCGGTCAGGCCGTATTTGGCGACCTTGTCACCTTCGCGGAACTCGGCATAACGCTGGCCTTCGATGTACTCGAATCCGGTCATGATTTTCTGAAACTCGCCGAGCAGGGGCTGGAGCTCCTCCGGCGCACAGATCAACTGCACTTCCATGACGCCGGTCCTGCCGAGCAGGCGCGTTTCGTAATTGATGGAGATGCCACCTGACTTCACGCTCTTCACCTGTAGGGCCCACTCTAATGTGTGGGTTTTCTCATTGTAGCGCGGCGGGATGGCCCAGCCGGCGATAGCGAGTTCGTTGAGGCCGCGTTTTTTGCGCGTCTCGTTCGAGGCGGCGACCTGTTCGCGCTTGGTTTCGAGTAGCGCATCGGCGTCGATTTTGTCTTTCTCATCATCCTTCACATGGCCGGAGTCATCATAGTCGAAGATGATCCACGGGCCGAAACCCTCCGTGGTGAGCATGCCGGAGGCGGAGGGCATCGGGAGGTTGCCGAAGAGTTCGAGCACCTGGCTGGCACCCGCGCCGTGCGTAAAGCGGTATCCTTTTGGGATGGCTACCTTCGCCACGCCGCCCAGATCGCCCGCGCCTTCACGCGTCCATCCGACCTTCTCCATGTCTTGGAGAAGTTTTTTCTCCTCGGCGCTCATGTCCTGGCCGGAAGGTTGTTGTGCGTGCAGGGGGAGGGATGCCGCTAGCGATGCCAGCAGCATGACGAGGGGATGGATGTGGAGTCTCATGCGGGGGTGAGTCTGCCTGGAAGTGTTGCCAACCGTCAAGCCCTGCTTTTAGGCAGATTCGTGTTTGGCATCGTTGGCACGCGGCGGCATGGTCGCCTCTGTAGTTTTCCATTCGCCATGAGTGACGCGCCACCCCCTGCTCCCACTGCTCCGCGCCGCAGTTTCGGCTGCTTTGGCTTGATGGTGTTCGCGTTCGTTGTCGTGGTAGCCGGGGGCGTGATCTTGGGGTGGAAGATGATGGATTCGGGTTTCGGATTGAAGTGGCTGGCAGAGCATTTTCAAAAACGGACAATCACCGAGTCGTTCCACGAGAACGTGAGGCTTGTCGCTTCGACCAATGGAGACGTGCTGGAGCTGGCGACGCAGGAGTCGGAGGAAACGGTGACGCGGCATGACTCGAAGAGCTTGTTTGATGTAGTTTACCTTGGCACCACGGAGTCTGAAATCCGTGCGATGGTGGTGTATCGCTACCATTTGAAGCTGTCAGATGATTGGAGGCTGAATGTGCGGGGCGGACGCTGCGAGGTGATCGCCCCAGTCATCCGCCCTTCGCTTCCGCCGGCGATCCGCACGGAGACGATGGAGAAAAAATCTGCTGCAGGCTGGCTGCGCTTCAACGCGGCGGCGAATCTTGCAGAGCTGGAGAAAGGGATGACCGGAATCCTAGAGCGCCGGGCGGGCACGCCGGGCAAGATCAATCATGTGCGTGAGGCCGCCAGAATGTCGGTGGCGAAGTTTGTGCAGGTGTGGGTGCTCAAGGAGCAGAAAGACCTCGAGCAGGGAGGCATCCGGGAGATCGTAGTCATTTTTTCTGATGAACCTGCGGCGAGAGACGCGACCGCTGCGCTCAAGACGCCAGCGACGCTCCAACTCCAAGTGAAGGCGTTTTGATCTCTCAACTCTGCTCGCCTGCTGGATCGTAGATCAGCAGATCTCCGTCAAACTTTACGAAGGTAAGAGCTCCCGGCACCATGTCCGGCCGCATGCCAGTGAGGCGGAAGATTTTTCCCTTCCAGATGCCCTGCTGGCCGCAGACGCCTACGATGAGATTCTGCACCGTGGCTTGTTTGTCTCCTGTCACGACGAATTCCGCACCGCTGACCGTGGCCCCGACTCCCAGCGAGACAATCTCCTGTGCGTTGCGCTGGTTGATCACGCGTTGGACGATGGTGTCGTGAGCACGCGCATACAAGGCGACAACAAGCCCGCACACAATGGAGATGAGCGCGACGACGATGAGAAGCTCCAGCAGAGAAAATGCACGCGCCCATGGCGAGCTACCGGGAGGTCTGAGGCTTGGCGAGGGTATGGCGGTCAAATTCACGACTGTAATTTCCATAATTTCCTCTTCGGCGCAATCTCCTCTTTTGACGGAACACCAACCCTATTTTAGACAGACCGGGTGTTGAAGCATGCCCAACTGGACGCATTGCCACGCTCGCTGCGTGAGGCAGTGGAGTCTGCTGGCTATCGTGTGGCGCGGTGGTTGGCGGCGCGGGAGGTGCTGGGAACACGCGTTGCGAATAGGCGGCTTCAGGGGTCGCTGGCAGACTTTCTCGACCGCTGGTCCCCTCCTTCTTCAGTGGAAGGTTTCAAAGACACGTTGTCTCTCGATTTACTGTTGTCCGGAGGCACGCTGCGGATCGTGGGTGGCAATGATGGACTCACGAGCTCTCCTACGGAGCGGGCACTGCTACATCTGCCGGCCTTGCGTGACTTCTGGCGGCAGGAGCTACGGCAGGCGCATTTCACGGCATTATGCGGCAGCATACCGCAGGCATGGATCATGGCTCCAGCCCCGGTGCCTCCGGGCGCGGTCATTCACGGGCTAGGCATCACTTCATGGAACCAATTGGGGAGCATCCGTGAGGCCGGGTGGATCTCAGTCGAGCAAATTTTGACACACGAAGAGGCTCCCGCGCCCACGAGTCGCGTCATTTACTCACGGGATGACAGCGGGCGCGTGGTATTGCGCTCGTTTGAAGCGTCGCCTTGACGACAGATGTGCTTCCGTGCGACATTCAGCACACTCAAAAAAACATGGCTCGCGGCTCCAACGTCACCCTCTGCTCCTTCTGCGGCAAAAGCCACGCGGAAGTCAAAAAGCTCATCGCTGGCCCTGGAGTGTACATTTGCGACAACTGCATCCACGTCTGCAAAAACATCCTCGACAAAGAGGCGTCGCAGGATGGCGAGTCTGGCTCTTCCGCGCTGCTGGTACCGCGTCCGGCAGACATCGCAGCGCTACTCGACCAGCATGTGATCGGCCAGCCGCAGGCGAAGAAGGTGCTCAGCGTCGCAGTACACAATCATTACAAACGCATCCTGCACGCTCAGCAGCGGGCCGTACGCCAGGCGGGTACGCAAAAAAAAATCACCACGACGCTACCGGATCCGAACGATGTAGAAATCGAGAAGAGCAACGTGCTACTCATCGGCCCCACCGGCTGCGGCAAGACGCTACTGGCCAAGACGCTCGCACGCATTCTCAACGTCCCCTTCAGCATTGCCGATGCCACCACGCTCACGGAGGCCGGTTACGTCGGTGAAGACGTCGAAAACATCATCCTGCGCCTCCTTCAAGCTGCGGATTACGATGTGGCTCGGGCGGAGATAGGCATCATTTACATTGACGAGATCGACAAGATCGGCCGCAAGACCGAGAACGTCAGCATCACGCGCGATGTCTCCGGCGAGGGAGTGCAGCAGGCGCTGCTGAAAATCATCGAGGGCACCACCTGCAACGTGCCGCCGCAGGGCGGGCGCAAGCATCCGCAGCAGGAGTACATCCAGGTGAACACGGAAAACATCCTCTTCATCTGCGGCGGTGCCTTCGTCGGCCTCGAAAAGCTCATCGAGCGTCGCCTGGGTCGGAAAACCATGGGGTTCGTCACCTCCCGTGAGGAAACCACCAAGGAAAAGCTCAACGTCGAGCCGGAAGACCTGCTGGCCTTCGGTTTGATTCCCGAGTTCATCGGTCGCCTGCCTGTCACCTGTTCGCTGGAGGCTTTGACCGAGGCGGAATTGATGCGCGTGCTCACCGAGCCGAAAAACGCCCTCACCAAGCAGTTTTCCAAGCTGCTGCACATGGACGGCGTCGAACTTTCCATCACGCGTGACGCCATGCTTGCCATGGCGAAGGAGGCCGTAGAGCGCGGCACCGGCGCGCGCGGGCTGCGCAGCATATTTGAGCGAATCATGCTCGACGTCATGTATGATGTGCCCAGCCGCATGGATGTGCGTGGTGTCACGATCAACGAAGGCGTCGTCAAAGGCGAACGTGCGCCGCTCATGCGCAAACGCATCGAGCGCAAGGCCGCTTAGGTCGCGGTTTTGTTACAATGCGACTTTGAAAATTCTTCTGGAGCATTTCCGGCAGCCCACGTCATAATGCGGCCAGTCACATGAGTGCCCACACCTCCACCCGCCGTCAGTTTTTTCAATTTGCCGTCTCTGCCGCCACCGTCACCGCAGGCGCACGCTTCGCCCTCGCTGCCGAAAAGGAGCCGCCGTTCAAGATCTCGCTGGCGGAGTGGTCGCTGCATAAGGGGATGTTTGCCAGAAATGGCAGCGAGAAACTGGAGCACCTCGATTTCTGTAAAATCGCCCGCAGCCTAGGCATCGACGGGGTCGAGTATGTGAACCAGATGTTCTTCGACAAGGCCGGTGACGCCGCTTACCTCGACGAAATGAAGAAACGTCAGGATGGCGAAGGCGTGAAAGGCCTGCTCATCATGTGTGACCGAGAAGGCAATCTCGGCGATCCTGATGATGCCAAGCGTGCGAAAACCGTCGAGAATCACCTCAAGTGGCTAGATGCCGCCGCCACACTCGGCTGCCACAGCATCCGCGTGAACGCCGCCAGCGACCCGAAATTGACATGGGACGAGCAGATGAAGCTCGCTGCCGACGGCTTGCATCGTCTTTGCGTCGAAGGTGATAAGCGCGGTCTGTTTGTCGTCGTTGAAAATCACGGCGGACTCTCCAGCAATGGTCTCTGGCTCACCGGCGTCATGAAAGCTGCGGATCACGCCCGCGTCGGCATCCTGCCAGATTTTGGAAATTTCTATACCGACCGCGTCAAAGGTGAGTTCTACAACCCCTACAAAGGCCTGCGCGAGTTCATGCCGTGGGTGAAACAAGCCGTCAGCGCGAAGGCCTATGACTGGGACACTGGCGCAGGCAAATTCTACACCGAGGACCGTCGCGAAGGCCGCGAGCTGACCCTCGATTACCAGCGTCTCATCGACATCGTCGTCAAGGCTGGCTATAAAGGCTACATCGGCATCGAATACGAAGGCGATAAGCACTCCGAGATCGAAGGCATCAAACGCACCAAGCAGGCGCTAGACGAGATCGCGTTGTTGCTCGCTTGATTTTTCCAACCGTAACATCAACTCAAACCTCACAAATCCCATGCCCACCGAAGACGCTCCCATCACTTCCGCAGGCGCGGAAACCACGCTCTGGTCCGGTCACACCTCCCAGTGGGTTCACTTCTGGTATTACTTCCTCTGCGTGCTGCTCGCCGCCGCCATTGGCGTCGGTGCCACAGTTCTCGCGCTGCCCACCGGTGCCCTGAGCTATGCCGCGCTAGTCATACCAGTGCTCATGTGGATCATCCGCTGGTGGGTCACGAAGTGCACCACCTACGAGCTGACCACACAGCGCTTGCGCACGCGTACCGGTATCCTGAACAGGAAAGTGGACGAGCTAGAACTCTTCCGCGTCCGTGACTACAGCATCGAGCAGCCATTCTTGCTGCGCCTCGTCGGCCTGGGCAATCTCACCATGGTTACCTCTGACGCCACCACGCCGACGGTCGCGATGAGGGCCATCCCTGCTGTCGAGGCCGTCCGCGAAAAGCTCCGCACCGCCGTTCAAAACGAGCGCGACCGCAAACGCGTCCGCCAGCTCGATGTGGACAATGTGGAAGATGGTGGTGGGCTGAAGTGACGACGGCGGCGCATAACAACTAAATTTAGCCATTGAACTAAATTTAGTTACATGGTTAATTGAACCTTATTCCATGAGTGACGCGCCCTTCCAAAACCCTTTTCGCCCAGGAGCAGGTCATCCGCCGCCTTATCTAGCTGGCCGCGAGGATGAAAAGGCGGAATTTGCCAGACTGCTTACCCAAAATCCGGTCCTGACCAACATGGTGCTCACCGGCTTTCGTGGTGTCGGCAAGACCGTGCTGTTGGAAACCTTCAAACCCATTGCCATGCAAGCAGGATGGCTTTGGGCGGGCACTGATCTTTCCGAATCCGCCAGCGTGAGCGAAGATAACATTGCGATACGTCTCTTGGCGGATCTCTCCCCTTTGGTGTCCGGGGTCGTAGTGCAAGAAGTGGAGCAGCGGCGTCTCGGTTTCCAAGCCAGGCCGGAAACTGTGAAAATCTATCTCGGCTTCGATTTGCTAAAGCAGGTCTATGACAGCACGCCGGGCCTTTCAGCAGACAAACTCAAAGCTGTGCTGGAATTAGTTTGGAACTGTCTCTCGTCAACGCCATGCAAGGGAATTGTGTTGGCCTACGACGAGGCGCAAAATTTGGGTGATCAAGCAGGGCAAAATCAATACCCGCTCTCATTGTTGCTGGATGTTTTTCAATCCATCCAGAAAAAAGGCGTTCCGTTTCTGCTCGCTCTCACAGGCCTGCCCACCTTGTTTCCGAAACTGGTGGAAGCGCGCACCTTCGCGGAGCGCATGTTCCATGTGGTGACGCTGGGCCGATTGAATGGAGACGAATGCCGTCAAGCCATCACCATTCCCGTGAAGGCGAAAAATTGCCCGGTGACGATCACTGAACCTGCCATTGAGGCGATCACTAAAAGCTCTGGTGGCTACCCCTACTTTGTACAGTTCCTCTGCCGCGAGATCTATGACTCCTACCTTCAGCAAAAAGCATCCGGTGTGCTGGATCCAGTTGTGACTGTGGCACAAGTGGTGCGGAAACTGGACACAGATTTCTTTGCGGGACGTTGGAATCGCGTGACTGACCGTCAGCGTGAGCTTTTGACCGTGGTCGCAATGCTGGAGCATTGCGATGATGAATTTGCCGTGAGCGAAATCGCGGCGAAATCAAAAGAGTCCGGTATGAAGCCTTTCAGCAGCAGTCATGTGAACCAGATGCTCGCCGCGCTAAGCGAGAGCGGGTTGGTTTATAAAAACCGCTATGGCAAATACGCCTTTGCCGTGCCCTTGCTTGGCGAATTCATACGCAGACAGCAGGCGGGACTGAATTAACCAGGCAATCACCGGCCTTCCAGCTTCACCACTTCCACCACGCTCGTTTTGTCATCTTTGGTTTCAAGACGCAGCTTGAAGCGCCCGAATTCCTTCTTGTAGCTCCAGCCGACCTCGGCCTGCCAGGTGGTGGGACTCAATTGTTGAAGGCTGCGAAGCTGAAGCACGAACGCCGCGAGACGTGTCTCGGAATCAGCGATGATGTGATCCGGCGGGACATCCTTCAGGTTCATCGCATTGACGAACTTCAGCTTCAGATCGGCGAAACGAGTGGTGAACGCATCCGTGGCAGGTGTCATGCCGTCGCGATTGATCTCACCGAGCACGATGGAATAGCTCTTGGCCACGCCGGGGTTCAGTTCGGGCAGTTGGCCGATGAGATGACGCAGCGCGGCCTCCCCAGCGTTGCATTCGTACAGGTTGAGCGGCAGCGCGGCTGTGTCCGAGGAGTCGCAAGCGGCGAGTCCGAGGCAGAGGGCGGCAAAAAGGGCGTTTCGACGGGTCATGATGCGGTTCATGGCATGGAATACGCGGCTTGGCAACGTGCCACCGCTCGCCATGCTCCGCCGTCCATGTTCGATATCCGTGAAAAGCCCAACATGGTCGAACGCGCCTTTCTCATCGGCGCGCACTTCGACCGTCGTGAAAAACAGCACGCCGCAGACCTGCTGGAGGAGTTGCGCGAGCTTGTGAGTACTCTAGGCATCGAGGTGATCGGCTCCGAACTCGTCTTTGCACGCGAACACACCGCCCGTTACCTCATTGGTAGCGGCAAATCGGCCGAACTGATGAAACAGGCGAAGGAGATGGGGGCCGACTGCATCGTGTGGGACAACGAACTCAGCCCCGCACAACAGCGTGCGTGGGAAAGCGAGGGCGACATCTGCGTCATCGACCGCCACGAGGTCATCCTCGACATCTTCAACATGCGCGCCAAGACACGCGAGGCGCGGTTGCAGGTCGAACTGGCACGGCTGGAGTATTCGATTCCACGACTGACCCGCATGTGGGCGCATCTTGACCGCCAGGGGGGCGGTGCAGGCGGTGGGCAAGGTGGCGCGGGTGCGGCGCGTGGTGAGGGTGAAACACAGCTCGAAGTGGACCGCCGTCTCGCCAGCAAGCGCCTCGACAAACTGCGCGCTGATCTTGAGGAAGTGAAGAAGCAACGCGACACCATGCGCAAGGAGCGCAGCCGCGTTCCGGTGCCGCACGCGGCCATCGTCGGCTACACCAACGCGGGCAAGTCCTCGCTGCTGAACAAGCTCACGACCTCGGACGCTTATGTGGAGGACAAACTCTTCGCCACACTCGACACCACCACACGCCGCATGGAATTGCCGGACGGCCAGCCGCTGCTCGTCACTGACACCGTCGGCTTCATCCGCAATCTGCCGCATGATCTAGTGCAATCCTTCCGTGCCACGTTGGAGGAGGCGGTTCAGGCCGACTTCCTCATCCACGTCATCGATGCCAGCTCGCCGCAAGCGGCGGAGTTTTATCAGACGACTACGAAGGTGCTGTCCGAACTCGGCGCTGGTGACAAAAAAGTCCTGCTGGTGCTCAACAAGATCGACTTGATCGATGTCACGCGTCACCTAGAGCTGAAACGTGAGTTTCCAGGTGCGGTAATGATTTCCGTCCGAACCGGTCAGGGAACGGACGATTTGCTGCATCGCCTGCATGACTTCATGATCGACCGCGTCGTGCGCCTGACGCTCAGCCTGCCGCTCGACCGCATGGATCTCGTCGCCCTCGCCCATCAGGAGGGCAAAGTGCTCAGCGAAGACTACGAAACCGGTCGTGCGGAGATTCAGTGTGTGATTCCGAAACGCTTTGAAAACAGGTTCACCAAGTTCGCCGTTTGATCTGACCACCTGTTACTCTATTTTATCACTCCCAATCCATTTCATGTTCTCACTCGCCAGCAAAACCGTCATCATCACCGGCGCCGGATCCGGCATCGGCCAGGCCATCGCAGTCCTTTTCGCCAAAAGTGGCGCACACGTCGAAGTGTTCGACCTCAAACAAGAATCGGCGCAGGAAACGGTGGATCAGATTAAGGCTGCTGGAGGGAGCGCGAACGCCACGGCATGCGATGTCGGCAATTATGCCAGCGTGAAGTCACTTTTCGACGGAGTGGCCGCAAAACACGGCAAGATCGACATTCTTGTGAACAACGCCGGTATCGCCCACATCGGCACTGCACTCACCACGACCGAGGAGGACATGGACCGCCTGCATCGGGTGAACATCAAAGGCGTGCATGCCTGCGCCCAAGCGGCTCTGGCGCACATGACCTTGCGCAAGACCGGTGTGATCCTCAACATGTGCTCCATCGCAGCCCAGATGGGCCTCGCGGACCGTTTTGCCTACTCAATGACCAAGGGCGCCGTGCTGATGATGACCTACTCCATCGCGAAGGATTTCATCAAAGATGGCATCCGCTGCAATTGCATCGCCCCCGCACGTGTTCACACGCCATTTGTGGACGGCTATCTCGCCAAAACTTATCCAGGCCGTGAGGCGGAGATGTTTCAAAAACTCAGCGAGGCCCAGCCCATCGGACGCATGGCCAAACCAGACGAAATTGCTTCTCTGGCCCTATATTTGTGCAGCGACGAGGCATCCTTCGCCACTGGCACGAACTATACGCTTGACGGTGGCGCGGTGAATCTGCGCTGATGGTGGGGGCTGTCATCCGGGCAGTCGTAGACTCAAGGTGCGGAGCACGTTGCACATTCCGCGGAATCACAAAGCGTCTCCCGTTAGCAAGATTGCTCTGCGGCATTCTGCGTTTAAGCACTCATGTAACGACGGCCCGCTTCAACTGCCGCAGTGCATACAGGGGTGAGGCCATCTCCGTGATTCGCCTTGCT
>CAYQWE010000036.1:0-48908 GCA_964421275.1 uncultured Prosthecobacter sp.
CTAAAAAGATTGTCGTCACCGGCAACAAGGCATTGCTGGCCGAGCGTGGGAAGGAGCTCTTCGCCCTGGCTGAGGAATGCGGCGTGCCGATCTATTTCGAGGCGGCGGTGGCTGGAGGCATTCCGATCATCCAGGTGTTGCAGGAGGGGTTGGTCGGGAACCATATCCGCTCCATCCACGGCATCATCAATGGCACCTGCAACTACATACTGACCCGCATGTCGCAGGCCGGACTCAGTTACGCGGACGCGCTTCAAGAGGCGCAGGACAAAGGTTATGCCGAAGCCGACCCCACGCTGGATGTCAGTGGCTGGGATGCGGCGCACAAGGCCATCATCCTCGCCTCGCTGAGCTACGGTTTCTGGATTCCTCAGGACAAGGTGCATGTGGAAGGAGTGGACCGTGTGAGCATCACCGATTTCAAATTCGCTGCGCGTCTCGGTTACACGATCAAGCTGCTCTCCGTCATCCGCGCAGATGAAAACGGCCTCGTTGAAGTGCGCACACAGCCCACACTGGTGCCGCTGTCGCATGTGCTGGCGAGCGTGAGCGGCGCGTTCAACGCCGTGCTCGTGAATGGCGATGTCGTGGGCGAGACGCTGTTCTACGGTCGCGGCGCTGGCCAGGATCCGACGAGTAGCAGCGTGATCAGTGATCTCTGTGAGGCCGCCGCCGTGCTCATGCACGGCACGCGTCACAGCGGCTTCGTACCGCACGGTCTCTACGGCAGATCAAAGCCCATCGACGACACGGTGTCGCATTACTACCTGCGTCTGACGGTTGATGACGTGCCTGGCGTGCTGGCGCAGGTCTCCACGGTGCTCGGAGAGCGTGGCATCGGCATCTCCTCGATGATCCAGCCGGAAGACCTTGAGGACACCAGTGGAGAAACGTCGCTCGTGCTCATGATTCACGACGCACGGTTGGGCGACATGAAATCCGCCATCGCCGCCATCGGCAAACTTGCCTGTGTGCGTGGTGAACCAAGCTGGATGCGCGTGGAGACGCTTCAGGGGTGATCACCAAAACCCCCACTGCTGCGTCCTCATCACATAGAGGCCCAGCGCCAGATTGCCGACGGCGTGCATGAGTACACACGCGCCGAGACTTTTCGTCCGTACGGCCAGGAAATACATCAGAGCCCCCCACACGAATGCGCCGGGCCAGTCCACAGTGTTGTGAACCAGCATTACGGCGGCGGTGACGATCCAGAACACCCTCCACTCATGCGTGCCGAAGGGGATTTTTTCAAACCGACCGCCTTCGGCGAGAAGGTAGCGCATCAAAAAGCCGCGCCAGAACAACTCTTCCACAAACGGCACCACCAAGACCATGCGCGCAAAACGAAAACCCACGACGAGGCCGAACCACAGGTCCGAATCCTTCGCGATCATCGGATCAAAGCCCTTCGAGCGCTCCACTAGCCCGAGCCATTTCCACCACGAGGCCGACTGGATACCATCTTGAACCAAGTGTTCGCGCAGCAGCGCGGGAGCGATCCAGCATGCGCAGCCGACGATGCCGAGTGCAAATGCCGGTATCAGCCCACTCCACGGTTTGAAAGTGTGGTGTCTGCGGAACAGAAGCAGCGCCACGGCACAAACCACAGTTTGCAGCGGGTAAACCCAATGCTCCGGCGCACGCACATGCCAGGGCAGTTCGGGATTTTCCACGCGGATCAGGCCAGGCAGTGCGCCCAGCAGCAGAAACAGCAGCAGTGGCAGCACATGCGCGGCTGTAGGGGATGCGAGCAGTCGCGCGGGCATGGGGGGAGTCGGTTACGGCAGCGCCAGCTCCTTGGCTCGTTCTGGTTTCAGCAGCCACTTCGAGCAGCCGCGCAGATAACCACGGTTCCATGCGGCACGGGTGGCCGCGCCGGTCGCCATCATCGCAAGCGTGCGGCTGGAGATGGCCTCCATCATGTTGCTGAACCAGCCGGGGTAGTCCGCCTTGAGCTGCGTGCCACGTTCGTAGAAAGCCACGATGCGACCGTCGTAGAAATACGCGACGAGTTCATGCCACGCCTCGTGCCAGGCGCGCTGCCGCTTCTCATGGCGCGCTAGTCCCTTCGCCAAACGCTCCGGTTGATCGAGTAATGACTCGCCGTGCTGCGCAAACATTCCTGCGAGTGATTCTGCCGCGTCCAGCGCCAGGAAGACACCCGGAGAGAGCATGGGATCGACAAAGCCGAACGCGTCGCCGGTCGAAACCCAGCCCGGGCCATGTGCGCGGTCGGAGAGAAGCTGATAGTTCGTGTAAGTGTAAACATCGGTGACACGCTGGTGATTCTTCGTGAGCGGCGCGAGGATGTCATCGGTCATGAGCACTTTTTCGAGGCGTTCCTCCCCATTGGTGCCGTAGTGTGGCAGCGATTTGGGGTTCATCACCATGCCGAAGGACATACGCTCAGGCAGCGGAATGCGCCAGCTCCAGCCCCATTCGTGGAACGTGATGGCGATCTGGCCCTGATCGAACGGATGCTCAATGCCAGTGAAATGTGCGAAGTGCGCGGTGTCCCTGCGCGGACCGGCCTCCGCCTTGATGCCGAGCAGTCTCGCCGATGTGCGCGCCCGACCACTCGCATCGACGATGAGCGCTGGTCTGTCACCGCCGTACCAGCCACCGGCTTCGAGTGCCGCAGCATCCAGCTCCAGCTCAGGATTGCCGCCAAGTTTCGCCACAAGACCGGCGCGATGCTTCACAAACGTGACGCCCAGTTCCTTCGCGTAATCCTTGAGCACATCATCGAACTCGGGGCGCGGCACGTTGTAGGCATACGGCGGTAGGCGGCCTTCTACCGAGCGGAAATTGAAATGCATCTGCGTGCCGCAGTGATGGAAGAAGCTCGCACCTGGTTTGAACTGCGCGATGGCCGCCACGCGGTCCTCGATGCCCATGCGCCGTAGGATTGCCACGATGGCTGGGATCAATGACTCGCCCACAAGCAGGGCCGGGCGCTTCTCATCATCGAAAACGACGGTCTGGATGCCCAGTCTTGCCAGCAGCGCAGCCAGCGCGCTGCCTGCGGGGCCGGCACCGAGGATGGCGATTCGTGGGGATCGTTTCATGGAGGCTTCAGTGGCGGCGGAGCTTGCCGCTGGCAGTCAGCGGCAGCTCGGAGACAAAAGTGTAGAACAACGGCACTTTGTAGGCAGAGAGACGCTCCTGGCAAAGTTTTCTCAACTCGCCCGCAGTCGGCGGCGCGCCTGCGTTTTGCGGGATGATCTCCGCAGACGGCATCGCCCCCAGGGCGGGATGCGCCCGGGCGGAGACACGCACGGCCTTCACATCAGGATGAGTGAGAAGAACCGCCTCTACCTCCTCTGGGAAGCATTTCAACCCGCCCACATTGATCACGCTGCGCACTCGGCCGCGCAGATACAGGCATCCATCGTCATCCATCTCCGCAATGTCACCAGTCGCAAACCAGCCGTCGCGTAAAACAGCTTCACGCGGCTTCCACGGCGTCAGATATGCGTCGAAAATGCCCGGCCCGCGCAGCAGCAGCTCGCCATCTTCGAGTTTGATCTCAAACGCAGGCAGCGGCTGGCCGATGGAGGTCGGTTTGTCCTGAGCATGTTTCAAATTCAAAATCGGCAACCCGGCCTCGATGATGCCCATGCCCTGCGTGAGGTGCAGGCCGGTTTTGCTCGCAAATAGTGCCGCCACTTCATTCGTCAACGCGAACGCTGTGGATACTGCCAGCCGCAGTGACCCGAGTGACGACGCCCCCGGCTGGCCGGAGAGCATCGTGTAATGATAGGGCGATCCGTACATCACCGTCGCGGCGTGTATGCACATCATCTCAATCATCACCTTCGGGTCACTCGCAGGCGCGAGGATCGTGGTGGCACCATGATAGAGATAAAGCACGATAGAAACCGCGAAGTGATGCGCCATCGGCAGTACCCACAGCACGCGATCCTGTGGTCCGATGCGCAGGCATTCATTCGCCGCAAGGATGCGCCCCAGCAGCGTCTCGTGTGAGATCACGATGCCTTTCGCCGTGCCAGTGGTGCCGCTGCTGAAACGGATGAAGGCTGGATTCAGCGCCGTGAGTGCCGCTTCATCGAACGCGGGCGGTGAATCATGCATCACAGGCTCGATCCGCCATTCCTCCGCGTTTTTCGCATGTACGACGGCGTCCAGAGCCGTCGCTCTCGCTAACTGCGCACGCTCCGTGGCCGTTAGCTCGCCGGGAATCGGTACAAAACAGGCGTCCAGTCTCAAGATCGACAACGCCACCACGATGTAGTCAGCGCCGCTCGGCGCGTCGAGGCCGATGCGCGGGCGATCCTTGCTCGGCCACGCGGCGTCAGTGTTCATCCGCCGTGCGCAGTCGTTCATGCGTGATTTCAGTTCACCAAACGTGAGCCGCCGCTCCGGGCTAATGACGGCGGTGTCCGTGGCGGTGGTACGCTGGAAGATGAGATCGACGATGTTCACGTTTCCAGACCGCTTAAAACCTTCTGCACCCGTTGTGCAAGCGCCTCGGTGGTTGATTCATCGCAAGTGGCGGCGATTCCAGCCGCCTGGCCGGTCGCCAGCGCCGTCCCCATCACACGGATGCTTGCTTGCGCCCGGTGAGTGGCCGAGAGGCAGCGTCCGGCGATGAACACATTGCGCAAATCACGCGCGCGCAGGCAGCCCAACGGAATGCCACAAGCTTTCGGTTCGCGTGGATAAAGCAATCGCGGACCACGGGCCGTCTCACGCAGCTCCAGCGGCCACGTCGCGTTGGCGACGGATGAATCGTTGTCCCGGCTTTCCAAGATGTCTTCTTCGGTCAAAACAACCTCGCCAATCCAGCGGCGGCTTTCGCGCACACCTGCGCGTACAGGCAGTGCGGTAATGCGTGCGTTGGCGAATTCATCCAGTGCAGCGCGCAGATGTTCGACGATGGCGAAGACTGTTTCGCGCCCCTGCCTCTCAATCCACGCCAGACTGCCAGGATCATTCGGATCGAACGAAAATTCGGGAGAATCACCCGCGAGATCAAGGGTCAGAAAAGCTTCATTCGACGTAGTGCCCGCTCTGAAATGTGCTCCGGCAACGGCGGCGTGCAGGCTTTGATCGCGAATAGCCCGTGCGAGGCAGCCGGAGATCTTCAGCGGTCCATCGCCCGCGAAGGTTCCAGCTTTCACGTCACTGATGCCAACGATGTAAGCCGGACGTTGCAGCTCGTTGGAAGGTGTGGCCTCCCACGCATGATTCGCCAGCACCGCGAGCACGGCGTCGCCGCTTGCATCGACGATCGTGCGCGGCTTCACGCTCCACGACTTGCCGCGGCACAGCAGGGTGACTCCAGCGACGTGATCTTGACGGGCTGAGCACGACGCGACCTCTGTGTGCAGCAGCACCTTCAAGTTTGGTTCGCGGGCGCACCATTGATCATAGAACAACGCCAGTCTTTGCGGCTGGTGCAGCAGCACATCGACTTTGCCCATGCGCAGCGGGCCGTGCGCGATGCCTTGGGCGCGCAATTCGCTCTCCAGTTCGGTCGGAAGACCGGGATTTGCGACCTTTGGGGCCGCATCAGGTGTCACAGGCAGATCATACAAGCCGCAGAACGAATGTACGAGTGATGCCGTGCCCGCACCGCCGAGGAAACCGTGCCTTTCTATCAGCAGCGTGTCCGCGCCCTGACGCGCGGCGGCCACCGCCGCCGCCACGCCCGCGCTGCCGCCGCCGATGACGAGAACATCTGGATTCATGGCCGCATCATTCACCGAGAAGATCAGAACGCCAGCGCTCCCGCATGAGTTCAGTCTCGGATTCGCTCAAACACGAGTCCAGATGACTCACCGTCACAGTGAGCTGGTCGCGGCATTCGGATACAAAAAGTCCGCTGCCGGGAGGCGCACACAAAGTGGGCATGTGGATGGCATTGATGATTTCGCCGCCGCAGAACGTGGTCATGCCTTCGCCAAAACTGCCGGTGTAGGCATGGTAGAACGACGCGATCTCGCCTCGCTGGCCGAGGCGCACCATGTCGAGCATCGTTTTGCCCGGCATACGGCGCATGAGGAGCTGCATGGCGTTGAAGGATAGATGCCGCTTCAATTTGAGGTGCTCCATGTGCTGCCGCATCAGCGCCTTGCTGGCTGTTCCGAGGTCGGTGAGGTCGTTTTCCTTCAAAATGAAGAAAAACATCGCCATGTGGTTTTGAAACACCGCTGTTTTGCCCGTCGCATCCTTCGGGCGCTGCTGCACCGGCATCGGTACGGCATACGAGAGGCCGTGCTGGCCCCGCGAATGAAACACCGCCTGATGGCAGCGTGCCGCTAGCGCTGCGTAAAAAAATGTGCGCATCATGTCGCCGCCGATCTTGCCGAGCGTGATCTTGATCTTCGCTGTCTCTTCCGGTGAAAACGTCTCCCAGAAGCAGCAGCGGCGTCCGGTGAGCAGCCTGCCTTTGCTTGCTGACACAAATGGCTCCGAGCCGAGCCTGATGAGGTGTCTGCCGCAGGCCTCGCTGTCTTGAAACAGTCTCCACCACGGGCGGTTGTCGCTCACAGATGGCTGCTGCGGCGAAATGGCCTGCGGGTCGTGCCACAGCTCGTCCATGTGCTTGAGCAGTAGCTCCACTCCTGTGCCGTCCAGCAGTAGGTGTGACCAGAGCATGAGGATGGACCACGTTTGAGCACCGGTGCGCACCACATCGAAGCGGACGTGCGGCGGACCGAGGCTCACACGCTGGTGCCCACGCATGCGCAGTGCACGCAATTCGGAGATCGTTCCGATTTGCGCTGTTTCAGGGCCGGTTACTCCGCGTACACGATGAAACTCGATGGGAATCGCACCCGCATCACCAGAGCATTCCCAAAATGGTACGGCAAAGAGGCCGCCTTTGCGCAGCGTGGCGTGCAGCAGCGGCATTCGCCTTGGCAGTTCGCTGGCGAGCCAGCGCAGGCGGGCTTCATCTGGCTGTCCGATAACGTCGATTTGGCTCAGCGCGTCTAGGCCACGTCCGTCCGCCGCGCGTGAGAGATGATCCAACGCGGCGACGAAGCCATCAGTCCCGGTGATCGGAAACTGAGGAATGACGGGCGCGGCGGTGTTCATGCAGCGTTTCCGTTCACCAGCGCCGCGAGCGCGTTTCCGCTGCGGAAATTCACCCGGCTCAGTTCTGTCGGCTCCACTTTTTTGCCGAAGCGCTCTTCGAGATACATCACGAGCTGCATCACTCCCATTGAATCAAGTCCAGCCTCGAAAAAGTCAGCCTCTGCGCTGAAATCAGCGTGCAGGTCGGGCAAAACGGTCTCGCGCACGAGGTCGATCATGGTGCTGGGGGCGGCGGGCATGGCGCCTGTCTATGCACGGAGCGCCAAAGGATGCAAATGCAACAATCAGGGATACTCGTGGCCTAAATTGTCATCGGTGATGATTTCGGCAGCACCCCAGGCATGCTCCATCGACTCGCGGCGGCACCAGTGCCACATGTCACCAGGGGCAGGTAGTTGTTCACTATTGAGGAAGTCGAGCACGACGTCGATTTGATCAGTGGCGATGACGGGCTGGCCGTCGATGCGGTAAGTGGCGAGGATATGACGCCAGCGTTCGCGATCTGGCACCAGCGGCGCGTTGCTGGCGAGACAGTGGTTCATCACCATCATCGTGTGCGGGAAGACCTCCATGCCGGTGCGTGCGGCGCGTGGGGATTCGGTGCAGTTCCAGAACGCGATGCCGTCGGGCGTGAGGTGCGCTTTGATCTCGGTCAAAAACTCGCGGGAGAGCAAGGTGGAGGCGAATTCGCGCCAGTGATGCGTGGTGTTCATCACGATGGCGTCGAAGCGGGCGTCAGGATGCTGCCGCAGCCAGCGGCGGCCGTCGTCGATGACGAGATCGAGTTTTGGATTGGTGAGCAGGCTGGAGACTTCTTGGCGAGAGCGAATCAAATCGAGGTAGCCGTGGCTGAGTTCGATGGCGGTGACGTGTTTCACCTGCGGATGATTGACGAGGATCTGCGTCCATGAACCGCTGGCGACACCGATGACGAGCACGTTTTCGATGCGATCACGCACGGCAGAGAGGAAGTAGGGCCGCACCAGCCAGGACTTCGGTTCCAGCTTCGTGCCGATCATGCCGTCGTAAGCGCCATTGCCATAAACCGCACTGCTGGTGTCCACCGTGATCACGCCATGACGCGATTCGATGATCTGGGCGAAGCGCATGCGTGACTTGTAATCGCGCTTGTACTGCAGTTTCTCGTAGAGCCAGAAAAAAGAACCCACCAAGAGCCCGGCCACAGCCGCGATCTGTGTCAGTAGGATCCGCTGCTCACGAGTCGGTGAGATGTTGCGAACCCAGAGCATGGAAATGACGAGCAACAGCAGGCTCAACATATGCAGCCCCAGCCATTCCATGAAGACGAAACCGGTGAGCAAGCTGCCTGCGCCGGAGCCGATGATGTTCGCGAGGTAGAGACGCGAGAGCTGGCTGCCGGCATTCTGGCCTGGAGGGATGGTTGCATGGCAGAGAAGGGGAAAGGCGAGGCCGATCAAGACTCCTGCGAGGATGACGAAGAGATAGCCAAGCTCCCAGAAGAAGTGGCAGGACATCTCCGCCGTCAGCGGGGCAACGAGAAAGCTTGCCATGCTCGAATAAGTGACCCAGCGGCCCAGCTTGTCACGCAGGTCATCGCTTTGAGTCAGTAGTCGCGGACTGAAGAGCGCACCGAGCGCCAGCCCGAGTAGGTAGCTGCCGAGCATGCAGCCAAACACGGGAGCGCGTGAGGCGCTGGCAAAATTGAAGACACGCGACCAGACGATCTCCCAGGACAGGGCGAGAAAGCCCGAGAGCGCGGACCACCACAGTGCGGTGGGGAAGGAGACGCAGGATTTGAAACCTGAATTTTTAGATGATGAGTCCACCGAAGAACCGGTCGGCGCTTTGCGCAGCGTGGACAGCACGATCAAGGCGGCGAGTGCGTTCAAGCTGGCGGCAATGCGCACCGTCCCGCCCATGCCGAAGCCGCCGAGGAGCCATTTTGCCGCGAGAAAGGCCCCCAGCGCCGCGCCGAGTGTGTTCACGAAATAGAGACGGCTTACGCTATGACCGACATGCGCTGTGTCTCGCACCTGATGCGCCACGAGCAGTGGCAGCGTGGCACCCATGAGCAACGTGGGCAAGAACACGAGCAGGAAAACGAGGACGCCCGTCGTGAGGCCGTGTGCTTGTGCGGAGGTGATCGCGCCGACGGCGTCGAACAGTTTCAACGAGATGAGGCCGTAGGCACCGACACCGAGCTCGGCGAGACCGAACAGCAGCACGAGCGGTGCGCGTGTCGATTTGGAAATCCAGCCGCCGAAGAGACTGCCGATGCCGAGTCCGGCTAGGAACGCTGCCACCACCATCGCCACGGATTCAACGTTGCTGCCGTAGATCGTCAGTAGCGCACGCTGCCAGACGAGTTGGTAGATCAGCGCCGAGATGCCGGAGAGGATGAAGACGCCATGCAGGATGCTGGCGTGAAGGCGGCGGGAGGTCACAGGCTCAGCGCGGAGGATTGGCGAGTTTCAGATGTTCTTAACCGCTCACCTTACGCTGATGAGACGCTGATTTCAATCCCTCTTCCATCAGCGTCTGGATATCGCCATATCAGCGGGTTAAATCGGGCTATATCGCCCCGTCCACCTCACTCGAAGCCGTTTACTCGCAGGAATTTCAGGCTCTCGGGGATCTGTTCTATCGACGTGGGTGATTCGTCTTCGATAAAGTAATGCTGGATGCCGTTCTTATGTGCGGCGGCGAGGATCGCGGCCCAGTCCATTTGGCTAGTGCCGAAGGGCGTGACTGGCTTGGCGGTAGAGGCGGAAAGACCGCTATTGCGCCGCGTTGATGTTGGCGATCATCGCATCCAGCGATCCATTTTTGACCGCAATGACGCCCTTGGGGTCGATGAGGTAAAGGGTGGGAAAGCTGCGTAGGTTGTAGAGACTGGTGTTGGGTCCGCTTGTGGTGTTGTCTAGCACATTGCGGAAGGTCACATGGTAATCAGCGAGCGCCTTCTTCGCTTCCGACTCGATGTCAGTATTCACGCCAAGCACGACCGCATTTTTATTCTTTAACTGCTCCGCAGCCTGGTTCATGAGCGGCAGGATACCGTGGCAGGCGTGGCACCAGCCGCCCCAAAAGATGATGATGACATGCTTACTGCGGTAATCTCCCAGCTTCACATCCATACCATCTGCATCCTTGCCCGCGATCTCCGGTGCCTCGCAGCCGACTTGCAGATTGGTCATCTCAAACAGCATCTTCGCCGCGAAGTCGGAGAGCTTGAAGCCCTGGATTATCACGTCTGCGTAATCTGTGTTGAGTTGCTGGAAGCAATCCAGCGCCTTGCCCTTCGATGCCTCGCCGGAAACACGATCGGCTGAAGCGTCGAAATTTTTGAAATGCACAGCACCGAGCGCGTAGAGCGCTGCGGCTTTTTCCTCCCGGTTCGGGTTTTTCTCGATCACTGCCTTGAGCACAGGCTCCGCAGGCAGGCCGTGGTATTCGAGCTGTTTCACCGCTTCGGCGATGCCTTTGCGGTCGGCGAAGGTCGTTCCGAGCATCTTCAGCGCCTCCTGCCCCTCAGGAAAGCCTGCCGCGCTGGTTACCAGCCACGATACCGCCTTGACCACGTCCGACTTATCGAGATTTGCCTGCACGAGCTGCATCATCTTCGTCGCGTAAGGTCCGGCGCTCGGAATGGTGGAGCGGTATTTGTTTTTCTCCTCCTCCGTGATGGCGGCGATGATTTTCTGTGTGTTCGCACGCACCGAGTTCTCATATTCGTCGATGACGGCACGGATCTCAGTTGCGAGCGGTGAGGGCACCTCTTGCGCGGGCAGCGGGATGGCCAAAAGCAGAAGCAAGGCGAGAGTTTTCATGAATGAGAGACGGGCTTTTGACGGCGACGTGGGCTCCAGAACCACAGCGCCGCGCCTGTGAGCAGCAGAGGGCAGCATGGCTCCGGCACGACCATGAACGATTGATGGACGTTGTCGTAAAATGTCACCGGAACTCCGTAATTCTCCGTGTGGGCCGTCAGCGTGAATGTCCGTGGCGCAAGGCCGGTGTCCGGTGCCTCTACCCGATAGATGACGCCGTCGGTGAGCCCGGTGAGCGGAATGTTGAATCCACCGGCACTGTTACTGAATCCGCTGGCCACGAGGATACCTGTCGCGTCGTTGTAAACATTGACCACCTCTCCCGCGATGCCTTCTCCAGGGGTGTAGAAAACGTCCGCTGCAATGGTGTCCTGATAGACCGAACCAGTGAGGATCGCATCGGCAAAGTAGCTGGCACCATCGGTCCGGTATTGCGAGGCGAAATGTTGTGTCGTCACATACGGGCCAGTCACGTTCACATTGCCGCCTGGGATAGCGATGCTTTGAAAGCCGATGCCCACTTCCTTGTACGCCGGATTGAGCATCACATCGCGATGTCCGGCTGGGCTTTGGATGCCGTTGCCATAGCCTGGGGCGGAGCCGTTGCCATCCCCCCAGTCGATCACGAACCCCGCATGGCCGTGAATAACGGACTGCGTGGTAGCGAAGAGGTTTTCGCCCGCCTCCAGCCAGTTCGCGCTGTAGCCGCCATTCTGGATGCGCTGGCCCAAGCCCAGCCCATCCAGCGTGTGCGACTGCTGGTCGCTCGTCACCATGAGATTGGAGTAATCCTTCGCGGACACATTCAGTGCGCTACTCCACGCCACTGGTGGCGCGGCGGACAAAGCCGGGAATTGTGCCGCGAGATCGGAGGCACTCGTGCCGAAGAAATTCAGCGCATTCGCAATGTAGGCGTCATCAGACTTCGGCGTGCCCCACACGCCGGGGGAGGAGAAATTCACCAGCCTAGCCAGCTCATTCTGAGGATCACTGCGGAAGCGGTTGATCAGCTCCAGCCAGTATTGCTGATCCGCCGTCGGATCACCCGCTCTCGCGGGATTCCATGGTGCCGCAGCGCAAATGGCCACGCACAGCCAGCGCAGGGCCTTACTCCCTGACAAAGTATGGGAGGCGAATGGGAATGGAGGGGGAGCGGGCACTGTGAGTAATTTATGAAAATTATAAATATCTGCAATCACTGTTTCGGAAGACTTAAACAACTGGGTCACTAACTTTGTGACGCAAAGTTCTTCTTGCAGCTATTACTTTGCGATGCAAAGTAATCGCCATGAGCACGACCGAAGACGCCTTGGAGAATCTCCGCATCATCCGCTCCCTGATGGAGAAGGCGCACATCTATCGCTCGGTCTCGGCTCCTGCGGCGCTGACGGGCGGCGTGCTGGCTCTCGCGGCCTCTATCTGGCCCGTTCGGCATGCGCTCACGCACCAAGGCTCCGCAGCGACGTGTGACAAGTGCTTCCTCTACACCTGGCTGATCATTCTCGGTATCGCCTCGGTCTTGAATGTCTTTCTGCTCGTACGCGAAGCCAAACGCCGCAACCAGCCGTTTGTGTCCGAAGGAATGCGCATGGCCTTGCGTGCATTCTGCCCGCCACTGCTGGTGGGCGGCGTCGTTGGCATCGGTTTGATTCTTTTTCTGCACAATCTGACACTCGCCGCGCTGATCTGGGTGCTCTGCTACGGCCTAGCGCTGCTCGGCACCGCTAGCTTCTCGCCGCGCTCGCTCGTGAGACTCGGCTGGGCGTTTGTCGCCGCCGGACTGCTGTTGTTCGTCGCCTGGACTCTGAAACGCGATGTGGACCTGCTCTCCAGCGATCTGGCACCTGCTTCGCTCGTCATGGGACTCACCTTCGGTCTGCTACATATCGTTTATGCGCTCGCGGTCTTTTTCAGCCCGAAACCCACGGAGGTAGTGGCGAGATGATCGACTTCGATCAAATCGACAAGCTCATTCACGAAAAGAGCCGCCTCTCCATCATGACGCTGCTCTCCACGCGGGGTGAGTGGGCCTTCCAGGATCTCAAAACCGAGCTCGGCATGAGTGACGGCAACCTCATCACCCACCTGCGCACACTCGGCACCGCCGGTTACCTCAAGGAAACGCGCGACGAGTCCGGCACACGTCCCCGCACCAGTTACGAACTCACCCCCGTCGGCCGCACCGCCTTCAAGAACTACGTCGAGGTGCTTGGCGAGATCGTCAAAGCCGCGCAGCAAACCTGATCTTCCCTCATTTTGCCCACTAACTTTGTCTCACAAAGCATAACCCAACTGAGAACCGCGAACAGCGAACCCTGAACAAACCAATGAACATCATCCTCGCCCAACATCATGGCATGTGCTTCGGCGTCCGTGACGCCCTGCGTGCCACCCATGCCGCCGCGCAACGCGCCCCGCTGACCATCCTCGGCCAGCTCGTCCACAATCCACTCGTTGACCGTCACCTCACCGCTGTCGGTGCCCAACGTGGTGATCTCGACGACCTCAACAGCGCACAAACGCATCACGTTGCCATCACCGCACACGGAGCCTCTGATTCACACCGTCGATCCTGGCATAACGCCGGTCACAACGTCATCGACACCACCTGCCCGCTCGTCAAAAAAGCGCATCACGCGCTCGCCACCCTCGTCAGCGACGGCTATCTACCAATCGTCATCGGCCAGCGCCAACATGTCGAAGTGCGCGGCCTCATCGGCGATTTCCCGCAAGCGGTGGTCGTGCTCGAAGAATCCGACCTCGCAAAAATACCCTCGCATCCACGGCTCGGCGTCGTTTCACAGACCACGCAGCCGGTTGAAATGGCGCTGCGGCTCGTAGATGCAATCAAACGCCGTCATAGCGGCTCCGAAGTGCGTTTCATCGACACGATTTGTCATCCGACGAAGCAACGTCAGCTCGCGATGGATGACTTGATTCGCGATTGCGATCACATCGTCGTCATCGGCGGCCGCAACAGCAACAACACGCGCCAGCTCGCGCAAAAAGCCACCGCCAACGGCCTGCGCACGATTCAAATCGAACGCCCGGAAGAACTCGATCCTGAATGGTTCATCGACGCCCGCAACGTCGGCGTCACCGCTGGCACCTCCACGCTCGATGAGACCGTCGATGCCGTCATGCAGCGCCTCCGCCAAATCGCCAGCGAGCTGCGCAGCACCCCCACTCACGAATTTCTCCGCACCATGCTTCAAGCCGCCTGAACCCAAACCCGCATCTTCATGAATACGCACTATTGCATCCGCCACATATTTCGGCACCGCCGCAGTCGCCGCCTAGGATCATCGCGGATGCCTGCTCACGTTGAATGTCACTCCCGCCGACTTCCGCGCACATGCGGTGCAGTGCTGGCAGACCTCCCCATCACGCCTGGAGCATCGCCTGCGCGAGTTTGCCGTTCAGTACTCCCACGTACTGGCATCCACGCTCGGATACAGCCGTTCCAGCAGCGCCACCATGCAATCCCCGGCGAGTTGATGTGTCTGGCGGAACAGTGCAGCGGGCATCGTTTCCTTCTGCACACCGGTCTTCCACAGATGATCCACGGCGTCACCATGCTCATCGAGCACTGCGTCCACGGCCTCGCGCCAGTGCTGCGGCTGCTCGCTTTCTTGCCACTCGCCACGACCACGGCCAAAGTGACAGACGGCCAGATACGTCAGCAGCGCGAGGCGCATCTGCTCGCGGAAATGCTCGCGTGACCAGCGCAGACGCTGGTCGCTGCCGCGCACGAGATTGAAATTCTTAATGACGGCCAATGTGGTGTAGCCTGTAGCCAATCCGCCAAGACTGCCGACCAAGGTTCCCATCCCAGCCGACAATCCGCCCATTTTGAGATCAGCGAGAACACCGCCCAATGCTCCGCCAACAGCAGTGCTTCCGAAAGCGCTAATAAGCTCCCAGACTTTCTCGGAAACAGGTCTATCCAAATGGAAATGCTCGTGAGCCGCCTGACTGATCTCGTGACCGGCCGCGCCTTTCAATCCATGCGTCTCGATGAGCTTGTTCGTTGTCTGCTCAACGCGATCTGCGAGATGTGAGGCGAGTTTTTGCCGCGCGTCGTTGTACTCGCGGTTCAGCTCATCACGCTGCAGGCCGACACGCTCCAGCAGCGTCTCGGCGCGGACTTCGACGCCATCAACGAGCGCGGCGGTGAGTTGCTCGGAAATGAGTCGGATGGAATCTCGAAACGCACTGATGTTCCGCCGCGCCCAGGCGCGTTTGATCTGCTGGAAGGTCGGGATTTTCGAGCCTTCCACCAGCGAAGACAGGGCTTCCATCAGCGTGTCCTCCTGCACCCAGCAGCGGGCGAAGGCGTCGAGTGGGAGAACGGCACGCACGATCTCGAACTGCTTCAAATGCGTGCCCCACGCATCGAGCTCCGTCGCCTCAGACTCAGAACTGCCCGGCGTGCCGGTTTGGTTGAGCAGCACGACGACCGGCTTCCCCACCCAGCCGAGGATCTCCATCTCCGGTCCGATGTAACCCGCCGCTTCAGGCGGCTCAGTGGCGTTGACGAGGTAGAGCACCACGTCGGCCTCATCGCGCACGTTCTTGAGCGCCTGCTGGCTGCACCATAGCGCCCGATCCGTGATGCGATCCCACGTCTGCGAAAGGAACCACAGCACCGGGTTGCGCTCGCGCTTCAGCCGTTTCATCAAACGGGCGCTGTCACCGAAACCCGGCGTGTCCCACAGACGCAGCATAAAGTCGTCGTCCTCCAGCAACGTGAAGGACTCATTGAATAGCGTCACATGCGGCGCGTCGCGTACCTCGCCCACATCCTGGCGCAGCAGCGTGCGCGCCAGCGTCGTCTTGCCCGCGTTCGTGTGTGAAATGAGGCTCAGTGTGATGATGTCGGAGGCATCACGCACCGTCACCTCCCCTCCCTGTTTGGGCGGAGCATCCGAGGCTTTGGATCTGGAGAACAAGGCTGGCACGAGAACGGAGAACTTGGAAAACATTACGACACTGCGGCAGGCATGCGCGGGGTTTCTTTGCGCACGGCCACGATCACCTCAGACGCCAGCCCTTCGACCGTACGCGTCCACAACTGCTCGCGCCCGGCGATTTTTTCCGGCGTCCAGCGCCCTGTGAGGCTGGTGCCGTCAAGTAGCACGATCAAATCCGGCTCCGCATGCTTCGTGAGCAGGCGCTGCCGCACATCAGAGACAAGGCGGCGCTGCACCTCTGCCTCCGGCGTGGTGGCCATGTTGAAGAGCATCACGAGCTGCGCTGACACCGGCTGCCATGCGGCGGCGAACTCATCTTCATCACCCGCAGGAATGCGCAGATACTCCGCGCGAGCCATGCCACCAAAGCGCCCACGCACACCACGATCCCAGATCTCGCGATGCGCTGCGGTCGGCTCAATGGCATGCACGAGCACCTGGATGGGCGAGTCCCCGCCTTCCACCGCGCGCAGCAGGCCGCGTAAATGACCGCCCCAACTCAAGGAACGCGCCCGCGAGGAAACCGCACGCCCGCCGCGAGCCGCGCCGATACCGGCGAGCACCAGGCGCGGCACCACGATGAGCACGAGCAGCGTGCCCGCATACAAATGAATCCACGGCAGCGCCGGTGCCGCCTTCTCCGCCTTGCCTCCAGTGCGGTGCATGCCTGCGAGCTGATCCAGCGGCACCGGTGTGCGCAGGGCCGCCGAGGCGGGCTTGAACAAGGTTTTAAAAAACGCCCGCGCGCCGTTTTCACCCAGCAGCGTGCTTTCCCACACGGCGCGATACTCATGCGACCAGCCGCGCGCATACAACGCCGTCGCACCGCCGATCGCCATCAGCGCTGCGGCCACATGCAGCCACAGACGCAGACGCATTTGCAGCCGACGCCACGCCAGCGGCCACGCGAGCTCTTCAAACCGCTTCCGCACCGTCACTGCGAGCGTGTTTTCATTCTCGACGCGTTCGATTCCAAAGCGCGAGACACCATGCGCCAGCAGTTCCGCCAACCAGCCGCCGCGTCCGTTCGCCTTCGACCCTGGCATGACCTCACACAGCAGGCCGAGGATGATCACCCCTGCATTCCACGCCAGCAGCCCGACCAGCGGCAGCGCCAGCAGGTTGAATTCACTCGTCTGTCCGAGATCGGTAAACCAGTAGCCCGCGATGAATGCCACCATCCATCCGGTGAACGCCCAAGACCACCGCCCTTGCGGTACCCGCAGCAGCTCCAGCACACGAATCAGCTCGACACGCCAGCCCACCGCCTCGCGCTCCAGCCATTCAGCCCGTTTGTCGAGAAACAACTCGGAGCGGTCATCGAGGCTGTCACCTTTGATGTCCTCTGACCCCAGCCCAGCCCGCGTGTGCGCCGTGGCCTCACGAAGGCGTTCCATGCTGACGAGAGCACCGTCGGCATCGCCTTCTTCGAGTGCGCGCCATTTCAGCACGCGCTGCCAGTCATTCCAATCCATGCGGTTTTGATTTTACGCACTCTAAACGCGGCTTCGGCTGGATTCCAATCCATCATCTGCCGAAACGCTTTTCATCTCACGGCCCCGGTGGATGCAGCCCTTCGCTCAGCAGCAGACGACGCAGATTCACCAGCGCCGGACGATTCAGCTTCAACGCGGCAACACTGCACCGGCCAATGCCGGTGATCCCGTCGATGCGCAAAGTGTCAGCACTCCAGGCGAAATGCCGCGCCCAGCGATCACGCCGTGGATGAAACAAGCGAAAGGTACGACCGGACACAGGATCAACAGCCTTGGTCTTGTCGGACTTGTGCGCATTGCAGCCGGAACACGCGAAGGCCAGGTTGGCAGGATCAGAGCCGCCTCCGGCCGCAACAGGCATGACATGCTCGATGCAATAACCACCCGGCGAGAAGGCTTCCAACGCTAGGCAGTATTCACAACGATGCTCCGAACGATCTGCGACGAGCCGTCTTACCGCAGCACTGACACGCGGCTCAGCCATGCACCGGACGCTGGATGTTCAGGCTGCGCATCAGGCCCTGCGGGGTCATGCGCCGCAGCCGTGCCAGTTCCATGGCCCAGCCAAGCCATTCGGCGCGATGCTGCTCCAATGCCTCCGCAAGAGCCTCCACACGCTGCTGCTGCTGTGACGTGAGACCACCGGCGTCACGTCTCTCAATCAGACGGCGATATTCCTCCCAAGTCCCTGCTGGCAATCCAGCTTCGATCTTTTTCTTGAGCCAGGCTTCGCGCTTCGACAACACCAGCGGATGCTTCTTCGCGCGCAAGGCGGCAATTTGCGGCATCAATTTCTCCAGCGATGCGAATGAAAGCGCGTCCAACTGGTTCAACACGCTGCGGACATTGGGTTTGGCAAGAGTCGCTGGCATGTGCGCAGGTTAAACCAGGTTTTCGCTCATTCAACCTCCAGCCGCCCTCCGTCCATGCGCAGTTGCATCTGGCCCAGCGCCGCTGCCTCGCTGCGGGAATGGGTGACGTGCAAAACGGTCAGCGCATGCTCCTGCTGCACCTTTTGCAGCAGCGCGGCGGCCTCCGCACGCATGCTTTCATCGAGCGCGGAGAGCGGCTCGTCGAGCAGCAGCAGCTTCGGCTGTGCGGCGAGTGCTCTCGCGAGTGCCACACGCTGCTTTTCACCGCCGGAGAGAGCATCGGGCAGACGATTGAGCAGCGCAGGGATGCCAAACTGCGCCGCGAGGCGATTCACCCGTGTTTCGATGTCTGCTGAAGGCAAACCGCGCAGTTTCGGTGCGAAGGCGATTTGTTCGCGCACGCTCAAGCTGGGAAACAACGCCAGATCCTGCGGCACATAGCCGATGCCACGCTCACGCGGCTCCAGCTCGGTCACATCACGATTGTCGAGCAGCACGCGGCCCGTGGTGGCCGTGCGCAGGCCGCAGATGATCTCCAGCAGCGTGGTTTTGCCGCAGCCGGTCGGCCCCATGAGCATCGCGTAGGTGTTCCGGGGAATGGAGATGCTCGCCTCCGCGAGAATCACACGCCCGCCTGCCTTCCAGGAGATCTGTTCAAGCTGGATCATATCTTCTCCCCCGTGGCACGCACGATGACGAGCACCAGCACCGCCAGCGCCACCATGAATAAGCTCACCGCCACCGCCGCCTCCAGATTTCCCACGCTGAGTTCGAGCCACACCGTCGTCGGCAGCACTTCCGTCTTCATGCGCGTGGCACCGGCAAAGACGAGGATCGGCCCGAACTCCCCCAAGCTGCGCGCCCAGGCGATGCAAAACGCCGCCACCATGCCGCGCCGCGCCGCAGGCAGCGCCACATGCCACAGCGCTTGAAAGCGCGTGCAGCCCAAGGTCAGCGCCACCTCCTCCGGCCGCGCGGAAAGATGATCAAACGTACCGCGCATGGTGCGGATCGCGAACGCGGCGGCCACCACGAACTGCGCCAGCACCACACCGCTGATTTGATAGGTGAATGGAATCGCCATTTCGATGACCTTGCCGATGCGTGTCTGGAAAAAGATCAGCAAGCACAGCCCCACCACCAGCGGCGGCAGGATGATCGGGATGTCCAGCGCGGCATCCAGCCACGACTTGCCGCGAAACTCACGCCGCGACATCAAATAGCCGACAGGAACGGCCAGCAGCAGCGCAAATCCCGCCGCGCAGGTGCAGGTCACGAGGCTCAGCCACGTCGCATGCCGGATTTCCGCGGATTGCAGCACCTTGAACCAAGAGTCCGGCGTGCTGTAAGCCGCCGTGGCACCCAGCAGCAGCAGCCAGAAGAGCAGGTAGCCCGCCGTGATCAGCGTCAGGGCCAGCCAGCAGAGATTGGAGCGATTGAATGTCATTGCGATTACTCGGGCTTCCTCAACCACAAAGCCTGCCGCAGCCGCTCCGGATCCTGGGAACCATGAAAGACTGCATAAACGATCACCACACCGCCCGTGTATTCATAATAGATCGTGTAAGGAAACCGGCGTACCTTGAAGTGCCTGAAATCATCCAGCGCACGCGCAAATCCTTCCGGCGTCTGACAAATAGTGGCCAGCGCCGCATCCAGGCAGCGCACGAAGTCTTTCCCAAGACCAAAACCACGCCGTTCCAGCCAGTGGTAGGCATCCGCAATCTCCTGATCGGCCTCGGGCAGGATGATTGACTCAGCGGCCATCGTCTCTGAGCAGGCTGTTTTTCACCTCGCTCCACGAACGCACTTGGGACGCACCGCTGGCATAAGCCGCCTTGCGCTGTTTCAATTCCTCACGCTGCTCCGCAGTGAGCGGAGGCGGCTGCTCCGATTCGGCAATGCGGTCCCACATGTCTTCGACCAGCTGAATCTGCTGCGCTGGTTCCATGCGGGTGAATGCCTGAAGAATGGCTGCCGTGCTCATGGTCCCAATTTGGGCCATGCCGCAGGCGATTTCAACCATCCATCCGCTCCATGCCCCACAGGTAGGACTTGGCGATGCCCGTCACCCGGCTCAGATCCCGCAGCGACCACGCCCGGCACAGCCGCTGCATCTTCATTTCAATCCCCAGCGCCTCGTTCAGCGGATGCCGCTCCAAGTGCCGCCACCAGACCACGCCTTCCGGAAGCGGAGCCTTGGGAGAACGCTTGGTCGGCATGCGCAGTTGGCGTGGATAGGCGCGGATAAAACCTAAATCCACCCCGCCTGAAAAGCCGTATTTTCAGACCGCCTCGCAAGTGATTGAGAACGAAGGCGGAAATGTTTCCACAGGACGCGGTATCGACGGCTGGAAGGCAACGCCAAGCGCAATCCGCGCCCGCCAGCGCCAACTTTTTGCGCAGCCGTGCGTTGCCGCCTCACAACCACCGAGCCAATTTGCACTCGCCAGCGCCCGGATGAACGAGAGCGGTGAACACGCCGCCGTCCATCCAGTAAATGTCCTCATCGCAACTGCCGCTAGGCTCCTGTTCCACCCCGCCGCGTCTTCCCAGATTGCCCAGACACCTGATTGACGAACATGAAACTGCACCCACCGCCCCCACGCTCGGAGAGAGGCTGGACACCAGATCAAATCATTCAACGCGAAAAGATCTGGCTGGATGCCGAGGTTCAAATGGCCCGAGTGGGCAAGGAAAAGCAATCCAAACTGTGGAGCTTTCTGGCTCGTTGCATTCCGGTCATCGCTCCACGGCTTGAACGCTTTCTTCATCACAGCATCGATTCAGACAGCGACGAAATGCCATGAGCTTTGCCTCGCTACGAACTTGGTAATTGCGGCAGTAGCCATAGCTCACCCAATCACCGCCGCATCATCGCCTGTCAGTTCCACGATCTCCTGCTTCAGCCGTTCCGCCTCGGCTTTGAGTTCTGCCAGTTCTTTGTCGATCTTATCCGTGAACTTCATCATCAGCGCATCAAAGGCTTCCGGATCATCCTTGATGATCTGATAGAATTCGTAACCAGAGCTCTTTTTGAGCTCGTCCGTGGCTTCGATCACCAGAATGATTTCGGCCTCCAGGCTGTGGAGGAGCTTTTGCAATTGCTCCAGTTCATCCGTGTCGCCGAAATCAATCGCGGTCCAGCCCTGGCGCATGACATAGCCAACGGGGTCTGCGGCAATCTGCCGCAGCGTCTCCAGATCGCCGTTGTCCTTCGCCGTGTTGATGGCACCCGTCAGCTTCGTGTAGGTTTCCTGTTTCTCGAGGTCGTCGGCATAGCGATCCGGGTGAAAAAGCTTCACCAGTTCCCGCCACAGTGTTTTCACTTCGGACTCCTCATCGGCGGACAGACGCCGCTTGTTTTCCATCGCGGCTCCCGTCTCCTCGTATTCCTGCTGCGTGCGCGCATCGGCCTGCTGATATTCACCACGCACCCGTTCCGCTTCGTCCTCCCCCTCGCTGAGCAGCGTGTTCAAAAAGGTGCGCCGGTAGTTCACCACCAGCCGCAGCCGGTCGCGCTCTTCAAAGTGCGGGCGCAGGTGCTTGAAAATCCGGGCCTGCAACACTGTGACGTGATTCTTTTCGGACGTGTAGGCAGCCTCCAGCTCGGCAAGGCGTGAGCGGGAGGCGGTGATCAGCCCACGCAGCCGCTGCAAGCTGGGATGAACATAGATGATGATCCCCTCGGCATGCGTCTCAGAATTCAGGTCGGCTTCATCGTCCTCAGTAGCAACAAACAGCCTCTCGTCCGTATCGGGTGGCCCTTTCTCCAGTTCTCCAAGATACCAGCGGCCCATGCTCGCGCTTTTCGGATTGGAGGAGTTCGCCAGCCATTCCAGCCACTCGCGCAGCTCGGGATTCTTCCGCGCGTCGTGAATGGACTTCCCTTTGTGCTTCCCGAAAGTCAGACGCGATGGATACCATTCCTCACTCGCGAAGCCAGCCAGCTTCTCCCATGTGTCCAAACCACGCTGTCCGGCGATGAGGGAGAGCACCTGCGCGAACAAATCCGCCACTGTCAGCACATCCGCCAATGCACCGTGTGCTCCACGCTCAGGCAGCCGGTAATACTGCCGCAGTGTCTCCAGCTTGCAGTTGCCCGCAGGCACCGGGTCCAGCAACCGATTCGCCAGACGTAACGCGCAAAAGCCAGTGCTGCCAATGGGCGCAACTTTCAAACGTGCCCATTCCGGCTTGAGCACCTGCTCCAAGTCGAAGTCGAGGTTGTAGGCCACCAGCGGAAGACCGCCCACATACTCGGCGAACGCAGCATGAACCGCGTGCGCCGACTCACCATCCCGTTCCAAGATTTCGCGGCTGTAGCCATGCACACGTTCGCCTTCTGGCGGGATGTCCACATTTGGGTTGATCAGCTTGCGGAACGGCTCGCCGACCGGTTCCCATCCCTGCATCCGCTGTGCAGCGAGTTCCACGATGTAAACAGGCGGGGCAAGCCCGGTCGTTTCGATGTCGAAGATGATCCAGTCGGCATGCTGCATGATTAGAAGTCTTGATCGGGGCGCTGGAGGAGACGTGTTTTGTCAACGTCGAACCTAAGCGCTTTCAAATACTTTAATGCACGAATGTCCAGCGTGTCGAGTTGGTTGCTATCGCACCACAACGCTGTAAGCAAGGGAACAGCGGAAAGGTCTAGTGTGGTTAGTTTGTTGCCTTCACAGGACAAGTTGGTGAGATGCGGAACGGTGGAAAGGTCCAGGGTCTTTAGCTGGTTGTAGCTGCACGATAGGCAAGTTAGGTGTGAGACGTGAGAGAGGTCTAATGTGGCAAGTTCGTTTCTCTCACACCATAACGCTGTAAGGTACGGGACGGAAGATAGATTAAGAGTGGTAATCCCTTGTTCTTCGCATGATAAAACGTTCATCTGCGGAACCGAATCGAAGGCGAGCGGTTCTAGAATGTTTCCGTCACACCGCAGCTCTTTAAGCAACGGAACAGCAGATAAATTCAGTTTGTCGATTTGGTTCTGATCACACCATAAAGATTTGAGGTGTCGTATAGAATTGAGGTCGAGAGATCTTAAATTATTGTTATAGCACGCAAGCTCTGTGAGACGCGGAACATCGGAAAGGGCAAGCGAGTTAAGCGCGTTTATTTGGCACCATAGTCTTGTCAGCATTGGAACTTCCGATAATTCAAGAAAGGTGAGATGATTATCATAGCACTCAAGCTCTTTGAGTTGTCCCGCTGAGGACAGATTTAGTGCAGTCAGTTCATTTCTAGGACAAATCAGGGATGTGAGTCTGGATAAAGAAGAGATATCCAATTGGATGAGTTGGTTCCTACCACAATTGAGATGGGTTAGCAGTGGAACGTTGGAAAGATCCAGCTCGGTAAGGTTGTTGTTTTTGCAATTCAAATTAGTGAGTAGCGGAGTGGCAGTGAGGTCGATACTGACGAAGTTCATGCCACTACAGTCCAGTTCCCGAAGTTTCGGCAACGGAAGAGACAAGGATGATTTTGTTAGCAACTTAACCATCCAACGAGCATCCTTAGACGGAAGAATGCGTTTTTGGGGCCTTTGCTGCTCGTACGTGATGTCAAAAACTTCCTCTTCATCATCCGGTTCGTTGAAAAAGGTGATTGCCTCGATGGCGAGACCGTCCACCCACTCGAACGATTTCAACCGCAACAAATGAGTATTCCATCCGATGCTAATGATGCGCCCGTTTGTGAATCGAGTTTTCTCTCGGGCCGCAACGAGCCGCTCAATCACAGTCTCCGGCCCTAACCCAAGAGCATCCGCCCAAAGCAAAATCTGCTGATAATCCGGCTCGCAAAACACATGCTCGCCGATCCTGAACTTGGGGACCAGCACCGTGCTCGCATTCTCGTCAGCTCGTGAAAACGCCAGCGCTCCGTCCACCATCTCCGCTACAATCCGCCCACCCTGCGGCCTCACCAGCGCAAGGCTGCTGCCAGGATGGAGAATGAGAGGCAACTTTTCGTCAGGCATGAGTGGGAACTGATTTAGAGGCCGCCTTGTATGCAGAAAGAACCGCCGCGTTTATCGGCTTCATCACATTTGTCATCAGAGCGCAGATGGCATTTATGCTGCCATCGATAAGCTAAATCTTTTTTGGATTGTCTGAGGATTTACAGAGAATGTTGGGCATTTTCAGATTGGCAGTGCGCTTACCATGCCTGCCACCTGCATGTGCGATTTTGTTTCTGATCTCATAAACATTCATGAGATCGTCCCAGCTTCTTCCGAACACCTCTCGTGGTATGCCTTGTTTTATTAAAACGTGCCTTGGAGCCCTCGGACCCTTGTGTTTTTGCTCACGCCATTTGATGGGTGGTTCATTTTTAAAAACGAGGAACGACTCGGCCATCCTTTTCAGGTGATCTTCAAAAAATGATCCAAGGACCAGCAACAAACTATGTCGCAGGAGATTGATCCATTCTGAATACCTGTCGTATTCGTCGCCGAGCCGATCATGGACCCAATTATTCCATTCCGTGTGCAGCATCTCCGAACTGTTCAGCTCTGGGAGCTGGCTTTGGACCTCCACCACTTCGCTGATTTTTTGAACGATGATTGGCTCGAAAGAGCGGCCCATTTCTTCAATTGATTCGAGCGTTGCCACGAAGATTTCGGTAGAAAGGCGGTGCTTGAGCAGGAAGGGCGATGATCTCGATGGTCTCATGACAATGACGTCGCATTGGTGAAATGATCAAGGTCTAGCCAAGGCGGCTGCTTCGATTTCAGGTCTCAAACTTCTGCCCGATCTTCTCGTCGAGCCACTTGCGCAGCTTGTCGAGGCCTTCGCCGGTGTCGGCGGAGATGGGATGGACTTTGACGCGTTTGAAGCGCTCCTTGAGGTTGGTGAGGTGTTCGGCGCTCTCGGGTAAGTCGATCTTGTTGGCGAGGATGCACCATGGGCGTTTGGCGAGTTCCTTCGAGTAGAGCGAGACTTCAGTGCGCACGGTTTCGAGATCGGCGACGGGGTCGCGGCCCTCGGTGCCGGCGGTATCGACGACGAAGAGCAGGATGCGGCAGCGCATGATGTGGCGCAGGAAGTCGTGGCCGAGGCCGATGTTGTTGTGTGCGCCTTCGATGAGGCCGGGAATGTCCGCGAGCGTGCCGCGGCGGTTTTCACCGAACTCGATCACGCCGACCATCGGTTGCAGCGTGGTGAAGGGATAGTTCGCGATCTTCGGTTTCGCGGCGCTGAGCTTGGAGAGCAGCGTGGATTTGCCCGCGTTCGGGAAGCCGACGAAGCCGGCGTCGGCGATGCTGCGCAGCTCAAAGTGGAAGTCGCCTTCCTCGCCAGGCGTGCCGGGGGTGAACTCGCGCGGGGCCTGATGCGTGGAGGTTTTGAAGTGGACATTGCCTTTGCCGCCTTTGCCGCCTTTGCACAGGATGTAGGTGCCATTGGTTTCGGTGAGGTCGGCCACGGGCTCGTATTTGAGCGCGACTTCACCGGTGGCCTCGTCGAGTTCCTCGATCACGCGACTGACGAGCGTCCCCGGCGGTACTTTGAACGTGGCATCTTTGCCGCTGCGGCCGGTGCATTGGGTGGCACCGCCTTTGGCGCCGTCCTCGGCGAGGAGGCGGTTGTTATAGACGTAATTGCGCAGGCTGTCGGTGCTGGGATCGGCGAGGAGGATGACATTGCCCCCAGCGCCGCCATCTCCGCCATCAGGGCCTCCTTTGGGGCGGAATTTTCCGCGATGAAAGTGCGCACTGCCATCGCCGCCTTTTCCGGCACGCGCATGGACTTTGATCTGATCGACAAACATGGCCGTCGAGTTAGCCGGGGATGCGGGCGGGAGCAAGGAGAAGCCTTCGGGTGTCTTTGGTGGTTGCAAGGCCGTGCGCTGCGCTCAATCATCGTACCAATGACTAAATCCGCGCCCAAACCGCGACCCTCCGTCGAAATCGCGGAATCAAACGTGCTGCGGGCGGAAGATGCCGCAGTGCATGGCTGGTACCGCTTCGTCCTCTCCTATCCTCCCCATTTGGTGCGCAAGTATGCAGAGATTTTCGACCTAGACGACAACTCGCTGCTTTGCGACCCATTCTGCGGCACAGGCACGACTCTCGTGGAGGCTAAAAAACTCGGCATTCCCAGTGTCGGCTGTGACGCGCACCCGTTCGCGACGCTCGTTTCTGGAGTGAAGACAAACTGGCGTCTTGATCCCGTCCTGCTACGCAGGCTGGGCAAAAAAATCGCCATGCAGGTTGAGGACAAAATGGAATTGATGGGGCTACCACCCCTGTCATTCAACACACGGCTGATGGAGGAATCATCACAGCCTGCATGGAGACGCTACCGCCTCACCGAAGATGAGTCGTCGGTGATGCCGACGGGATTTGTGAGCGAGCGTCCTCTGGCACGGTTGATCATGCTGCGTGAATGCCTGGAAAAAAACTGTGCTTCGCAGTCTGCGGAGGTGCTGAATTTCTTCCGTGTGTGCCTGGCGCATGTGATCGCGAACGGCGCGGGCAATTTTGCCTTCGGACCGGAGATTTACCGCACCAAGGAAAAGCACGATTACGATGTAGTCGGTCATTTCGCCGAACGTGTTGCCGTGATGACGGATGACCTCGTCAGGATGCAGACAAAGCACCCGCACGCGCCCGCAGCTACGGTGATTCACAATGACGCGCGAACACTCGATGATCTGCCGGGCGATATTGGAGCGGTCATCACCTCGCCTCCGTATCCAAACGAAAAGGATTACACGCGCACCACGCGGGTCGAGTCGCTGTTGCTGGGTTTCACTTCAGACCGCGAGCAGTTGCGTGGCATGAAACAAGCCCTGCTAAGGTCCAACACACGCAATGTGTTCGTTGCTGATCGCGATGCTGAGGAGGTGCTGGGCTTCGCTTCCATTCAGGCCGTGTGCAGGGCTATTGAGGACCGGCGCGTCGAGCTGAACAAGACCAGCGGCTTCGAACGCCTGTATCACAAGGTCGTCGCGCATTATTTTGGCGGCATGCGCAGACATCTTCGGGCATTGAAGCCACGGCTGCGTCGTAAGGCCAAGCTGGGCTATGTCGTCGGTGACCAGCTCTCATTTCTCATGGTACCCGTGGCCACGGCCACCCTGCTTGGTGAGGTAGCGGAAGCCGAGGGCTATCGCGTCCTTGGCATTGATCTCTGGCGCGAGCGTATCGGCACCAAGGTGCGCAACGCGGTCAACGGCGATAAAACCGTTCGTGTACGCGAAGAAGTTCTTATCCTGGAGAAAAAGTGATGAGCACAGAAGCAACGAACTCCTACAAGCGCATCATCGCGCATGTCTTTGAGAAACGATGGAAGCCCGGTCTGGAGGAAGTGCCGTTTTCCAAAGACGATGTTCTTGATGCGGCCTCGACCTTGAATATCCGCATCAAAAATCCCGCCGATATCATCTACACCTTCCGTTCGCGGGATAAGTTGCCAGAACAGATCTCACGTCACGGCAACTGGATGATCGCCTCGCGGGGAAGCGGCCTGTACGCCTTTGTCCAAGTGGCGGGCAAAACGCTGGTAGAGGTGCCCAAGACGTTGAAATCCTATCCGATTCCGTATGCAGTACCGGATATTGTCGCCTCGCATCTTTCGCGTGATGAGCAAGGACTTCTAACCATCGCACGCTACAACCGCATCTTGGATGTGTTCACCGGCCTCGCCTGCTTTCACCTGCAAAGCCATGTCCGGACCCAGGTGAGAGGGCATGGTCAGGTGGAGATCGACGAACTTTATGTCGGTGTGGACAAGGATGGCAAAGGCTATGTGCTGCCAGTTGAGGGGAAAGAAGAAAACGAATCGCTCGGCATTGATAAAGCTGTGTCGCTCACACTCTTCGCCAAGGCCAAATATCCCGATCTCATCTGCCGACCCATTGCAATCATTCGTGAGACTGACAACCAGCTTGCCTGTGTGGAATTCGAGCCGGTGACGGAAATCGACCGTGTGAAGGTGCTTGAGATGAGGCGTTATCAGCTCGTGCGCTCGGAAAAATAAACATCTCACCGCCTCGCTGCCTCCTCCAAGGCGGCGGACTGGACGGCGAGGGCCTTGGGATAGAACAACTGCATGGCGCGGCGGATGTGGGGGCTCTTCAAACTGGCGGCGTAGATCGCATCGAGGGCGCGGCGGGTTTTAGCGAACAGGTGGTAGGCACTGAGTGCCTCGAAGCCGGCGTTGAGCGCGCCTTCCATCGGCAGGTAGCTGCGGCCATCGACATCGAGGTTCTCTACAAGTCCCCATGGTGGGAAGTAGCCAGCTTTTTCCATGCGATCGAAGAGGCTGAATAGCTCGTCGGGCTTCGAGCGCAGCGTAGAGGACATCAGGATGTAGTGCGGATGGATGAGCTTCTGATCCGGCAAATCAACGCCGCCGACGAGATAGCCGTTGCCATAGCGGTTCTCACCGGCGGAGAGGCCGTAGATCTCGTCACGCGCCGCTGGTGAATGCGGCCAGTGTTTGGGAATGTAGGCACGCTGGGCTCCCAGCATCGTGCGGCGCACGCTGAGCCAGCGCACTCCGTCGTGCACGTCTGGCTCGTCACTGTCGAAGTCAGGGTGAAAGAGGCTTTGGAGTTCGGGGATGAAGCCCGTGCCCTGCCATGCCTTGCCCGGTCTGCGCATGGGCGGCGGGTGATGGCCGGGGTTTGCGATGCCCTCCAGCAGCATGACCAACGTGGTCTCGCCCCCCCAGTCCTGCCAGCCGTGCGGCAGCAAAGTGACGCCATCCTCCTCGTAACCATGTGACAGATGGCCGTCTGGCAGCCGCATGAGATCGAACTCGATCTGCTGCACATGATTCACGATTTCCTCGGCCACCGTGTGCTGGTCGAGCATCAGTGCCGCAAGAAGCATCGACTGCATGTAGATCGCAGTGTCCACTGTGCTGTATTCCGTGCCGGGATGAATCTGATATGCGTTGCCTTGGCGTCGTACAAAATGCGGCAGCAGGCCGCGGGCGGTCTTCAGTTTTCCCACCGCCTCATGCGTGCGGGCGAGCACCCAGCGCGCGTAATCCGGCGAGACGACACCTACTGTCTTCTGTGCCGCCGCAGCGGAGGCCAGCACATACATCCCGGTGGCTGAGACGGACTCAAATGCGCCCTCCTCGATATGCGCACGATCGCGGACAAACCCTGTGTCCAGCGAGTAACAACGAGCGATTTTTGCGTACGAGCAGAGGAATGCCTGCGCGTCCCACGTTAGGTTGGGCATCTCCAGCCCCAGCCACAGGCCGGACACCTTCACTTCCGCGCCCGGCTCCGCCGTCCAGGCGATGACCTTGCCATCCCTGATTGTCTCTGGGGAGACTGGATACACGGACATGCGGTAGTTCTGTTCGTTGAGATCGATGAATTTGCTCCAGCGCAATTCTTCGGCAGGCGATTTGATCTCTAGCTTGATCTTTCCTCTCCCAGCGGCCTCTAGCATGACTGCGGTGACCTTCGGCTGATTGCTGGATGTGATCTGCTCTGGATAGGCGCGCATGAAATCCATCACGCGCTTTTCGTTTTTCACCTGCCCGGCAAGACTGTGCCATATCCCCGCCCATGACTCAGGCTCTTGGCCGAGGTGAACGACGATCTCATCGGTGAGCCACTCGATCTGATGCTCGGCTGGGCCATGGAAACCGAAGTCGCTGCCGATGTGCGTGTAGGCGGTGAATGAGTTCAGCCGCTTCGTGCCTGCCCTCACCTGCTGCGTCTCGTCGCGGTGGATGAAATACTCCTGCACCGGTTGCCACACGAGACGTGTGGCCGGCTGGGCCGCCGCCTGCGTGCAAAGCACCGCGACGACTCCGATGGCTGGAAGGAAACGCATCAGGCACCAACGTCACGAGCCGCGTCGATTGTTCGTCGGCGTTGGAAACACCCGTAGAACACGTTTCAGCGTTGCTCGATGGGCACGACCTTCTGGCCGTAAGGCTTGCCGACGTATTCGCTGAGTGGGCGGAACAGGCGGTTCTCGCTCCACTGCTCCAGCACATGCGCCGTCCAGCCGCTCATGCGGGCGATGGCGAAGACGGGCGTGAAGAGATCCGTCGGAATATCGAGACTGTAATAGACCGTGGCGCTGTAGAAATCGACGTTGGCGTTCAGCCCCTTCTGCTCGCGCATGATCTGTGCGATGCGCTCGGACATCTGGATCCACTTCGCCTCGCCAAGCTGCTCGGTGAGCTTGACCGCCATCTCACGCAGGTGCGGCGCGCGTGGATCGAGTACCTTATAAACACGGTGGCCGATGCCCATGATCTTTTTCTTCTGCGCCAGCGCATCTGCCATCCAGGCGTCCACCTTGTCCAGGCTGCCGATTTCTTGAAGCATGTGGATCACGCCTTCATTCGCACCGCCGTGCAGCGGACCTTTGAGCGCACCGATGGCGGCGCTGATGGCAGAATACATGTCGCTCAAGGTCGAGGCGACGACGCGGGCGGTGAACGTGCTCGCGTTGAAACCGTGCTCGGCGTGCAGGATGTAGGCGATGTCTAGCGTGCGCTCGGCTTCCTTGCTCGGCACGACGCCCGTCATTAGATACAGGAAATGGGCAGCCTCGCTGAGGTCTTTGCGCACCGGCGGCAGCTCCAGCCCCTGGCGCGCACGGTGGAAGTAGGCGGCGATCACCCCGATCTGTGCGATGAGGCGGATCGCGTTGGCCAGGTTTTCGCTCATCTCGATGTCATGGCGCTTCTGGTCGTAGCAGCCGAGCATCGAGACAGCCGTGCGCATGATGTCGATGGGCTTCGCCGTTTTCGGCGCAGTCTTGAGGAAATCGATCACGCCGTCAGGCAGCTCGCGCTCGGCGCGCAGCGCAGTGGTCAGTGTCTCCAGCTCGGCCTTGTTCGGCAGCTTGTTGTAGTAAAGTAGGTGGACGACTTCCTCATAGGTCAGCTTCACCAGCTCGTTGATGTCGTAACCGCAGTAGAACAGGACGCCTTCCGCTCCCTTCACCTCACCGAGGCGAGTTTCAGCGGCGACGATTCCTTCAAGACCTTTGGAGACAACAGACATGGCGGTGGGGGTGCGGAAGTTAAAATGAACAAGAGCAGATAGCGTGCTGAAACTACGGCTCAACCAAAGAGTCATACATGAGAAAAGAAATCTTGGGGGATGTCTGGCATCCCTTGGGCATGGGGAGCTGCCCGTCGTCAGTCCCGCCACATCGTTTCACTTGTGCCATGTGGCGCAATGGCCTAGCGGCGCTTATGAGACGGCCCTTCCACCTGCTTTTTGTCTGTATGGGAAACATCTGTCGTTCCCCTGCGGCGGAGGGCGTCATGCGGGCGTTGGCGGAGGCGGAAGGTCTCGCCGATCACGTCGTCATCCGCTCTGCCGGCACTGGTGGCTGGCATGCGGGCAACCTGCCTGACGCACGCATGCGCTCTGCGGCGCGAAACCGCGGCTACAATCTGCAAAGCCGTGCTCGGCAGGTCACGACGGACGACCTGCGCGACTTCGATCTCGTGCTCGTTATGGATCGGCAGAACCAGCGCGAAATCCGTTCCTTTGACAGCGGAGGTGACAACACCACCAAAATCCGCCTGTTCTGCGAATTCTGCACCGATCATGACGACGAAGAAGTCCCCGACCCCTACTACGGCGGCGAGCAGGGTTTTGAACATGTGCTCGATCTCCTCGAAGACGGCTGCCGTGGCGTTTTGCACCACATTCGCGAACAACGCGGACTTTGATCACGCACGCAAAATAGCCTCTGCCACACGCATGCCGTCAGCAGCGGCGGAAATGATGCCGCCAGCATAGCCCGCGCCTTCGCCCGCAGGATAAAAATGCTTCACGCCGGTGCATTCAAAGGTCTGCACGTCACGCGGGATGCGAATCGGTGCCGAACTGCGCGTCTCGGCACCAGTCAGCACCGCATCCTCTAGCGCAAAACCGGGCAGACTACGATCAATGCGCGGAATGGCCTCCTGGATCGTTTCTATCACATATTCCGGCAGACATTCTCGCAAATCCGTCCACACCACGCCGGGCTGATACGACGGCAAAACTTCTCCAGGCCCGGTTGAGGCGCGTCCGGCAAGCAAATCGCCCAAAAGCTGCGCCGGAGCACGGTAATCACCACCACCGAGCTCAAACGCGCGGCGCTCGATGCGGCGCTGGAACTCGATCCCCGCCAACACATCACTTGCGAGCATGTCCTCGGGCCTCACATCGACCATGAAGCCGCTGTTCGCGTTCGCCTCAGCACGTGAGTAACTGCTCATGCCGTTCGTCACTACCATTCCGGGCTCCGAAGTGGCCGCGACGACGAGTCCGCCTGGACACATGCAGAAGCTGTCGGCCGCGCGGCCCGTGCCGCAGTGCGCCACGAACTTGTAGGGCGCTGAACCGAGCCGTTCATGCCCGGCCCATTTGCCGTAAAGAGATTTGTCGATGAGCTTCTGCGGATGCTCGATGCGCACGCCGATGGAAAACGGCTTCGCCTCAAACGGCACACCATGCCGATGCAACATCTCAAACGTGTCGCGCGAGCTGTGACCGATGCCGAAGACGAATCGCGCACCTTCGATGGTTTCGCCATCTGCCAACGTCACCGCACGCATCACGCCGTCCTCGATCACCACATCCGTCACGCGAGCGCCGAATCGCACCTCGCCACCGAGTGAAATGATTTCCTCGCGCACATGCCGTACGACTTTGATGAGCCGGTCCGTGCCGATGTGCGGCCTGCTTTTGATCAAAATGTCCTCGGGGGCGCCTGCGGCCACCATTTCACGCAACAACCACGGAATGCGATGCTCGCGGTCGCGAATCTGGGTGTAGAGCTTGCCGTCGGAGAACGTTCCCGCGCCGCCTTCGCCGAACTGCACGTTCGATTCGGCGTTGAAGTCCCACCCGCGCCGCCAGAACCCGGTCACATCTCGCGCACGATCGCCAGCCGCCTTGCCACGCTCCAGCAGCAGCGGCTTCAAACCCGCGCGTGCCAACAACAAACCACAAAACAACCCACACGGCCCCGTGCCGACGATCACCGGCCTCGCTACCGCAGGTTTCGCGGTGGATTCAGCGACCTGGCGATACGTTTCATCCGCAGCGGGCTGAACGTGCGTGTTTTTGCCCAAACGGCGAAGCACCTTCGCTTCGTCCTTCACCTCGACCAGCAGCGTGAAGCTGAACTCCACATGGCCACGTCGCGCATCAATCGCACGCTGCTTCACCTTCAGGCTAATCACATCCTCATCACGCACGCGCAGCAGCTTCAGCACAGCGGCTCGCAGATCATTCTCGTGGTGATCGACGGGCAGGAGAATCTGGGAGAGCTGCAGCATGAGGCCGCAGTGCATAGCCTGCCCGTTCCGTATTACAACCCTACTTCGCCTTCGCTGGCTTCTCCACTGGCGGTGTGTGCCAGCCGAACACTTTGTCGCCATTGAACAGCTTGTGATGCTCCGGCGTCATGCCGCCGCCGTAGTCAGCCACCACACCTTCACGTTCCACTGTGCCGACGCGCAGGTTCGCATACACATCACCTTCATCGTAGAGTACATGCAGCGGATCATTTGTGCGCAGTTCCACGCCTTTGACCGGCCGCACGATGGTGAACTTCCATGTGTTGTCGATGTGTTGGATGGATCCCAGCTCGCGGTAAACCAGTGCTTTCGGCACATTCTTCAAATCATGCTGGGCTGCGAGGTTCGCACGCCATGGGTCGTAGGCTGGACTTGTTGGATTCGCATAATCACCTGCCCAGAATGACTGCGCGCGCTGCCACGCATCTGGCTGCGCGGCGCGAATCGCCGCAGGAGACTGGGTGGCAGGGAACGCATGACGCACTGGCAGCGGATCGACGCGGTCGGCGATCTTATTCACGAGTGCGAATACATCGCTCACGCGACCGTAGGCGAAGAACTGGTGCGAAGCGATCAGCTCAGAAGTCTCCATGCGCGTCTTTTTGACCGTGAGACGGTGCTCGTTCGCGTTTGAGAACAAGTTGAAGGACAGCAGGTAGTCCACGTCCTTGTCCATCATCGGAGCCTGCGTCCTCCCGTTCTGCGGCAGATTCAGTTTTTGCGTGCCGGATGCTGTCTCCTCGCTGGTGAGGTTGAACACGCGCATCTGGCCGCGACGCAGCAGATTTGTGCTCAGGCTGTCTGCCAGCGCTCGGCCGAGATCCGGCCTGCGAGTGCCGTCCACTGTCACATCCTCCGCTAGGATCGCGACTTTGGGCTTCTGGGCGTTGAGGACGCTGACCGTGCCTTCAGCGGCGAGGTTCGTGACGGTGGCGGCGCTCACGAGAGCCGCCATGACGAGGGTGTTTCGGGGCAGGTGCATGAGCCGGTTTGAATTCAGCCGATCCTAATGGTTCAATCTTTTCTTTGGAAGCAAAATCGCGGCCTTTGCACCTCAGCGTTGGTGCATGGGGCAGACCTTCCCTCTAGCCACTGCCCGGCGTCGCGAACAGCATGTAAAAAGTGCATAGCAGCACGCTGAAGAGGATCAGGTTCTTCGGCATCAGCGCGAACATGAGGCGCAGGCAGATGACCAAAGCGAGCGGGCACCCACGCCGCGTGGAAAATGCTTTCACCAAGCGAATTCGAACAGCCGAAATGCCAAGATTCAGTTTTCCGAATGGTTTGGAGATATTAAAAACTTGCATTTTCTATAATTATTAATAAATATATGCTGTTATAAGACGGAACCCAGCCCCCAGCCTCATGCTCCCACTTGTTGATCAAATCCTCGCAACCGCCGGCTGCGGCGACCTGCCTGCTGTCAGGCTGGCGATCGAGGATGCGTGCTTCAATCAGATCTCATTTGTGGATGCAGTGCTTGATTGCGACGGGGTGAGGGAACGGGATTTCCTGATGGCCCTGGCGAAGACCTTGGGCTTGCCATGGTGGGAGCCAAAGGATGATGAGACGCCCGCCGAGTCTGGCCTGCGCCGCCTGTTGCCGGCGGAGATCGCGTTGCGGCACCGGCTGCTGCCAGTCTTCACGGAGGAGATTCAAGACGCGCAGCCGGATGCGGCGAGGGGGGAGACTCCGCGCGCCTTGCACGTCGCTACCTTTGATCCGCTGAACCTCATCGCTCATCAACGCGTCGCGGCAGGGCTGTCGATGCCGGTGATCTGGCACATCGGGCCGCGCACGCGCATCGTCGAAGGCTTGCAGAAGCTCTACGGCCTCGGTGCTGACACGTTCGAGAAGATACTGCGCGGTCGTGCGGATTGGGGTGCGGAGGATTTGCGTGACGAGGTCACGGTGCTCGATGAACTGGAGGACGAGGAGGCTAGCGTCGTGCGTTTTGTGAATCAAATTATCCGCCGGGGGCTGGAGCAGCGTGCCACGGACATCCACGTCGAGCCGCAGCAGAACCACCTGCGCATCCGCTACCGCATTGATGGCAGGCTGGAGGAGCTGCCGGTGCCGGAGAACATCAAGTCGCTCCAGGCATCTGTGATCGCCCGCCTGAAAATCATGGCGCGGCTCGACATCGCGGAAAAACGCCTGCCGCAGGACGGTCGCATCAATCTTGAGCTCGACGGCACGCCCATCGACGTGCGCGTTGCTACGATTCCCTCCGTCGAAGGCGAAAGTATCAGCCTGCGCCTTCTCGCGCAGCAGCAGGTCACCATCAGCCGCCTCGGATTGACTGACACGGTGCGCCCCGTCGTCGAGGAACTGCTCAAGTTGCCGAACGGCATCATCCTCATCACCGGCCCCACTGGCAGCGGCAAATCGACCTCACTCTACGCCTTCCTCACCGAGCTCAATCAAACGCACCGCCGCATCGTCACCATCGAGGATCCGGTGGAGTACAAGATGCCCGGCGTGGTGCAGATCGCGGTGAAGCCGGAGATCGGCCTCACCTTTGCCACAGGCCTGCGCAGCATCCTGCGCGGTGATCCGAACGTCGTCATGATCGGGGAAATGCGTGATCTAGAGACGACGGAGATCGCCGTGCGCGCCGCCTTGACCGGCCATCTAGTGCTCAGCACGCTGCACACGAACGACGCCATCGGCGGCATCACGCGCCTCATCGACATGGGGGTCGAGCCTTTCCTCGTCTCCAGCGCCGTGCGTGCCTTCTTCGCCCAGCGTCTCGTGCGCAAGCTCTGTCCGTTGTGCAAGACTCCAGCGGATGTCGAGGAAAGCTATCTGCGCTCTATAGGCTTCCCCTCGCATGCGCGTGGACAGATCATGCGTGCTGTTGGCTGCGAAGCCTGCCGTGGTAGCGGCTTCCAAGGGCGGCTTTCGATCTATGAGGCCGTGCTCGTCACTCATGCGTTGCAGCATCTCATCAACACGCGTGCGCATCCTGCGGAGCTAGCCAAGCAGGCCGTCAAGGACGGCCATGTGCCGATGCGCGGCTACGGCTTCCAGAAGGTACTCGCAGGAGAGACGACCATCGAAGAGGTGCTCTCCGTCACCGCCACAGGTGAACGTCACACGGACGCTGTTGTTTCCCCAGCACCCGCCCCAGCCATCCGTCTGGCCGCCTGATGTTCTGCCCCCATTCTGACCCCTTCGTTTCACGATGCCATCCTTCACCTACAGCGCCCTCGGCCCCTCCGGCATGATCACCGGCGAGATCGTCGCCGCAGATCGAGCGGAGGCGTTCACGCTGTTGGGGAGGAAAAAGCTCCAGCCAGTCAGTCTCGAGGCCGTGGGCGACATCAAATCGCCCACGCCATTGGCGGCGAGGGCGAAATCCAGCGGTGAGACCTCACCGGGCGGGCCGATCAGGCTCAAGCTGCAGCAGGTCGTTCTATTCATCGAGGAGCTCGCCGATCTCGTCGGTGCTGGCATTCAGCTCGAACCCGCGCTCGCCACGATGGAGCGTCGCCGCGAGCTCTCCGGCGTCAAAACACTCGCCAGCGTGCTGCGTGGCAAGGTGCGCGACGGCATGTCGTTCGCGAAGGCCGTAGCCAGCACCAGTCCGAGCTTCGGTAGTCTCTTTTGCGCGCTTGTCTCCGCCGGCGAGGCCAGCGGCTCGCTCAGCACGATCTTGAAGCGCCAGGCCGCCTACATGCGTTCGCTCGCCGCACTACGCTCGAAGGTGCTCTCTGCGATGGTTTATCCCGCGTTCCTCATTGTCGCTGCAGTCGGTGTGTCGTTGATGTTCGTGCTTTATCTCATTCCGAAGCTCACGGAGATGCTCGATAGCACCGGCGGCTCCCTGCCGTTCGCCGCGCAGGTCGTGTTGCGTGTCAGCGAGCTGTTGAAATCGACATGGTGGATGCTGCTCATCGGCGGCATTGCCGCGTTCATCCTCGCCCGCGCATGGGTGAAGCGCCCAGAATCCGCCATCCCGTGGGCGCGGTTCAAGCTGCGTCTGCCGCTCTTTGGCGACATCTTCAAAGCCCGCTTCTACGTCCAGTTCCTCGAAACGATGGCCAACCTGCTCGGCAACGGCCTCACCATGGTGCATGCGATGCAGCTCACGCACCAAGCCATCGAAAACCCGCATCTACGGCGCGAGTTCGAGAGCGTGCAGCGCCATGTCGGCGAAGGCGTGAGCCTTTCGCGTGCGCTCGACCGCAGCGGCCAGTTCCCACCGCTGCTGCTCGACATGGTGAACGTCGGCGAGCAGACCGGAGACATGCCATCCGCGCTCTCCCGTGCCGCCGAACGCTTCGATCGCGAGCTAAGCAAGAAGATTGAAACTCTCGCCTCGCTTATCCAGCCACTCATCGTCTTCATCATGGCGGGCATGGTGGGCTTCATGGCCTACATCATGATGACCACGATCTTTGAGACGATTTCAAGCATCAAATGACATCCAACAGCCCAACATGAAACACACACACACACACACACGGCATCATCACAGCGCGTTCACGCTCGTAGAGATGCTTCTCGTCCTCGGCATCATCGGCCTGCTCGTCGGCGTCGGCGTCGTCAGCTTCGGCGGCGTCCTCGAAGGAGGGCGGAACAAAGCCGCCCTCGGCCACATCAACCAGATCCAGTCCGCCGTCCGCGCCTACGAAGTGGACACGATGAAACTGCCTACCACGGCGCAGGGCATCGGCATTCTCGTTGAAAAGGGCAAGCTCAAGAAGATGCCGCTCGATCCTTGGGGCAACGCCTACCACTACCGCAAGCCTGGAGTGAAGGACAAGGGCGGCTTCGACATCTATTCCTCCGGCCCGGACGGTATCGCGGACAACGGGGATGACGTGGGAAGCTGGCAGCTCTGAAAATGACGAATGAGGAATGCCCGAATGACGCATGAAGCTCCAATGACCGAAACCCAAACCACGAGCCACCAGGCCCGTAGGCCGGGTGTGTTCGGCGCGAAAGGCTCTCGTCAGCATCTTGTTCCCTCTTCGCTGAATGACCCGGCTGGCTTAGGAGCGTTCGCAGGCCAAACAGTCATCGGCCACGTCCCACAGCCGGGTAGTTCGGCGAAGCCAGCCGCTCGTGCTAACGACGCCGCAGCCGCCGAACACACCCGGCCTACGACTTGTCATTCGGGTTTCGTCATTCCTTCGTCATTCGCCATTCGTTATTCGTCATTGCCACGAAGCGGCTTCACTCTCGTCGAAATCTTGGTTGTTCTCAGCATCCTCGTCCTGATGCTCGGCATCTCCATCGTGAGCATCTCCGGCGTCAAAGAAGAGGATCGCCTGCGTCGCGCAGTTGCAGTTATCGAAATCACGGCGCGTGAGAGCCTGCTCCAAGCCGTCAAGTGCCAGCAGACCGTCCGCATGGGGCTTTCCACAGGCTCTCTTGGTTCTGCGTCGGACTTCGGCGGCAAACTCGAAATCCGCCGTGTGGGGGAGCGCTCTTTTCGTCAGCCACGTCAGGGGGAAATCTGGGAGTTCAGCCCCACCGGCATCTGCGAGCCGATCGAAGTCCGCCTCAGCGGCTCCGGCGGCACGGTGGAGCTCGCCTTCGACGCGCTCACCGCCTGTGCGAAACGCAAGAGCCTCGACTTTAACGCCAAGTCATGAAAATGAACCTGCCAACGCGGAATTCGGTGTTCGGAATGCGGAATCAGGTTCCGCATTCAGGCGCTTTCGCCTTGCTCGAAATCCTCCTCGCCATCGCGCTCTTCGCACTGGTGTCTGTCGGCATGACACAGGCCATCGACGGCATCGCGAAGACCACGACTGCGGCGCGCCAGGAGGCGCAGGTGCTGCGCGTGCTGGAGTCAGTGCTGGCGGAGGTGGCGCACCAACCGGAGTTCAAGGCTGCGCACATCGACTTCCCCAGAAATGGCGACAAGATCGACGCCAGTGCCACTATCGAGAAGGTACGCCTCATCACGAAGGACAAGGTGGAGCTCGATCACATCTTCCGCGTCCGAGTTGAGGCATGGATCAGCGACGGTTCGGCACGCCGCATTGTCCGCAGTATGGAAACCTATGTGTATTCACCCAACAGCCCGGTCTGAGGCATCCGGCTTCACGCTGATCGAAGTTCTCCTCGCCCTCGCTCTCGTGGGCCTGGTGATCAGTGGTGTGATGGGCGTGGCCGACGGTGCGATACAGCTCGGCAAGTCGATGAATGCGGCGCGAGTCACGGAGACGCGCATCTCGAATTTTGTTACTCAGTGGCGTGACTACTTCGAGAATGTGCCGCCTGGCATCACACTGACTGCGGGAGCCGAGAAAGTCGCACATGGCTCATCGGGCAACCTGTTCATCGTCGGCAGCCAGATGCCTTTCTGTTGGGATTCAAGGTTCAAGCTGGCCGACGCGGTCGAGTTCGGCCTCGTGCGCACTCGTGGTGAGAAGACACTCGATCTAGTCGTGCGGCATCTCAAGCGCCCCGCCCGTGCAGGCAGGGAGGATCAGTTCGACACACTCGCGGAACTTCCGCTGCTCGAGAACCTCACACGCATGCAGTGGCAGTTTTATGATGCGGAGGAGAAGAAGTGGTTCGCCGACTGGGATCCGAAAAGGCGTCCCCAGCCGCCGCTCTTCATCCGGCTCCGTTTCACATTCCTCAATGACCCGCGCACACACGAACACACGTTCTGGGTGGCGAATGATCTGCGTGGGCAGATCGCCGCCGCTCCACAGAAATGACGAATCACAAAATCCGAATGACGCATGAAGCTCCAATGACCGAAACCCAAACCACGAGCCACCAGGCCCGTAGGCCGGGTGTGTTCGGCGCGAAAGGCTCTCGTCAGCATCTTGTTCCCTCTTCGCTGAATGACCCGGCTGGCTTAGGAGCGTTCGCAGGCCAAACAGTCATCGGCCACGTCCCACAGCCGGGTAGTTCGGCGAAGCCAGCCGCTCGTGCTAACGCCGCCACAGCCGCCGAACACACCCGGCCTACGACTCGTCATTCGGGCTTCGTCATTCCTTCGTCATTCGGATTTACTCATTCGTCATTCCAGCGCGGCTCTGCCTTGATCGCCGTCTTCTGGATGATCTTCGCACTGGGGATGGTGCTCTTCGGAGCGGCGAAGATGCTGCGCGCAGACACAGATTATGCGCGCACGATGCGTGGCCGTATTTACGCGAAGCGTTACGCTGAAGCCGGAATCGAGCTGGCGCGACATCCGGCGATGCAGCAGGACGATCCGCTGCTGCACTTCAGCGGTGACAACGGTGGTGGCTTTGATGTGACGCTGAAGACCGAGGAGGCGCGGCTGAACATCAACCACCTGCTCCAGACAGGAGACAAAATCCTCCTACGCCGCCTTTTCAGCGGCTGGGGCTTTAGGCCGGAGTTCACCGTCGCGCTGTGCGACGCGCTGAAGGACTGGGTGGACGCCGACAACAACGCCAGCCTCAACGGCGCTGAAAAACGCGAGTATGAGAAGGCCGGGCGCGAGGGCATGCCGTTCAACCGCCCGTTCAAGGAGGTGGAGGAGATGCTCAACGTGCGCGGCATGGACATCGTGAACGCGGAGCGCCCGGACTGGCGTGAGTGGTTCACTGTTTATGGCGACGGTCGTATCGACATCAATGATGCGAGCGCGGAGATCGTCGCCTTGCTCGGCGCTGTGCCGATGGAGCGGGTTCAGCTTTTGCTGACCTTCCGCAACGGTCGGGACGGCCGACACCGGACGCGTGACGACGTGCGCCTCTCCAGCGTGCCGCAGGTGGCGCAGATGCTCGGGGTCTTTAACCGCCAGACCATCGAGCTGCTCACTCAATGGATTCAATTCACCGGCCCCATCCGTCGCATCGAGAGCGTCGGCCATCTCGGACCCCTGCAACGCAAACTCATCCTCATCACGCAGGGCGGACAGGCCGTCTGGCGTGGTGAGATCCCTGTTCATGGCCAGAACTCGTAAACCCGCCTCTGAGCTTCTGCTCCCCGGAGCCGACGTCTGGCAATGCTGGACGGGGGTGGAGGGCGCGTTGTGTCAGCAGAGCGGCGACTTCACCGCCGCAGATGCCTCGTTCGGGAAGCAGGCGGCGCGGCGTGTGCTCGCGCTGCCAGCAGCGCATTTTTGGGTGCTGCCCGCATGGTTGAAAGGAGAGCCGCAGCATCTGCGCAGCATGGCGCTGCTGCATCTCGAACGCATGGGCGTCAAAGCTGGCGACGACGAGTCCAGTGTGCAGGTGCGCAGCATCACCACGAAGGATGGCGCACACTTGGCGCGCATCATCGCGCTCAAGGACGAAGCCGTACCACTCGCAGACACGGCGCGTCTCCCGGATGAGGTCACGCACCATGCCTTGTGCTATCCGCTGGTAAGCAACAGCATCACGATTTTCCGCGAGCTGGACCGTTTGATCGTCGCGATCACGAGTGGGGCGGAGTTGGTGTACTGCACGCCGCTCTCTTCCACCCGCTTAGATGACAACGCGCTCGGCGAGTTGAACAACATCTGCCTCCAGCTTGGCTTCCAGGGCGTACTTGGGCGGCTTGAAAGCCTCGTGCTGTGGATCGACGACGGCGACATCGGAAAAATCCAGCGTTTGACCGGCCTCACGCCCTTTCGTTGTGAGATGCCAGCGCCCACGATGCCGGAGCGTGGCTCCAGCGCGTTCATGCCGGAGGAGCTGGTCGGCGAGCGCCGCCGCCAGTCCGCACGCGCAAAGACGCGCCTGCTCGCGCTCACGGCAGGCTCGCTACTGGCTGCCGGCATTGCGCTTGTCGCCACGCTCACGACGCTGGCTTTGCAGGAGCGGAACATGCTACGAGAGAAGGTGGCGGAGCTTATGCCTAAGTCCTCACGCGTGATGGATCACAAGAAGGCGTGGGTCGAGGCGTCTCCCGCCGTGGATCCCTCCACATGGCCGCAGGAAGTGCTGCTGCACTGCATGGAGCCAGAGTCGTCGAAAGAGGCCGTCATCACGCATTGGGAGTGGACGCCGGAGAAGCTGAGCCTCACCGGTCGCCTGCCCAGTGCTTCGCTCGCGCTTGAATACACGCAGGCGCTGAAGACCAGCGACGCGCTGGCGCGGTTCGAGCTGGACGGTCCGCCGCCGGTCATCGCGGGCGATCAGAGCGCCACCTTTGAGATGAAAGGAGGAGCCGCTCATGAAGAGAAGTGAGAAAATGCTCCTTGGCGTCTTCGGTGCGTTGTTCGTCTGCATCGTGCTCGTCGGAGGCGGCATGTTCGCCTTCCGCAACTACCTCGATGTGCGCGACGAGGTCGATCTGCTGCGCGGTCGGCTTAGCTCGATGAATCTGGCGGTTTCCCAGGGCGCGGTGTGGGCTGAGCGCTCCGCATGGATCGAGGGGCATGTTCCGTCTTTCACCAGCCATAAGGACGCCTCCGCCCGGCTACTCGAAACCGTCACCCAGAAAGCGCGGGCGCACGGGATGATCATCAGCACCACGGAACTCATCGAGCAGGCGAAAGGCATCGGTGCCGATGGTGAACTCGTCGAGGAGCAGGAACGTCATTTCGACCAAGCCAGCATTAAAACCACGCTCACGGCGGTGAGTGAGGAGCCGTTCTTCGCCTGGCTGCATGACTTGCAGTCACCAGAGAGCTTCCTTGGCGTCACACGTCTTCAGATCAACCCCAGTGGCACAAGCAAGACCATCAACGTCGAAATCGAGTTCACACAGTTCTACCACGAGAAATCTGCGCCCAAGGTGACGAAGGCGAACTGAGCATGAAAGCACTCCTCCCACATCTATACCTTCTTGGCTGGCTGACAGCAGCAGCCACGGCCTCCTCCGCGCAGGAGAAGCAGAGCGTCACGGAGCCGGTGGCCTTCCCGAAGCTGGAGCACTACGCGTCCTTGTGGAAGCGTTCCATTTTTACGACCAAGGATCTACCCGCACCCGAGGAGGCAGGAGGCCCGAACTTTGCCGACAATCTCAGCCTCAGCGGCATCTATGAGATCGACGGCGGTGTGGTGGCCGTGCTTGTGGACCGCACCACCTCGCAGGTGATGGAGGCCCGGATCGGATCTGAGAACGAGATGGGCGTGAAAATTCGCCAGGTCACTCCAGGTGCCACGGTGGACAAGACGCGCGTCCAGCTTCAAAAAGGCGTCAAGACTGGCTGGGTCTCCTTTGCTGAGGCCGCAGCCCCACAGCCTGCGGAGGTCGTCCAGCGTGCGGTGATCCCAACGCGAGGCGGCACTGCTTCTTCAGCGCAGACTCCCCCCCCCGTCCCAGCGTCGCGACAGCGGAGGATCATGGCTCCGTCTCCAGCAGCATCCCCGAATCCGATCCTGCCGCCTCCCGCCGCCCCGGCACCCGCGCAACGTCCGGGCGATGTGCCGCTGCCACCTCCGTGAGCAGACGGGAAAGCGGCGGCTTGCGCCGTGGATTCGACGCGCTAAGGAACGCGTCCCATGAAAATCCTCGTCACAGGCAAAGGCGGGCGCGAGCACGCGCTCATCACGGCACTCAGCGGATCACCGGAGAAGCACGAGCTCTTCGCGCATCCAGGCAGCGATGCGATCACGGCGCTGGCGACGTGTGTCACCGCCGCTGGACTGCCGGAACTCATCTCATGGATGAAGCAGAACCAGATCGACCTGTGTATGGCGGGCGAAGAGGCGCTGCTGGTCAAAGATCGCGGACTGGCGAACCTGTGCGCTGAGGCGGGCATCCCGTGCTGGGGGCCGCTAAAGGAGATCGCGCAACTGGAGGCGTCGAAGGCATTCGCGAAGAAATTCTTGAAGCGTCACGGCATACCGACGGCGGACTTCACCATCTGCACGACGGCGGAAGAAGCCAACGCCGCACTGACCGAGACGCCGATCGTGTTGAAGTTCGACGGACTGGCCGCTGGCAAAGGCGTGGCCGTCTGCACCTCACAGGCCGAGGCCAAACAGTTCATCGAGGAAGTCATGGAGAAGCGTTGCTTTGGCCCTGGCGATCTGCTGGTCGAAAAATGCCTCACCGGCCCGGAGATTTCGATCTTCGCGTCGGTTTGCGATGAATCGTATCAGATCCTCATGCCCGCGCGTGACTACAAACGCATCCGTGACAACGATCAGGGACCAAACACCGGCGGCATGGGCGCTGTGGCGTCGTTGGAGCTCGCTGATTCCGCCTTGATGAAGCGCATTGAGGAAGAGATCGTGAAGCCGACGGTTCAGGGCATCTTGAAGGATGGATTGAAATACCGCGGCTTCCTCTACTTCGGCCTCATGCTGACGCCCGACGGACCGCAGGTGATCGAATACAACTGCCGCTTCGGTGATCCCGAGGCTGAGGCCGTGCTGCCGATGCTGCGTGGCGATTTCGCCACATATGTGTTTGAGGCGGCGCAGGGGCATCTGCAGCCGGAGCTGATCAGCTTCCAGCCCGGCTGGAGCATCTGTCTGATCTCGGCGAGTGCTGGTTATCCTGCATCATCGCATAGCGGCGATGTGATTTCAGGCTTGGCCGCCGTGGATGGCGCGCATGTGTATCACTGCGGCACGAAACGCAATGCCGCAGGCCTGTTTGAAACAAACGGCGGTCGCGTGCTCGCCATCGTTGCACAGGGGAAAACGCGCGTGGAAGCACGCGACAAGGCCTATGCGCAAAGCATGAAGGTCACGTTCGACGGCATGCAGCGGCGTTCAGACATCGGCACGCTGCACTTTGAGTGACCACTCAACTCTTCCCTTGTAATAAGGCCCCGCCTCACCGGAAATCACGATATTGAGGGGTAGCTCCGCAGGGGCGGTGATTGGAAAAGTCAGCAGGGCGAGAAGCCGGGAATGCGCATGCGCTGTGATAACACGCCCCGCCCGCCGCCTCATCCGAAAAACGGAGCCTGGACGATGAAGGCCGTAGAGATGGCAGCACGGCTCCCGGCTGCGCCTGCCGCCGAGTGCGGCAAACGCGCCTGTTTGAGACACCCATAGCGATGGTAATGAATGCTCTAAGGGGGGTGGTGAAGCAGTGACGCCCTGCTGTAGCACGGGCAGAGGCCATGGAGGTGGTACAGCATGGTTTTGCGCCGTTGCAGCGCGGCGTCGCACTCCACCGGCGCGGGGCGATGTGGGGGCGGCGGAGCAGCAGCAGCGTGCGCATGACCGTAGTGAAGCGGTGCCGCCCGCCTGCGTCGCCGCAACAACTGTGGCCTGTTCACAAAAGAGCCATCGGCCCCCGCCACCGCCGGACTATCCGGCAGGGTTTGGGAGCGCCCGCGCCTCATACCGCACCCGCCCCCCACAGCCGGATCATCGGGCGTAGCGCCCCTCTCGTGCGAGACGGCATGCCCCGCGCCCGACACATCCGGCCTACGACCCGGCACCATCCCCGCATGGAGCGGCGACGACCCGTCGCCATAGAGAGAGAGATGCCGACGACTCGTCGGCTCTCCAAACCCCTAGCGGCCCACGCAGCCAGTCAAACGTAGGCCGGATGTGTCCGGCGCACTCCGCACCGCTGGCAGAACCAACCGCCGCCGCCGGACTATCCGGCAGGGCTTGGGAGCGCCCGCACGTCATGCCGCACTCGCACCCCCCACAGCCGGATAGTCGGGCGTAGTGAGTCAGGCACGAGGCGGCATTGCTCTCCGCCCGACACATCCGGCCTACTACTCCTCCCCTGTAGGCCGGATGTGTCCGCCGCACTCCGCGCCGCTGACAGAACCAACCACCGCCGCCGGACTATCCGGCAGGGTTTGGGAGCGCCCGCGCCTCATACCGCACCCGCCAACACCCGGTTCATACCAGATGAAAAGTGTGATGAACATATGCCAACAAATCAAACGCCTGAAGACCGCAAAACTCAAGCTGCCCAAGGAGGTGAAGCCATGACTGTCAAGAATCGACTATTGACCCTTTCATGTCGAGAGGCCCGGCAGGAAAGGGGGAAGTTTTTCACACCCTACTCAACCCAGAATACTGGGTTTTTCATGCTCATTTCAGCCGATCAACAGCCTTAATCCCGTGCCATTCAGGACAGACACTTGCCTTCTCCTTCGGTGGTCTCGCAGGAGTGGCTGGCCGAGAAACTGGAGATGAAATCGGCGGCGAACATGAGCCAGCAGATGAGGCGTCTTGACAGGAAGTCAGCGTTCAAGAAGGTGCCGGAAGAACTGAAACACTTTTTGGAAGAAGCCCATGACACGAAATCATGAATGCGAACATTTTGTCAAGCAGTTGTACCCTGACCCCGTTTCCCTCATTTTATAACCAATGGGTTTTAGACACGACATATCCATACGATGGACCTCACAACACAGGAGTGTCTGCACAGACCCAAGACAGTCCCACCACTCCACTAGTTACATCTGGGCCAATAAAGTCGCACCAAACGGCGGATGACTTCCTGATGTTCATCATGTTCAAGCCTCCCGGGGATAATACGCGATGGGTGCCTGTGCGAAGACTCCATTGGTATTGGACATGGACAGCCGAGAGAATAGGCGGCAGTTGGACGCTAACTCGGAAAGCTGCGGCTGCTGACAATGACAGCATACGCTTTTTTGATCATCCAATCTGGTCGCAAAATACGACGAACGATAACTTTCCAGCTCCTTGATAGCCATGAAGTCTATTTGTCTAATCCTCGGGATTGTTCTTTCTGCGCAGCATCTAAAAGCAGATGAAATGCTTGCAGATACTTCCACCAAAGGCGGCCTGACTTTGACCGTAAAATACTCTCCTGCTTATCAAACTACAGGTGATGTATGGATCGAATATTTGATCTCAAATGCAGCTGGGCAAGAAATCAGAGCTTACAAAGCCAACCCCGAAACTTTTGACATGAGGATCGAGCTAATCGGTCCTGAAGGAGAACGTCTGCCAATGATCGAGGAATTGCCAGGAAGCATACCTCGAGGTGGCTCGAGGCATCATCTAATCGTTGGAAATGCAGAATCACCTTTTCGGAGCACAGTGAATCTGTCTCGCTATTATGAGTTAAAGAACATCGGACGTTATCGGTGCCGGATCAGCAAGACTTGCTACATTACAGAAAGTGGTTGGAAGCAACGAAGCTCTGCTTTGAAACCTGGCTCACCAGTTCAGGTTGATTCAAATGAGTTCGGCTTTGAAGTGAAGGCTATAGATGAAGTATATGCTGTGAACTTGAAAAAAGCAGAAGAACTCAGGTCTCGCTTAGCAAGCTCCAATGAATCAGTCACTCAAGCGGTAAAGTTGGAGGTACCTAGTATCAGCAAAACAATGGCATCAGAAGCAAAGCCCGCAGTGTCATCAACGAGCGAGGAACCGACCTCATCAACGCCGTGGAGCATCTTGGTAGTGTTGATCGTGGCGGCGCTGGGTCTGCTATGGTTGTTGCTCAAGCGGCGTTCGGGGAAACGGGGTCATTGCGCCAAGATAAACACAGACAAGGAGGAAATGAGACAACCAGAGTAAAAAAAACCATGAGAATCAGAACGTGGAAACCTTATGAAGCAACCCAGCGGGTAAGAACCCCGTCCGGTAGAGCCTGGAGCCAGGCAGCCGGAAGCGAGTCATGCGCAGTCAGCCGTGAGGCTGGCGCGAAGCGTTGACAGCGAGCACTAAAGCCGTGCGATTGAGCCTCGAAAGTTTCATCTTGTGGGCTGCCTTCGCCTTTGACCCGGCGGGGGCCAGCGCACGCATCGCGATCAAAGGCCAGCGATGCGCGAGCCACCGGGGTCCGAGAGCAGGGCAGAGGTGCATGACAAGGGATGCCTGTGAACTTGGGAAGTGAAATAAAGTGTCTGTCCCTTTATACGCTAGCGCGACTGGAAAGCGGGCAAACGCATCGACGCCACCTCACGCAAAGTGGTGTGGCGCAAGCCCGCGCAGCGCGGCAAAGCCGGCCTGAGCCAGCAGGAGTGGGACGCGCTGCCCGAGACGCTGGAACTGCGCTACGTCCGGGCCAAAGGCGTCGGGCGCGACGGCAAGGCCAAGACCCTGTATCTGGTCACCACGCTGCTGGAGGCGAAGCGCTACCCCAGCGCGGAGATCGACGCGCTCTACCTGGAGCGCTGGAGCATCGAAGTGAAGATACGCGACATCAAAACGACGTTGAAGTTCGAGATGCTGCGGGTGAAGACGCCGGCCATGGCACGCCGCACTCTGAAGATGGTGCAGATCGCCTACGACCTGCTCAAGACGCGCCAGGCCGAGGCAGTGCGCGGCGAGCCCATCCTGCTCGTTGAGCTCGGCTTCAAAGGCACGCTGGACCTGGTCGCCACGATGCGTGCGGACTTCGCGGGGCTAGCTGGACGGCCGCGCCTGCGCCGCGCCGCGCTCATGGACTTCGAGCAGCGATTGCGCCAGCGCATCCTTGAGTTGCGCCCCGGCAGGCATGAACCCAGGGCCGTGAAGACCCGGCCCAAACCCTACCCCTACCTGACCCAACCCAGGCACGAGTTCATCGAAATCCCCCACCGCTCAAGATACCGCAAAGCGGCTTAATCCCGTGCCATTCG
>CAYQWE010000037.1:0-47150 GCA_964421275.1 uncultured Prosthecobacter sp.
TTTCTTCGCCGCTAAATCATCATAGCCAGTTGCTCATTTCATGCGTAGGCCCTGGGGATTTACTGTGGACGATTCCTTTTCCATTCATGTTTCGGAGGACGGGGAGAGGACTGCCATACGGCATGGCCCTCCGCGCCTCATTTCGTGTGAGCTCCAAGAAGTCAGCATTGTGAAAGACGAAAATGGCTTTTGGAACAAGCTGAGCACTGAGGACCGCCAGTCGGCTCAAAACTCGTTGATTCAAGGTGCCCGCAAAGCGGCTGAGGAATCCAATCTGCTGCAAAAAGCCAAAGAGAGCTTGATGCTGCGACTTGCGCCTCTCCAGGCAAAACACGGCTTTCAGCTCCAAGATGCCCCTCTGCCATGAGGGTTGAGTAGTGGCTTAGAAGCCACACGGGGCGTAAGCCTTGCTGACAGAAAACTTCCTTCCAGGCAGTTTCTAACACGCTCATCCATGAACACCCCCGACATCACCCGCAGACACTTCTTCCAGGATTGCGCCGTCGGCACAGATCCTGGATTTTGGGGGCTGAATTATTCTCCAGCCAGCCTCAGGCACTCGAACCGAAGAGTGCGACCGATGAAATATTTATTGGCGATGATGTCGTCGAGCTTGGGGCTGACTTCCGCGATCAGGGATAGCTTCTTGGCGCGGAGGAGAACAGCGCAGATGCCGCGAACTTCGAGTCCGTACACGTCTCTGGCCACTCGACGGCCAAGCCGGTCGTCGATAAGCACACCTTTGATGCCCAGCTCACGGGCGAGCAAGATGACGGATGCCTCACCCGGATCGATTTCCATCTCCAACAACGGATCGCGACGAGGAGTGGGCAAAATCTCCAAGCTGGCGAGGGTTTCAGCCACGACTGGCGTGTCACCGGCATCCTTGGCGGTGAGTTCAGCCACCACCTCGCGAGTGGTAAGAACCTTCGGAAATAACTTCACCAAAAGATGCCCCAATCCCACCCGGCTGAGCGCAATGATTAGCCCAGTGTTGCAGACGACAGGCAGGGAAAAGAAATCAGACATTGGCAAACTCGGCGGCGAGTTCATCTTCGTTCAAATCCGCCACTGGCACACCATGGCGGCTCGCTTCGTGAAGAAAAGCCACACGGCCCATTCCGCACATGCGGGCAGCCTGGCCCGAGGTGATCTCGCCGAGTTCGAAGTACTTCAACGCGAGAAGGAATTTGCTGCGTTCCTCCACCTCCGCACGGCTTCTGGCGTGCAGCGTCAGGCAAGTTGGCAGGTCGATGGCAAGAGTCGTTGTCATGCCCCAGCTTAACCGACCGGCCTTAGATCGGCAACAAGTCCTCTCTCACCCGTTTCCCCATTCAAACCCCATGAACACCCCCAACATCACCCGCAGACACTTCTTCCAGGATTGTGCCGTCGGCACGGGCAAGATCGCGCTGGCTTCGTTGCTGGCGGAATCGGCTTACGGAGCGGCGAAGAGCCCGAATGTGGCCGCGTCCTCGCATTTTCAGCCGAAGGCGAAGGCGGTCATTCACCTGTTCATGGCCGGTGCGCCATCGCAGCTCGAGATGTTCGATCACAAGCCGATGCTGACGAAGTATGAAGGCAAGCCGCTGCCGCCATCGGTGATCGGCGGGCAGCGTTATGCCTTCATCCGGCCGGACGCGGCGGTGCTGGGGCCACGCTTCAAGTTCGCGAAGAACGGACAGTGCGGCGCGGAGCTCTCCGAGGTGCTGCCGCACCTGGCGGGCATCGTGGATGACATCGCCATCGTGAAGTCCTGCCGCACGACACAGTTCAACCACGCTCCGGCGCAGATTTACATGAACACGGGCTTCTCGCAGCCGGGCAGGCCGAGCATGGGCTCGTGGATCACCTACGGCCTCGGCGCGGAGACGCGTGATCTGCCGAGCTTTGTCGTGATGAGCACTGGCAGCGGCATCAGCGGCGGCGCGGCGTGCTGGAGCAGCGGTTTCCTGCCGAGCGTGTATGCCGGCACGCGATTCCGCAACACGGGCGATCCCATTTTGAATGTGAGCACGCCGGAAGGCATCACGCCCGGCACGCAGAAGGACACCATCGAGCTCATCAACGCGCTGAATCATCGCCGCCTGAAACTCGATGGCGATGGAGAGACGGCCACGCGCATCGCGAACTACGAGATGGCGTATCGCCTGCAAACCTCCGCGCCGGAATTGATGGACCTGACGAAGGAAGACGCGGCCACGCTGAAAATGTACGGCTGCGATCCGAAGGTGCCGTCCTTTGCCCGCGCCTGCCTGCTCGCACGTCGGATGGTCGAGCGCGGTGTGCGCTTCATCAACATCTACAACGAAGGCTGGGACGCGCACAGCAACGTCGAAGGCAACGTGCGCAACAACTGCAAGAACACCGACCAGGCCAGCGCCGCGCTCGTCAAAGACCTCAAACAGCGCGGCCTGCTCGACAGCACGCTCGTGGTGTGGGGCGGTGAATTTGGCCGCACACCGATGGTCGAGGCCAGCGTGTCGCTCGGCCGCAGCATGGGCCGCGATCACCATCCGCAGGCCTTCACGATGTGGATGGCCGGTGGCGGCATCAAAGGCGGCGTCACCCTCGGCGCGACCGACGAAATGGGCTTCAACATCATCGAAGACGAAGTCCATGTGGCCGACATCCACGCGACGATCCTCCACCAGCTTGGCATGGATCATGAACGCCTCAGCTTCCGCAAGGCTGGCCTCGACTACAAGCTCACTGGCGTGGAGCCGTGCAAGGTGATCAAGCAGCTCGTGGCATGATTCCCGCCGTCATCGTTCAGGGGCATCGCGTCGCGTCCGGTTTGAACGGCAATCCATTGTTTCCCGGCGGTACGATGCGGATGCAACTGCCGTTCTTCCAGGAACTCGGCCTTGATCTGAGTCGCTTTCATCTCGGCACGCTCAATGTGAGCATCGCGCCGCTGTGTTATCGCGTTGTGAAAGCTAAGCACGCGTTCCGCGATCTGAAATGGCATCCTACCGAGCCTGCGGAGGATTTTTCGTTCTTCGATGTTGTCATGCATCGCGACGGAGCGCCGCATGTCAGGGGCTTCATTTACCATCCGCACCCCGAAACAAAGCCGAAGCACTTTCAAAAGACCGATGTGCTCGAGTTGCTGCTACCGTGGGTGGAAGGGATCGCCTATGGCACGAAGATCGCCCTGGAGGTGCCGCCGGATCAGATGGCCTTTCATACTGGCGGTCAATCAAAGCCGGGGAGCAAAGACATCCATCCAACCGCGTAATGCTTTATTGTCATGGTTGGCCGCATGCTCGCACTTTCGCTCTTGTTCGCGCCTTTGCTTGCAGGCGCGGAGGCGGGCTTCAATCGCGACATCCGGCCCATTTTCTCGGAGAACTGCCTCGCCTGCCACGGGCCGGATGCAAAGGCCCGTAAGGCGGACCTGAGGCTCGATGTGGGCGGCGCGGACTGGCAGGAAGTCATCACCCGTGTGACGTCGTCTGATCCCGACGAGCAGATGCCGCCGCCGGAGTCGCACAAGAAGCCGCTCACCGCCGCGCAGGTGGCCACGCTGCGGCAATGGATCGCCGGAGGGGCGAAGTATCAGCAGCACTGGGCCTTCGAGCCGCTGGCGCATGACCTAGGCGACAGCATCGACACGCTGGTCGGTGCCGGATTGAAGGAGCACGGTCTGGATTTCGCGCCGCAAGCCGCACCTCACACGCTCATCCGCCGCGTGGCGCTGGATCTGACCGGCTTGCCGCCCACGGAGGCCATGCTGGCGCAACCTTACGAGGTGGTGGTCGATGAGCTGCTGGCATCGAAGCACTTCGGCGAGCATCTCGCCGTCACCTGGCTCGATGCGGCGCGTTACGCGGACACGAACGGCTACTTCGGCGACAAGCCACGCCAGATGTGGCTATGGCGCGACTGGGTGATCGACGCATTCAACGCGAACATGCCATTCGACCAGTTCAGCATCGAGCAGCTCGCGGGAGATCTCCTGCCAGGGGCCACGGTGAGTCAGCGCATCGCCACCGGTTTCAATCGTAACCACATGGCTAACAACGAAAGTGGTAGCATCGACGAGGAGTTCCGTGTGGAATACGTCGTGGACCGCGTGGACACGACGATGACGACGTGGCTGGGCCTCACCGCAGGCTGCGCACAGTGCCATGACCACAAATACGATCCGATTTCGCAGCGGGAGTTCTACCAGCTCTTTGCGTTCTTCAACAATGTGCCCGAACGGGGCCTGATCCACTCTGACAACCCGCCGCCGCTGCTTGAGGTGCCGTCGGAGCAGCAGCAGGCAGGGTTGGTGAAGGCAAAGGCGCTGGTGCAAACCGCCAAATCCGCCTTCGTGCCGATTCATGAGGCATTGAGGCCACGCATGGTAGCGTGGGAGAAAAACGCGGCGCAAACGCTGGCGCAGCCACCACGCGGGTCTTTGTTTCACGAGTCTTTCGACAGGACTGTTGCCATGAAGGGCAATCCATCAGCGTCGGAGCCCGGCGTGCGCGGCATGGCGTCGAAGTTTGACGCCACGCAGCACGTCGAGGCGCGGGTGGCAGGCTTCAATGCGGATCAACCGTGGACCATCGGCCTGTGGGTGAATGCCGAGGGGTCGTTGAGCTGCCCACTTTCGCTGATCGAGCCGGTGGGCAGACGCCGCGGGCTGGAACTGATCTGGCAAAAGGGCCGCATCCAGGTGAATCTCGTACATCGCTGGGGTGCGAGCGCCATCGAAGTTTCCACCGTCGAGGCGCTCAGCGCGAAGCAATGGCATCACATCGCCATCAGCTATGATGGTTCGAGGAAGGCTGGCGGCCTGCGGGTGTTTTTTGATGCGAAACAGACGACGTTGGAAGTAAGGAGGGATGCGCTGGACGGCAGCATCGCAAATCAAGAACCGTTGCGCATCGGTCGTCGTGATTCGGGTCTGGGTTTCTACGGTTTGATCGACGAGGCGCGCCTAGTGCCTGCAGCTCTGGATATGCACGCGGTGGAGGATTGGTTCTGGGGCGAGCGCATCGGGGGCATCGTTGAAACCTCATCCGCCAAACGCCGTGCTGCGGACGCGGAGCTGCTACTCGACTATTATGTCGATCACTTCACCGATGCGCGGGCGCAGAAAGCACGCGATGCCGTTTTGTCCGCGCAAAAGGCCGAGAAAGAATTGCGCGAGTCGATTCCGACGACGCTCGTCATGCAGGAGATGCCAAAGCCGCGCACGGCGCATGTGCTGGAGCGCGGCCAGTATGACAAACCGCTCCGACCTGTGACCCCTGGTGTCCCGACAACCATCGCGCCGTGGAGAAGCGGGCTGCCGACTAACCGACTCGGTTTCGCCCAATGGCTTTTTTCACCGGGCAACCCACTCACGGCACGCGTGGCGGCTAACCGGCTGTGGGCACAGTGTTTTGGCGAGGGGCTAGTGCGCACGCAGAATGACTTCGGGTCACAAGGCGAAGCGCCGACGCATCCCGCACTGCTCGACTGGCTGGCGGCAACGTTTCGCGACAGCGGGTGGAATGTGAAGACGCTGCTCAAGACCATCGTGATGTCGAGAACGTACCGCCAGGACTCGCGCATCACGCGTGATGATGATCCTGAGAACCGCCTGCTCGCTCGTGACCCCGGCGGACGGCTTTCCGCCGAGATGCTGCGTGATCAGGCGCTGGCAGTCTCCGGCCTGCTCGTGCCAACCATCGGCGGGCCAAGTGTGAAGCCCTTTCAACCTCCGGGCTTGTGGGAAGCGGTGAGCTACAACGGCGAGGAGACGTATGTGCCTGATACCGGTGAAGGTTTGTGGCGCCGCAGCCTCTACACCTATGTGAAGCGCCAGTCGCCGCCCCCGATGCTGCTGACCTTTGATGGGCCCACGCGGGAGAAATGCACCGTGCGCCGCGCCCGCACGAACACACCGTTGCAGGCGCTCATGCTGCTCAATGATGAAACCTTCACCAAGGCCGCCGAGGCGTTCGCGAAACATTCCGAGGGGCAAGGCGACCGCATCGCGTGGATGTTCCATGCCGCGACCTACCGCGAGCCGACATCAGACGAGCTGAAGCTGCTGCGTGGCCTGTTCGAGCGGCACCAATCTCTGGCACTGATCGCGCACACGATTCTGAACCTCGATGAAGTGATCACAAAGCGATGAACTCGATCCTCCAGCGACGTCAATTCATCCGTGACTCCGGCTTGAGCCTCGGCGGCATGGCTCTGGCGTCGCTGATGGGAGATGCGAAGGCGTTGTCGCATTTCGCGCCGAAGGCAAAGCGGGTGATCTACCTGTTCATGCACGGTGGTCCATCCCAGCTCGACCTTTTCGATCACAAGCCTGGTTTGAAAAAGCTGCACGGGCAGGAAATTCCGGCGTCGGTGGTGGGCGGTCAGCGACTGACGGGCATGACCGACAAGCAGAAGTCGAAGCCAGTCACCGCGTCGTTGTTCAACTTCGCGCGGCATGGTCAAAGCGGCACATGGGTGAGCGAGCTGCTGCCGCACACGGGGCAGGTGGTCGATGATCTGTGCATCATCCGCTCCATGCACACGGAGGCGATCAACCACGACCCGGCGGTGACGCTGCTGCAAACCGGACACCAGCAGCCTGGAAGACCGAGTTTCGGCGCGTGGCTGAGTTATGGCCTCGGCTGTGAAAGCCAAGACCTGCCTGCTTTTGTGGTCATGGTCTCACGCGGCAGCGCTGCACGTCCTGCCGACCCGCTTTATGCGCGGCTGTGGGGATCTGGGTTTCTGCCGTCGAATCATCAGGGCGTGGCGTTGCGCAGCAGCGGCGATCCCGTTTTGTATCTGTCCAATCCACCCGGCGTGGAGCGTTCCACCCGCCGCGACCAGCTCGATGTGATCGCCGCATTGAACAGGAAGCAGCTCGACCTTCATCGCGACCCGGAAATCGCCACGCGCATCACGCAATACGAAATGGCCTTCCGCATGCAGAGCAGCGTGCCGGAGCTTACTGACCTCAGCGGTGAAAGCCAGGCCACGCTCGAGGCCTACGGCCCACAGACGCGGCAGCCGGGCAGCTTCGCGGCGAACTGCCTGCTGGCGCGACGCATGGCGGAGCGTGGGGTGCGTTTCATCCAGCTCTATCATCGCGGCTGGGATCAGCACTACAACCTGCCCAGTGATCTACGTCTGCAATGCGGCGACATCGACCAGCCTTGCGCGGCGCTGATCCGTGATCTCAAACAGCGTGGCCTGTTGGACGAGACGCTGGTCATCTGGGGCGGTGAATTTGGCCGCACGACTTACTCCCAAGGCAAATTGGAGCCCACCAATCACGGACGCGATCATCACGGACGCTGTTTCACGATGTGGCTGGCCGGTGGTGGCATCAAGCCGGGCATCCAGTTCGGCGAGACGGATGATTTCTGCTTCAACATCACCCGCGACCCGGTGCATGTGCATGATTTGAACGCCACGCTGCTCCATCAGCTCGGCATCAACCACGAGCGGCTTATCTATCGCTTCCAAGGACGTGATTACCGACTCACAGACGTGCATGGAGCGATCGTGAAGGGCGTCCTCGCCTGACAATGCCTGTTGGCGATGAGGTTTGGGCTAATGACCGCTCTGCTTAAGCGTCCATTTCGGCACACAGCCTTCATGGGCCTGTGAAACCGTCGCGGCGAAATCGGCGAGGTAGCCGAAGGGATGCGTCACGACAGGAATGGTGCAGGTGCGGGCATCGAGGTCGGCTTTGACGGCGATGGTGCCGGCCAGCAGGTCGAACTCGATTTCGTCATCGTCCTGCACCCTGGCAATCGGGCCGCCCAAGACGGCCTCCGGGGTGCAATGCACGCCCACCGCGCCAGCGGAGACGCCGGAGACGCGGCCATCGGTGATGAGGGCGACCTTGCCATACAGCTCCGGCACGGCGAGCGCGGCGCTGGCGACGTGCATCTCCGGCATGCCCAGCGCCACGGGGCCGCTGCCGCGGATGATGACGATGTGGCCTGGTTTGATGCGGCCCTGCGCGGCGGCTTCGAAGACGCCTTTGCTGTTCTCGAAGCAGATCGCGCGGCCGCTGAAGCGCGGTTCTTTAAGCGAGGAGACTTTGAAGACCATGCCGTGAGGCGCGAGGTTGCCAAAGCACACCTGGATGTCGGCGTAGTCTTTGAAGGGCTTGTCATGCGGCGCGATGAGGTCGTTCGGAAACGGCACCGCCTTCGCGTTGGTGAGATTTTCAGCCAAAGTCCGGCCGGTGACGGTCATGCAGGAGCCGTCGAGCAGTCCGGCGTCGAAGATGTGCTTCAACAGCATCGTGGTGCCGCCGAGGCGGTGCAGATCGACCATCGTGCCGCGTCCGCGGGGCGCGAAGCTGCACAGCACGGGCACTTGGCGGCAGATGGCCTGCACATCGTGCAACGTGAAATCGACACCGGCCTCGCGCGCGACGGCGAGAAGATGCAAAACGCCGTTCGTGCTGCCACCGATGGCTGCGATGGCTGTCATGGCATTGGTGAGCGACTGCTTTGTGATGATGTCGCGCGGACGGATGTTTTTTTCGAGGAGGTTCCGCACCGCTTGGCCGACGCGGAGGCATTCCTCGCGTTTGCCAGCCTCGATGGCGGGCATCGACGAAGTATCTGGCAAACTGAGGCCCATCGCCTCCAGCGTGATGCCCCAGGTATTGAAGGAGGCCGCGATGCCGCAGCCGCCGGGGCCGGGGCAGGCCGTGCGGATGATTTGCTCGCTCTCGTCCCAGCTCATCGTGCCCTGTGCTTCCTTCGCGGCGGCGTCATAGACATCGAGAATGCTCGTCGATTGCCCTTTGTGGCAGCCCGGCATGATGCTGCCGCCATTCACGATGAGTCCGGGGAAATTCGTGCGTGCCAAAGCCATCGCAAAAGCCGGGCCGTTCTTGTCGCAATGATGCAGGCCGATGATCGCATCGTAGCTGTGCGCCGTGCAGATCATCTCCGCGCCGTTCGCCATGAGGTTGCGCGAGCAAAGCGAGGCCGCGCCGCCGATGTTGCCCTGCGTGATGTTGTCGCTCGCCGGCGACACGCCAAACGGAAAGCCGACCATGCCCGCCTCCGCGCAGCCTTGCGCGAGGAGCTTCGCCAGCTCATGCGCATGCACGTTGCAGATGTTTCCATCCAGCAACGGCGTGCCGATGCCGACCTGCGCCTTGTTGAAATCCTCTTCTTTGAAGCCGAGGCCCCAAAAGAAGGCCGTGATGCCGCGCTGCCAGCCACGGGTGACGTTACGCGAGTTCCAGTTGAGGAGTGATTTTTCAGACATGCGCCTGGAAGCTAGCGGAAGAGGGACATCGCGGCAAAAAGAAAGCTCCCAGTCCGCGAACGAACCAGGAGCTTCCCAACCATTAACCAGACAATCAGAAAGGGGCTGTAACCCCGGAGACATTAGAAGGAGAAGCTCAGTTTTGTTCCCCACCAGATTTCGTTGCGCGTGGCATTGAGGCCGGTGCGCAGGCGTTCAGATTCATTCAGCGCCACATAAGTGGTCAGAGTGACAGAATTCGTCAGCTTGATAGGGGCAGCGATGGAATAGAGCACATGAGTGAAGCCTGACTTGGGTCCCAGGGGCTGGCCATTCCAGCGAACCATGGTGGAGCCCAGGTTGGAGGATGCCCCGTTGCCAGTGTAGTAGTCGATGCCGTAGCCCACATTGACGGAAGGCACGATGCTCAACCAGTCATTGACCGGAATGGTGTAGTCCACGCCCATCTGGATGTACTGGCCGGCGATCCGGAAGTCATAGTAATAGCCTGCGTAGAAGTTGAAGCCCTGCACAGGAATGGCCACGGTCCATCCGAGCTCACCGGCACCTTTCAAGGCGAATTCGGGGTCGGTTCCGGCATTCGGCACACCGTTGAAGCTGCCACCATAGTTATCGGGATAGAAGTAATATTGGTACTGCATCCCGAACTTCGCCCAACCAGCGTCATATGTCAGGTTGGTGATGGCGTCGATTTCGGAGTATTGGAAGCCGCTTTTGGAGTACGCGCCGGTCAACGGATTGTTCCATGGAGTCCCCGCAGTGTTGATGTAAACACCGCCTAGTCCCCAGGTCAGGCTTCCTGATCCATCCTCACCTGAACCACTGATGAGCGGAATGGCGAGGTTCAAGGCCCCCCACATGATGTTGTCGGCGAACCAAAGCCCACGGAAGTAGTAGCGGCTGTCGTAGCCCGCATCGAAGGTCGCCCCGATGGAGTTGAAGAGGCTTTCTGGTTTGGATTCCACGGGCACCGGCTCTTTGGCAGGGGCGGAGGTTCCGGCCGCAGCATTCAAAGCCGCGCAGGCGGAGAAGACGGTCACCGCTTTTGCGATGAGGGAGGTCATGTTTCTGAGTTTCATGGGTTGAGCGAATTCCGTTAAGTTGATGTTGAAGTACCGGGCCGACCTGAAAGGCGGAACAGCAGTCCATGCCGGATATAGCAGCCCTCATGCCAAGTTTGACTGCCTGTAGGATGAGGCATAATGGCTGGCTTTGCCGGATAGGCTCGAGGATGCCCACCAGCTTAGAAGTGCGCGTGCAGATCGAGCGCAGAGGTTACCGCACCCGCTGCCTGTGGATCGCCACCACCTTCACGGACGCCGTGCGCTACCCGGCGGAGAAGCTCGCCGGGCTGTATTACCGGCGCTGGAGCATCGAGTTGTTTTACCGCGACATCAAAACCACCATGCACATGGAGGTCATGCGCACCAAGACCCCGGCCATGGTGAGAAAGGAGCTGCTCATGCACGCCATCGGTCAGTGATGCGGATGTTGAAATGGCCAGGATCGTGACTTCCAACTCCAGAGGATGAATATGCCACCTCCGGCGATCAAGGTGAGCGCGCCATAGCCCAGCAGCACGCGATCCGTCGTCACCAACAGATAAATCCAGCCCACCAAGGCGATCAGCGCCGGCAGCGGATACAACCACATGCGGAACGGCCGTTCCATCTGCGGCTGCAAACGACGCAGCATGACGAGCGCGCCGATCTGACCCGCGAACTGTACCACGATGCGCGTGGTGAGCAGTCCGTCGATCAAGGTGCCCAGTTTCACAAATGTGGCCGCCACGGCGATGAGGCCAACCACGATCAGCGACACATGCGGAAAACCCATCCGCGGGTGCAGACGGCCGAAGACCTTGAAAAAACTGCCGTCCCGCGCCGCCGCATACGGAATGCGCGAGTAACCGAGCAGCAACGCGAAACAGCACGCCACCATCGTCCACAGCACTAGCACGGTGAAGAGCTGCGCGAAGTCGTTGCCGTAGATTTTCGCCATCATCATCGTCACCACCGGCTTGCTGACGTTTTCCGCGCCCGCAAACTCCCGCCATGGCACCACGCCGATGATCGAGAGGTTCACCGCGATGTAAATCAACGCCACCAGCACGAGGCTGAGCATCACCGCGCGCGGAATCACACGCCCCGGCTGTCTCACCTCGTCTCCGATGAAACAAATGTCGTAGTAGCCGAGGTAATCGTAGATGCCGATGCGCGCGGCCGCGCCCAGCGCGACCCATTTCGCCGCGTCGAACTGCCAGGCGTCTGCCGGGAAGTCGAAAGCGATCTTCGCATCGAAATGCATTGCGCCAGTAATGATCACCACCGCCATCGCCAGCAACGACCCGGCCCACAGAGCCACCGTGATTTTCCCGATTGACTCAATCTGTCGATACAGCAGGAAAATCACAAACAAACCCACACCCGCGCCCGCACACAATCGCGTGAAGTCACTGCTCTGCGGCCACAGCGGCTGCAAATACTGCGCCACGCCGATGTAAGCCGTGGCCAGCTCCAACGGCCCGCTGAGGATGAACTGCCAGATGAACAGGAAGCCCATGAAGCGTCCCCATTTCTCGCGCCCGTAGCCTTCGCGTAGATATACATAGGATCCGCCTGATTTTTGCAGCGCCGCCCCCAGCTCGCTCCACACCAGTCCGTCCGCCAGCGCCACGATCAGCGCCACGCCCCAGCCCAGCATCGACTGCGGCCCGCCCATCGTCATCATCAGCGCCGGGATCGTGATGAACGGCCCCGCGCCGAGCATGTTCGACATGTTCAGCGCCGTGGCCTGCAGCAGGCCAAAGCGGCGTTCGGGTTGGGCGTGCGACCGCCAACTCATTTGATCAGCACAATCGGCGCGCAGTATTTGTCGGTTCGCAGGGTGAAGGCTTCGCCCGCCTTGCAGACTTTAGCGAACACCAGCCAGTTCGGTTCACTTTCTGTGCTGAGAAGGTTTTTGCCTTTCACCGCTTTCCAGCCTTGCCGCTCGATGTCACGGCGGGACAGGATGTCGTCCTTCTTGTCGGAATCCTCGTCCTGTATTCTTGAGTAAATAGCCAGATAGACTAAACCATCGGATTCAATGTTAAAGCTGGTGGTTCCAGTGTGTTTGTGCTTTGGCTGGGCGAACTGCATGCCGACGTAGGCGTCAGGCACCGCCGACCAGACGTATTCACTTTCCGTGTACAGTTTTTCTCCAGGAGCTAGCTTGGCGACGACCATATCTCCAGTGTTGACCTTAGCGTAGGACATTGATGCCAGCGAGCTTGGGCTGGCAGGTGCAGGCAGAGGTGCTGTAAACCGGCTTTTTAATTCCCCATCAACGGCCAACGCCGCCTCCAGATTCCCGGCTTTGGTATATTCAGTTTTCAGTCTTTGCAGGGCATCCCGGTATTGCAGGTTGATAGGCGCATTGGCTCGTTCGATCGCACGTTCATAGTTAGCTCTTAGCGTGATTAATCTGTCCGGCATGGGTCTGGCGGGTGCCTGGGCATGCAGCGTGACAACAGATAAGAGCGCAGCGCATGCGATGAGAAGATTCATGTGGTTAAATATCAGCCTGTTAGTGTCAGAGATTAGTGGGCGGCAGTCGTTGAAGGCAAGAGCAAATTCAGCGGCATCCTGGTCTGGCTCGCTCTTCAATCCAGCGCATCAAAACGTTCATGTCCGGCTGCTTTTCGAATTCGCAGCGAATCAATCCGGCGCTGTCGTTCACATCATGATCGGTGAGCAGATGCTTGAGCGCGGCGGTGACACGGTCCGGCGTGAACTGCCTCACGCTGAGGCCCAGCCCTGCGTGAAGGCCTTCCACACGGTACGCATTGTCCGGCTGATCATGCGCCATGGGCATGATGAGCTGCGGCACGCCTGCCGCGAGAGCCTGCGACATCGTCCCGATGCCACCGTGATGCACAAAAATCGACGCATGCTTTAGCAGCGTGCTGAAAGGCGCGTACTCGACGGTCAGGATGTTGGCCGGTAGGTTGGGCGGCGCTTGTTTCGGCTCGCGGGTGACGAACACCGCGCGGCAGCCGATGCGTTGCACCGCTTCGGCCGCAACGGCAAAGAATCGTGAAGCCTGAACATTCGCACTGCCCGGTGTGAAGACGATCGGGCGCTCACCTGCGGCCAGAAAAGCCCGCAACTCTGGTTTGAGCGCCTGTTCTGTCGCCAAATCCTCCAAGGGAAACGTCCATTGCAGCAGATTCACCGGCCAGTCAGGCTGCGGCCGTGCAAACCAGTCGGGAAACAAGGCGAGAACGCCATCCGGCGAGTCCCACCACTCGCGGAAGAGGCTTTTCGGCGGTTGCACGCCATGCTGTCGGCACAAGCGCCTCACCGTCGGCAGCGCGAGGAGATCGACGGGATTCGGCAGCGAGAACAGCAGGCGCTTGAACCACACCGGCATGTGCCGCAGCCACTTCATGGCCGGATGCAGCAGCGGCGTCTCATGTACGCTCAGAAAAACAGCGGGCTGCAAGTGCACGGTGATGAGCGGCGTGCCGTGCTTTTCACGTGCGAGCCTGCCAGCGAATGCAGTGACCGGCGCGAGCATCAAATCGACGTCTCCGCATTTTTCGATGGCCGCCAGGTAAGGCTCCACGGATTTCGCGGCGAAATCGAAGACGACTTTCGTGCCATGACCGAGCTTCCAGATTCGCGGGTCGCGCATCATGGTCTCGAACTCCTCTTTTTCGCCAAGCGAAACAAAGTTCAGCCCGGCACGCTTCGCCTGCTCCTCGAACAAACAAGCCGTGATCATTGTCACGCGATGACCGCGTGCCATCAGGTGCCGCCCCAGCCAGATGAAAGGGAATACATCGCCCGCGCTGCCGAAGGGAAGAAGAAGGATGTCAGCCATGACCGGTGTCCACCCTGCCGTGCATCCAGCGTTTCAGCAAGGCGGGCAGTGCCGCTGGACGCGACAGCGTCACATAGAAGCCCGCGATCACCGCGCACGCGGCACAGAACCAGAAAATCTGACCCGGCGTCCATTGCAGCCGGATGTTCAGCTCCTTTTGCAAAAGTGCGGCGGCGCTGATGCCGACCCACGACAGCCACGACGCAGCACCTTGTACCGATCCTTTGCGATCCGCTGGAGGGCGATGTTGCAGCACCGCAGCGAGCGGCACGATGAACAAACCGCCGCCGATGCCGAGGAAAGCGAGGCAGATCGTGAATGTGAGTTTTGAAACACCTTCGATGCCGAGCATGAAGCCCATCCCCGCCATCAAGAACGCGCCGAGGGGAAGTAGGCCGTATTCGACATGGTCGCCACTCAGCTTGCCCGCCAGGATGCTGCCTGCCGCCATGCCGATGGCCAGCGCGACCTGCAGGGCGCTGTTGCCGAGTGGATCGACGTGCAGCACCTGCTCCGCGTAGAGCAGCAGGTTCATCTGAATCAGGATGGCGATGAAAAAGAATCCCGTGTTGCCGAGGTTCGCACGCCACAGGTCGCGATCGGTCTTCATCCACTTAAACTCGCGCCACAGATCGCCGAGGAAGTTGATGCGCAGCGGCTTGTCGGGGCTGGCGGCGGGAATGCGCGTGATGCCGCGGCTCATGATCCAGCCGATGATGGCGAGCGCGAGCAGAATGACTCCCGGCCATGCCGGTTTGTCGGCAAAACCGACCGCCAACCAGCCCGCGGTCAGCGTGCCGAGAATCGCGGCGAGGAAGGTGAGCATCTCGATGATGCCGTTCGCCCACGACAGTTTTTCCGGCGGCACGACCTCCGGCAGCGAGCCGTATTTCGACGCAGCGAAGAACGCGCTGTGAACGCCCATGAGGCAGATGCTGGTGAGCTGGAGATTCAGATTGTGCGACGACAGCGCGAGCGTTGCGAAGATCATGATGCCGATCTCCATCGTCTTCACACCGATCATGACATGCCGTTTGCTGAAGCGGTCCGCCATCCAGCCGCCGAACATCGAGAATAGCAGGAACGGCACGGCGAAAAATGTGCCCGCGTCTGATACGAGTGCGTCGAGCTGCTCCTTTTTCATGTGCTGCGCCATCACCAGAAAGATGACGAGCTGTTTGAGCACGTTGTCGGAGAAGGCACCCTGGAACTGCGTGCCCATCAGGCACCAGAAACCGCGTTTCCAGTTGGAGGGGAGGGGTATGGCGTTCATGCGCGTTTGGCAGCGGCTTCCTCGGGCGTGGGGCAGATTTTCTTCAGCAGGAGATGTGTTGGCAGATATGCCAGGATGGTGAGCATGGCCATCCATGTCACGAGATAAAGCTCCGCGCTCATCCAGGTCTGCGGCTGCGCATCATCCATGCCGAAGACGTAGTTCACATTGCGCGGAAGATTGGGGTCCGGCAGCACCGCGCCAGCGGGCGGCAGTAGGAAGAACGCGATCAAGCACAAGACGACTGTGGTGGCGGTCCAGCCTTTGAGAGCGCGTCTATCGTAGCCGAGGCGGAACACGAGAAACAACAGCAGGAATGGCAGCCAGCCGTGGAAAAGCGATAGGCCGCGCAGGAAGAGCGGACGCGCTTCGTCGAACATGTAGGCCGTCATGCCGGTCATTTTGAAACCACAGAGCTGCACGATGTAGTCCACGCACCAAAGCGCTTGCGGCAGTAAGATGCCCACGGCCGGCAGCGAGACGAGCAGCGGCTTCTCCAGCCACACACCAGCGAGTGTGAGCAGCAGGGCGATGTCGCAGAAGTAGAGGAAGTTTGCCGGGCCATAGTGATACCAGTAAACCGGGATCAAAACCGCCATGAAGGCAGTGTAGGTGATCTTAAGCCACATCGGGATGGCTGCGGAGGAAGCGGTGGTTGCATTCATGCGGGCAGAGACTCTGGCGGACAGTCCAAACGGGCAAATCGACAATTTGTGACTTTGCATTGAAAAAACGCATGATCAGGGCAGCCAGGCGTCGATGGCTGGAGAGAGTGTGCCCGCGATTTCATAGGCGAAGAAGGCCATAGCGGCTCCGGCGATGACATCCAGTGTGTAATGCGCACGCAACACAAGCACGGTAGCGATTTCACCGCAGGCGACGAGCACGGCCGCCACGCCAACCCATGTGGGGCCGACCTGCGTCAGTGTGAGCGCACCCAGGACCGCTAGCGCAGTGTGTCCTGAGAAAAAGAAGTCATTTCCCACATCATAAGTCACCAGCAGCGACGGATAGCCAGGATCGCGCCAGATCATGCCCGGCGGTGGTGGCAAGGTGCAGATGGTCTGGCAAATCTGACGCAGGCCGAAGAGGATCAGCAGCGCGATGAACGGTGTGAAACTGCCGCCGAACACCGACAGACCGATGATCGACAGGCCGAGCACGTCGATGAAGAACGAACTGATGATCAACAGACGGTTGGTCGCACGCTCATTGCGGCTGAGCCAGCTGTGCCAACCTGCGGTTAGATCGTGAACAATGTCGCCAAGGCCGTCGCGTTGCGTCGCTCGGTTGCCGATGAGTTTCTGCGTCCAATGCCAGATGACAAGGGCCCCCACGACGACGCCGACGCGGATGAGGATGGTGGTGGTGTTCATGATTGGCGATGGGCGAGAGATTCCTGCATGAGGGATTCGAGCTGCTGACGGATCACAAATGTGATGGGATCAGCCGGAGCGCCGCGAGGACGCTCGGGCGGAACCTCGATCGCATCACCGATGATCATGACCGCACGCATCGGTGTGTGAGGCCGAGCCACATCGGTAAGGTCTTCCTCGAAGCGTTCGACTGTTTCCAGCAGGCGCTCCGGTGCTTCCGCAGTTTCGAGATAGCTGCCGGGATAGCAGTGCAGTTGCTGCACGAGATAAAGATCAGCCAGTTGCCGCCAGCGTGCGGCCTTATCGGCCTCGGAGGTCGTTTCATCGTGCAGGTCGGGCACGATGGCGGTGCGCAGGGCTTTGATGCGCTCCATCGTGTCCTTGTCACGGCGTGGTGTCTTGAGCCAATACGTTTCAAGCGGCGAAAGCAGATGGTCGATCAAGGCACCCACCCGCTGCGCGGGCGTTCCTGAACAGGTGGCGCCGAAGTATTCGATCTCTTTGAGCGAAAGCAGCGCCTCGCCGAGCTTTTCGATGCGCTGACGAATGGAGAGATGCGTCTGCGGTTGCCAGGAGAGCTTCGTTTCGAGGTCCTTCAGCACTGGGAGCAGGGTGGTTTCGAGATCGCCATCGAAGAAATAGCGCAGGAAGACCGGGTGGATCATCACCTTGCGATTCGGGTCAATCTTCGCCGCCAACTTAGCGCCCAGCCGAGTCATGAAGGCCACGCCGTCCATGAGGTTCGCCAGATGATCGTTGCTGCGTGTGATGAAACCTTCAGGGAACACGATCAGCGGGCGTTTCGCCTCACCGAGGATCTGTGTTGCGTGATTCAGCGACTCGCGGTCCATACCTTCGCGATACATGCTGAAGCCGCCAATGCGTGGCAGCAGGAAGGTCTGCACGCGGCTTTGATGGAAAATGTGCCAGCTCGCCATCGTGCTGAAATCACATTTCACATGTGGGCGCAGACTGCGTGCGATCACCATCGGGTCGCAGGGGCGGCAATGATTCGCTGCCAGCATCACGCCATGGCCCGCGTCCAATGATGCACGCAATCGTTCCACGCCAGTACACTCGCAGGACTGGATGCCGTAGGACTTCCGCAGAAGCCTTGGTAGCCACCAATGGAACAGCGTGTTCCAGAAGCGGCTGTTGCGGGACGGGATGAAACGGTAGGGCTTGTCGATGATGAGCTGCTGCATGACGCAACCGTGCCGATCACCTAGCCATTCCTCGAATTGATAGAACGTGAGGTTGTATTGAGGGCGTCAATGGCGGGACTGGGTGAGCCGCGCCGCGTTTTCGACGATCAAAGCCGTCAACGCCGTAAGCTCTCGGCTGGATTCTTGTCCCGGCAGCACCAGCAGCAGTTCGGCTGTCGGCACAGGCGGCGCGAGCGGCACGATCACGCAGCCCGCATGCGGCAGTTTGCCCGCGTGTGAGGGCATCACGGCCACACCCTCGCCGACGCTGACTGAGCCGAGCATCAGGGAGAGGGAATCGACCTCGCTCACGATCTGCGGCTCGAAGCCTGCCTGTTGACAGATCGAGCGCAAAAAGTCGCGGCGACCGGGAAAGAACGCATCGGAAAGAGAGATCCATGATTCATGCTTCAAGGCGGCGAGTTTGACGGGGCTTCTCCCCGCCAGCGCATGACCCTCCGGCAGCACTGCGGCCATTTTGTGGCGCGACAGCACGCGCGTGTTGAAGAGGACTCGATCGGTGGGGGAAATGTTGCCCAGGATCGCCGCGTCGAGCTCGTGGTTGCGCAAGCGGTCCAGTTGTCCACGCGGTGGCAGCTCGAAGAGGCTCACTTGTGTCTTTGGATGCCGCTGGCGGAACTCACGCACTGCCGGAGCCACGAGGTCATCGAGAAACGGTGTGAGAAAGCCGAGGCGCAGCGTGCGGCGCGCGTTGCCAAACTGCTCGCGCAACTGCTGCACGCCTGTCTCGGCATCACAGACGATTTGCCTAGCCTTTGGCAGGAAAAACCGACCTGCTTCGGTCAGATGGATGCGTTTGCGGATACGATCGAACAACGCCACGCCCAGTTCTGCCTCCAGCGCGGCGATTTGCCGACTCAAGGCTGGCTGTGTCACATGCAGCCGCTTGGCTGCCGCCGAAATGCTCAGATTCTCTGCGGCGGCGATGAAGTATCGAAGCTGGTGGAATTCCATGATGATAATCATTACCATGCGGCATGAACTTGTGAAGCAGGAAGCATTGGAGGGAGCCCTTCCGGTGCGCGACTGCATCAGCGTTATGAAACTCAAACTACGACGCTCCAACGAACGCGGGCATGCCGACCACGGCTGGCTCGATTCCTATCACACCTTCAGCTTCGCTGATTACTACGATCCGGCGCACATGGGATTCCGCAGCCTGCGGGTCATCAACCAAGACGTGATCGCCCCCGGCGCTGGATTCCCCACGCATCCGCACCGCGATATGGAAATCTTCAGCTACATCCTCTACGGCGCGTTGCAGCACAAGGACAGTATGGGTAACGGTCGCATTCTCAAGCCCGGCCAGATTCAGCTCATGAGCGCGGGAAGCGGCGTGACGCACAGCGAGTTCAATCCGTCAGCAACCGAGGGTGGAAGCCTGCTGCAGATCTGGATTCGTCCGCGTGAGGCTGGTTTGAAACCCAGCTACACCGAATGGCATCCCAAGCCGGAACATGAAACCACTGCGAAGGTGCTCGTCATCTCGTCCGACGGACGTGAAGGCAGCGCCACCATCCATCAAGATGCCGAGGTCTATCGCGTGCGCCTGAAGGTCGGTGAATCCATCACTCACAACGTCCGTTCAGACCGTGGTGCATGGTTCCAGCTCATCAAAGGCAGTGTGAAGGTCAACGAGGCCACGCTGAATCCCGGCGACGCCATCAGCACCGACGACAGCGGCACACTGACCTTCACCGCCAGCGAAGAAGCCGAAGCCCTGCTCTTCGACCTCGCCTGATCCCCTCAAACAACCGTCAACAACTGCAAACCACCGCAAACTCTCCTCTATGAAACACATCCCCACCATCGCTCGCCTGCTCCTCGGCCTCATTTTCACCGTCTTCGGTGCCAATATGTGGCTGCATTTCATCCCGGTTCCGCCACCTCCAGAGGGACCCGCCGCAAACTTCATGTTTGCCATCTTCGGCAGCGGCTATCTCACTGTGGTAAAGGTGCTCGAAGTCACCGGCGGGCTGCTGCTCCTCAGCGGACGCTACACCAACTTAGCGCTCACGCTGCTAGGCCCGGTCGTGGTGAACATCGCGCTGTATCACATCCTCCTTGTCAAAGGCGGCTATGAACTGCCTGCGCTGATCGGCGTGCTCTCACTCGTGACGCTCGCCAGTCGCAGGGACTACCTCTGCGCTATCTTTGCCGCGAAATAAGCCCATCCTCACACGGGCCGGATTCGCCACCACGTCCGGCCCGCATCGGCCTGCCAGTGAAACCGCATGCAAAGCTGCGTGGATGACGCACGGTTAGCGTGTCGCCTGAAATCATTCCCATGCACGATCCGCATTTCTTCCTCTCCGCATTCATTTATCTGGCGACGGCAGTTCTCATGGTGCCGTTGGCGCAACGGCTTGGTTTGGGAAGCGTGCTTGGCTATTTGATCGGTGGGGCACTGATCGGCCCGTTCGTGCTCGGCTGGGTCGGTGGCACGCAAGGAGAGGAGGCGATGCGCTTCGCTGAATTCGGCGTGGTAATCATGTTGTTCATGATCGGCCTTGAGCTCGAACCTTCGCGGCTATGGCAGATGCGCGGACCGATTTTCGGTCTCGGTGGGATGCAAGTCGTGTTCACGGCGCTGGTGGTGACGGGTATCGCGATGCTGTGCGGAATACAATTCAAACCAGCGATCGCCATAGGCATGATCCTGGCGCTGTCATCGACGGCGATCGTGCTACAGACGATGCAGGAGAAGGCGCTGATGCGCACGGACGGCGGCGGCGATTCGTTCGCGGTGCTGCTGTTCCAGGACATCTCGGTGATTCCGATGCTCGCCGTCTTCCCGCTGCTCGCAACCGTCGGAACGACTCCGGAGGAGCATGGCTGGCTGCGGCAACTGCCGCATTGGGCGCAGCCGTTCGTCACGCTCGGCTCGGTAGCGCTGATCGTGCTGGCAGGACAGTTTGTTGTGCCGCGTGGCTTCGCGGTTCTGGCGAAAACGGGGTTGCGCGAGCTGCTGACGGCTGCGGCGTTGCTTTTGATCGTAGGTGTGGCGTTGTTGATGACACAGGTCGGATTGTCGCCGGCACTCGGCGCGTTTGTGGCGGGCGTAGTGCTTGCTGGAAGCCACTACCGGCATGAGTTGGCAAGCAACCTGGAGCCGTTCAAAGGTCTGTTGCTCGGGCTGTTCTTCCTCGCAGTAGGTGCGTCGCTGGATTTCAACGTGGTTGCCACTAGGCCGGTCGTGGTCGTCGTCCTGGTGGCAGGTTTGATCGTGTTGAAGGTGGCGGTGATGTTTGTGATCGCCTCGGTGTTGAAAATTCGAGGCAGTCATCGCTGGTTGTTGTCGCTGGCGCTCGCGCAGGGTGGTGAATTTGCGTTTGCTCTACTGTCGATGGCGATTCAGCAGGGCATTCTCGACGCGGATGCCTCCAAGCTGCTCGTGGCTGTCGTGGCTCTGTCGATGGCGGTGACGCCGCTGCTATTTTTGATTCATGAGAAGGTCATTGCCCCGCGCTACACGGCGGTAAGCGTGCCCGTGCGGGCTGCAGATGAGATCGATCAAAACGATGCACCGGTCATCATGGCGGGATTCGGTCGTTTTGGAAACTTTGTCGGCCGCTTCATGATGTCGCAGGGCGTGAAGGTCACCGTTCTCGAAAGCGATCCTGATCATGTGGACATGCTGCGCACGTTTGGCTTCAAGGTATTCTATGGCGACGCCACACGGCTCGACCTGCTGCATGCAGCAGGCATCGCGCAGGCGCGGATGTTCATCATCGCGCTGGCGGATCGTGTGAAAGTCGCCCGACTCGTGACGGAAATTCGCGAAAAGTTCCCGAATGTGCGCATCCTAGCCCGCGCTCATGATTACGATCAGCGTCACGAGCTCATCGGTCTCGGGCTGAAGCCGGAGGATGTCGTGCATGAGCAGATGCACAGTGCGCTAGAGCTCGGCATAAAGGCGTTGCATAGACTAGGTCGGTCGAAGGAGGCGCTGGCGCAGGCGGCAGGCCAATGGAAGGCCCATGACGAAGAAACCTTCCACATGCTGGCACCGGTGCAGGATGACGATGACGCGTATGCGAGCATCATCCGCGAACGCCGCATCCAACTCACACAGTTGTTCGAGCGGGATCAGGCGGAGCTGGAAAAGTAGCCTTGTTCCTTTGGAACAGGAGTGCGGATGTCAGTTCCAAAGGAACTGGACTACTTTACTTCGCAGTCAGCTTGATGTTGCGAAACCACGTCTCGTCGCCGTGCTCGGTCAGCATGATCTTGCCTTTGCCGGGTGCAAAGCCTTCCTTGTTCCTAAACTTGCTCTTCGCGATCATTTCCTTCCACTCAGGCGTCGTGGTGTCCGCCTCGCAGACGAGAGTGCCATTGAGCCAATGCTGAATCTTACCGTCCTGCACGATGACCTTGCTGGTGTTCCATTCACCCGCAGGTTTCACCAGCCTGTCCTTGGACGGTTCCTTGATGTCGTAAATCGACGCCGTGATGTGCGAGCCGCCGCGCTGACCGTCTGGATGACCGCTGTCATCGATCATCTGATATTCGATGCCGAGCCATTCCTTGCCACCGACCTTGGTCACCCAGTATTTGACGCCGTTGTTGCCTTTGGCATTGAGCTTCCACTCCCATTCGAGTTCGAAGTTCGTGTATTCGTTCTTCGAGATCAGATTGCCGCCGCCTTTGCCAGTGAGGTGGATGGTGTTTCCTCCTTCCGCCTGCCAGCCGCCGGATGGAGGCTCGCCTTTGATGTTTGTGAAATCAGTGAGGGTCAAGGCTGTCGGCTCGGCAGCAGAGACGAACGAAGCGAGGGCAAAGAAGGAGAGTAAAGCGCGCATGACGTGTGTGGGGAGGTAGGGCATCAAACGTGCGGCAGTGCCGCCTGCCATCAAGTTTTTCATCCACGCGATATTCTCGGGCAGTGTCGGCGTTTTAGTGCGGCATGAAATTCACCGCCCTTTTCTTCCTCGTGGCCCTGACAGCCACCGTTTTTGCCCAAGTTGCCAAAGCCCCGGCTAAAAAAGAACGCAAGCCGCACCCCTCGCTTGCCAAAGTCGAGGATGTGCCTGGCCTGCCGTGCGTGCTACTTATCGGTGATTCGATCTCGATGGGCTACACGCTCGACGTGCGCGAGATGCTCAAGGGCAAGGCGAACGTCCACCGTATCCCCACCAACGGCGGACCGACGACGAACGGCCTCAAACACATCAAGGCATGGCTCGGTGATTCGAAATGGGATGTGATCCATTTCAACTGGGGCCTGCATGATTTGAAATACATCCAGGAAGATCCGTTGAAGCTCGCCGATCCGAAGGCGGGAGGCTCGCATCCGCAGGTGGCACTGGCGGATTATGAGAAGAACCTCACCGAACTCGTCAAAACTATGCAAGCCACCGGCGCGAAGCTCATCTGGTGCGACACCACGCCTGTCCCCGCAGGCAGCGCTGGTCGCGTCGAAGGTGATGAGGTGAAATACAACGCCGCCGCCGCCCGCGTGATGAAGGCGGCAGGCATTCCCACTGACGATCTGCGCGCCCACGCCCTCGCCAAACCAGGAATGCAGCTTTCTGCGAACGTGCATTACTCGCCCGAAGGCTATCATTACCTCGCCGAGAAAGTTTCTGCTGTGATTGCTGAAAATCTGCCGAAGAAGTGAGTATGAAACCTCTTCTCACCCTGCTCATTCTGACCAGCCTGACCCAGGCGCAGGTCAAATCACAAAACGAGCCCACGAACGCCGTCGAAGCCGCTGCGAAAAAAGCGGCGGCGGACAAGGAGATCGATGCGAGGTATCAGGCGTGGAAGGCGAAGCTGCCCGCTGATCAGCAGACATGGGAAAGCGTGCTGGAACAGAATCTCGGCGGTTTTTATCTGCCGATTCACAAGAAGGAAAAAATCGCCGGGCGTTCCAACGCGTGGGATTTTGTGCAGGATGACCCCAAGTTGCCTCGCGTGTTGCTGATCGGCGACTCCATCTCGCGAGGCTACACGCTCGACGTGCGCAAGGCGCTGGTCGGCAAGGCGAACGTGCATCGTGCGCCTGAGAACTGCGGCCCCACAGCGAATGGTGTGAAGAAAATCGACATCTGGCTCGGTGACGGCAAATGGGATGTGATTCACTTCAACTTCGGAATCCATGACCGCAAAACGCCTGCAGCCGACTACGAGCAACGGCTCGAAACGCTTATCACCCGCATGAAACAAACGGGCGCGAAGCTCATCTTTGCTACGACGACGCCAGTCCCGCCGGACACGAAGGATGGACCAGAACTTGTCACCCAGATCGCTGAGAAGAACGAAATCGCCCTGCGCGTGATGAAGAAACAGGGTGTCGCCATCGACGATTTGCACGCCTTTCTCATTCCCCAGCTCAAGGACATCGCCAACCCGAAGGATGTTCACTTTAACGCCAAAGGTTATGCGCTCATGGGCGGAAAAGTGGCGGAGGCGGTCGAGGCGGTTTTGATGTCTCGCTGATCCGTGCCCATCATGAAAACGTTGCTACCTCTGCTGCTGATTACCGTGCTGGTTCACGGAGTGTCTGCCCGGGATTCCGAAAAGGAGGAGACGAAGACCGTTCCTACGACGTTTGTCATCCCGCCGGACATCAACGGCCGCAGAACCGTCATCCCGCCTCCTGCGGCTTCTAGGCCATTGAAAGTTGGCATCTTTAACGGCAAGGGGGCACCTGATGGCGGCATCAACAACGTCATCAATGTGCTCAAGACCCTGCCACAGACCGCAGTGACGCGCATTACCGCAGGTCAGATGGGCGTGATCGACCTCAAGCAGTTCGACGTGGTCGTCTTCTCCGGCGGCAGCGGTTCGCAACAGTCGAAGAGCATCGGCGCGGACGGTTTGAATAATGTGCGCGAGTTCGTTCGCGGAGGCGGCGGCTACTGCGGCATCTGCGCGGGCGCGTATCTCGCGTGCTCAAATTTTTCCTGGGGGCTCGGCATCTTGAATGCGAGCACCGTTTCCAACAAATGGATGCGCGGACGTGGATTCCTCGATCTGGAGGTCACGGTGGATGGGAAGCCACTGCTGGGTGATGTGAAGAGCACATTCAAGGTGCGCTACAACAACGGCCCCGTCATCAAGCCGGGAGATCGCGCTGACATCCCAGCCTACCGGCCCGTGACGTTGTTCCGCAGTGAGATCGCGGAGAACGGCACGCCTAAAGGTGTGATGATCAACACGCCTGCGCAGGCCGCCGGAAGTTTTGGCAAAGGCCGCGTGTTCATTTCCAGCCCGCATCCTGAAAACACGCCGGGCCTGGAGCACCTCATCCCACGCGGTATCCTGTGGGCTGCCGGTCAGGACGCTGCGCTCAAGTGACCAGGGCGCAAAACATGCACGTCATGAGCAGTGGACAATGGCACGCTTTCCGCGTTCTTGCGGCAGCTTGTTCCTTCACGCATGAAATCTGTCAAAACCTCCTCCTCAAAGCCGCTCAGCAAAAACATCCATCTCCTGCGCTGGGTGCAGAAAATGGCCGCGCTTTGCAAACCGGACAAAATTCACTGGGTGGACGGCTCGAAGGCCGAATATGACCGCCTGTGCGATGAAATGGTCGCAGGGGGCACTTTCGTCCGATTGAACCAGAAGAAATGGCCAGGATGCTTTTACGCGAAGTCGGACCCCAATGATGTCGCACGCGTGGAGGAGCGTACTTTCATTTGCAGCCACTCGAAGGATGCCGCCGGGCCGACGAACAACTGGGTAAATCCGTTTGAGATGAAGCAGAAGCTACGCGGACTCTTCAACGGCTGCATGAAGGGCCGCACGATGTATGTGTTGGCCTTCAGCATGGGTCCGGTCGGCTCGCCGATGTCGCAGATCGGCGTGCAGCTCACAGATTCGGCCTATGCGGTGGTGAACATGCGCATCATGGCCCGCGTGGGGAAGAAAGTTTTCGAAGTTATCGACAAGGGAAAGGTGCGTGTCGTGCCCTGCATGCACACCGTGGGCGCGCCGCTCAAGAAAGGCCAGAAGGACGTTCCGTGGCCCTGCAACAAGGAGAAGTACATTGTTCACTTCCCTGAGACACGTGAAATCTGGAGCTACGGCAGCGGTTACGGCGGCAATGCGCTGCTCGGGAAAAAATGCTTTGCACTGCGCATCGCCTCCGCGATGGCGCGCGATGAGGGCTGGATGGCGGAGCACATGCTCATCCTCGGCGTTGAAGATCCCAAAGGACAGAAGACCTACGTCGCCGCCGCTTTCCCGAGTGCTTGCGGCAAGACGAACTTCGCTATGCTCATCCCGCCAGCTCATTTCGCGGAAAAAGGCTGGAAGGTGTGGACGGTGGGCGATGACATCGCATGGATCAAACCCGGTGCTGACGGTCGCCTGCACGCCATCAATCCCGAGGCCGGTTTCTTTGGAGTCGCGCCCGGAACGAGCGACAAGACGAATCCCAATGCAATGGCATCGCTGCGCAAAAACACGATCTTCACCAATGTCGCGCTCACGTCTGACGGCGGCGTGTGGTGGGAGGGCATGACCGACGAGCCGCCCGCGAAATGCACCGACTGGCAGGACAACGCATGGACGCCGGAAATCGCGAAGGAAAAAGGCACCAAGGCCGCGCATCCGAACTCGCGCTTCACCGCGCCCGCCTCGCAGTGCCCCACCATCGACCCCGACTGGGAAAAGCCGGAGGGCGTGCCGATTTCCGCCATCATCTTCGGCGGACGACGCGCTACGACGATGCCGCTCATTTATCAGGCATTCAACTGGGTCAGCGGCGTCTATGTCGGCGCCACGATGGGCAGCGAGATGACCGCCGCCGCCGCCGGCACGGGCGGCAAGGTGCGGCGCGACCCGATGGCCATGCTGCCCTTCTGCGGCTACCACATGGGCGACTATTTCCGCCATTGGATCAGCATGCAGCGCCGCCTCACCGAGACGCCGCGCATCTTCCATGTGAACTGGTTCCGCAAAGACAAGGACGGCAGGTTTCTCTGGCCAGGCTTCAGCGAGAACATGCGTGTGCTGAAATGGATCGTCGATCGCGCGAACGGCCACGGCATGTCCAAGGAGACGCCCATCGGCTGGGTGCCGCGCTACAAGGACATCGACTGGAAGGGGCTCGATTTCTCGAAGGAGAGATTCGCCGAGCTCCAGCGCTTCGACCGAGACGCCTGGCGTCAGGAAATCCTCTCGCACGAGGAACTGTTCCTCGACCTGAGCGCACATCTGCCGAAGGAGATTGTTTATGAGAGGGAGCTGCTCATCTGCCGCATGTGATGCGTTCTGTCCGCTGTCGCTGGTATGGCGCTGATAGAGGCGGCCCTTCAATGGCGTCAATCGACGTGTTATCTGCGGTTCAAAACCGACTCTCCTACTGATGATTCCAACCATGAAGAACCACATCACTCTCATTTCACTACTGCTCACCGCTAGTTTGCACGCGCAGACGCCCGCGCCTGCTGCCAAACTCCTACGCGTGCCGACGCTGGCCAATGTGAGCTACGGTGCCCACGAGCGGCAGGTACTGGACTTTTACAAAGCGGAGTCCGCCGGGCCGACACCGTTGCTTTTTTTCATCCACGGCGGCGGCTGGGTGAATGGCGACAAGGCACATCCCGGCGAGCTTGAAGCCTGCATCGCCGCTGGAATCTCAGTGGTGTCGATCAACTACCGTTATTCGTATCAGGCTCAACTCGCAGGCGTCATGCCGCCTGTGAAGTGGCCGCTGGAGGACGCGGCGCGTGCGTTGCAGTTCGTGCGCAGCAAGGCGGGCGAATGGAACATCGACAAACAACGCATCGGTGCCAGCGGTGGCAGTGCTGGCGCGTGCAGCAGCCTCTACCTTGCCTTCCATGACGACATGGCGGATCCAAAGAGCAGCGATCCAGTCGCACATGAATCCACGCGTCTGTGGTGCGCAGCGGTGGCGGGTGCGCAGACGTCGCTCGACCCGAAGCAGCTCATCGAATGGACGCCGAACAGCCGCTACGGCGGCCACGCTTTCGGATTCATGGACCCGAACGACAAGAAGACGCGCGACACGCGTTTTGCCGAGTTTTTGGAAAAGCGCGAGTCCGTGTTGAAGTGGATCAAGATGTACTCGCCCTACGAGCACGTCAGCAAGGACGACCCGCCCGTCTATCTCATTTACAGTAGCGCCCCAGCCATCGGCCAGCCGCAGAAAGACCCGACTCACACCGCGAACTACGGCGTCAAACTTCAAGAGCACTGCAAAGCCATCGGCACCGAATGCGTGCTTTATTATCCAGGCTCCACGGACTTGAAATACAAATCCGCCGCAGAGTATCTGATCGCGCACCTGAAGAAGGCGAAGTGATTCTCATCCAGGGACGAAGAAGCCGCAGAGGTGTCTCTGCGGCTTCGCCATTTTTGTGAGATCACTTGTTCAGCACGAGGCGGAGCGTGCCGTTGTGGATTTCCAGCGACTGGATGCCAGCGAGGAATTTTTGCAGGGAAGGGTCGTGCTCCACATTTTCAGCTACGAGATCGACGCCCTTGATGTCGCCGATCCAACTGTTCGGCAAGGAGATGCCACCGAGGCTCAGGTCGTCGAGTTTCAGTGACAGCTTGTGTTCCGGCGTCAGGCTGGTGCCGAAAGTGAAGCGCAGGCGGATTTTTTGGTTGGGCAAGATGGGAAAGTCTTCCGGAGCCTGAAAGATGATCGCGGCGGAGACGACGCCCTCACCGAATCTCACCTGGACGTTCTCACCCAGTTCCTGCTTGGCGAGGTAGGCGTTCAACTCCCGCTCGTTGATGACGATGGTGCGGTTCGCTTCGTCGGCCGAGGAGGGATTGTTGAGCGTCTGCAGCTTGTTGTCCAAGGCCGCCTGTTCGGAGGTCGTGAGGCTCACAGGCGTGATGGCCGATGGATAGAAGGTGTGCTTGACCCAGAGGCCGCCAGCGGCTGCGGAGATGCCCGCGCAGCCCAGAATGACGGCGAGGGTGATGAGAACAGGATTTCTCTTGGGGCGTGCCTGCGATGCGGCAGGCGCGACGGATTCAGGTGTGGTTTGCATGGCGTTGTTTTGTCGGTACGGGAGCGATTCTATTCATTCGTAGGTGGAAACGTCATCTACATGTTTGCCGACTGTTTGTAAGGGGTTGACTCCGAGACATGCTCTTGTGAACATCACATTCGATCATGAAATACATCCTCGCACTCGATCAGGGAACAACCAGCTCACGCGCCATTCTTTTCAATCATGACGGAGGCATCGTCGCCGTCGCCCAGAAGGAGTTCCGGCAGATTTTCCCCAAGCCCGGCTGGGTGGAGCATGATGCGCAGGAAATTTGGGCCACGCAGGCCGGAGTGGCGGCGGAAGTGCTGCAAAAGGTGCGTGCCAACCCTGCGGACCTCGCCGCCATCGGCATCACGAACCAGCGGGAGACGACCGTCGTGTGGGATCGTGCGACCGGAAAACCCGTCTGCAACGCCATTGTCTGGCAGGACCGTCGCACCGCGCCGATCTGCGACAAACTGCGCGCGCAGAAACTCGACCGCGTGATCCAGAAGAAGACCGGCCTCGTCGTCGATGCCTACTTCTCCGCCACCAAGGTGCAGTGGATGCTGCAAAACGTGAAGGGATTGAAGGCCCGCGCCGCGAAGGGCGAGCTCGCCTTCGGCACCATCGACACCTGGCTGCTGTGGAATCTCACAGGTGGCAAGGTGCATGCCACGGATGTCAGCAACGCCTCGCGCACGATGCTCTACGACATCCGCAAAGGTGATTGGGACGACGAGCTGCTGAAAATCTTCGGCGTGCCGCGCTCCATGCTGCCTGAGGTGAAGGATTCGAGCGGAGTGTTTGGCGAAACCTCGCTGCTCGGAGGCAGCATTCCCGTCGCCGGCATCGCAGGGGATCAGCAGTCGGCCTTGTTCGGCCAGGTCTGCACGAAACCAGGCATGGTGAAGAACACCTATGGCACCGGATGCTTCATGCTGATGAACACCGGTACGAAACCGATCACCTCGAAGAACAAACTGCTCACCACCGTGGCCTGGCGCATCGGCGGGCGCACCGAATACGCGCTGGAAGGCAGTGTGTTCATTGCTGGCGCGGCGATTCAATGGCTACGCGATGGTCTGGGCATCATCAAGACCGCGCCTGAGGTTGAGGCGCTCGCCGCCAGCGTGCCGGACACCGACGGCGTGTATCTTGTGCCCGCGTTCGCCGGTCTCGGTGCCCCGCATTGGGATGCGTATGCGCGGGGCACACTCGTCGGCATGACACGCGGCACCACAGCAGCACACATCGCACGTGCGGCGTTGGAGGGCATCGCCTTGCAGGTCATGGACATCTTGAAGGCCATGGAGGCCGACTCGGGCATCAAATTGAAGGAACTCCGCGTCGATGGCGGCGCCAGTTTGAACAACCTCCTCATGCAGTTGCAGTGCGATCTGCTCGGCGTGCCTGTCGTGCGTCCGAAAGTGAACGAAACCACCGCGCTCGGCGCTGGGTGCCTCGCCGGCCTTGCCGTCGGCTTCTGGAAGAATCAGGCCGACATCGCGCAGCACTGGCAGGTGGATCGCAAATTCAAACCCGCGATGAAAGCCGCCGCCCGCGCGAAGATCACGCATGGGTGGAACCGCGCGCTGTCGCGTGCGAAGGCGTGGGAGTTGAAGCAGGACGCCTGATGTGCCACACTCCGACGTGAAACCATGAGCGCCCTGCTTTCCATCCCCAAGATCAAAAACCAGACGGTCTTCAACATCGACCGCTGGGAGCAGATCGGGCGTGACCCGATGATCCGCAACTGGCCTGGCAGGGTGGAAACCGACCGCTACGGGAACCCGATTATGATGTGCTACGCCGAATTTTCCCACGGAGGCAAACAATGCGACATCGCCAGCCTCCTCCAGAGGCATGCGCCCGCAGGCAAAGTCACCGTCGAATGCCCCATCTCCACCAGCGAAGGTATCAAAGTCGCCGACGTGGTCTGGCTCTCAAAAAAGCGGCTCGTGCAGGTTGGCGGACGCGTCGCGCTCAAAGGCGCGCCGGAAATCTGCGTGGAGGTCGTCTCGCCCGGCAACAAACGTGGCGAGATCGAGGAGAAGCGCCGCCTTTACTTCGAGGCCGGTGCAAAAGAAGTATGGGTCTGTGATCGCCGCGGGCGGCTCTCCTTTTTCCTCAAAGACGACCCGGAGACTGCCGCTGCCTCGCTGCTCTGCCCGAAGATGCCCCGCAGTGTGAGCGCCGACTGACCATGCGACACTCAGCGTGGATCAATCCGCCCTGTCCTCTGCTGCCGGAGGAGAACCGCCACTACGGTCACAAAGATGTCGAGGCGCTGAATCACGAACGCGGGCCGCTGTTCTATGAAACGGCGCTGCATTATGCGCAGAGCCTCTGGCGCGAAGGTTTTCCGGCCAAGAGCATCCTTCTCATCAACCGCGCGCTTTCGCTGCCGCTGAAAGCGGGTGAACCGATCCTCGCCAAATGGCCGCTGCCGTATCAGGCGCTCGTGTGGATCATGCAGAACCGCGTCGAAGGCCAGTTCATCGGCAATCCGCGGCGTCACTGGCAGCATCTGGCCACGCGCATGGTCGAGCCGAACAAGGAACTGCGCACCTGGCGTGCCTGGGCCTGCTGGTACCTCGCGAAAACGGTTTTGCCTGAGACTGAATTCCCCGCCGACGAGAAACAAGTCCGCGAAGAGCAGATCGTGAAGCCGACGCAGGACCAGATCAGCTCGCATCTCCTGAAACTCTCTCCCGCGAACGATCTTGAAGTGTGGCAGCAGGCCTTGAAGACGATTCAAGGCGTCAAACAACCGCCCGCGGCACGCATCCGCCGCATCGCCGCCAATGAACTGCCCGTGGTGCAGAAGCTCGCGCACGCGATCTGGATGAACTACTACCCCGGCATCATCAGCGACGCGCAGATCCGCTACATGCTCTCCATCTGGTATCAGCCCGGCAACATGGCGCACGAGATGCAGGCGCGTGACGTGTGGTATGCGCTCGTCGAGGCCGAGAACCACGGCCCCGTCGGCTACATCTCGTTTGAAAAGCTCGCCATGGAACCCGTGCTCTTCATCAACAAGCTCTACCTCCTGCCCGAGGTGCACGGCCTCGGTCTCGGCGGTCTCACCTTGCGCTGGACCGAGGACCGCGCCCGCGACCTGCGCTGCAAAAAGCTGCGCCTCCGCGTGAACAAACGCAACGCCGCCGCCATCCGCGCCTACCTCCGCCACGGCTTCCACTTCACCGAGGACGTCTGCAGCGACATCGGCAGCGGTTTTGTCATGGATGATTATGTGATGGAGAAGGCGGCAGGATGCAATTAGCCATAACGCTCCGACGAAATCCCGCTTGAGGCCATGCCACTCAGAGTCACAATGTTTACGTTATGAAGCATATCCACACTGCCATTATCATATTCGCGGCAATGTCATCCCTATTGGCGCAGTCGCCCTATGAGAAGGAGCTTCAACTGCTAAAAGAGCAACGTGATAAATCTGCTCAAGCCGCAGTGGATCCAATCAACCGTCGTTACAAAGCAGCTGTTGAGCAGCTTGTTAACCGTGCAACCCAGGCCAAAGATTTGGAGACGGCAGTCAAAGCGAAGCTGGAATTGGATGACCTCAATGTGCAACTCCCTGGAACCTCTTGGCTGTGGACTGGCAATTCATCCATGAAGTTCACCTTTTTACCCGATGGTCGTTTCAGCGGCCATTTCAAAGACGCAACCTGGAAGGCCCTCGGCCCCGATTTGATCGCTTACTCGTGGCCAAATCGTGAATATAGCGGCGTTATACGTGTGGCAAAGAATCTGGAGCGTTTAGACGCTGCTGAATGGCAGGCTGGAAAGAACGATGCCTACCCAGTCTCTGCAATCAGGGTCACCAAGTGATCGAGATTCGTCATTGCTTCGGATTAAGCAGGTCTAAAACGCTTTGCTGCGTCGGCAGCGCAATGGTCCGGAAGGAGCGCACGCGTCTCGCGTGCTGACTTCAGCGTCCCCGCTGAAGTCCGTTCCAGGACATGATTTCATCGCAGAGCATCAAACCACCATGCGTTCATCCCCGGACGGTTTCCCGCGAGGACGCGGGAAACGGCACGCGGGACGCGTGCGCTCCTGTTGACACGCCCGATCACGCATTCCATCTCAGGCGGTGATTCCTCTCGATCTGTCTCTCGCCGAAGTTCCCAGCCTGCCCACGCATGCGGCGCGGACGTTGGCGAAGGAAGGGGTCAAAACGGTGGCGGATGTGGTGTGGCATCTGCCATTTCGTCACGAGGATCGCAGGCAGATGCAGACGCTGGCGTTTCAGACCGGGCCGCTACCGGCATGTCATCACGTTTTGGTGACGAAGACGGGAAACAAGTTCTTCGGCCGCCACTCTGGCATGTTCGAGGCCGTGGTGCAGCATGCGGGCGCGTTGCTGGGCCAGCAGCTCACGTTGCGCTGGTGGAACATGCCGTTCATGAGTCGCGTGATCGCCGAGGGGCAGGAATTGATCGTGTATGGCATCATCAAGGATACGAAGGGCCGCCTGGGCATGGCGCATCCGGAGTATGAGATCGTGAAAGGTGGCGCGGATGATGACGCGGAGCAGATCCACACCGGGCGCATCACGCCGATCTACCGTCTGAAGGGCGCGATGACGCAGAAGGCGCTGCGCGTGGCCGCGTGGCATGTGTTTCAGGCGCTGCCGCTGTCGTTCGTCGATGACCTGCTGCCAACGCCAAGCGCGGAGGGCGAGTTCGCGGGCCTGACGCGTTCACTGGCACTGCGGGAGGCGCATTTTCCTTCCAGCATGGAGAAACTCGATCAGGCGCGGCGCTATCTCGCGCTGGAGGAGTTCTATGGCTACCAGCTTCGCGTGGCGCGGAGGAAGCGGCGCGTGATCGAGTCCGGTGGTCGTGCGCAACCGGGCACGGGCGAGCTGTTGCGCGATTTTTTCAACGAGCTGCCTTTCCAGCTCACCGCAGCTCAATCGCGTTGTCTTGATGAGATCCATCGCGACATGGCCTCCGGCGCGCCGATGAACCGCCTGCTGCAGGGCGATGTCGGCAGTGGCAAAACCGTGGTGGCCTTCGCGGCGATGCTACGCGCGGTCGAATCTGGTCGTCAGGCCGTTTTGATGGCTCCGACGCAGATCCTGGCCGAACAACATGCGCGCAATGCGCGGAAGTGGCTAGAACCGCTCGGCCTGCGCGTGGCGCTGCGGACGGGCAACAAGCGCGAGGATGGGGATGGCTACGAGCTGTTCGAGAGGAGCGCACGCGTCTCGCGTGCTGTTTCCCGCGTCTCGCGGGAAACGAACCCAGCGCCCCCGCAAGAAACCCGTTACTCCCGCAGACGATTGCCGCACTTTGAGCGCCCTTGGGCGAAGTATTTCATCACGTTCAGCACGGCAGGGCGTCGTGAACTGCCGGAAAGCGCACGCAAGATCGTGTTTGATGCGATCCGCCATTTCCACGGGAACCGTTACCATCTGTATGCGGCGTGCGTGATGCCGGATCACGTTCACATGCTCATCGAACCGGCGATTTGTGAACGGGAGCCGGGAACGGATGCTCCAGTGTTTCACAAACTCACCGACATTCTGCATTCGCTGAAATCGTTCACAGCACATGAGATTGTGAAGGCGGGATGGCCGGATCAGCGGGTGTGGGAGAAGGAGTCGTTCGACCGGTTGATCCGGTCAGAGGCGGACTTGCAGGAGAAATTTGAGTATATCGCGGTAAATCCGCAGGAGGCGGGGCTGGTGGGGTTTGAGGAGGTCTATCCGTGGTTGTGGGTGCCTGGGGACGGTGCTCCGCGGGACGCGGAGCACGGCACGCGGGACGCGTGCGCTCCAGTTTTGCGTGGTCCAGAGATCGTGATCGGCACGCATGCGCTGCTGCATGACGCGGAGCTGATGCACAACACGGGGATCGTGGTGATCGACGAGCAGCACAAGTTTGGCGTGGCGCAGCGGGCGAAGCTGATCCGCAAGGGCGACACGCCGGATGTGCTGGTGATGACGGCCACGCCGATCCCGCGCACGTTGACGCTGACGATTTACGGCGATCTGGACGTCTCCACGATCGATCAAAAGCCACGCGACGGGGTGAAGATCATCACGAAGGTGCGTCCGAAGACGAAACTGAAGGACGCGGCGAAGTTTTTGCGCGAGCAGATCGAGGAGGGGAGACAGGGTTACATCGTGTTTCCGTTGATCGACGAATCGGAGAAACTGGAGGCCGGTGCGGCGACGAAAGGGCACGAGGAGTGGGCCAAACTGCTCGCGCCGTGTGAAGTCGGCCTGCTGCACGGTCGTTTGAGCGCGGAGGAGAAGGAGGATGTGATGAAGCGCTTCCGTGCGGGCAAGCTCGATGCGTTGGTTTCGACGACGGTGATCGAAGTGGGCATCGATGTGCCGAATGCGACGGTGATGTTCATTCACGATGCCGGTCGTTTCGGTCTGGCACAACTTCATCAGCTCCGCGGGCGCATCGGTCGTGGTGCGCATTCGAGTTACTGCGTTTTGTTTGTGGATGACAAGGACGACGATAACCGCCAGCGCCTCGCGATCATGGAAGAGACGAGCGATGGCTTCCAAATCGCCGAGGAAGACCTGCGTCGCCGTGGTCCGGGCGATGTGCTGGGTCATGCGCAGAGCGGTCAGGCTCCGCTGCGTTTCGGCGAGTTGCTGGCGGACACGCGCTTGGTGCGGTTGGCACGGCAACTGGCGGAGAAGACGCTGGACGAGGATCCGCAGCTACAACGTCCGGCTTTGGCAGTATTCAGCGACGAAGCTCTAGTGGCCGAAAAGGCCCAGGCGATGATGCAGTGAGTCACCGCAGGCTGGCGCATGACATTTAAGAAAGCTTGACGACCTGCGTTTTTACCCGGTCAGTACCGTGTGTCATGCATCCTCATGCCCCCAGTTGCGGCTCAGCGTTAGTTGACCAAACCGAGGCCGTTCGCAAATGGCGTCGGCGGAGCATGTCCATGTCTCGCGTGGCGGCTTTGGTGCGTTTGGGAATCCTCGCCTTGGTCGGAGCAGGTGTCGCGCTGGGAGTGCGTTGGTTTAAAAATGAATCGCCACATCCCGTCGCGGCTGACGCGAGCCGTGAGTCCTCCATGGTGGAGGCACGGAGCCTGAAGCCGCTGCTGGAGACTGCTGAAGCTCCCCGACGCACCTCTTATGCAATCTCGAAGAGCGAGGCGGCGGATGATGCCGGAACTCTCTTTCCTGTACTCGTGAGTTCTCAGCCTGCCCAGCAGGTGCCTGAAACGCTCCCTGTCTGGCTGGTTTCCGACGGGGCGGGCTCCGCGGAGAAGCTGCGGCAGATTCTCCGTGATCGTGGCGCGCGGCAGATGGGGGAGGCGGTGCGCTTTGCGATGTTGAATCTGGGGGAGCTTCTCGGAATGACAGGCAAGGCATGGGCAGTGGGCATGGCGGGACCCGCTGCGAATGAAAATGAGGCGTCAGCTTTGCTGCTGACTTTCTACTTATATCATCTGGATCGCGCAGGCGACGGGGCCGGGGTCAAGGCGTTTCGTGAGGCGCTGCGTGGCCATATGCCGCAGCAGCAGGCGGTGGGCGCATTCATCCTCGCCGGTCGCAGCGTGGCGGAATTGGAGTCGGAGATGGGACGCTTGTATCATAGCGTCGGGATCGACCTGAGCTTCACGAGACGCGGTGGCAGGGTGTTCGAGCCGTGATGAATTCCGAGGAGAATTTTTTTTTGCCCCGAGGGCGTTTTGATTTTATCCCCTGGACATCCCTGATGAAGACCTCCTGGCCCATCCGCTTCGTGCGTGCGTTCTTTTTTGCATTCTCTGTTTTCGTGGGCATCGCGATCTCCCTGGGCCTCCAGCAGGAGGCGTGGACTGGGGCGGTGAGCGGCGCGATCTTCATGGGCCTGCTCATGGTGCTAGACATGATCCTGGCGCATTTCACCCTGCGGGACTTCTCGCACGCGACGTTCGGGCTGGCGATCGGGCTCTTCTGCGCATGGCTCATCACGCGCATTGGCGTGTTCCAACTCGCTTACTTCCAAAATCACGATGATGGCGTGGCACTACAAAACATCGTGGAGATCTGCATTTACGGCACGTTGGCGTTTTTCGGCGTCACCTTCGCGTTGCGTAGCGACCGAGATCAGTTTGCTTTCCTCATACCTTATGTGCGCTTTCGTCGTGATGGCTCGGAAGGGGAGCCGATCCTACTCGACACGAACGTGATCATTGACGGGCGCCTGCCTGGAGTTTTTGCCACGGGCTTCCTCAGCGGTGCGGTTGTAGTGCCGCGCTTCGTGCTGGATGAGCTGCAACGCCTGTCTGACTCAGCGGAGCCGACCAAGGTGATACGCGGGAGGCGGGGCCTAGAGATGATGGAGAAGCTCCGTGCGACCCCTGGCATGGCCATTTCCATCCATGAGGAAGGAGGCGGCCCAGATGATGCGACAGTGGACACGCGCCTCGTCACGCTGGCGCGTGAGTTGAACGCCCGCCTGCTGACAAACGATGACAACTTGGGCAAGGTCGCACGCCTGCGCGGCCTCACAGTACTGAGTTTCCACGATCTAGCCTCGGCATTGCATCCTGAACTCTGCGCGGGTGACGAACTGAAACTCCCGCTCACGAAAACCGGCAAGGATAAGAACCAGGCTGTGGGCTACCTGCCCGATGGCACGATGATCGTGGTCAATAACGCCGCCGCGTTGATCGGCAGTACGGTGGACGTGGTGGTTTCCGGCGCACTCTCCACCAGTGCGGGTCGTTTGATCTTTGCAGAGATCAAGCAGCCAATGGCATGACATGCCTGCGGCGTGACTGGAGGCATGCCGCTGCGGCCATCAACACACACAGCGCAGAACCTGGCTCCGGCACGACTGCGATCGACATGATCGTGGCGGCATTCGTCGAAATGCGCGAGGCGTACAGGCTGGATGGATTGTCCAACGGCAGATCGGGGATGTGGGTCCAGCCAAAGGCGTCGGAGCCTTGATAAAGACCACCACGATCGAACAACGCCGCCTGGAAGTCAGAGCCGTCGCCCACGATGGCGTTTGTGTCGAAGTTGCCATCGATGCTGTAGTTGATGCCTGCGAGCTTCCAGATTCCGCCGTCGTCCACGAACACTCCGCCGCCTGAATCACCGACGGAGAGGGTGGCCTCCTCAGAAGTGCCGCTGGCGTCAAACGATGCCATGAGGAGATCACCAAGCGCGCTCGAATAAATGCCGCTAACAGTGTTGCTGCCCCAGCGTGGCGTGCCGTCGGGTGCGGTGTCCTTCCATCCATGCAGGATGCTGCCGACCATCACATCTGCCCCGCGCGGACCTCCGCGCCCCATGGTGACCATGGTCATCCCTGTTTCGAGCGAGCCCGTGTACAAAGGGGCGTAGCTGGAGAAATAATCTTGTATTTTGAAGATGCGGAGGTCTGTCCCGGCGATGTCCCAATAGCCGATACCTCCATTGGATGTCGTGTCGATGTTGTGCGTCACGTCTGCACCTCCGGTGAAAACTCCGCTTTGTGTGAACGTGGATCCCTGCGTCCCGAAGTGTTGCGCTGTGATGAAGTATTGAGGCGCGATGGCCGTGCCGAGAAACGCGCCGTATTCACCCTCATACTGCCATCCTGAATCCTGGAAAATTCCCGTCGGTGCAGCGGTGTTGTGCGTCGGATCACCTGTGTCGTAAAACACAATAGCGTTTGCGTTCACGGCACACATCCACATCCAAGTGAGCACGAGCAGGCAACCCTTGCGTGGTTTGAGTGCGGCGTTGACGCAGTGCAGCATGAAGTACCGTCCCATCACAACATTGAATTGCCATAAATTATTATGACTTCGAGGCAATTTCATACGGTGCTATTAAGACGCTCCCACGAATTTTCTGACAAGGCAGAAGGGGCATCAAAATCGAGGCTCGACACCTCTATCAGCCTTGTTATGAATGGCAGGTTTGTGACGCAAATATGAAAAACAGGTGGCTCGATATGATTGGTGCCTGCGTGCTCCCGCCGCTTGTCGGCGTTGGAATTTGCGCGGTTATCATCAATAGATTGAAGGATCACGAGCTGTTCCGCGCTGGGAATGGCACCCTGCCTGCTGTGTCCACAGGAAAGACACGCAAAGGCTTTCTGGGTGAAATCTCGGCTGAGATTCGTACCGCCCTGCCAGTGGACTCTGTTTTTTCTCCCGCTGCCATGCCACCCATGCCTGCCAATGAGGAGAAAGAGGCAATCCGTCGTGCCACCGAGGCTGCCAAAAGCAAAGCGACACCAGTGAAGCCGACAGCGGAGCCAGTGGTGGCAGGCAAAACGAAAGCCTCGGCGAAAAAAAATCCCGCAGTCGCCATCAAGCCGAAACCATGGCGTCCATTGATTGATCCCATCAGCGAGCACTGGACGAAACTGATGCCGCGCACTGACGCGTTGCCCCAGGCATACCAAGCGGTGCTGAACAACGATGCCGTGCATCTGGCCAAAATCATCGCCATGGGCATCCCGCCGGATGAAAAAACCCTCGGCGGCGACACGCCGCTCTGCGCCGCCGTGCGCATGGGACGCGCCGAATGTGTGCGGGTACTCGCTCTTTCAGGCGTGGACATGAACGAACCCGCGCATGAAAAGCAGCCACCGATCGTCATCGCATCACTGCGCCGCAACACGGAGGTGCTCCAAATGCTCATGGACGCCGGAGTCGATCCCAACACACGCTTCAAAACGCCTGTCCTCCAATCGCTCGTCGAGCGCTGCCAGATCAAAGACCTGCGCAACGCCCTGGAAAGCGACCGTGGCATCACGCCGCTCATCTGCTGCGCCGCGCGTGGGGATGTCGAAGGCGCGGTCATACTTATGCGTGCCGGGGCCCGCCCCGGTCTCTGCACCACGCGCTACCATCGTTACCCACTCAACTTCGCCGCCACGCAGGGCTATCTCTTCCTCATGCGCGTGCTGCTCGGACGCGACCCGGATTCAGAGCCGGACACGCTCGTTACCGTCGATCTCTCCAGCCAGCGCGCTTGGGTGATGAAGCAGGGCCGTGTCATCAACAGCACCTCCGTCTCCACCGGTCGCGAAGGCTACGGTACGCCGGCCGGCCGCTACGTCATCACCGACAAGCACACCTCGCACGTCTCCACGCTCTACCATGTGAACATGCCCTGGTTCATGCGCCTGAACTGCGGTGCCATCGGCCTGCACAGCGGCTACGTCACCGGTCGTCCGGCCTCGCACGGCTGCATCCGCCTACCCTATCAAAAGGCCAGGGAGTTCTTCAACCAGGTGCGTGTGGGCGACGAAGTGCAGATCGTCTATTAAAGCGTCCGCAGCAGCTTGTCGTGGATGCCGTCGAAGCCGCCGTTGCTGAAGACGACGATCACATCGCCACTTTGTCCTTCGGTCTTCAAGCGGCTCACGATCGCATCCGTATTCGCCTCAAACCAGCACGGCCTGCCGAGTGCGGTCACGGCGGCGGCTACCTTCGCGGTGTCGAGGCGTTGATCTGCGGCCACTTTCTCCGGATTCGCCACGGCAGCGATCACGGAGGCATCTGCCTCGGCCAGCGCGTCGATGAGCTCATTCTGCAAGACATTGCGGCGGCTCGTGTTCGAGCGCGGTTCGAACAACGCCCACAGGCGGCGGCCGTTGTAGCGCTGGCGTAGGCCCCGCAGCGTCTCGCGAATCGCCGTCGGATGGTGGCCGAAATCGTCGATCACCGTGATGCCGTGTGCCGTGCCGCGCTCCTGCTGGCGGCGGCGGATGCCGCGGAAGCTCATCAGCCCGGCGCGGATCTCATCATCGCCCAGGCCGCCAAAGCGACCGGCGCACACGCACATCGCGGCGTTGCGTGCGTTGAATTCGCCGATCATTGGCACCTCAAACATGTCGCCATTGATCGTGAACTTGGTGCTCTCAGGCGTGGTGCCAACGATCGCGATACGGAAGTCGCACGTCGGTCCCAGGCCCACCGTTTTCAGTGGTGCCGGGCATTTGGCACGCAACGTGAGGCAGTTCGGATCGTCGCCGTTGATCAGCACGAGCCCGTTGCGTGGCACCGTGTTCAAAAAGCGCTGGAAGGAGAGCAGGATGGCATCGAGGTCCGGGAAGATGTCCGCGTGGTCGAACTCGATGTTGTTCACGATCGCGCACTCCGGCAGGTAGTGCAGGAATTTGCTGCGCTTGTCGAAGTAGGCCGTGTCGTACTCGTCGCCCTCGATCACAAAGATGTCCGAATGCGTGAAACGCGCCCCGGATTCGAAATTCTCCGGTACGCCGCCGATCATGAAGCCGGGATTTTTCCCCGCGTGCTCGAACAGCCACGCCAGCATCGTCGTCGTCGTCGTTTTGCCATGCGTGCCGCTCACCACGAAGCTGCGTTTTCCCTGGATGACCTGCTGCTTCAGCATCTCCGCCATCGAGACATACGGGAGCTTCTTTTCCAGCAGAGTCTCCAGCTCGGGATTGCCTCGCGAGATCGCATTGCCCACCACATAAACATCCGCGTTGAGCGGCAGGTTCTCCGGCTTGTAGCCTTCGGTCACGGTGATGCCCGCGTTGCGCAGCACATCGCTCATCGGCGGGTAAACCTGGGCGTCAGAACCGCTGATCGTATGACCTAGAACTCGCAGCGCGACCGCAGTCGAACCCATGGCTGTGCCGCAGATGCCGATGAAATGAATGTGCTTGGTGGTAGAGGCCATGAAAAGAAGCGGCTGAGAATTAAGCCGGACTTTGCCCGCTCGTCCGCAAAAAAGTTGCCCCTCCGGGGAATAATCCCGCCCGCCATCTCTCCCACATTGAAATGTTACGCTTGTCCCCATGGAACTCGCCCTCGATTTCGGCTTTGAATGGCCTGTATCCCGCCCGATAGCTCGCCGCGTGACCGACTCCCCGCCCAGCTTCGAGCAGATCGTGGACGCCCATTATCAGGGCCTCCACCGCTTTGCCCTGAGCATGTGCCGCAGCGATGCCACGGCGCAGGATCTCGTGCAGCAGACCTTTCTCCAGTGGGCGCGAAAAGGCCACATGCTTCGGGATGCCGCGAAGGCCAAAACTTGGCTCTACACGACGATGTACCGCGAGTGGCTCAACATCGCGCGGCGGGAGAAAAAGCATCAGCAAGTCGAGTTCGAGCCGGATTTGCATGGCGCGGCACAAAATGATGATGCTAACGAAAATCCTCGCGTGGACAGCACCACGCTGCAAAAGGCGATCGAACAGCTTGATCCCAACTACCGCGCGCCGTTGGTGCTTTTTTACCTCAAGGAACTCTCGTATCGCGAAATCGCCGAGTCGCTCGGCATTCCCATCGGCACCGTGATGTCCCGCCTGTCGCGCGCGAAGGATCAACTGCGTGCCATCCTGCTCCGTCTCGAACAAAACATCATCCCCGCCTCATTCAGCTCGTGAACCGCGAAGAAGCCAGACTCGAACTCGATGCCACGACGCTCCGCCCGCAGGATGCCTCGTCGGAGGCACGCGCTTTCGTGGAAAATGGAGCAGAACTGACCGCGTGGCATGAAAAACGCGCCGCTTTTGATGCATCTGCCGCTGAAGTCTTCCAGAGAATGGCCGCGCCGCCAGGGCTGCGTGAAAAAATCCTAAACGCCGCAAAACGGCCCGCACGGCGTCCGCTGCGCTGGATCACACCCACCGCCATCGCCGCCGCAGCCTGCGTGGTGTTTGGCTGGATGCTGCTCTGGCCCGGAAACAGCGCCATGGCCGCGTGGGAGAGTGATTCGCTCAACGCCATCGCCAAGGTCGAGTATGGCGTGATGCGGCTGGATCAAAAAGCCGTGAACTATGAGGCTGTGAAGCAGCATCTCACGCAGAATGAATGCCCATGCCCCAGCGCCCTGCCTCCAGGACTCGCCGGACTCAAGACCTACGGCTGCAAGCGTGTGAAGATCGAAGGCCGGGCCGCCACAATCATCTGCTTCGCGCTCCAGGCCGGACGTGAGGCACATCTCATCGTGCTCGACAACACGGATCTGTGTGACTGCCCGGCTGCGGACGAGCCCTGCTTCAAAACAGCGAAAAACTGGCACTACGCCGCCTGGAGTCACGGCTCTCATGCCTACATGCTGGCGACGACGGCGGACGAGACGGTGTTGAAGAAGCTGTTTGGACTCGTTTAACGCCCCTCAAATCGGTCACGTCCCTTTGCCAGCGCCTCGATCTTGCGGTCGGCGATGCTGCGTTTGAGCATCCAAAAGCCGCAGTCGGGGTGGATGAACTTCACGCGGCCAGCGCCGAGTTTTTTCTCCGCAGCTTCGATGCGGCGGGCGATTTCATCGGCGGTTTCGACGTGGTTCACTTTGATGTCCACGACGCCAAGACCGATGCCTATTTTCGGATCAATCTCCTTCAACGCATCGAGATCGGCATGAGGACGATGTGCGAGTTCCAGCACGAGATGATCGGCACGCAGCGAATTCAAAAACGTGATGAGCGCGGCCCATTCGCCCTTTTGAATCGTCTGGCCACCGTAGTTGCCGAAGCAGAAATGGACGGCTTTCTGACCTTTCACCGCATCCAGCACGCGATTGATGCCTGCGGCGGCAATGGGAGCATCGGCAGGATTGCCGGGGATGTTCGCCTCATCGACCTGCACGCAGTCGCATTTCAAATCGGCGGCTTGCGCGGCCAAGGCGTCGGCGATGGCCATGTTGAGCGCATTGAAGTCGTTGTAGTGCGTGTCCAGCAACGTGCGGGCGAGCATGTAGGGGCTGGTCAGCGTGAACTTGAACGCACCACCGGCCACTTTGCCCGCACGAGCGCAATCCTCTGCCAGATTGAGCACGCCTTCAGTGATCGGCCCGCGCACGACGGCGGCTGGCTTGCTCCGGAAGGCCATTTCATGCTTCGCACGGAACGCGGCGGTGTCCGCACGACCGACACGGCTGTCGATGCCGCCGAGCTTGTGGACGAAATACTCGATCATGCCGTTCGTGTCGGGATGATTGACGTCGAAGCGATACAACTCGCCGTCCGTTGGCAGATCGATGCCCGCCTGGCGCTGCGTGTCGAAGACGACGCGCGTGGCATCGATGACGGCGGCTTCGCTCGGAAGCGCGGAAAGCCAGTCAGGAACAGGATAAGAGCCGACAGTGGTTGTTTGGATGCTCATGGTGGCGTGATTGTGGAATGCGGATCGCGGAATGGGAATGCTGCGGTGTGATTGTCCAAAGCTGCGAGCGCTTCACCCATGCCAGAACCAGGTGCCATATCGTCACCCTGGCCCCTAGGTCGCCCGCATCGACGAGCACGAAGCTGCCAGCGTTGATCATTTTCACTCCGCACGACGGAGTTCATCCAGATCCGCGAGGTCTTGCGGGCGCCCGGCGTGCTTTTTTGCGCGGATCAGCTCTTTGCGACCAATGAAATGGATGGGGAATCCTTCCTCCATGTCGATGGTGTGGTTTTTCCAGCAGGTGGCAAATCGCAGATGCGGCAGGGAGGTGAGGAAATCGAAAAGCACCGGAGCTCGCCCGATCATGTATTGGAGGCTCTCCTGGGCGAAGTCGTCTGGCGTCACATCAATGAGCGGCATGCCAAACTCGCGAAAGGCGGTCATCACCCTGGCTGCGTTCGCAACCGTGGGTTCCAGCCACAAGTCCAAGTCTTTGGTGAAGCGTGGCTGGGAGTAATGCATCGCTGCATAGCCACCGACAACGAGATAGCGCACCTCATGCTTCGCGAACAGACGGAGCAAGTCTTTGAAATCGGAGTTCATCAGGGTTACGCTTCTGGGCCAGCCAGGTTTCGACCACCAGGTCCCAGGCTGCGGCGCGGATCGCCGCGCCTCCGGCGCGCTGCCAGAACAGAATGTTCTGCGTGCGCATGTCATCCACGCTGGCGCACTTCACCGCCTGCCAGCCGGCGCGTAAGGTGGTGGAGTCCTGGGTCATGCGGTGCCATGTTAATGAACCCGGCAAAATAGCAAGCGTTCCAACCGCAGGGCGATTGTCCAAAGGCGCGAGTGAATTGGCTATGGAGACATTTGGAACGTTCGATTTTGTCGCAGAGAGACGGCAGAGCTTTTTGGAAATTTTACCCTGCGTTTTCTGTCTCTTTGCCCCTCTGCGGCCAATCCGAATGACCTCAGCGTTCCTTCTTCGGTCCCTTGCCGCGTACGCTCATGCGGAAGGGCACGCCGGGGGCGGGCCATTCGTCGCGGATGACTTTTTCGAGGTAGCGGGTGTAGCTCTCGGTGAGTTTGGAGGCGCGATTGGCGAAGAGGACGAAGTGAGGCACCGGAATGGCGAACTCGGCGGCTTCGTTGACCTGCGTGGCGTAGAGCAGCTTGAAGCTGTGCGTGCTGCGGCCAAGGGCTCCAGGCGTGTTTTCGATGGCGGTGTGCAGCAGGCGGTTCAATGAACCGGTGCTGATGCGGTTCTGCGCGCCGCTGCGCACTTTTTCGATCTGCACGAAGAGCTTGCCGATGTGGTCCTTGTTCTTCGCGGAGATGGCGACGAGCGGCGCGTAATGCAGGAAGAAAAACTCGCGGCGCATGATCTCTTCGAGATGTTCGATGCGGTCCTTCTGCTTGCCATCGGGATGGAAGAGATCCCACTTGTTCATGACGAGGATGCAGGGCTTGCGCTCCTCCAAAATAATCTGGGCGATCTTGCGGTCCTGCATCTTCGCGCCGTCGGCGCAATCAACGACGAGCAGCACGAGATCGGCGCGCTTGATGCTCTGGATGCTGCGATCGACGCTGGAAATCTCGACATAGGTGTCGAGGTTTGCGCGGCGGCGGATGCCGGCGGTGTCGATGAGCTGGTATTGCTTGCTGTTCCAAGTGGCGCGGATGTCGAGCGCATCACGTGTTGTTCCGGCGACAGGACTGACGATGGCGCGTTCCTGGCCGAGGATGGCGTTTACGAGCGATGATTTGCCTGCATTTGGCCGGCCGACGATGGCGAGTTTCAGCGGCTTGACGTTTTGACCGGCCTTGGCGTCCTCAGTTTCGGTCGATTCTTTCAAATCAAGCCGCTGCGAGATAGTGGCGACGAGTTCATCGATGCCTTTGCCATGCGCGGCGCTGACCTCGATGGTGTCCTCAAAGCCCAGCCGGGTGAATTCAGCGGCGTTGAGCTTCCGTTTGGGTGAATCGGCCTTGTTGCAGACGAGAATGACCGGCTTGCTGGTCTTGCGGAACTGGCGGGCCAGCGCCTGGTCGATCGGCGTGATGCCATCGACGACATCGACGACGAGCAGCAGCAGATCGGCCACGTCGAGGGCGATGGCAGCCTCGGTCTGCACTTGGTCGGTCAAAACGTCCTCCGTGTTCGCGCCGATGCCGCCGGTGTCCATGATCTCGAACCACGCCGGGCCTTTGCGGCATTGCGCGGTAATGCGGTCGCGCGTCACTCCCGCCATGTCATGGACGATGGAGATGTTTTTCCCGGCGAGGCGGTTGAAGAGCGCGGACTTGCCCACGTTGGGCCTGCCGACGATGGCGACGGTTTTGAGGGCTTGAGACATAAAGTAGGCGTTGGGGACTGAGGGCGCCTGATTTGACAGGATAAACAGGATTCTAGAGGATGGACGGGATTGTCATTCCACAGCCAATCCTGTTAATCCACCTTCAATCCCGTCAATCCTGTCAAAAATGCGCTTCAATCATGCCCGGCGGCTTTAATCTGCCGCGTGCCGTCCACCAGATAAACTATGCCGGACCAGAAGGTGAAAAGGCCCGTCAATGCCACTGGCCAGATCAGCGGGATGAACGTCAGATCGAGCAGCACCCACAGGATGGCGATGATTTGCGTGAAGGTGGTGGCTTTTCCGGTCCAGTGCGGCTGGATGCGACAGTGACCGGCGACGTGATCGATCAAAAACGCCGCGCCGATGCAGGCGAGGTCCTTGAAAATGATGAGCAGCGGGAACCACAGCGGGAAGTGCTGGCGCCAGGAGGTGAAGCTGAGCGTGATGATGGCGGAGAGCAGCAGCAGCTTGTCCGCGAGTGGATCGAGGATGGAGCCAAGGCGTGACTGCTGGTTGAAGTTGCGCGCGATCCAGCCGTCCACCGCGGCGCTGAGCGCGGCGATGCCGAAAACCGCCGCCGCCCACAGGCGTAGCGATTCATCGGCCCTTCCGACGCGCACACTCTCGCCATAGTAGATCACCAGCCCGATGAAGACCGGGATGAGCAGGATGCGGAAGATGGTGATCTGCGTCGCGAGATTCATCGAAGCCAGTTTAAAGTTCACAGCCATCCCAAAGAGTAGTGTGAAATTTGGGATCAAAGGCACTGACTGAGG
>CAYQWE010000038.1:0-43883 GCA_964421275.1 uncultured Prosthecobacter sp.
CCTCAGTCAGTGCCTTTGATCCCAAATTTCACACTACTCTTTGGGATGGCTGTGATTGGTGATTTCAAGAGTAAGCGGCATGAGGTTTAACCGCTGATATGACGCTGATAAATCAAACTCATTAGCGTCATATCAGCGGTTCATGAAGTTCACAAAAAGCAATGACGCGAAGTAAAGCGGATGGATGAATGATGTGAGGAACGTTCAGGTTTGTCTCATGCAATCCCGCCGCACTTTTCTCTGCCATGGCACGCTTTGCCTCGCCGGACTCGGCGGCGGTTTGTGTGCTGCTGAATCCGATTCTCGTCCGCTGCTGCGCGTGGGGATGATGACGGATTTGCATTACGGCGACAAAGAGCCGACGAAGACGCGCTTTTACCGCGAGGCGCTGGCGAAGCTAGACGAAGCGGTGGAGGTCATGAACCGGGAGAAGCCCGCATTTGTGGTCGAGCTGGGCGATTTTATCGACCAAGCGGACTCCGTGGAGCGCGAGACCGAGTGGCTGCGGACGATGGAGTCGCACTTCGAACGGCTTTCGATGCCGCGGCACTACGTTTTGGGCAATCACTGCGTCGGCACGCTGACGAAGCAGGAGTTCGCCGCGAACACGAAGGCTAGCGGCGGCTTTGAGAGCTTCGAGGCCAGTGGTGCCACTTTTGTCATCCTCGACGCCTGTTTCCGCTCCGACGGCACGCCGTATTCGCGGAAGAACTTCGACTGGAGGGATGCGAACGTGCCGAAAGACGAGCTGTCATGGCTGGAGGGCGCACTCGGCAAGGCATCTGGCCCCGTCATCGTGCTCGCGCATCAGCGGCTGGACAACGACAAGGCTCATGCTGTGAAAAACGCCACCGAGGTGCGCGCGTTGTTGGAGAAATCGGGCAAGGTGCTCGCGGTCTTCCAAGGTCACTCGCACAAGAACGACTATCAGCAGATCACGGGCATTCATTACACCACGCTGGTGGCGATGATCGAGGGTAGTGGCGCGGAGAACAGCGGCTACGCGATGCTGGAGGTGCTCGCGGATGGATCGCTACGCTTGAATGGCTTCCGTAGGCAGGTCAACCGTGTCTTGAATGACGCATGAGGGCTTTGCTTTTTCTTCTCACCACGGTTGCATGGACGGCGGAGCCTGTACTTGAATCCACCCGCGATGGCTGGCGGCACGAGGAGCTGAGGCGTTTCAAGGCGGAGGAGGCGCATCAGGGCGTGGCGGTGGATGCGGAGCATTTTTATGTGATCACGAACGCTGCGATCGGCAAATACCGCAAAGACTCTGGAGAGCGCGTCGGTGGCTGGAAGGAGATGCAGGGCCGCATCAAGCACCTCAACGCTGGGATCGTGATCGACGGCAAATTATGGTGTGCGCATTCGAACTACCCAGAGATTCCGATGAGAAGCTCGGTGGAGGTGTTTGATCCAAAGACGATGCGGCATCATGAGAGTATCGACCTGACGAGAGTGGGGGGCTCGCTGACTTGGGTGGACCGGCGCGATGGCTGGTGGTATGCCTGCTTCGCTCAATATGCGAAGACAGGCGACCCGGCGCGTACATGTGTGGTGCGCTTTGATTTGAACTGGAAGCCTGCGGCGGAGATCCGTTTCCCAGCGGAAATGGTGGCGAAGTTCGGTAAGCACAGCAGCTCTGGCGGCAGTTTCGGACCGGGTGGGCATCTGTTCATCACCGGGCACGATGCACAGGAGCTGTATGTGCTCGACGCGCCGACCACGGGAGAGTTCATGGCCTGGCGGGAGGCCGTTCCGATCACTGCGCATGGGCAGGCATTCGCGTGGGATCGTGCCGAGGCAGGCGTACTTTACTCCATCGACCGCAAGACGCATGAGGTGATCGTTTCAAGAATCAGCGCGCATTGACATTTGTCGCGCACGGTGAATTGCATCTCGCATGTCCGCGAAACCTGATCCAGCCACACTGCCTTGCAGCCCTCTTGATGAAACCGACGGTTTGAAATACTTCCCACGCATGCTGGGAAAAATCCGTCTGCATGCCGCAGGCAAATTGTGGGAGGAGCTGTGTGCGAATCTCGGCAAAAGCAGCGATGGTGCACTCGTGGACTTTCTGCATATTCATTACGACGATTTGAAGGCCCGCGTGCTGCAGGGCGGCAGCGATGAGGAAATCTTGTGCTGGTGCCAGGAACGGAGCAGGCAGCTCAATGACAATGAGAAGCTGGTCTGGAACCATTATGTCACTACTCTCGGCTGGAATGACCACATCGCCGCCATCCTGGTGAAACGCAAAGCCGACAGTGGCCTTGCTGATCGCGATGACATCCAGACCATGGCGCATTACATCGACGTGGATGAGGGAAGGCGGCCTTGAGGAATGACGAATGAGTAAATCCGAATGACGAAGCATTCAGATCTGCTTCCTGTGTTTGGCATTCGGGCTTGGCATTCTTTCGTCGTTCGGATTTAACCATTCGTCATTTGCCGCCTTCTTCACGCCCCCATGAGCCAGCCGTCCGAATCACAGCCGCCCGCCACTACCTTTTGGCGCAGCGTGGCGCAGTCGCTGCGTGGCGAGGAGCATGATTACACCACACTGCCGCTGAACCGTGCGTTGCTCCTGCTCGCGGTGCCGATGGTGCTGGAGATGGTCATGGAGTCGCTCTTCGCTGTGGCGGATGTGTTCTGGGTATCGAGGCTCGGTAAGGAGGCCGTGGCGGTCGTGGGCATCACGGAATCGGTGATGACGTTGATCTATGCCGTCGCCATCGGTATTTCGATCGCGGCGACGGCCATCGTGTCACGCCGCATCGGTGAAAAGGAGCCGGAGCTCGCCGCGCAGGCCGCTGGACAGATTGTGGTGCTCGGCGTGCTCGTTTCAGCGAGCATCGGTGTCGTGCTGGGCATCTTCGCTCCGGATATTTTGCGTTTGATGGGCGCGGAGGAGAAGGTGGTGACGATGGGGACGGATTTCGCACGCGTGATGCTCGGCGGCAATGCCACGGTGTTTTTGATCTTCCTTATCAATGCCATCTTCCGTGGTGCGGGGGACGCGGTGATCGCCATGCGCACGCTTTGGCTGGCAAACGCGCTGAACATCGCGCTGGGGCCGTGTTTTGTCTTTGGCTGGTGGATTTTCCCTGAGATGGGTGTCACCGGCGCGGCGGTGGCGACGAATATCGGACGCGGTGTCGGCGTGATTTATCAGCTCTGGCATCTCGCGGGACATCACAGCCGCGTGAAGGTGCGCTGGGAGCATTTCAAACCGATCCGTGAGGTGATCGGCGCGGTCTTGAGTAAATCCGGCAGCGGTGTCGCGCAGTTTCTGATCAGCACGACGAGCTGGGTGGGGCTGTTCAAGATCCTCGCCATGTTCGGCAGCACGGCGCTGGCGGGCTACACGATTGCGATCCGCCTCCTCGTCTTCGCGCTCATGCCCGCGTGGGGTCTCGCCAACGCGGGTGCCACGCTCGTTGGGCAGAATCTTGGTGCGCGGAAGCCGGAGCGTGCCGAGGCGGCAGTGTGGATCGCCACGCGGTTGAACACAATCGTGCTCGGCGTCATCGGCCTGGTTTTCATTCTCTTCTCCGGGCCGCTGATTCGCCTTTTCACCACCGAGCCGGATGTGCTCGCCTTCGGCACGCAGGCACTGTGGATCGTGAGCCTCGCCTTCCCGCTCTACGCGGCGGGCATGTGCTTCGAGTCCGCTTTTAACGGCGCGGGCGATACCTGGACGCCAGCACGGCTGAATTTTGTTTGCTTGTGGGTGTTGCAGATTCCCATCGCGCTGCTGCTCGCCAATTCACTCGGCCTCGGTGCCACCGGCGTCGTCATCTCCGTGCCTGCGGGCTATTCTTTGCTCACCCTCTGGAGCTGGTTGCTCTTTCGTCGTGGTAGATGGAAGGCGCAGAAAGTTTGAGGCTGTTATTGTGTGGCGGCTAGCACTACGGAGGAGCCGAGGAAGACGGCGTTTCATTTGAACAACAGGCGTTTTGTGGCATCGAAACGGCCCCCCAAACCCCAGCCAGGATCATCATGCCAAGCCTCCACTTGCTCCGCAGTGCCGGAGCCCGCCTACTTTTTGTATCACTCAATGCCGTTCTTGCCTTGACCACCCTGGTGCAGGCGGATGTCTTTGTCTGGGACACGGATATTGGAACTGCGGGTGCCCAGGATGGCACGGGCACCTGGACGGCGGGGCTTCCCAACTGGTTCAACCAGACGCAGACGCTGGACAATCAAAGCTGGGTGAACGGAAGCGACGCAGTGTTCGGCAGCGGCAGCGGCACGGCGGGGACGATCACGATCAGCAACGCCAACGGGGCGATCACCGTCGGCAACTTGACCTTCAATGCAGCTACCAGTGGCAGCTACGAGCTGGGTGGCAGCGGCACGCTGACCTTGGGCAGCTCAATCATCACGAGCAATGTCGCGGCGACGATTTCCGCCGTGCTCGCAGGGACGGACGCGTGGCAGAAAAATGGCGCTGGCATGCTGACGTTGAGCGGATCTGCCGCCAACACAAACTCCGGCCTGCTCACGGTGAACGCCGGACGTCTGCATTTGAACAAGGCGGGCGGCGTCGCTGCGGTCGCCGGGGATTTGACTCTCAGTACAGGCGGGCAGGTGACTTTTGCCGGCGGGGCCGGCCAGATCGCCGCCACATCCAATGTGATCCTCAATGGTGCCACGAGCGTGTTCAACGGAACCGGGGCGAATGCGGGCGTTGCTGTGGTGACACAGACGCTCGCGTCACTCACCATCAATGGCGGCATCTTCAACACTGGTGCCGGCTCGGTCTGGGACATCGGCGCGGTGAGTTTTGTCGCAGGAGCGGACCGATACTTTACGGGAAACAGCGGGTCGAAGCTGACCTTTGGCAGTCTCGGCCTCGCGGGCATGAACGGCGCCGGTGGAGTCGGACAGGCGAACGGGTTCACGCTTTTTGGCAATGGCAGCGGCCTGGCCGCCCGCACCACGTTGACCATCAGCGCGGGCGGCTTGTCCATGGACGGCAGCCGTATCCACCTCAGCGCGGGATCCAGTGGCAGCGAGCTGGTGCTGAACGGTAATGTGACGACCAGTGGCACGGCCTCGTTCATCGACCGTGAGGCCGGCGCAGGTTTGCTGCCGTATGTCAGCCTCAGCGGCACTGCGGGCGTGGTGAGCAGAACCTTCAACGTCGGTGCGCAGTTGACGATCAGCCCCGTGATTCAGAACGGCGCGGCCAGCACGGCGTCCTTGGTCAAAGCCGGGACAGGCACGCTTATCTTCAACGGCGCGGAGGCCAATACTTACTCCGGTGACACGATCATCAACGCAGGTACGCTCCAACTGAACAAGACCGCTGGCATCAACGCGGTGGCAGGCAACATCATCATCAACACGGGCGGCACGCTGACATTGAGCGCCAGCAACCAGATCGCGGATACGGCGGGCATCACGCTCAACGGTGGCAACATCACTGCGTGGGGCACGGACGAGACGATCGCCTTCCTCACGCAAAACGCCGGCGTCATCGGCGCTGGCAACACGGGGCATGTCGTGATCACCGGGGCACTCACCCTCGCGGGTGGCAGTCAGCTTCAGATTAACAGCAATGTGAGCGCCACCCCGGCGAGCTGGAATGTCGGCAGCCTCGTCATGACGGGTGCGGACATCTTGATGGGAGCGAACAACGACACGGGCAATCCACGCACGGCGCTGACCATCGGCACGGGCGGGCTTACCATGCAGGGGCGCACGATCACGCTCAATGCGGGCAACTCGGGTGCGGTTTTGAATTTGAACGGGGATGTCACCACCACCGGCGCGGCGAACATCCTCAACGGCGGCGGCGGCACCGTGCAGCCGCTCATCGCCATCGGTTCGGCGACGCGCACGTTCAATGTCATCACCGGTACCCTCAACATCAGTGCGGAGATCAGCGGCGCGGGCGGCAGCTTGGTGAAGACAGGCGCGGGGACGATGTGGATCACCGCCGTGAACTCTTACACCGGAGCCACCACAGTTTCCGGCGGCGTGCTCAGCACGGCAGGAGCCGCAGGCGGACTTTCTGCGACCAGCGGCATCACCATCAACAACGGCGGCACCTTCCAGAACGGCAGCGCCACACCGGCTAACAACAACAGCGTGACGAACCGGATTAACACCGCAGTGTCGCTCACACTCGGAGGCGGCACCTTCGTCCAGGCGACGGCGGCGGCGGGTACGCACTCTCAAGATTTGACTGCTCTGCTTATCTCCGGCGGCACTAACACGGTGAACGTGACAGCGGGTGCCGGCACGACGAACACGCTGAACTTCACCGGTGCGAGTCCGTATGTGCGCACGGCGGGCACGGTGAATTTTGTGCAGAACCCCGGGAGTGGTGGCAGCATCAACTTCACCACCGCGCCCTCCGGCTCTGGCAATGTAAGCGGCGGCGTGCTTGTCGGCGCGACGCTCAATGGTACCGACCTCATCCTGGCGCAGGCGGGCGTGCTCACGGCGTTCACTGGCTGGGTACCCACCGGCACCAGCACCTGGACGAACAACGCGGCGATGGACGTGACCGGCAGCAATGGAACCGCCTTCGCCTCCGAGACCATCAACGCGTTGCGTTTCAACACGGCGGGAGCCTTCACCATCACGCTGGCAGGCACGCACACGATCGACTCCGGCATGCTGCTGGTCACTCCCACCGTGGGTGCGAGCACTTCCACCATCACTGGCGGCTCCCTGCGCGGCCCGGCGGGTGGCGAGCTCATCGTGTCCCAGCACAATACTGCTAGTAATCTGGAGATTGCGTCAAACATCGTGGACAACACCTCTGCCACCGCCCTGACCAAGGCGGGCGCGGGCACGCTGCTGCTCTCCGGCACGAATACCTACAGCGGCATCACGCGGGTGAACGAGGGCATCCTGCGTGCGGCGGACGGCACGGGCCTGTCCGCAAACTCCGCCCTGGAGCTCAACGGCGGCGTATTCCAATCCACGGCGGCGACGTTCAACCGCAGCCTCGGCAACTCTGCAGGCCAGGTCGCGCTCATCGGCGGGACCACGGGCTTCAGCGCGGCCTCGACGGCTGTGGCGGTGAATCTCGGCGGATCGGGAGCGACGGTGCAGTGGGGCTCAGCGTCCTTCAATCCTGGCATACTGCTGCTCAATGCGACGGGAGCTGCGGCGGCACTCGATTTTCAAAATGGCATCGACCTCAACGGAGCGATGCGCAGCATCCGCGTGGATGCGAACACCAGCACGGTCTCTGGCGTGATCAGCAACAGTGTGGGCGGAAGTCCCGCAGGCATTGTGAAGACAGGCTCCGGCACCTTGCGCCTGACGCAGGCGAACACTTTCGATGGCGGCGTGATCCTTTCCGCCGGAACGCTCGCGGTCGGGAACGATGCGGCTCTCGGCTCCGGCGTGCTCATGCTCGACGGCGGCTCCCTGTTGGCGGACGGCGCAGCGCGGACGCTGGCGAACAATGGGGTCATCACATCCACCTCCACAATCGCCGGCACGCAGACGCTCACGTTGTCAGGCGTGTTCTCAGGCTCCGGCACGCTGACGAAGTCGGGCACCGGTGTGGCCGTCCTTTCCGGGGCCAACACTCACACCGGCACGACTACTGTGACGGGCGGCATCCTGCGCCTACTCTCCAACACAGCGCTCGGCTCCACTGCGGGCTCCACTTTCGTCAATGGAGGCACGCATCTGGAACTCGGGAATGGGGTCGTGGTGACCGGTGAGAGCGTCACTATCTATGGTAATGGCACCACGGGAGACGGCTCTCCCACTGCGAATCGTGGCGCGCTGCAAGCAGCAGCGAACGCGACCGCCGAGTGGGCGGGCAATGTGACCCTCGGCGCGACTCAGGCGCGCATCGGTGTACAGGAGGGCGGCAAGCTCACTGTCAGCGGCACCATCACGGACGGTGCGGGCAGTTATGACGTGCGCTTCAGCGGCGAGACCACTGGCACTGGCGGCCTGGTGATCTCCGGCACCGGTAACTCGTGGGACGGCCAGACGGAGATCGTGCGCGGCAAGGTCTTCCTCGGCATCCACAACGCTTTTCCCACCACGACGGTGCTCGACATTCATTTCTCCAGCGCCAACAACACAGAATACGCCGGCGTGGACATGAGCGGCTTCAATCAGACCGTCGGCAGCCTGCGCAATGAAGGAGGGTCGGGCGTCCTAGCGGAGCTGACCAACACCAGCCGCACCCTGTCCACGCTCACCATCAATGAAACTTCCGTGATCACCTACGGCGGCATCATCACCGGCAATCTCGCCATCGTGAAAAACGGCGCAGGCACCACCACATTCTCGCAGTCCAACAGCTTCACCGGCGGCGTCACCGTCAACGAAGGCGTGCTGAAGATCAGCAACTCCGGCGCACTCGCGGGCGGTAATGTCACCATCAACGGCGGTGCCACCACGGCTGGGAAGTTGGATTTGAACAACACCAGCACCACGATCAATGCGCTGAACGGATCCGCAGGCGCGGTGCCCGGCCTCATCGCTAACGAGAGCACCACAGCGGCCACCCGCACGCTCACCGTCGGTGTGAACCATGCCTCCGCCAGCTATGCAGGCAATATCGTGGACAACTCCGGCGGCGGAGCACTCGGCATGGTGGCGCTCACCAAGATCGGCGCGGGCACCCAGACGCTCTCAGGCACGAATACGCAGTCCGGCAGCACCACGATCAGCAATGGCACACTGCTGGCCGACTATGCTACCGGCACACCATTGAGCACGGCTTCCACACTCGTCATGAACGGCGGCACCCTGGTCATCGACAACGCCACCACGGCCACCATCGGCAACATCACCCAGGTGTTTGGCGACCCCAATTACACCACCGGCACGATCCGCATCCTCGATGGTGCCACGATCACCACCGGCACCTTCACCTTCGTGGGTTACACGCCGTTCCTCATCGATCTCAGCGGCGGTGGCACGTTGGTGGCCAGCACGCTCTCCGGTGCTGCTGTGACCAATGACGTGCTGATCGGCACCGGAGCCTCCCGCGCCACGACCTATGTGCGGGATGATTCCGGCACCGGTTTCGCCACCTACAACGGCAGCAACCAGATCGTCCGTTACACGGGGGCCACGGCACTCACCACCACCAATTCCTCCTCCACCGACAACTTCATCCTCTCTTCAGACCTGACCCGCACCGCTGCTCTCAGCTTCCAGACGTTGCAGCTCGACACTGCTGCTGGTGATGTGACCCTCGACATGGGGGCCAACAACCTCAGCGTGGGAAGCACAGGTCGCGCGGTGCTCGTCTCCGGCGCGCACAACGCCACCATCACCGGCTCTGGCGCGGTCACCGGTGGCTCGCTCTACATCACCAACTACAGTAGCGGCACCGCTATTCTCGATCTCAGCCTCGCGGGCCAGGCGGTCGTTGCCTCCGGCACCGGCCTCATTCAATACACCAATGCCGCCAACCCCAACGATGCGTATGTCGCCGGTGCTGTCTTCCGCATGACGGGCGCGACCAGCGGCTACACCAACGGCATCGTCCGCATCTACGGTGGTGGTGTCCTCGAGCTCGGCACGGATTTGAACGGCGCGACCGCAGGAGACTTCACTCGCGTATCTGGCACCTCCGCTGGGCAGGTCGCCATCATCGGCAACGGCGGCTTCAGCGCCTACGGTGCGGACCGTGTCGTGGCGCTCGGCGGCGTCAGTAGTCCGACCGCCCTGACCTGGGGCGCGAACGGCTTCCTCAGCGGCCCCGGTGGTGATAACAACTACAGCTTCATGCTCGGCTCCGCGTATTCGACGCACACCGTCGAATTCCAAAACACCATCGCCCTCGGCTCCCTAGACCGCCGCGTCGAAGTCGCTGACGGTGTCAGCAGTACGAATGTCGATGGCCGTCTCTCCGGCGTGGTCAGCGGTGTCGGCAGCGTGGTCAAGGAAGGTGCGGGCCGTCTTGAGTTCACCGCCGTGAACACCTACACCGGCCGCACGGATGTGAACGCGGGATCGCTGCTCGTCGCCACCTCCGCTAAGACAGGCACCGGAGCCGTCAGCGTCGCCGCCAACGCCACATTGATGGGCAGCGGCACCGTGCAGGGATCCAGCCTCACACTCGCGGGCAATGCCACGCTGCATGCCGGTAATGGAGATGCCTCTTCAAACATCGGCACGCTCACCTTCCAAACTTCCGCCCAGGCTGTGTACGGAGTTCAGAGCGGCTCCTCGGTTATCCTCGACATCCAGACCGCCAACAACCACAGCTCCATCGACCCCACCTTCGGCGGTAACGCCGTCGGCAGCGCTGGCTACAACAGCTACGTCGATGCGTTCACCGGAGTCGGAGCGGGTGCGCATGACTTGCTCGTGTTCGATGCCGCCGCAGGCTCCACACTCACCTTCAGCGGCGATCTCACGGTGCGCCCTGTAAACTTCACTGCCGCTGCTGGTCAGGTCTTCAATCTGCTCGACTGGACCTCCCTCGTGAACGCGGACTTCACCAGCTTCAGCGTCGGTACCAACTACCGCGACGGCAATAGTGACAACGGTAGCCAATTCGATCTACCCAGCCTCTCCGGTGGCCTGCTGTGGGACGTGAGCCGCTTTACCACCAGCGGCATCATCGTTGTCGTGCCCGAGCCTGGGCGTGCGGTGCTCCTGCTGCTGGGTGGATTGCTGCTGCTGCTCCGTCGTCGCCGCTGATCTGGCGATGCAGCGATTGCGTTTTGGAGTAGCGCGGCCACTATCCCGCGTGAAAAAACTCCTGCTCACCCTTCTTGTCCTCATCAGTTTTGCAGTGCAGGCGGCTCCACCCGCGAGCGCCTACAACCGTCCTCAGGTGCAGATCGTGCCGCAGGAACTCATTCCGCCTTCACCGGCGCTCTCACCGGAGGACGAGCTGAAGACCTTCCAGCTCGCCCCGGGCATCCGTGTCGAACTCGTGGCGTGCGAGCCGATGGTGGCGCATCCGGTCGCGGTGCAGTTCGATCCCGATGGCCGACTCTGGGTCGTCGAAATGCGTGGTTACATGCCGAACCTCGAAGGCATCGGCGAGGACAAACCCGTTGGCCGCGTGTCGGTGCTCACAGACACCGATGGCGACGGGCGCATGGACCAGAGCACGGTGTTCCTCGATGGCCTCGTGATGCCGCGCGCGATCATCCTAGCGCGCGATGGTGCATTCATAGGCGCGCCGCCCTTCTTGTGGTTTTGTCGTGACACGGATGGCGACGGACGTGCCGATGAGAAAGTCGAGATCGCAAAGGACTTCGGTTTCCCCATCGATCCGAACAACGTGGCCTTTGGCGAGCCGGAGAACAAGCCGAACAACCCGTTGTGGGGCTTCGACAACTGGATTCACATCGGTCATTACACCGGAAAGTTCCGCTGGCGTGACGGTCAGTGGCAGCGCGGCGTAGAGACTTCACTGGGCCAGTGGGGGCTGAGCCAGGACGACTGGGGGCACTTCTTTAACAACTCCAACAGTGCGCAGCTCAGCGTGCAGATCATCCCATCCCACTATCTCAGCCGCAATCCCAACTATCCGCGCCCGCGTGGCCGCAACGTGTCCGCCGCGAGCGACCAGTCCGTGTGGCCGGTGCGCGTGAGTCCTGGGATCAATCGCGGCTATGTGTCGGAAATGCTGCGTGACAACAAGCTGAAGGAGTTCACTGCCGCGTGCGCTCCGTGGATTTACCGTGCGGGCCTCTTCCCCGCAGATTTTCTCGGCAACTCTTTCGTCTGCGAGCCTGCTGGCAATCTGATCAAGCGCAATCTCATGACCTCCGTGGACGGCGTGCCGACGGCGCGTGAGGCGTATGAAAAAAAGGAGTTCATCGCCTCCACGGACGAGCGCTTCCGCCCCGTGAACCTCACCACCGGCCCTGACGGCGCACTCTACATCTGCGACATGTATCACGGCATCATCCAGCATCGGGTGTCGGTGTCGAAGTATCTCGAAGATCAGGTGCGGGCGCGTGGTCTGGACAAGCCGACGGGCCTTGGCCGCATCTGGCGTGTCGTGCCGGAGGGCGTGAAACGTCCCGCCTCACCGGCCATGTCGAAAGAAACTCCGACACAATGGGTCACGCATCTCTCGCATCCAAACGCGTGGTGGCGTGAGACTGCACAGCGTCTGCTCGTCGCCCGTGATGATGCCACCGTCGTTCCGCAGCTCGAAGCGCTCGCCACGACAGGCAAGGCAGCACTGGGCCGTTTTCACGCACTGTGGACACTCGAAGGCATGCAGAAGCTCACCTGGAAAACTCTCGCCCGTTCGCTTGAGGATGCCGACCCACGCGTGCGTGCCGCTGCCATCCGCGCCGGCGAATCGCTGCTCGTCGGCGACGACCGGGCGGCGATGCTCGCGAAATGGATGAAACTCTCGCGCGATGAAAAAGCGCCGGAGGTGCAGTTGCAGCTCGCCCTGTCTCTGGGAGAGGCGCGTGATGCCGATGCTGACAATGCGATGATGAAACTCTGCCTGCGTGCCTCGGAGAATACCTACCTGCGTGACGCGCTGCTCACCGGAGTCAACGGACGCGAGCTGGAGCTCGTCCGGCGCTTTACGACTGAGCCTGTGGACAAAAACCTCGACTCGCTACTCGGCGGACTCGCAGCCTGCATTCTCTCAGGACGCAACGCGGATCAGATCGTGCGGCTACTGGGCACCATCGCCGACATGCCCGTCGAAGCACGCACGCGCAAACAAGCGCTGCTCAACGGCCTCACGACGAGCGAGGTCGTCACGCAGCGCCGCCCGCTGAAATTGGCCACCGCACCCGCCGTGCTCGAAAAGATCCGCTCTGCCTCGTTGAAAACAGACAAAGTCGAGGCGCTGCTTCGCTGGCCCGGCAAACCGGGCGCGGTCGAAGCGCCCGTCACCCCACTCACCGCCGCGCAACAAGCGCGGTTTGACATGGGTAGGGCGATCTTCACGGGAACCTGCGCATCCTGCCATCAAACTCACGGCCTCGGTCTCGATGGACTGGCACCGCCGCTGGTCGATTCCGAATGGGTCAACGGCTCCGTCGAGCGACTCGCCCGCATCGCGATCAATGGCGTGCGCGGCACGATCAAGGTCAATGGTCGTCGTTACGCGCTCGACATGCCGGCTTGGGGTCTGTTGGGCGACGAGCAGCTCGCCGCCATCTTCACCTACATCCGTCGCGAGTGGGGCCACACCGCCGATCCAGTCGAAACAGATGCCGTCAAAAAAATCCGCGCCGCAGTCTCCGGTCGTCAGGATGCCTGGACGCAGGATGAGCTGCTCAAGATTAAATGACATGCTAAAGAGCATGGCTTGAACTCAGGTCAAGAATCGACAGATGCACGCCAAGGATGTGCCGTGACGAGGGCTTGTCATGCCGGGCTTGCTTGGCGCATCATCCATCCGTCGCCATGCCTGCCAAGCCTACCATCCAGCTCGTTGCCAGCGGCGACTTGCGTCTCGTCGCCAATCAAACCTGCTGGCCTGCCCAGAAGGCCATGGAGGAGGCGCTCACGAAAGCGATTAAGGCCGAAGGCTTCGAGATCAAACGTGCGCATCCGTATGACGCGAGGAAAAAACACGGCTTCATCGCCAGCCAGCGGGAGGGCATCGAGGTGTTCCGCAGTATCGATCCCGACGCGCCGCTGATCGTGGCGGAGGCGGTGTGGCAGTATTCGCATCATGTGCTGGCCGGCTTGACCACGCATCGGGGGCCGATCCTCACCGTGGCGAACTGGAGCGGCCAGTGGCCCGGTCTGGTGGGCCTGCTGAATTTGAACGCATCGCTGACGAAAGCGGGCGTGCGTTACTCGACGCTGTGGAGCGAGACCTTCACGGATGCGTTCTTCAAAACCGGATTGAAGGAGTGGCTGACGGCCGGTCAGGTCACGCATGATCAATCCCATGTCCGCGAGCTGCCGCTGCTAAAACTGCCTGCGGACGACGAGCGCGTCGGTCGTGACTTCGGCAAACGTTTCCGCCATCGCAAGGCGATCCTCGGCGTCTTCGATGAAGGCTGCATGGGCATGTTCAACGCGATCATCCCAGACGACCTGCTCCACGTCACGGGCTGCTTCAAAGAGCGCCTCAGCCAGTCCACGCTCTTCGCGGCGATGCAAAACGTCAGCGATGCAGACGCGGCGGCGGTTTTCGCGTGGTTAAAGCGCAAAGGACTGCAAATGAAGCTCGGTGCCGACGAAGCCACGGAACTCACGGAGCCGCAGGTGCTGTTGCAGTGCAAAATGTACATCGCCGCCGTGCGACTGGCGGATGAGTTCGGCTGCGACGCCATCGGCATTCAATACCAACAAGGTCTCAAAGACCTCACGCCTGCGAGTGATCTGGTCGAAGGCATGCTCAACAACGCGGATCGTCCGCCGGTGCGCAGCGTCGATGGCAAACGCGTGCTGTTTGAAGGCGAGGCGCTGCCGCATTTCAACGAAGTCGATGAATGCGCCGGTCTCGACGGCCTCGTGACATATCGCCTGTGGCGTGAACTTGGCTTTGCACCGGAAAACACGCTGCACGATCTGCGCTGGGGAGATGTTGACCGTAGCGGCAGGCGTCTGCATGCCGCGAGCGGAGGAAGACTCACGTCTTCTTCTACAGAGCCGTACATTTGGGTGCTGCTCATCAGCGGCGCTGCACCACCCGCGCACTTCATCGGCGGCTGGAAAGGCGCGAGCAGCGAACGCCAGCCCGCGATGTATTTCCGTCTCGGCGGCGGCACTCTGAAAGGTGTCAGCAAACCCGGCCACATCGTGTGGAGCCGCGTGTTCGTGATGAATGGCGCGTTGCATTGCGACATCGGCGTCGCTGAAGTGGTGAAACTACCTGATGCCGAGACAAATCGTCGTTGGCAGGAAACCACGCCGCAATGGCCGATCATGCACGCCGTGCTGAAAGGCGTCTCACGCGATCAGATGATGGCCCGCCACAAGTCGAACCACATCCAGGTCGTCTATTGCCCGAACGAAAAGCAGGCCCACCGCGCCGCCCGCATCAAAGCCGCCGCCATGCGCGAACTCGGCCTGCATGTTTCGTTGTGCGGTGACGTGCGTCTTGGGTAGTTCTCAGGTTCACGCTTCTACCAGAGCCTTTTCCAACAAGTCCATCACTCCAAGCTCTCGAGAGCTCTCACGCAAAAGTTCCAGGTTCAAGCCGCCTTTGTTGATCCGCATGACTCCCACGATGTCGCTCCACTGCCGTTCGGACGTCTCCTGACCGATACGAAACCACTCCAGCTTCGCCACAATGATGTCCTCTGCCGCACAGACCGGAATTTCAGCGCCAGCCTCCTCGGCGACCGGCGTCCGGCTTGCGCGTGCAAATTGTCCGCCGTCGAAACGCCGCAGCTTGGGCAGGAACACATCCACTTTCATGGCGGAGCCGAGATGGATGAGATTGAAGGAGGAACGCGACTCGATGGCGGTGCGTATAGCGCCCTCATCGGCATACCATTCGTTGCCAAGCGACCGGAGCAACGGTTTCACATGCGCCGACCTGAGATCAGCCACGATGTCGGCATCCAATGTCGCGCGCGGTACTCCATGGACGGAACTGGCGAGTGATCCGCCGAGAAACCAGCGCACTTCCAACGCATCCAGGATGCGTGCCACCGACAGGGCCACGCTGAGGCTCTCATCCATGAGTGGTGTGACCGGCGAAGGCTTTGGCGGCCAGTTCCGCTCCCAGGCAGCGTTCGGCAAGCATGCGCATGCGTTCCGCATCGGTGGCTGTGGCGAACTGTTTCTTCAAGCTGCCGCGGATCATGCCACGCAGCGAACTGCTCCAGCCTGTCGCCATCGCAAGCCTGCGCCCCGGCGGCATGGACCGCAGGATGCGCAACCGCGTTTCATCGGCCTGGATGCTGGTGTCTGTCATGATCCCAGCATGGCATCTCAGCGCCTTGCTTGCAATACATCACCTCTATTCTCCATTTGTTCTCCCCGACCATGAAGCACTTCGCCATCAGTCTCTTTGCGCTCCTTTGCGGCCATTCCTTCGCCACTGACTCCACACTTACGCCGCTCAAGTACAACAACCCCGGCCTCGTCGTCGATCTCGGTGTCGGTCTGTGGGCCTGGCCGCTGCCGATGGACTTCGATGGTGATGGCGACCTCGATCTCGTCGTGAACTGCCCGGACAAGCCCTACAACGGCATCTACTTCTTTGAGAACGCCACGGGTGACACCGCAAAGAACAAGATGCCCGTCTTCAAACCGGCAAAGCGCATCAGCAAGGGCGCGCAAAACGTGCAGGTCAGCTACATCGACGGCAAACCCGTCGTGCTGACTCCAGGCCGTGCGCATCCCGACTTCCTGAAGACCGGCATCGAGCAGGGCGTGAAGCTCGGTCCGCCCGCAAACGTCCACATGAACAAAGTGCGCGCGAATATGTGGCGCATGGTGGATTTCGATGGCGACGGCAAAAACGATCTCATCGTCGGTGTCGGCGACTGGACGGAATACGGCTGGGACAATGCTTACACCGCTGATGGCCGCTGGATGAACGGCCCCATCCGCGGCTATGTTTATCTGCTGGCCAACACCGGCACGAACGACAAACCAGCCTACGACAAGCCAAAGAAAGTCATGGCCACGGATCGCCCGGTCGAAACCTTCGGCTGGCCGTCGCCGAACTTCGCGGACTTCGATGCCGATGGCGATCTCGACCTGCTCTGCGGCGAGTTCCTCGACGGCTTCACCTATTTCCAAAACACCGGCACGCGCACGAAGCCAAAGTATGCGCTCGGCGTGCGCCTGAAGACCGACACGGGCCGCTACCTCACGATGGATCTCGAAATGATCACGCCGACCGCCATCGACTGGGACAAGGACGGCGACATCGACCTCATCTGCGGCGACGAGGACGGCCGCGTGGCCTTCATCGAGAACACCGGCAAGTTCGACAACAAAGCGCCCGTGTATGCCGAGCCGCGCTACTTCCAGCAGGAGGCCGATCAGGTGAAATTCGGCGCACTCGTCACGCCGGTCGGATTCGACTGGGATGGCGATGGCGACACCGACCTCATCTGCGGCAACACCGCCGGTTACATCGCCTTCATCGAAAACCTCAGCGGCAAAGGTGTGGAGCAACCGAAATGGGCCGCGCCGGTGCGACTTGAGGCCGCTGGCAAAGTGATTCGTCCGATGGCCGGCCCGAACGGCTCCATTCAAGGCCCTTGCGAAGCGAAATGGGGCTACACCACGCAAACCGTGGCCGATTGGGATGGCGACGGCCTGCCCGACCTCCTGCTCAATTCCATTCTCGGCAAAGTCGTGTGGCACAAGAACATCGGCACACGTCAGAAACCAAAACTCGCCGCCGCGCAACCCATCGAAGTCGAATGGAGCGGCCCGCAGCCGGCGCTCGCCTACGGCTGGATGCGTCCTGATGGAAAAGCGCTGCTCACGCAATGGCGCACCACACCCGTGGCAGTCGATTGGAACAAGGACGGCCTCACCGATCTCGTCATGCTCGATCAGGCAGGCTATCTCGCCTTCTTCGAGCGTGCGAAGCAGGACGGCAAACTCGTGCTCAAACATCCGCAGCGCGTCATTTGCGCCTCCAAAGACGCGCAAGCACCCGGTTTGATCGACAAAGCGCTCGAACACCTCAAAGTGAAAACACCCATCGCCATGACACCCGGTGAGCCGCTGCGCCTCAACAGCGGCATCGCCGGCAAAAGTGGCCGTCGCAAGATCTGCATCATGGACTGGGATCAGGACGGCCAGCTCGACATCCTGCTCAACTCCGCCAACGCCAACTTCCTGCGCCAGACCAGCAGTGAAGACGGCCAATGGTTCTTCACCGACATGGGCCTGCTCTCCGATGCCAATATCGAAGGCCACGACGTCAGCCCCACGACGGTTGATTTCAACGCCGACGGTCTCCCCGATTTCATCGGCGGTGCCGAGGACGGCCACCTCTATTACATGCGTAATCCGAAGGCGAAGTGAGCCAGCGCAATTTCGTAGAGGCAGGCGTCAGCATGCCTTCTGGAAACGCGAGTCAAACGACGCTAGGGTGAAGACTCACGCCTTCTTCTACGGGATGCCGCACTCGTAGCGGCGGGCGTCAGCACGCCGAAGGTCTTTGACGTCGCAAACATGCGCGGCATGAAGGAAGACACACGTCTTCCTCTACCATGCCCCTCCTCGAACTTCTCGCTCTCGTCTCCGTCGGATGCCTAGCGGGGGCGATCAATGCCGTCGCTGGAGGGGGCACTCTGGTGACGTTTCCGGTACTGCTGATGTGCGGGACGCCGCCGGTGCTGGCGAACGCGACGAGCACGGTGGGCCTCGTGCTTGGCACGGCGGGCAGCATCGTGGGCTTTCGCGGGCATTTGCAAACCATCAAGCCGCTGCTGCTGCGGTTCATTCCCATTTGCCTCGTCGGTGCGGGCTTCGGGAGCTGGCTGCTGACGAGGACGAGCGACGACCAGTTCTCGAAGCTCGTGCCCTTTCTCGTGCTGTTCGCCACGGTGCTGTTTTTCATCCAGGGATTTTTGCGAAAGCCGCGGACGGACGCAAAATCAAGGACGCTGTGGTTCTCGCTGGCTCTGCAACTGCCCGTGGCGATTTACGGCGCGTTTTTCGGTGCGGGTATTGGCATCCTGATGCTCGCCTCGTTCGGTTTCATGGGCATGACGAACATTCATGAGATGAACGCGCTCAAGAATGTGCTTGGCTCGTTCATCAATGTGGTCGCCGCTGTGTGGTTCATCGCCGCAGGCATGGTGAACTGGCCGCAGGCGCTCGCGCTGACCGCCGGGGCGCTGGCGGGCTATTACTGCGGCGCGCATTTCTCCCAGCGCATCCCGCCGCGGCGCGTGCGGCATCTCATCACCGCCATCGGCTTCATCATTTCAGCGGTGATGTTCTGGCGGCAGTTTGCATGACAAGATGTTTGATCGCGTCTATTGACGCGCATGCGTCTTCTGTTCTTCTTCATTTTACCCTGCTGTGGTCTTGCCAGTTGTTCTTTGATCACCGTGCCGCTTGGGGCGGCAGGCACGGTGGCGGGAGCCACCATCAAAGCCACGGGTGGTGTTGCTAAAGCGGGCGTGAATGCCATGGGCAGTCACCAGCAACCCGCGCCACCACCCCAGCAGCCGTATTATCCGCCGCAAGCCTATCCCCCGCAGCCTTATCCGGCTCAGTATCCACCGCAGCAGACTTATCCACCGCAGCAGACTTATCCACCGCAGCAGTACGCTCCGCAGTATCCGCAACAGCCGCAGGCCTATCCGTATCCACCGCAGCAGCCGCAGGGCCAGTGGTATCAGGGACGTTGGTATCCTTATCCGCCACAGCCGGTGCGGTGAGTCGGCGGGCGAATGCAGCAGCAGGGGGGAATCCGGGGAGACCGCACCCACTTCCCGGATGAACCTCAGGTTCAGCAGGTTGGGAGGGTGCTTCAAAAACATCATTGACTTGGATTGGTGAAAAAAACTAACATCCGCTCGCGCTTCACCGTTCCCGCGCACACACACGCCATGAAGACCTGCCTCTCCGCCCTCCTCTGCACCGTCGCCGCCTGCCAGACGCTCGCTGCCCGTGAATTCACTGACACACAGGGACGTAAAATGGAGGCCGAGATTGTCAGTGTGACTGGCGACACCGTCGCCTTGCTGCGATCCGGGGAAAAGCGCCCGATTGGTGCCAACATCTCGCTTTTTTCGGTCGCAGACCAGAAGTTCATCCGCGAGTGGGGCATGGCGAACACCAAGTACAGCTTTGAGGTGGCCTACACGAAAAAGAAGCTGGGCGAAGTGAAGCAGCGCCGCTACAACACCACCTATGAGCAGGAGACCTGGGTTTACAAGATCACCCTCAAGAACCGCCAGCCCACGCCGGTAGGTGACCTGCGCGTCGATTACTGGTGCTTCCGCAAGGAGGATAGCGGCAAGGGAAAGGGCGTTGCCCGCGTCGAAACTTCGGGCAGCATCAACGTACCTGCCATCGCGGGATCTGGCGTGGTGACAGTGGACTCCGCAGAGATCGTTCTCAACAAACAAAAGCTTGATGGCGGATTCTACTATGTCGATGGCTCCAGCCCCCAGCAATCGGACGCGGTCGGCGGCCTCGCCGTGCGCATCTTCGACAAGAATGGCAGGGAAGTTCACAAGTGGGCGACCAAGGAGGACCTGCTCGCCGCCGCCGTGGGCAAACCGATCCGTTGATTCGAAGTCCGCAGGCACCACGACGCCTCCGAAATGACCGCGTCAATCAAGCCTTGAATTTCCGCACGCCGGGCCGCATAGGCCCGGCGTTTCTTTTGCACTCCGCCAAACGAGCTGCCAGCCGACTGAACAAACCGCCCACCAGCCGTGCGCGGGGGGATGCGCTTGGTCTTGTCGATCTGGTGCTGTCGAAAAAGGAGTTCAAGACGCGCACGGTGCTCGATCACATCGCGCCGCAGGCCTTTGGCTTTGCGGCGGCGCTGCTGGTGCGGCGTTTGGAGAAGGAAAAGCGGCGGGTGTGGATTCTGTGCCCGGATGTCAAAACGCAGGACCATGTGCATGCGGAGCTCGGCGTGTGGCAGTGCCCGGCGCTGTATTTTCCGCGGCTCGGGCAGATCGTTGAAGGTGCTCTTGCGGACCCGGAAGTGCTCGCGGAGCGCACGGCGGTGCTCAGTCGCATGCTGGAGGGCGAATCGCCCGTGCTGGTGCTTTGTGCGGACAGTCTCGACGAGCCCGCGCCGGACCTTGCGGAGATCACCGAGCAGAAACGCATGCTCAAGGCCGGAGAGAAGCTGGATGTCGAAATCCTGCTCAAAGAGCTGACGGAGGCTGGTTACGAACGCGTGCCGGTCGTCACGGAGCGCGGCCAGTTTGCGAGGCGTGGCGGCATCGTGGACTTTTTCTCGTGGCAGGCCGAGGAACCGCTGCGCCTGGAGTTTTTCGACGACGAACTGGAATCGATCCGCGCCTTTGATCTGCACAATCAGTCGTCGATCCGACGATTGGACAGCGCAGGCGTCATTTTGACGATGAATGACGGCTCCGATGAAGGCGGACGCGTTCGCGGTCATCTTCATCAAGACGATTTCATCATTCAAATCGAAGGCGAAGAGCCTTCTCAAGCCCAAGCCCGAATCCTCAGCGGCGCGGCGGAGGTCGAGGGAATGGAGGACTACTCCGCAGCCATTCACGAGAATCCGCTCGGTGTTTTCGACGCGTCGGATTTCGTGCTGCATGAGGCGCGGCGGGAGCTTTTTGCGCGCCAGATCGCGGAATGGCACAAGGCGGGCTGGCGGACGGTCATCTTCTTCCACAACGAGGCCGAGCGGGAGCGATTCAATGAGTTGCAGAGCAGGTTGCCCTCGTCCGTCGAGACGAAGCTGGGGCTGCTGTATCGCGGTTTCACCATTCCGGCGGCCAAACTGGCCGTTTTGACCGGCGCGGAGATTTTTGGCCGTCATCAGCACATCCGCCGCGTGCGCGGCTCGAAGCTCGATGAGGCCGAAACGCTGCGCAAAGCCCGCGATGTGCTCAGCGAGTTGCGTGAGGGTGATCTCGTCGTTCACGCGGAGCACGGCATCGGCCGCTACGCGGGCATCGAGGTGCGTGAAGGCGGCAAAAAAGAGGAAGTGCTCGTTTTGCACTACGCGGACAGCGCGAAGCTCTTCGTGCCGCTCGCGCATGTGCATCTCGTGTCACGCTACGTCGGCGTCGGTGGCAAAGCACCGTCGCTCAGCAAGCTCACCGAGACGCGTTGGAAAAAAACACGCGCCACCGCCGAAAAGAGCGTCGAGGACTTCGCGAAACGCATGCTCAGCGTCGCGGCGGAACGGCAGACGCTAAAGGCTTACTCGCATCCGCCGGACACAAAGTGGCAGGTGGAGTTCGAAGAGTCGTTTTTGTATCGCGAGACGCCCGACCAGCTCCGCAGCGCGGAGGAGATCAAACGCGACATGGAGGCTGAAAAGCCGATGGACCGCCTCCTTTGCGCCGATGTGGGATTCGGAAAGACCGAGGTGGCGATTCGTGCCGCGTTCAAAGCCGTGATGGGAGGCCGTCAGGTCGCCATTTTGGTACCGACGACCGTTTTGGCCCGGCAGCATCATGAAAACATCCGCCAGCGCATGAGCGAGTTCCCCGTGACGGTGGAAATGCTCTGCCGCCTCACGCCCGCGAACAAGGAACGCGAGATCGTGAAAGGCATCAGCGAGGGCACCGTCGATATCGTCGTCGGCACGCATCGCGTGATCTCGAAGGACGTGCGCTTCAAAAATCTCGGCCTCGCGGTGATCGACGAGGAGCAGCGTTTCGGCGTGAAGCACAAAGAAAAGTTTAAAGACCTCTTCCGGCTCGTCGATGTGCTCACGCTGAGCGCCACGCCCATCCCGCGCACGCTTTACCTCGCTCTCATGGGCATGCGGGACATGAGCACCATCGAGACGCCGCCGCCGAACAAGCAGGCCGTGCAGACGCAAATCTGCCCGTATGACGAACGCGTGATCAAACAGGCCATCGACACCGAGATCGAGCGCGGCGGGCAGGTTTTCTTCCTCCACAACCGCGTCGCCACCATCGAAAAGGTCGCGCAGCGCATCCGCGAACTCTGCCCGAAGGCTCGCGTGCTCGTCGGCCACGGCCAGATGGACAGCGAGCTGCTGGAGGACATCATGCACACCTTCGTCGATGGCGAGGCGGACGTGCTCGTCTGCACGACGATCATCGAGAGCGGCGTCGATATCCCGAACGCGAACACCATCATCATCGACCGCGCGGATCGCTTTGGTTTGGCCGATTTGTATCAGCTTCGAGGCCGCGTGGGCCGCGGTGGTGTGCAAGCTCACGCGTATCTGCTTCTCCCACGTGATGCCGTCACTGCGGGTGATGCGCGCAAACGCGTGAACGCCATCAAGCAATACGCCGGCCTGGGCAGCGGCTTCAAGATCGCGCTGCGTGATCTGGAGATTCGCGGCGCGGGCAATCTGCTCGGCACGGAGCAGAGCGGCCACATCGCGGCCATCGGCTTCGATTTGTACTGCCAGATGCTCAAACAGAGCGTCGCGCGCATGCAGGGCCGTCGCGTGGCGCGTCCGGTCGAGGTCGGACTGCGTGCCGACTTCCTCGTGATGAGCGAGGCGCTGATGCTCCAGGCCGCGAAAGGTGCCACGCCCGCGTTTTTGCCCTCCACCTTCATCGAGGACGCCAAAATGCGCATCACCGCCTACCGCCAGCTTGGTGAGATCATGACGCGCAAGGAGCTCGACGAGCTCGAAGGCCAGTGGCGGGATCAATTCGGCGAAAAACTCCCCCACGCCGTCACGAATCTGCTCGCCTGTGCGGGTATTCGACTTGAGGCAGCGCACGTGGGCATCAGCGATGTCGAAATCAAGGAGCGGAAGCTCATGCTCATGCGCAACGGCCGTCACGTCATGGTGCAGGGCAGGTTTCCACGCCTGTCATCAGTTCCCGGTCACAAACAACTTGAAGAGGCGCTGGCGATGATGCGCACTCTTTGATCAGAGCAGCGCCGACAATTCCTCATCGAACAGTTTTTGCGCAGTGGCCTCACCGAGCGCGTAGCCGCTTCTTAAACGATCGGGGAACAACGGTGATGGACGTGGATGGGTGGTGGTGACGACGGTGGTTTTTTTCCCATTCAGCCGTGCCAGCTCGAGACGGTCGGCGAGAATCTGGCGATTCATCGTGCCATGGGAGGCGGCGATGGTGTCCATCAGCCGACCTGGCAGTAGCAACGGCGGTTTGGGAGGAGGTTGGATGATGCGGTGCATGATGATGTGGTCGATTTCGTCATCAGCGAACCATGGATCTACCGGCGTCTCATGGACGACGCCGCCATCCGTACACCATCTGTCGTGGAATCGCAGTGGCGAGAAAAGCATCGGTACGCAGGCGCTCGCCGCCATCGCTGTGGCGAGAGGGCCGGTGGTGACGAACAAAGTCTCGCGTTTCTCCAGATCGCTCAGGGCGATCATCAGGCGTGGGCTGTTCAGGGAACAGATGTCCCTGATTCCGACAAGTTTTTCGAAATACGCGATGGCACCTTTGGGATCGAAAAACCCCGGATGTCGCTGATTAAAGACGCTAACGAACTGATGCCAGATCCATTTCGTGCGTGAGGCAAAGGAGAGGTAAAGCCGGAAACTGAGCACTGCCTGGCGAATCGCTTCTTGACCCAATCCTGCGGCGTACAAGCCGGCGGTGATGGCACCGGCGGACGATCCAGCGATGGCGACGGGGCGCACACCCAACGTGTGCAGCCGCGCCATGAACCCCGCATGAGTCGCATAGCCCATGAACGACGCACCGAGGGAGATGGCGACACGCGGTTTCATGCTCATGAGGCGGCCTCCTCAGATCGGATGGGGGGATACTGCTTGGCGCGCATGAACAATAACCCGCCAACCAGTCCCCACGACAAATTCAAGAGCCAGCCTGCGAGCGAGGCGGACACACCCACCGGCTCGGGTACTTTTGCGATGCCCGCGAGCAATGCCTCAAACGCCTGCTCACGCACTCCCAAGCCCGAGATTGACACGGGCAGGCTAGCCGCAGTGTCCACGATCGGCATGGCGGTGAGTACATCGAGCACCGGAGCGGTGCCGCCGACTGCGCGTAGGCCGCAGTAGAAGCTCAGGAAAAACATCACATGCAGGAGGACGGCTACTATGGTAGCGGAGAGCATGCGCCCCCTCAACGAGCTGGCGATGTCATGCACGCGCGACATGCGCCCGATGATCCCCGCGAATTTGGGCAGCCCGAAAGTCCGTGGAAACGTCCTGCGCCCCCAAGCGAGGAGACTAGGCCGCAGCGAGATCCAGGTGAGAAGCAGCCCACAGGTCGCCACGCCGGTATAGATAGCATAGCCTCCTACGATCAGCCGCACGTTGGCCTCAAATTCATGCCAGCGCCCACTGGTGGCCGCCGCGCAGATCAGGAACAGCGACGACACCGCAACGAATCCCGTCAGGTGATCTAGGATGAGCGAGATACCCACCGGCATCGCTTTTCCCGGAAGGCGGCGTGAGAGCGCCATGAGCTTATAGGCGTCTCCACCCACCACGCCCAGGGAGCTGATATTGAAGAACGCGGCCACCAGTTCCGCATGTAGGACGGCCCCGAAGGGCAGTCCGGGCTCGATGCCGCGCAGGATGATATGCCAGCGCGCTGCCGTGAGGTACAACGACATGAACGCACAGCCGACGCCAGCCAGCGCCCATGGCCAGTGATCCGACATCGCTCGGAAACGCGGCACGATGTCACTGACTAGGTCATGTTCCCGGAACAGTAGCCACAACAACACACCGCTGATAGCTAGACGCAGGAGGGTGGAGATCAGCCGCTTCATGACGCTGCTTTGGGCAGGGTCACGCCGCTGTTTCCGGCCCTAGTGCCCCGGCGATGGTGTTCACGCTGTGCAGGATGTGCTTTGCTTGCTCCTGGTCGGCCATTTTGAAGCCAAAATGCTTTTCAAGCATCACTACAAGTTGCAGCGCATCCACCGAGTCGAGTCCGACGCCCGCCGGGCCGAAAAGCGGGGTGTCATCGCCGATGTCATCTGCGGACATGTCGAGCATCAGCTCGGTGATCATGAGTTCCTTGAGGCGCTGGCGGATCGGCATGCAGGGGATACGAGTCGTAGGGTGCAGAGGGGAGGTCATAGGAGTCCTCCATCAATTTTCAGGGTCGATCCAGTGATATAGCTCGCTTCGGGACTGGCAAGAAAGAAAACCGCCGCTGCCACCTCGGCAGGTTTCGCAAAACGGCGCATCGGTAGCTGCATTTTGAGAGCCTTCAGGTGCTCTGGCGTCCATTCGGCAGGCATGCCTCCCTCGATGTAGCCGGGGCAAACCGCGTTCACCGTGATGCCCATGCGCGCCGATTCTTTCGCTAGGCTTTGCGTCATCCCGATCACACCTGCCTTCGCCGCTGCGTAGTTTGTCTGTCCGGCAGGTGACAAAAGGGCGCTAAGCGAGGCGATGTTCACGATACGGCCCTGCTTTTCCCGCATCATCATCGGCAACACCGCCTGGCAGCCGTGGAAGACCGCGTTCAAGTTCGCGTCCACGACTCGTGACCACTGATCCCGCGTCATATTCACCAGCAGTGCGTCGTCGTGAAATCCTGCGTTATTGATCAAAACACCGATCGGCGCGGCCTTGCTCTCAATCTCCTCCAAAGCCGCGCTCCATGCTGCTGGAGAGGTGACTTCGAGCGTGGTCAAATCCGCACGACCAGCGAACTGCGCTGCCAGTTCCTGCGCCCGGTCACGCCGCTCCCGCACGCCGAGAAACACATGGCAGTCCGGCTCCTGCGTCAGGAAACGCTCGGCAATGGCGAGGCCCAGCGCGCCGTTCGCGCCGGTGATGAGAATGCTTCGTGGCATGCTCCAGTCTTGGAGTTTCAAGTTTCAGGTTTCAAGCTCGGAAGGCGGTCATTTCAAAGGCATCGTCCAAATTTTTGGCGATCTCACGCCTGGACGGGCTTCACCGCCAGGAATCACGATCTGTCCATCCCAGAGCACCGCATTTGTTGTGACGAGGGAAAACGGCACTACGCCGTCTTTTGACCACGAATGTGATTTGAGATCGAAAACCAGGATGTCGCGCGGAAAGCCTGGATGCTTCGATTTCGGCTCGAAGTTCGCGTTCGTGCCGTCGTCGCCACCGATGATGAGGATTTTCTCATCGACCACCGGAGCCGGATTCGGCGCGGCGATGGATGCGCGGGGCATAGCAGGCAGTTTTTTCCATCCAGTAGCGGAAGACCTGAGTCTTCCGTCTGGATCGGCGGACTGACGCCCGCCGCTACAAGGTGGCGTGTAGCTCCACGCGTCGTTCAACCACTCGCGCACCGGTTTGCCATCAGGGCCGGCGCTCAATGCCGCCCCGCTGAACAGATGCACCGCGCCGTCAGCGGCGGCCATGCAGGCGAGGATGCGCGGCTTGCCGGGGCAGGGCGGCAGTTCCTGCCATTTCACGTTCGGATTTTTGAGATCGAGCGACCAGAACGTGTTCATCGCGCTGGTTGCCGTTGGCGTTTCGATGCCGCAGGCGATGTAGATCACGTTATCGAGCACGCAGCCTGCCATGAACGCGCAGGGTTTTGGCAGCGGCGGCAGCGGTGCGTTGTTTTTCAACCAGAACACCTCGCGAAAGTGCTCCGTCGCATTGCCGCCGCCCACAATGACGAGCCCCTCCGGTGTCGTGATGCTCACGCCGTAGCCGTTCGCTTTCGGAAGTTTGCCGATCACGCGCCATGCGCCGTCCGGTTTCTCCAGCGCAAAAATCGTGTCATACCAGAGTTTCGTGCCGCCTTCCCACGGCATCTTGTCGATGAAATGCGTGCCCCCAGCCACGATGAGTGCGCCATTTTGTACACCCGCGAAGCTGCCAGCGAAGCCGCGCGCGTCAGGAACTGGCGGCAGTTCGTACCAGTTTAGCAGTGAGAGGAGCAACAACGGTTTCATCCGCCTTTTTAGGGCTTCGTCATTCATTCGTCATTCGGAATTCTACATTCGTCATTCTGGCCGCCTGAAAGCCAGCCGCTTTCCCTGCCGTATGTTGCGGCCTCCAATGCTCACTCTTTCCGGCAAATCCTATGGCAGACTCTGCGATGGCGTCTCGCGTCGTGATTTCCTGCGCATTGGTGGCCTCGCGATGGGCGGTCTGTCGTTGCCGGAACTGTTGAAAGCGGAAGCGGAGGCGCGCACGGGTCGCAGCTTCAAATCAGTCATCATGATCTACCTCTGCGGCGCGCCGCCGCACCAGGACATGTATGACTTGAAGATGGACGCGCCGCTGGAGATCCGCGGCCCCTACAAACCCATCAAGACCGCCGTCCCCGGCATCCATATCTCCGAGCACGCGCCGCGTCTGGCGCGGATCATGGATAAGCTGGTGCCGATCCGCAGCATGTATGGCTCGCCGAATGGAGCGCATGACAGCTTCATCTGTTATACCGGCAAACCGCCGCCTCCGAACGGCGGCGCGGCTCCGGTGGGTCGCCTTTCCGATCCGCCCTCGTTCGGCTCCGTCATCTCAAAACTTAAAGGCCAAGCGGATCCCGCCGTGCCCGCGTTTGTGGGCCTCGCGCCGAAGGCCGGGCATCCGCCTTACGGCTCGCCGGGGCATCCGGGCTACTGCGGCAACGCGCATTCGGCCTTCCGCCCGAATGGAGCCGGAATGGATGATCTCAAGCTCAACGGCATCACGCTCGACCGACTCGAAGACCGCCGTTCACTACTCACAGGCTTCGACAATTTTCGTCGAGAGCTCGATCATAGCGGCCTTGTGGGCAGCATGGATGCCTTCAATCAGCAGGCGCTGAACGTCCTCACTTCCAGCAGGCTGCTCACTGCGCTCGATTTGAGCAAGGAGAGCGTCAAGACACGCGAGCGTTACGGCAAAGGCGAGGCGAAAAACTACGGTGACGGCGCTCCGCTGAATCTTGAGCACTTCCTGCTCGCCCGCCGCCTCGTCGAGGCTGGTGCACGCGTGGTGACGCTGAATTTCGGTCGGTGGGACTTTCACGAGAACAATTACCCGCAGCTCCTGCGACATCTGCCGCTGTTCGACCAGGGCATGAGTGCCTTGGTGGAGGATTTACACGATCGTGGACTCGAAAAGGATGTCGCTGTCGTCGCGTGGGGCGAGTTCGGTCGCACGCCAATCGTGAACAAAGATGGCGGGCGAGATCACTGGCCGCGTGTCGGTGGCGCGTTGCTTGCAGGCGGTGGTTTGAAGACCGGCCAAGTCATCGGTGCCACTGACAAACTCGGCGGCGAGCCTACAGAGCGCCCAGTGCATTTCGGGGAGGTCTTTGCAACGCTTTACAGGTTCATGGGCATCGACACGGTGAAGACGACGCTGAACGACCTCAGCGGTCGTCCGCAGTATCTCGTCGATGGCTGGCAGGCCATGCCTGAGCTGATCTGAAGAGCGTTTTCATTTCCGCGAAAATATCCAGACGACTTATTCTCGGCGCGGGGCCTGTGCCATCCAATCAAACACCTGCCTCCGTTGCACGGGCAGCTTGCGGTGAAAGCTGTCCTCAATCGCCGCAGCGGCCATGCCGGACTCACCTTCGGGGATGATGCCGAGAATTTCGGCGAGGCGCTGCTCGAAGCGCGTGACCAGCGCAGGCACTGGATCTTTCGCGGCGAGGTAATCGAGCGCTTTGACGAGCAGTTCGTGAATTTCGGGAATTGGCGAGCCGGTTTCCGCCACGAGGGCGATTAATTTGACGAGATAGGTGGCGGCGAGCACGCGGCCGTAGCTTCCGCGCAGTCCCAGGCGCGGGCTCGTCCACCGCGCCTCGGCCAGCGTGTGCAGGTCGCCAGTCTTGCTACGCACGAAGCGCAGTTCGGCGGAGACAAAGAGATCGAGCACACCGTTGAGCGGCGATTTGGGCCGTAGCGCACCCTTGGCCATCGTTTTGAACAAGCCGCATTCCGCCGAGCACCACTGCACGATGAGGCTGCTCTCCGCGTAACGGGTACGCCCGATGAGAATGGCCTCTGTTTTCTCCATGATGACAAAGGCGTTGAACTCACGCGCCCAGCCGCTATTTACGCCGCATGGAAAAAACCAGCAAGACCATCCTCACCGACCTCCAAGCCCTTGACACCGCCTCCCTGAAGGCCCGTCTGGGGGAACTCCGGAGGTATCTTTGACGTCCCGAAATTACAGGACGAGCTGGCGATGCTGGAGGACCGCATGGGTGCCCCCGGCTTCTGGGATGACGCGAACGCGGCGCGGAAGATCATCGACCGCGCCAATGTCATCAAAAAGAAGGTCGGCCCCCTGGCCAGCCTCGAATCTCGCGTCAACGAATTCGACGGCCTGATCGAACTGGGCAAGGAGGCCGGCGACATGGAGACCTGGCGCGAGGTCGAGCAGGAGTACAAAAAACTCACCGCCGACATCTCCGCCTACGAGCTGGAGCTGCTGCTCGCGGGTCCCTTTGACCGCGGGAATGCCTTCATTACCATCCATTCCGGCGCGGGTGGCACGGAGGCATGCGACTGGGCGGACATGCTGATGCGCATGTATCAGCGCTGGTGCCAGCGTAAAGGCTACAAGGTAGAATTGATCGACCATGAGGCCGGTGACGACGTGGGCACGCGTTCCGCCACGCTCGAAGTCATCGGCGAAAACGCCTTCGGTTTCCTGCAAACTGAGCGCGGCGTGCATCGCCTCGTGCGCATCTCGCCCTTCGACGCGGCGAAGAAGCGCCACACCTCGTTCGCATCCATTGATGTCACGCCCGACTCCGAGGAGGACATCGACATCCAAATTCGCGACGAAGATCTCAAGGTGGACACCTACCGGGCTGGCGGCAAAGGCGGCCAGAACGTGAACAAGGTCGAAACCGCAGTGCGCCTCACGCACATCCCCAGCGGTGTGATCGTCGCGTGTCAGGTCGAACGTAGCCAGCCGAAGAACCGCGCCAAAGCGATGGCGATGCTCAAGGCGAAGCTCTACCAGATCGAGGACGACAAGCGCAAGGCCGAACTGAACAAGCAATACGGCGAGAAGAGCGACATCGGTTGGGGCAGCCAGATCCGCAGCTATGTCTTCCAGCCCTATCAAATGGTCAAAGACCTCCGCACCGGTGAAAAGACCAGCGGCATCGACGACGTGATGGACGGCGAGCTCGACCCCTTCATGGAAGCCATGCTCCGTGGTAAGAAAGCCGGCGAAGGCGACAAGGACGACGACGAGTAGAAGAAGTTTGCGGTGGTTGGCGATTGTTTGCTATCGTTTGCGGTGGCTTAACAATCACCAGCCACCAATAACGGAAAACCATCGCAAACCTCCGCCATGAAGCCCGTCTTCGAGAAAGTCCCCAAGCGTCAGTGGGAGTCGTTCCACTGTGAGGAGGTGCGTGGGCCGGACTATGGCACGCGCTGGCACTTCCATCCGGAGTATCAGCTCACGCTGGCGATTGAGAGCGCCGGGCATCGCGTCGTCGGCGACAACATCGGCACGCTGGCCGCTGGCGACATCGTCCTGCTCGGCGCGAACCTGCCGCACGTCTGGCATCAGGATGTGGGCGGCAAGGCGCGGCAGGTGCATGCGATCATCGTGCGCTTTGATGAATCCTTCCTCGGTCGTGATTTCTTCACGTTGCCGGAGACGGAGCCTTTGAAACGGCTGCTGCAACGCGCCGCGCGCGGCCTGGAAGTGCGCGGGGCCACGCGCGCTGTCGTGACCGAGCAGATGCACCGCCTCGCCCGCCGGGAGGGACTCGCCCGCGTGATCGAACTGCTCGCGATCCTCGACACGCTGGCGAATTCCACTGAATTGAAGACGCTGGCGAGTGCCAGCTACGAGCCGAAGCTCGAATCCGCCGATCAGGGGCGCATGGAGCGCGTGGTGGACTTCATCCACACGCATCTCACCGAGGAGATCGACCGCGAGCGGCTGGCAAAGCTGGCGCACCTCAGCCTCGGTGCTTTCAGCCGCTTCTTCCACTCCCGCACGGGCAAGACGGTACCGGAATATGTGAACGAGGTGCGCATCGGTCGCGCCTGCCGCATGCTAGCGGAGGATGCGGGAAACATCACCGACATCGCCATGGACTGCGGTTATCGCAACCTCGCCAATTTCAACCGCCGCTTCCGTGAAGTCGTAGGTGCCACTCCCAGCGCTTACCGGCAGAAGTTCCGCGGCGTGGCCGGACGGTGACGCCGCTTGCCAGCCGCTCCATCCGGTGAGATAAGCAGCGCCATGAGTCAGATGCTCAGCCCGGATCTCTCCGCCGTGGAACTCCGCTCCTATTTCGTGCGGAGGCGCAACGCGTTGTGCGTGCGCGGCCGCTTCAGCCCGCTGTATCTCGACTACTACCTGCACCTGATGCAGCACGGCATCCAGCATGCCGAGACGCTCGACCAGATGCTCAAGGACGCGCTCGCCGCGCTGGCGCTGCATCTCGGCTCGCGGCCCCAGGATGAAACCTGCGCGTGGACGATCCACATGAAGGAGCCACTGGCGAATTTGTTTGTCACTGGCGGCACGCGCCCTGGCCGCGTCACCGGGCGCATCTTCACTGAGGATGTGCGCCAGGACGGCAAGACGCTATTCATCGCGCAGACCACGCGCCCGGATCATCCGGCGCGGCAGAGCATGATCGAGTTTCAAGACAACGACATCTTGCATGCGGTGGAGCAGTTCTACACCACTAGCGAGCAGCGCCCCACACGCTTTTTTCGCCTGCCGGATGAGGATTTTGTGCAGATTTCTGCCGAACCCGATTGTGATGTGGCCTGGCTCGCCGCGCTGACTTTGGAAGACGTAACCGTCCTCGACCAACACGAGCACCTCACCCTGTTGGAGACGCGTGGCTATGTTTTTGAATGCGGCTGCTCGGTGGAGCGCCTTATGCCGATCATCATGCGTCTGCCGCAGGATGACCTAGACCACATTTTCGCTGATGGCATGGCCAAGATCACCTGCCCGCGCTGCGGCGCCGTGTTCCGCACACCGAAGGCCAGCTTTGAAGAGTGGAGGCAGAAGCAGACGTAATGCAGGCGTCCCGCTTGCGTCACCTCCCATGAAACTCGCCCTCATACGCCGCCAGTTTTCCGCCACCGGAGGCGCGGAGCTGTATTTGCAGCGGCTGCTAGCGGCCCTGGCAGCGGCGGGACATGAGACGCATCTGTTTGCCGAAAAATGGCAGGGGCAAGCGGCGGGCGTGCAGTTTCACACCGTCCACGCCGAAGGCACGCGCGCGGAACGGTCACTGCGTTTCGCCGTAATGGTGAAGGGCATGCTGAACCAAGAGAAATACGACTGCGTGTTCAGCCTAGAGCGGACGCTGGAGCAAGACGTGTATCGCGCCGGCGACGGCCTGCATCGCGTCTGGCTGGAGCGGCGCAAACAGTTCGCGCCATGGTGGAAGAAGCCGTTGACCGGCTGCGGCGCATTCCATCGCAACATGCTGGCGTTGGAGGCCCACACCTTCGATCCGGCGAACACTAGGCACGTCATCGTGAACTCCGAGATGGTGCGTGATGAGATCGCACGACATTTCCCGGCATTTCCCCAGGAGCGCGTCCACCTCGTGCGCAACGGCGTGGACGTGGCGCACTTTCAAAACGGTGACCGCAAGGCCGCCAGAAAGCGTTTCGGTCTGAAGGATGATGACTTCGTTCTCGTCTTCGTCGGTTCCGGCTGGGAGCGTAAGGGGCTGCCATGGCTCCTGCAATTCATGACTGCACGCAGCGATGATCTGCCTCTCAAGCTGCTCGTCGTCACGCGGGACCGATTGCGGGGAAAGGTGCCGCCGAACGTCGTCCTCACCGGCCCACTGGCCGATGTTGAAGCCGCCTACGCAGCGGCGGATTTGCTCACATTTCTGCCAATCTACGAGCCTTGCTCGAATGTTGTCTCAGAAGCCCTCGCTGCAGGCATCCCCGTCATCACCACCAGTTTCAACGGTGCCTCCGAAATGATCGACCCTGGCGTCAACGGCCACGTTCTCGATGATCCGCGGGATTTCGCTGCCCTCGGCCAGTGCATCAACCACTGGCGCGTGCGCAGTGACAAGGACGTGGTGCGGACACGGCATCCACTCGACTTGGAGACAAATGTGTGGCGCACGATCCAGGTGCTAGAGCTGGCAGCAGGAGCACGCGGCTGACATGAGCACAGTAAACTTCGCCGCCACCGCCACACGTCTATGCACGGCGTGCGGCATGTGCTGTGACGGCACGATGTTCCAGATCGTGAAGATGCAGCCGGGCGACCATCCCGCCGAGCTGGCGAGGCTGGGAATGCGGATCCGCTGCAAGGACGGCGAATATCACATGGAGCAGCCCTGTCCGGCGCTGAAAGACTTGCGATGCGCGATTTATGAGAAGCGTCCGACGCGCTGCCGGTTGTTTCACTGTCAGCAACTGCGTCTTCTGGAAACAGGCGGCACGACGGAGGAGGACGCGGCGGCTTTGATCAACAAAACCCGCACGCAGGTGGCGCATGTGCGCGAGTTGATCGAACAATGCGGGCTGCGCGAGGACGGGCAGCCGTTGCCGGAGCGATTTGAGCGCGTGATGAGCACGCCGGTGAATGATAGACTAGAGCCTGAACTCGCGGCACTGCGTGAGGATTTGGAGAATGAGATGAGCAGGCTACGGCTTGTCCTCAACCGCGAGTTCAGGCCGCCGCCGCTGTCAAAATGACGAATGGCTCGTTTTTTCCGACATTGATGCCATGCTGGCGGATGGAGACGAAAATAATGAAGCTGCTCGGCGGCACGGACTACATCCCGTCGAATGTGCCTGAGCTGCTTTCACAACTCGGCCTGAAGCCGAACCAGCAGCAGGTGCTGCAAAGCCTGCTCAAAAGCCTAGAGAAGCATGGCAAGATCATCCGTACGAAGGGCAACCGTTACATCCTCGCGAAGGAGGCCGATTTGATTCCCGGCGTGATCCAGATCACGCGAGGTGGGCGTGGCTTTGTGCAGCCTGAGGAGAGTGGCATCGGCGAGATAAGCGTCCCTGAGAGCGCCACGGATACGGCCATGCATGGTGATCGTGTGCTAGTGCGGCTGGACGTGAAGCCGCAGGGTGTCCGCAAACCCGGGCCGCAAGAATTGAGCGGCAGCGTGGTGCGCGTGCTGGAGCGGAAGCGCTCGCGCTTTGTCGGCACCTTGCAGCGCTCGAAGCAGCTCCTGCGTGTCACGCCGGATGATCCGCGCCTGCCTGGCGCGGTCTATGTGCCGGAGCCGAAGGATGTGGGCCGCAAACCCAACGAGGGCGACAAAGTTGTCGTGGAGATCACGCGATGGGAGTCCAAAAAAACTGCGCCAGAGGGCGAGATCGTCGAAGTGCTCGGCGCGCCGGACGCGGAAGGCGTGGACATGCTGTCCGTGCTGCGGCACTACGACCTGCCGCTGAGTTTTCCAAAGAACGTGCTGCATGAGGCGCACACGATCGCCAAATCGCGACCTGACAACCAACCGAGTGCCGAGGAATGCGCCGGGCGTGTCGATTGCAGGCCGCACAACGTCATCACCATCGATCCCGATGATGCGAAGGACTTTGACGATGCGATCTGCCTCAAGAAACACGGTGGAGAGCAGTGGCGCTTGTGGGTTCACATCGCTGACGTATCGCATTATGTGCGTCCGGGCAGCGTGTTGGACGCAGAGGCCAAAAAACGTGGTAACTCGACCTATCTCGTCGATCGCGTGATCCCGATGCTGCCGGAGGCGCTGAGCAATGAGTTGTGTTCCCTCAAGCCTGGCATGAACCGCCTGACGAAGTGCGTGGAGTTCGTTCTGTCAAAGGACGGGCACGTCGTCAGCTCGAAGTTTTACGCGGCGGTGATTCATTCCAAGCGTCGCTTCACCTACCAGGAGGCGTTTGCGACTCTGCAACGCCCACCGCAGGGGGAGGTCGAGCAAATGCTGCACGACGCGCATCACCTAGCGCAGAAGGTGCGGCATCTGCGCTTCCAGAATGGCTCTCTCGATCTCGATTTCCCGGAGAATAAGATTCGCCTCGACGAACGTGGCCGTGTGCTGCGCATTGAGCGCATGGAGAATGACGCTTCGCATCAGTTGATCGAGGAGTTTATGCTGCTGGCCAACGAGGCCGTCGCGGGACGTCTGATGGCTCTGAACCGCCCCAGCGTCTATCGCATCCATGAATCTCCGAAAGCGAAGAAGCTGAACGACTACCGCGACGACGTGCTCAGTCATCATGTGCCGTGCGGGAACCTGAATTACCGTCCGGAAGTGCAGAGGTTGCTCTCGCGGCTCGCCACGCTACCGATCGGCCCGGCGCTGAAGATCGGCTTCCTGCGTTCGCTCATGCGCGCACGTTATGCGGTGGAGCCGTTAGGGCACTACGGCCTCGCGAAGACGAAATACACGCACTTCACCTCGCCCATCCGCCGGTATGCCGATTTGGTCGTGCACCGTGCGTTGTTTGAGAAGGCACAGCTCGATGCGAACTCGGCAAGGCTGATCGCCGATCACATCACCGCGACTGAGAAAAACTCAGCCGACGCCGAACGTGACAGCAAGGATGTGAAACTCTACGCCTTCCTCAAAGCACAGCTCGTCTCGAAAAAACCACAGCAGTATTCCGCGCTCGTCACTGACGTGCGGAACTTCGGCTTCTTTGTCGATGTGTCCGATCTAGGCATGAGCGGGGGCGTGCCGCTCTCCGCGATTCCTGATGATTTCTACATGTTCGATCCCGCCAGCAGCCAGCTCATTGGCCGCCACACCCGCCGCAGGATCCGTCTCGGGGACAACGTGACTGTGCAGATCTACAAGGTGGACGACTTCAAGAAGCAGGTGGATTTCCAGCTCGTGAGCCAGCGCGGAGCCGACCCGAAATCCCACAAACCAGAACGTCGTGAACGTGAACGCAGCGAGATCAAGAGCGCACCCCCGCTAAAGCGAGGACACGGGCAGAAACATCCGCGCAAACGGAGGCGTTAGCCGCACCTTGAGACATCGTCGCCAGAAGGTGCCAAAATGTGGCAGGCGCGCATACGAATGATCGAAGTTCCAGCCAGCGTGTGGTGAGGACGCGGTTGTCAGGCTTGAAGCGACGGTTGCACCCGATGCCATAGGCTATCAGGGATTCTCTTTGCGCATCGTTCTTTTGATGCGGGCAAAGTCTATTTGCGTCCCGCTTCCGTTCATGGTGCCTGCGTAGGTTTGGGAGTTGGCGTAGATCTTGACCTCGACGTCCGAGATAGCCTCCCACCTGCCGTTGAGCCGGCCCGCGCAGGTGCCGTCCACATTGAACACCTGGGTGTCGATGCGCTTTTGCGTGGGTGTGTCGAACACGGCCCATTTGGAGGAGGTCAGGCTCGCTGCCAGGGCGGCGCGTTTGGACGCGCCCGTCGTGGCATTTCCGGTGGCTTGCTTTGGCGGAAAGAGTTGGCCCAAGGATTCCTTGGCTTTGACGGCCGTTTCGAGGTCGCCGGCTTGAGTCGCTTTTCGAACCAGTTGCTGAAGAGCTTCGGCATGACGTTTTTTCACAGGGGCGAGGGCCTGTGCGGTTGCTTCTTGATAGTCTCTTTGCAGTCGCTCGTAGTCGGACTTGTATGTTCCAGATTGAGCGAATGCCGAGGCGGTGAGCGCGGCGAGCGTTGCAAGCACGAGTTTCTTCATTGGACTGGAGGGTTGAGGTTGATGCGCGGAAGTTCTGATGCGGATCAGGGACGGCGTGGTGCCCAAAGTCTTCGGACAAGTTTTATTGCAAAGCCCCGGCGCACGTCGAGAAAAATTGAACTGACAGAGCAGTGGCGTCGATTGGCGGCCTGGGACACGTTCAGCCCAGCACTTCCGTGGGGCATTGCGGCAGCGAGGCGAGGAAGGCGCGGCCGTAGGGCTTGGTGAGGATGCGGTTGTCGAGGATGGCGCAGATGCCTTTATCGCTGGCGGTGCGGATGAGACGGCCGACACCTTGGCGCAGTTTGAGGATGGCCTCGGGCACGCTGTATTCGGTGAAGGCGTTGAGGCCCTGCTCTTCGAGGTGCTCGATGCGTGAGGCGGTGAGCGGATGATCGGGCACGGCGAAGGGCAGGCGCGTGATGATGACGTTGCTGAGCGATTCGCCGGGCACATCGACACCGGTCCAGAAGCTGTCGGTGCCGCAGAGGACGCTATGTGTGTCGTTCTTGAACTCGGCCAGCATTTGATGCCGCGGCATGCCGCGGCCTTGCACGAGCAGGCGCCAGCCGCGCTTTTCACAGTGCGCCTCCAGTTTGTCCGCCAGCGAGGTCATCTGGCTGTAGCTGGTGAACAAGACGAAGGCACGGCCGATGCTGAGGTCGATGAAATGCGTGATCCAGTGCTCCAGCCGTTCGAGATAGCCGGGTTCGGAGGGCTGCGGCATCTTTTTGAGCAGATAGAGCTTCATCTGCTTCTTGAAGTCGAAGGGACTCTCGATGCACGCGGCGGCGGCGTCTTCGGCGCCGACGCGGTTGCGGAAGTAGTTCAATTCCTCGTCGTCGCCGACACCGAGCGTGGCGCTGGTGAAGACGCAGGCCTTGTGACTGGCGAAAAAGATCTGCCGCAGGCGCGGCGAGACATCCACGGGCGCGGTGTGGAAGCTGATGGTGTGGTGATCCGCGCCGGTGCGCTCGACCCAGTGGACGTGATCCTCGTTCTCCTGATCGAGAAAGGCTTTCAAGCCGATGCGGACGGCGGTGAGGCGCTTGGCGAGATCGTGCAGCTCCAGCTTCGTGCCTTCTTTATCGACGGCGTCGCCTGCCTTGTTGGCACGCAGGGCCAGGCGCTGGAGCGGCAGGGAAAGCGTGTCCTCCACGAGACCGGCCTCGCGCACGCGGAATTCGCGGCCGATGGCGTTGAACTTGCAGCTCGCCTCGGCGGCGCGGAAGAAGGTGTCCACGCTCTCCAGGGTCTGCAGCACCTCGCGCACGCCGTCTTTGTCGCCGACGAGTTGGAAGAAGCCCTTGCGCGTCTTCGGATTGTGCAGGCGGCCGAGCTCGAATTTGAGGTTCGATTCGCTGATGTGCAGGCCGAACGCGCGCGCGGCGACGTTTTCGATGGTGTGCGCCTCGTCGAGGATGACGAAGTCACGCGGGAAGAGGAAATTGCAGTCCTCGGTGAGTGTTTCGTCGGCGGAGGCGAGCAACGTGAAGAACAACGTGTGATTGAGCACGATGACGTCCGCGGCCTCCATGCGGCGACGCGTGTCCTGATACCAGCAACGGCTGCCAGGCGGGCAACGACGCGGCGTGCAGGCGTGCGGTTCGCTGCAAACGAGCGACCACACGCGTGCGCTGGGCGTGAAATCGAGATCGCTGAGCGTGCCGTCCTCGGTTCCGGCCACCCAGTCGAGCAGCAGCTTCAATTCGGAGGCTTCGGAGGTGGAAAAGAGGTCGCCGGATTCGTTGAGTGCGCGTTTGAGGCGCGTGGGGCAGATGTAGTTGCCGCGCCCTTTCAAAATCTCGGCGTGGAAGTTGCCGACGATCTGTTTGACGATGGGAATGTCCTTCGAGATGAGCTGCTCCTGCAGATTGATCGTGTGAGTGCAGATGATCGCTTTGCGTTTCTGCTCCAGCGCGAAGGTGACGGCGGGAACGAGGTAGGCGAGCGATTTGCCGACGCCGGTGGCAGCTTCACATACGAGCGCGTGATTGCCATCGAGCGCCGCGCCGACGAGCTCTGCCATGCGCTGCTGCTGCGGTCGATATTCGAACTGCGGCGACTCGGAGAGCTTTCCATCCTCCGAAAACGCCAGACGCATGCGCGGCGCGAGCGGCGGATGGCTCCGGCGCGGCGCGTGGCTGCCTTCTTCGTGGTCTTCGGCGACGTAAAACATGCGGGGCTTTTCATAGCAGAGAGCGAAGAGCGGAGGGCAAAGAGTTTTTGCGCGTTTTGGCAGCTCGAACGTTAAATATCGAGGTGTCCAGCCGATGAGTGCCATTCAGAAATCAGCCCTTGAACATAACCAGCACGCTCTTCCAAGGTGGTGTTAGTTGCGATCTGGCGGACTTGCCCCAGCACCTCGTCGGCATTCAGTTTTCCAAGGGCTTTCATCATGACGGTGTACATGTGAGGATGATTTTTCCTGAGAGCCAAGGTGAAGCGGGCATGACGCTCCATCCGTGCCACTGCCGTTTCCACCAGCATCTCATCCTCCAATTCCGTTGGCAGGACAAAGCTCTCGGGAGGAAAGACTCGGCATCTTGTTCTGCGGTCAACAGTCACATCCATGAACAACATCGTGCTGGCGAAAATGCGTGGCCTTGAAATGTCCTTCGAGATTACCGCCTGAACCATGGCAGTCATGGCGTCCATTTGTTGACGGGTAAGAGTACCGAGGCCGCGCGCAAGAACCTGCTCAATGGAACGCAAGCGAAGATTGAGCTGTGCATGGAACTGTCGAAGCGGCTTGTCCCAAAAGAGGCGGTTCAGGCAAATCAGCGCCAATTGGACATGCAAATGCTCGGTGCAGGAGGGGAGGGCAAGGGTATTGATGTCAATGGCAACGGCCTTGCTCCTGCCGGTTTCATCAGAATGCGCCGCAGCCGCCTTTGTTGAAGCTGGCAGGCTCTTCAAGATGGAGATTCCGGGAAGCATGCCGATGGCTTTGCTGATGAAGCTGCGACGTTGGAATTTGGAGATCATCGTGACTTGTTCTGAGGTGGCGAATTCAAGTTTCATGCGCGCCACGTCTTCTACCGAAGAACAGCGACAGCCTGCGCGCTGCTTGCTACACGGGATCAAGTGACAAATACTGGCACTCATCAATCCTGTGCCATGGCATCTCGTGTCTCTACAACATCCAATAAACCGGCAGTGGGCTGTTCGCGTCCCATGCTGAAGCGAATCAAGACTCTGTTATCGCTCCTCCAGTCCAATGAGCCGCCCAAAACACGCAGGGAAATTGCCAACCGCCTTCGACGAGAAGGATTGACGGTTACAGATCGGACGGTCCAGCGAGACCTCGATTTCCTCCGCGATGACGGCTATGAAATCCGTTTTCAAAGAAACCGCGGATTCACCTGCCGGAGCTCAAAGGGCAGGCTTCGTGATCTCAGCGCCACGCACGAGGAGATGCTCCCCGGTCTGGTTCTCATCAGGTCACTGTTGTCCTCATTGTGCAGAATCGACGACGCAGCGGGTGCGGACGTGTTGAAAAAACAGATCGATGAAATGCTGAACAAGCAAAACTTGGCGGCAGACCGGCTTGATTGTTACATCTCCACCACGTCGCCAGTCATGTCCCAGCGGCTGGTTCCGGTTTTTCGGACTTTGGTGAGGGCCTTGATGCAGCAGAAGGTGACACGGATTTGGTACAAAGGTTACAAAGATGCCAAGGCACGGGAGCGCTGCGTTGAACCGTTCCATCTTTTTGAGGCTGAAGGCCGGTGGTACTTCATCGCACACTGCCACGAGAAGCAGGCGGAAGGGGTCTTTGCCCTGTTCCGCACCGAGAAAGCTGAAGCAACTGGGACGACTTTTGAAAGGCCGGCAGATTACAATGAGCCTCAATACTGGGAGGCCAAGGCGCAGGTGTTTGGCATCTGGACCACCAAGGAAGAACCTGTGAACATCAAAGTCAGAATGTGGGACTACGCTGCTCGCTTGATCCGCGAAGCCAGCCACCGCCCGCCTGCCATGAAGATTGTCGAACTGTCAGACGAGGACGGGACGGTGGAAGTCACCTTCAAGGCGCATGCTCTTGAGGAAGAAGTGATTCCCTGGGTGCTCAGGTGGGGGCCGTACTGCAAGGTCTTGTCGCCGCCGGTTCTCCTTGAGAAAATGCGTGACCATTTGCGACAGATCGCCGGGCTTTATGAGGATGACTTTTGACAAGCTCCACTTAGCAAGTGAGATCAAAGACCATCACCAGATGTGCTTCATCTCGTATTGAATGCGGTAAATTTTTTCGTTACCAGAGAGTGTCTTTAAATGACCCTGCATTGCTTCATATTGATCTGTGTTCATGTCACGCCACCAGCTCAAGGGCCGACCATCAGGACTCCAATCTGATGATGCTCCGGGAGTTTTTATCAAATGTTTGACAGTGGCACGGTCAACAGGGGCATGAAGCAACGGAGTCAACCGTTCAAAATACGTGTTTTCAGTACGGAATTGCTCAAACTCAGGTCGTCCTGAATGAAACGCGGCACAGCAATACTTGAGAAGGATGTTGATGATTTTCTGAGAGCGTCCAATAGTCCACGTTGTTTCGGGACTATGGTTCCTAACCAACCCACGGATCACGTCAATTTCGGTGCTCATCCAGTGATCAAAGGCAGCATCGTCATTGAGACGACCCAAATCATAAGCGGCGCACCGATTCCGAATTGCCTCCAAAGCCCTCTCGTTAACTTTTTGGATGGTGCCTTTCTTGATTCCCATTCCCAAAGTAGTGCTATAAGCCCCTTTGAACCAGTTCTCGTTGGTCAAGCCGGGCACGCCATCGAAAATACGCACTCTTTTACTTTTGCGGGCAGGAGCGCTAATCCTATTCAGAAAGTTGTTTGAGAGTTCTTGTATGCTCATCGCTGGTTGTGAACGGTTTTGGTTTGGTGGGATTGTATCGGTTTTCTGATTTCGCGTGGCTGGAAAACGCAGATCCACGAGATCAAACGGTCGGCGCACAACGACACATAAATGCGTCAGCTTGAAAACTTTGAGGAAGTCTGCAAGCAGCGCCCCTTGATCCTCCATTCCCAAGGGCAGCAGGAACACCTGCCCTGGCAGTTCACCTTGCCGCGCTGCATCGGTCAACGCGTTCTCCAGAGCACGCAGCGACTCATCCATCATGGTTTTGCCAGTCATACGCTGTGGTTTGCCAGCCAGTATATCCTCCCACTTGACCGACTTGAAGCGGGTTCCACCACATGTTGCTCGACGTGCAAGCAATCGGCCCGTGGCTACGAGCCAGTCGCCCGGATGCGCCTCTTTGGCTACTATCTCAAACAGGTCGCCCTGCATGATACGATGATCACCGAAACTGCCAAACGGGTGTCCTTGAACCTGTTGGACCGCCTCATCCGTGGCGACCACGCGGCAAATTCGACCACTCACAGCCATAGTGTCATTCCCCCAGGCTCCCATCCACTCTCCTTCTGCAAGCCACGAGCCAATGCAATCCATCCCAATGTGGGGATATGCCTCAGTGATACGCAGAACACCGTCTCCATCCATGCCGAGGGAAGGATCCCAGTCACGTTGGGCTTGAAAGCCCTTCAGCCAAAGCGGCGGTCTGGAACCCAGATGACGAAACAGGGCTGGCACTAGGTCATTGTCCATCTCCAGAACCTTGGTTTCCACCGTGACGAGCATCTTGGGGACATGCCGTCCGTTATGGCTGAGAAGGATATAGGTGGCCAGCGATTCGCTGGTAAAATAGTGAAGCATGATGCGACGTCCGAGGTCGCGGCGGCGCAGGCGCAGAGTGATCATCCACTGCGGTTCCGCTTGGGCCTGCGTGAAAGTCCGTTTGTAGTCCTCAAGGAATGGTGTGGGTAAACCATCGACGCTGGCAAGGTGGCGGCAATAATCAGGACTGAGTTCAAAGTGAGTGCTCTCGTCGAAATTGTGATCGACATGTTCGTCCTCGATTTCCAGCAAAGGATGCTCTTCCAATGCACGGTGCAGGAAGCCATGGACCTCCTCGAAACTCATGTACAGGTTCGAGAAGATAAAGGTGTCGCAGATATTGCTGAAACGCAGCAGCGGCTCAATGTCCTTGCCAGATGCGGCGTAAAACAGCGTGCGGTCGTTGAATGGCGGGATTTTCATGTCGGCACATCATTGCGCGAGCGACCTGTTAAACTATGTAAAGTGACATTTGCTGTCCTTCACAGCCTCCCGACAAGATTTTTCAGTCAGATCGAGTTTGAGTCGTCGCCCTTACACTATCGGATGAGCATGAGATGAAAAACGGGTGCGAGATGGCGTGGAGGTGGTTCGTTTTGTGGCTCCTCCATGAAGCCTGCCTCCATTTCCCGCCGTCGCGCCATTCAGACGCTGTTTTGTTCCTCTACAGCACTCGCCTTGAACATCCGTCCGGGGCGTGCCGCGGCGGAGATTTCCAAGGAGGCGCTGCATGTGCTGATGGTCGGCGATTTCGGCACGGGTGCGGCGGATCAGGTCAAGGTGGCGGCCGGGATGAAGAAGCTCGTCGCTGACAAGGGCCTCAAAACCGAAGGCTTGCTGATGCTGGGCGATAATTTTTATGGAGTGACGAAGGACGGCATGTCGGTGGAGTCGGCACGCTGGAAGACGGGGATCGAGGAGATGTATCCGGCGGACGTGTTCCCGGGGCCGATGTGGGCCGTGCTGGGCAATCACGATTATCACGACAACGCTGGCGGTGAGAAGGTGCAGGTGGAGTATTCGCAGAAGGCCGGGGTGCGCTGGAAGATGCCGTCGAAGTGGCATCGCTTCGAACTAAAAAAGATGCCAGGCATTATGCAGGCATGAGTAAGCGCTAAAGCACTGTGATTC
>CAYQWE010000039.1:0-43769 GCA_964421275.1 uncultured Prosthecobacter sp.
TTCTACTCCAATTCTCCAAATCCGACAATCGACAGGTTTTCAAACACGGCCTAGCAGCAGGAGGGAGACGAGCGCCATGCGAAAGCGACCGTGACGGATGGCGCGGAAACACAGGATCCCCACGCAGAGGGCGATGGTGCCAAGGACGACCCATAGGATCTCCACGGGCATTCTTCCCGGCATGGTGTCGAGGCTTTCTTTGATCATCCCCGGCGTCATGATCTCTAGGCGCATGAACAGCCAGCCAAGTCCTGCCGTCAACGCGGCGAGGAGGATGGCCAAGCTCCATTCCCCCCAAGGTCTCCTCACGCGCAGCACTGCACGCAACAGGACGATGCAGCCGACGATGAACACGGCGATGAGGCTCAGCGGCCATTCAGCGAAGGTGTTGAACCAACGCGGTGCGCCGAGACTCACAGCAAGGCCGCCCAGCGCACCACCAGCGGACATGAAGAGGTAAAACTCGGTGAGGCGGCGCGGCGCTGGCTTCAGACGTGTCAGCTCTCCGTGGCAGAGCATGCAGGCGAGGAACACTGCGCCGAAGGACCAGCCCAGTTGCCAGATGTAGTCCGGCGTGAGGTCGATGGAGGCGAGGTTGACGTCGACGCCAGGGACTTGGTTGAGCAGCGGCTGCAGTTCATTGTGCAGCAGATGCTCTAGGCGTGACCAGAAGGGCTGCTTCTGCATGCGGTCCTCGGTGCAGACGATGAAAGCGGCTGCCAGCGCCGGTGCCGCCCACAGCACGGGCACGCGTGCATACCAGCGCTCATGCTCGAAGCAGATGATGAATGTCAGCAGATAGAGGCTCAGCGGCACAACCCAGAGGAAGGGGATCACCGCCACGTCCTGGCAGACGTGGTTCGTGGCCGAGAGCAGCACACAGACGGCTAGCGCAGGCAGCAGCATCCAGAGAATGCGCCGTTGCCAGTCGGGGTGATCCTCCGTCGCTTCAGTAGGCGGAGGAGGTAGGGCGGCCTCCTGCTGCGCGTGGCGGCGGTCCATCCACACGCCGGAGATGGAGAGAATGGCGAAGGCCGCGAAGGTTGCCGACCACAGCTTCGTCTGCTCCAGCACATCCCAGCGCACTTCAAAAAACAAGGGGTAGCTCAGCAGCGCCGCGAGCGAGCCGATGTTGGAGAGGGCATACAGCCTCCAGGGATTCGCGCCGCCGGTCGTCCGCGTGAACCACACCTGCACCAGTGGACTCGTGCTCGACAAAACGAAATACGGCAGGCCCACGCTAGCCATGAGCAGCAGCAGGATGCGGGATGTGGGATCTTCATTCCCGGTCGGCTTCCACGCATCTGCGGGGCAGATTGGTAGCAGCGCGATGGCGGCACCGAGCAGCAAGCCGTGGAGGACGCCCTGCCACTTGCGCGGCAGCAGCGTCAGCGTGTGTGCATAGGCATAACCGGCAAACAACACTACCTGGAAGAAGAGCATGCACGTCGTCCACACCCCAGGGCTGCCGCCGAACCACGGCAGGATGAACTTACTGATGACCGGCTGCACCTGGAAGAGCAAAAACGCGCTAAGCAGGCTCAGCGCGCTAAGGATCAGACCGGGGACAACTCGGGAGGAGGCCGGGGAGGACATGAGAGAGTGTGTAATGGCAGGCTCACACAATGGTTTCGCGTTGGGAAGCAAAAAAGGCTGCCGACCTCTCTTGTGTAGGGGTGATTTCATCATCTCCAATCGGGTTTCGTTATTGCCCCACATCTCTGCCGCTCCATCATGCCGCGATGTCGCAGCCTCCACGCCGCCCGTTCCGTCCTCGTCCGTCCCCGCAGCCAAAGCGTGAACATGGCACGTCGTGGGAAAAATCGGCGGACTGGTATGATCGGATCATCGGCGAGCGCGGCTCGGAATTATATCAGGCGGTGGTTATTCCGGGCGCACTGAAGATGCTGGCCTCCCAGCGCGGGGAGCGGGTGCTGGATCTGGGCTGCGGACAAGGCGTGTTCAGCCGTGCGCTGGCGCAGAAGGGATGCGAAGTCACCGGCGTGGATGCCGCACCGACTTTGATCCAAAAAGCGCGTGCTTATCCATCGAAGCCGCCGGTGCGCTATCTCGCGCGAGATGCGGCGCAGATCAGCGATCTAGGCGAGTTTGACGCAGTCTCCGCGATCCTTTGCGTGCAGAACATGGAGCATCTCGAAGTGGTGAGTGCGGAGGCAGCGAAGGTCATGAAGCCAGGCGGACGAATGCTCTGGGTGGTGAATCATCCGGCGTTCCGCATCCCGCGACAATCGAGTTGGGGTTTCGACGAGTCGCGCAAGCTGCAATACCGCCGCACGGACGCTTACAGCAGTACGCTGAGCATCCCGATCGTGATGCACCCAGGCAAGGCGGAGAGCGAGAGTACGGTGTCCTTCCACCGCAGCATGCAGACACTCAGCGCCTGCGGTTTCAAAGCGGGGCTGCATCTGGGCGGGATGGAGGAATGGATTTCCCACAAGGAGAGCCAGCCGGGTCCGCGGGCGCGGGCGGAGAACCGGGCGCGGAAGGAATTCCCGCTGTTCCTGGCGCTGCTGTGGGTGAAGCCGCAGGTGTGAAGCGGCGATGTCAGACTCGCCACCGCCTTTTCCTCAGTCTTTCGTTGATTCGGAAGATGAACGCGCCTTGAGCCGGTCGAGCATCTGCCGGATGTCCGTCGCGCCTTTGATGGAGACGTAGAGGGTCACGCTGCCATACCAGAGCAGAGCGGCGAGGGTGAGGATGAACCAGAATGTGGTCATGGAGCGGTGGATTTCGGTTTGAGCAGCGAGCCGATGATCATGCCGAGCGCGGCACCGACAAAAGCAGCGATGCCGGCGACATCCTTGCCGATGTCGGCGGCGAAAGCGGCGGTGGAGGGGATTTTCTCCAAGGTGAGGTGCGCCACGGGCACCGCCGCGCCGAGCAGGATGCCGCCGATGGCGCCCCAGTTGTTCGCTCGTTTCCAGTAACAGCAGGCGATGAGCAGGACGGACATGCTGCTGAGGTAGATGGAGCCAGTGAGCAGCAGGTAGGACCAGACATTGCCCTCGATGTGATAAAATAGGCCGAAGACGAGCAGATAGAGGCCAATGAGCGCCACGATGCAGCGGTTCCACAAGATAGCGCGTTTGTCCGTCCATAGGGTGCGGCGGAACGGGGCGAGGATGTCATTGTAGATAACGCTGCCCCAACTGAGCATGTAACTGGAGTTGGTGCTCATGTCCGCTGCGAGCATGGCGGCGATGAGCAGCCCCATGAGTCCGACGGGCAGGAAGGTGCTGAGGAACTGCGGCATGGCGAGCAGGGAGGTGTCGGCGAGTTTTTCCTGCGCACGGAGAGGCACCTTCGCGAGTTCGTCAGCAGTAAGCGCCGCCAGAGGTGCGCCCACAGGCGAGGCGGTGATTTTCGCCTGAACCGCAGTGGGGAGGGCGGCGCGCTCGGCATCGTCGAGTTGCTTGAGCGGAGTCCAGCCGAAGGTGGCGAGCGCGGCGATACCCCAGATGCCCGGGAGCAGAAAGCGGCAGACGAAGAAGAAACTGGTACGCGTGTAGATGCGCTGGCTGGTCTCGCTGTCCTTCGCAGAGAGGATGCGCACGATCACCGCCTGCCAGGTGAGCGCGGCGGCGGCGTTGGCGATGAATTGATTGACGATGAAGGGCCAGCCGAGCGAGGCGTTGGCGAGCGGATTGAAGCCGCCGTCGCCGTGATGCCTGCGCACGGTTTCGACGAGCGTGTCCCAGCCGACATTTTTCAGGATGAGCACGCTTACCACCAGTAGCCCGGCGCTCATGACGACGAATTGGAGGAAGTCCGTCACTAGCACGCTGAGCATGCCGCCGAGCACAGTGTAGATCACCACCATCAGCAGCAGGGCTGTCATGATGAGTGTGAGGTTTGAGAGATCAAAGCCCGCCACAGTGCAGAGAAATTTCCCGCCGATCTGAAGGAACACGCCCATGTTCAGGAGGCCTCCCATCACGATCACCATGCCGGAAAGCCAGCGCACGGTCTTGCCAAAGCGATTTTCAAACATCTCCGGCAGCGTCATGGCCCCTGCTTGTCGCAGCGGCTTGATGCAGAAACCGGTGAGGCCGATGAGCGCCATCGTCACCGCCTGGCAGATGCCGGGCATCGCTCCGCTAAATCCCTGGGTATAACCGGCCTGCGCGGTGTACATGCAGGTGATGATGCCAAACTCCGTCGCCGCCAGCGAAGCGATGCCGAGGTGCAGGTTCATTTCCCGCCCGGCGACGAGGTAGTCCTCCAATTTCCCTACATAGCGCCTCATGGCGATGCCTGCGGCCATGGTCACGAGCAAATAGAGGCCGACGATGCCGCCGTCGTAAATCCAGTGGAAATGAGTCATTTGATGAGAGGTGGGCGCATTTCACAATGCCAGTGGCCTTTTGTCACCAGCAATCGCTGCCCACAACGATCACAGGTCACGCAGCAACATCATGCTCAGGGGGAGCATCCCTGGCACGCCCCCCTCCTTGTCTCTGTCTTTTGACTCAAAGTTCTAAAATCGCAAAAAAGGTTTGCCGAAATTAGGAATTTGAGAGATTATTTAAGTTATCTAAATAATCAATAGATAGCCCAGCTTGCCATGAATAGAATTTTCTTCTGCGCCCTGACACTCGGAGCTGCCTCATGTCTGAATTCGTACGGACAAGGGGCACCCCCTCCGGGCTATGGCGTCATGGGCGTGCCTACATCAGGCTACGGCAGCCCGCCGCCTGTCAGCACCGTCCCAGCGTATCCCAATTCATTGCCGCCGCCCTCGGTGACTTCTGGCGTCTCCACACCTCCTGCTTATGTGGACCCTTATGCTTCGGCACCCGCCCCAGGGGCGATGTCATCCTACGCACCGCAGGGTGCCGGTGGTTACGCCGCCACTCCGCCAGCGAGCGCCAGTTACGGAGGCAAGACAGGCCCCAACCTGGTGAATTTTAACAACCTAGAGGTCTTCTACCGTTATGTGGATCCCAAGGACAAGAACCTTGACGGCGCGAGCACCATTGGTGGCACGCTGACCATCGCGTTGTTCAATCCGCTGTATCTCAAATTCGGAGCCTCCTGGGGCAGTGGCCCCGGCGGTTCAGGCAATGTCGGGGGTGCCATCAATTCCAACTATGACTTCGCCACCATCCAAGCGGGGGCAGGCTTCCACACGCCGTTGATCACCGACAAGCTGACATTCGTCGCCGAGGCAGGGATCATCTACGCCAGCCTACGCGCACAAAACTCCGCTCTGAGTTTCAGCGACGGCTCAATCTATGTTCGCCCGGCCCTGCGCTTCACACCGCTAGACTTTATGGAAGTCCAGGCCGGCGTGACGGTGAGCAGTGCCGACAAATATGACAGCAAGCTGCTCGATCTCTCCACTTACTTCCGCCTGCTGCCCATGTTCGACATTGGCATCGGCGCAGACTTCGGGGATACCACGCGCGCCTTCCGCACCAGTCTGCGCCTGCGCTGGTGAGATGGCAGGCTATCCGCTGGAGCTTCCGGGCGAGCCTCACACGGCTGACTATGCGCATGAGTGACTCTGAAAAAAGCCCGGCTCCAGCATGGACGATTGCCAAAGCCCATCCTATGATGGCTTTCTTCATCGACTGCTCACAAAGCTCCCGCGCAACATCATGTCCACCGCCACCGCTCCTTCTCCCGCGTCGTCTCAAACCCTGCGTAACGCCGTCATCCGCCTCGCCGGAAATTCGCAGGATGGCATCCAGTCCATCGGCGGCTTCCTCGCCCGCCTAGCAGGTCGCACACAGCACGACGTGATGACCTACATGACGATCCCGTCCACGATTTCGGGCGGGCCGTCGATCTTCCAGCTCCACCTCGGCTCCGGCCATGTCCTCACTGCGGGGGATGAGAGCGACGTGCTCGTCGCCTTCTACCAGCACAGCTACAACGACCACATCAGCGTCCTGCGCGAAGGCGGCATCTGCTTCTACGACAGCGGCGAGGTCAAAGAGATCAAGAACGAGCGCGGCGTCCATCACATCGGCATTCCGTTCACGGCGGCCACCATCGAGGCCATCGGCGGCTCCGCCAAAGACCGAGGCAAAAACATGTTCGTGCTCGGCCTGCTCTGCGCCGTCTATCAGCTCGACAAGGAAAAGCTCTCCGGCATCATCGAGCGCCAGTTCGGCAAGAAAGACGAGAGCGTGCTGCGCACCGCCATGCTGGCCTTCGACGCCGGCTACGCCTACCCCATCGGCGACATGGGCACCTTCAACTTCGAGGAAGGCGAGCACACCGATGCCCACCGCATCAGCACGGACGGCAACACCATCATGTCCATGGGACTCATTGCCGCCGGCGTGCGTTATGGCGCCGCCTATCCCATCACCCCCTGGTCCGGCATCATGGAAACCCTGCGCAGCGAGTTGCCGAAATACGGCGGCATCTATGTGCAGGCGGAAGATGAACTCGCCGCCGTCTCCATGACCATCGGCGCGGCTTACGCGGGCCATCTGGCCATCACGGGCAGCTCCGGCCCGGGCTTGAGTTTGAAGATGGAGGCCCTCAGCTACGCCAGCATGGCGGAGATCCCCCTCATCGTCGTCAATGTGCAGCGTGGCGGCCCCTCCACCGGCCTGCCCACAAGCGTTGAGCAGTCTGACCTCATGCAGGCCATCTACGGCAGCCACGGTGATGCTCCGCGCATCGTTCTGGCACCACAAGACGTGGAAGACTGCTTCTACATCGCCCTTGAGGCCGGCAGACTCGCCCGCGAATACTCCTGCCCCGTCATCATCCTCAGCGACCAGGCGCTCAGCAGCCGCATCGAGGCCTTCACCGAGCCTGACCTCGACAAACACTGGGTCGAGCCCACGCTCGACATCTCCGACCGCGCTGCCGACTTCAAGCCTTACCCGCTCGACCAGATCACGCGCCACGCCCCTCCCGGCACGAAACTCGTCGGCAAGTATCCGCACGTCTCCGGTCTCGAGCACGACGAGCACGGCCATCCCTCCGGCAGCCCGAAAATGCACACGCAGATGACCGCGAAGCGCCGCAACAAGCTCGTCGAGCTCGGCAAAAAACTCCCGCTGCCGGAAATTCACGGCGACTCCGAAGGCGAAGTCCTCCTCATCGGCTGGGGCAGCACCTACGGCCCCATCAAGGAGGCCGTGAACCGCCTCCGCGCTGAAGGCCACAAGGTCGGCTCCGCCCACATCCGCCACATCCACCCCATGCCAGCCGGGCTCGACCGCCTCTGGGCGAAGTTCAAGAAGGTCGTCGTCGTCGAGATGAACGACTCCGGCGTGTATGGCCACGGCCAGCTCGCGATGATGATCCGTGCCGCTTATGCCGAGCCGAAGATCCAGTCGCTCTGCAAAACCGACGGCCTCGCCTACCGCATCCGCGAGATCGTCACCGGCGTGGAGAAAGTCATGTCCGCCCCTTGAGCCACCCCGTCATCCGTCATTCCTCACTCCTTCCCGCCATGTCCACCGCCGTCAACGAAGCTCCAGCCGTCCCCGCCGCCGACAAGCTCACGAAAAAAGTCCTCACCGCCGACCACCCCACCTGGTGCCCTGGCTGCGGTGACTTCGCCGTGCTCGCCGCCTTCTACAAAGTGCTGGAGAAGCTCCAGTACCCTCATGAAAAAATCGTCTGCGTGGCCGGTATCGGCTGCTCCAGCCGCTTCCCCTACTTCATGAACACGCACGGCATCCACTTCATCCACGGCCGTGCGCTTCCTCTCGCTACCGGCATCTCGCTCAGCCGTCCGGACGTGCATGTGTTCGTCTTCGGCGGTGACGGCGACGGCTTCTCCATCGGCGGCAACCACCTCAACCACGCCGCGCGCAAAAACGTGAAGCTCACCTATGTGATCATGGACAACTACGTCTATGGCCTGACGAAGAAGCAGACCAGCCCGACCAGCCCGCAGGGCTTCAAGTCCAAGACCGACCCCACTGGCGCCATCGACCGCCCCATCAACCCCATGAAGCAGCTCCTCGCCAGCGGTGCCACCTTCATCGCCCGCACCCACGCCGCGCAGGTGAAGCACATGGTCGATACCTTCGAGCGCGCCATCCTGCACGACGGCTTCAGCGTCGTGGAGTGCCTCAGCGAATGCGTCATGTTCTACGAAGGCAGCTTCGACGACAGCACCCCGCGCAAAGGAGGCACCTACGACATCATCGACGAAACCCAGCACAACGTCCAAGACGACGTCTCCGCCTACCAGCTCGCAGACCTCCCTTCTCCTGGCAAATTCGGCGTCTTCTACCAAACACAGCGCCCCACCAAAAACGCCCTGGAGCAGAAATGGATCGACGCCACGCAGGCCAAGCTCACCGGCATGAGCGGCAAGGACATCCTGCGCAAGCGGCTCGAGATCATGCGCTGAGTGCCGGAGTCAAGATGTCGAGGGGCGGCTGTAACCCGGCTCGCTGAGCCGGGGGCGCTGGTCAGGAAGGTCGCGGCACAACGCCTGACAACTGCTTGACCACCTTGATGGCGCGGCCTTGACTCCCCCGCATGCACATCCACACCCTCGATCTCCATTTCCAGGGCACGCCCGGCCTCATCGCCGCCTACCTGATCGAAAGTGGTGGCGAATACGCACTGATCGAGACCGGCCCCGGATCGACGCTGGAGACGCTGCGCACGGGAATTCGTGACGCGGGCGTGGATGAGTCGGCCATCAAAAAAATCTTCGTCACTCACATCCACCTCGATCACTCCGGCGCAGCGGGCTGGTGGGCGCAGATCGGTGCCACCCTCTACTGTCATCCGAACGCCGCACGGCATTTGATCGACCCCTCCAAGCTCATCGAGAGCGCCCGCCTCGTCTATGGCGGCCAGATGGAGGCGCTGTGGGGCGCGGTGTTGCCTGCGCCTGCGGGATTGGTCATCCCCTTGCAGGATGAGGAACGCGTGAAGCTCGGAGATGTCGAGATCACCGCGTGGGACACTCCTGGGCATGCGCGGCATCATCATGCCTTCATCATCGGAGATGTCTGCTTCACCGGAGATGTGGCAGGCATGCGTCTGGAGCATAGCGGTTACCTCTCCGTCACCGCCGCGCCGCCGCAGTTTGACCCCGTGGCATACCTACAGTCTGTGGAGCGCCTCAGTGCGGGAGATTTCAAAGCGCTCTATCTCACCCATTTCGGCGTGGTGGAGGATGTGGCGTGGCACCTGAGCACCTACCGCCAGCGCGTCATGGAAGTGCATGCGCGTGTGGCGGCAGACTTCGCCACAGGCACCAGTGCGGCAGAAAACCGCCAGCGCTATGCGCAAGACGAGCATGAAGCCGCGATGCGTGCCGGGGTGGGGGAGGAGCTCTGGCAGCGCTGTGAGCAGACCAACCTCACCTCAATGTGCGCAGACGGCGTGCGATGGTACTGCGAGAGAGGCAGATGAGCGCCGCGCAGGCGGGGATGAGCAGCCAGGCGGGCCAGCGCACCGGCGCTGGAGGCAGCGTCGCTTGCGGGTTCTTCTCAGACTCCAGCACAAAGGGGTCGTCGGCAAAACCGGTGTCATAGGTGTACTCCGGCTCCTGCGCGGTGAAGGGGACCTCCATCACGCGGTCATCTTGCTCATACACGCCGCGGATCGTCTGCAGCGGCCCGGTCTGCTCGAAGATGCTGAACTCCACGCGGAAATCCTCCAGCAAGCGGCCCATCACAGGTACGCTGAAGGTCACATCCACATTGCGCGCCGCGTATTCGGGCTCCGTCATCGGCGGCGTGGCAGCGGCCTGCGGCCAGAGGAAGTCAAATTTCACCTGCGTGCCCCAGGTGGCCTGCTGCTGGTTGATCTCTAGCAGGATGTGGGTGTGCAGATACGCCACGAGCTGTGCTCGCGCCGCCGCCAGCTCTGCCATGCTCAATTTCCCATCCGCATCTGCATCCATGCGCACAAACTTGGTCAGCGTGAGGAGGTTGAAGGTGAAGCGCGCCTCCAGGTGGTGTGGCGCAGGGCGCAGGCGCACTTCGCTTTGGTCTGCGGGATGCCCAGCGGCGGCAGGCGCTAGGATGAAGCAGAGAAGGGCGGCTGCCCAGGGCGGAGGCCGCTTGGCCTGCCGGTGTGGCGTGTGGCATGCGGGTCTGGGCATAGAGGACTTAATCCACAGCGGATGCGTGCGGACAAGCCTTCTGTTTGCCTCTTGCGTCGCACTGGCCTCTGGAGTTGAAGAGATTGTTTGTCCGCTGCGCTCACGCATGCTTGATTTCTCCCCAATGGCAGCCGCCCGCACCCACCACGTCAGCATTTTCGGCCTCGGTTACGTCGGGGCGGTCACGGCGGGTTGCCTCGCGGAGCTGGGCCATGTCATCATCGGCGCGGATGTGCAGCCGGCGAAGGTGGATGCGTTCACAGCGGGTGTCTCGCCGATCATCGAGCCCGGACTCGACACGCTGCTGCGTGATGCGAAGAGCGCGGGCCGCCTTGATGCCACCACGGATGGCGCGGAGGCCGTGCAAAGGACGCAGGTCAGCATCATCTGCGTCGGCACGCCGTCGCAGGCCGCCGGGCGGCTGAATCTCGACTTCGTGCGCAAGGTCTGCGCGCAGATCGCCGCCGCCATCCGCGAGAAGAACCGGCCGCACACGATCCTCTTCCGCAGCACCATGCTGCCCGGCAGCACGCGCGGCCTGGTGGAGGCGCACTTCGCGGACCTCATCGCCTCCGGCCTGCTGCATGTTTACTACTGCCCCGAGTTTTTGCGTGAAGGCACCGCCGTGCGGGATTTCCGCGATCCTTCGCTCTGTGTCGTCGGCACACACGATGGGAACGCGCCTGCCACGTCTGAGGCGCTCGACCTGCTCGGCTCGAATGCGCAGATCCTCGCCTGGGAGGGAGCAGAGATGGTCAAATACGCCTGCAACTACTTCCACGCGCTCAAAGTGGGCTTTGCCAACGAGATCGGCCGCATGGCGAAGCATCTCGGCGTCAATGGCGCACGCGTGATGGACGTGGTGTGCCGCGACGAGCGGCTCAATATCTCCCGTTACTACCTGCGGCCCGGCAATCCCTTCGGCGGCTCGTGTTTGCCAAAAGACGTGAACGCGCTCAGCGGCCTAGCCCGCGTCGAAGGCGTGAATCTGCCGCTGCTCGATCATGTGATGGACTCCAACCACGCGCATCTCGAAAGCCTGCTCGATCTGATCACCGCGAAGGATGTGCGCCGCGTTGGGCTGCTCGGTCTCGCCTTCAAAGCCGACACGGACGACATGCGCGGCAGTGCGATGGTGACGGTGGCAGAGACATTGCTCGGGCGCGGCTATCAGCTCCGCATTTACGACCCCTCCATCAACCTCACGCGGCTCATCGGTGCCAACGAGGCCGAAATCCAACGCCGCATGCCGCATCTGGCGCAGTTGTTGTGCTCTTCAGCAGATGAAGTGGTGCGCGAGAGTGAAGTGATCGTGGCGTCGCAGAAGTGCGTGGCGGCGGAGTCGCTGCGTGAGGTGGCGACGGCAGGGAAGCAGGTCATTGATGTGAACGGCTGGCCGGAGCTCAGGACGCTGCCGTGGCACTACGAAGGCGTGTGCTGGTGAGGGGGCGGTTCCTTCAACAACAACGACTGCGGCAACGCCCAGCGCGATAGCGCCTATTCCAACGCGGAGCGCATTCTGCATGGCGGCAGGAGCCGCAATCTGCTGTCGTCGGATCGTCGCAGATGACGGGGCTTTTCCGGCGAAGAATCACCTTGAAGAAGCTGCTTCAGGCAGGCTTAATCCTCCGCATGGTATCCAAAACGGCCATCAAGCGCTACTGCGACGCCATTGCCGCCGCCTTCAAGCCGCTGAAGATCATTCTCTTCGGCTCCTACGCCTATGGCCAGCCGAACGAGGACTCGGACGTGGATGTGCTGGTGGTGATGCCGAAGTCCAGGCGGGCCCGCCGTGAGTTGGAAACTAAGATCAGGCTGCAGATCGACACCGATTTCCCGGTCGATGTGCTTGTGCGCGGCGAGTCTGAAGTGGCGCGGCGGGTGCGTCAGAAGGATCTGTTCATGACACACATCACCCAGCAAGGAAAGGTCATGTATGAAGCCGTCCACGCGTGAATGGGTCAAGAAGGCCGAGGCCGACTACCAACTGGCGTTGGCACTGTCACGCCGGCGCAAGGTGACTTTTCATGATCACGCATGCTTTGCCTGCCAGCAGTCTGCCGAGAAGTATCTCAAGGCCAGGCTCGAGGAGGCGGGGATCGTTTCACCCAAAACCCACGATCTGAAGCTGCTGCTCAAACTCGTCGCCCCGGTGGAGCCGCTGTGGTCTGCGTTTTTGTCCATTCCTCGTCGCTTTCCAAGTATGCGGTGCGTTTTCGGTATCCTGGTGACGAGGCAACTGCCACACAGGCAAAAAGGGCGCTCAAGGACGCCGCTGCGATCCGCAAAGAAGCGCGTTCGAGCCTGGGGCTGCGCGGTTAGCTCAAAACTCGCTCCAGGAACAAAAACTCCGTGGGGGCGAGCAGCACATGGGCGAGGGCGGCAGCCTCGCTGGTTTTGTCGTTGCCAAAACCGCTGTGGCCTCTCAAACTCCGCCGCGTATGTCCTCCTCGATTCCTGCAAGCACTCCTGGAAAAATCTGGCAGCCACCCGCGCCGGAGGATTTGGCACCTGAGCTGCCTGCGTATGAAATCATCCACTTGCTGGGACGCGGCGGCATGGGCGCGGTTTACAAGGCGCGGCAGAAGTCGCTGAACCGCGAGGTGGCCATCAAGGTGCTGCCGCCGACGATTGAAGACGCGGACATGCATTATGCGGAGCGCTTCATCGCCGAGGCACAGTCCATGGCGCGGCTGGAGCATTCGAATATCATCGCTGTCTATGACGCGGGCCAGACGCCGGGCGGGCTGCTGTATTTTGTGATGCAGTATGTGCAGGGCACGGACGTGTCACGGATGATCGCCAGCAGCGGTCGCCTGCCGCCGGAGCATGTGCATGCCATCGCCGCACATGTTTGTGATGCGCTGGCCTACGCGCACAAAAACGGCCTCATCCACCGCGACATCAAGCCGGCGAACATCATGGTCGATACGCAGGGCCGGGTGAAGGTGGCGGATTTCGGCCTCGCGAAGGCGGTGGATGCGCAGACGGGCTTCACGCAGAGCAACATGGCCGTGGGCACGCCGGACTTCGTGGCACCGGAGGCGTTGATTCCGGGGATGCCGGTGGATGGCCGGGCGGATTTGTATGCGGTGGGTGTGATGCTCTACCAGATGCTCACCGGGCAGGTCCCGCGCGGGGCGTTCAAGCCTGCGAGCGTGGTGGTGCCCGGGATCGACCGCCGTTTTGATGACATCGTGCTCAAGGCGATGCAGGTGGATCGCGAGGAGCGTCACCACAGCGCCACGGAGTTGCGGCAGCACTTGGACACGCTCTTGATGCCCGCCGTGCCCGCGCCGGACTTGCAGCGGTATAGCAGCGCAGGGATGCCGAAGCAGGCGGTGCCGATGCCGGAGCGTCAAACGAGTTTTCCAACTCGTTCTCCTTCTCCAGGCGGCGTCGCCGCGAAGAAGAATGAAGCGGACAGGAATGTCCGTTCTACGGTCAACCCCGCTGCCGTGCTCGCTCTCAAAGACGGCATCACCAACACACTGGGCATGAAGTTCCTGCCCGTGAAAGGCACGGACGTGATGTTCTGCATCCATGAAGTTCGCTACAGTGACTACGCCGCCTATGCCGCCGAGTCCACCGGCGTGGATGGCTTCTGGAAAGACCAGACCTGCGATGGCTACGCCCTCACGGAAAACAAAGAAAACCATCCTGTCATGAAAGTGAGCTGGGAGGACGCGCAGAAGTTCTGCGCCTGGCTCAGCAAGAAGGAAGGCAAGCTCTACCGCCTGCCCACCGATGAGGAATGGAGCATCGCCGTGGGCCTCGGGCGCAAGGAGAAACGTGGCAAGAACATCACGCCCGCCATGCTCAGTCAGAAAGAGAACACCGAATTTCCCTGGGGAGATGACTTCCCGCCGAAGGGCAAGGAACCCGTGGGCAACTACAGCGATGAGAGCCGCAAAGCCAAGGCCCCGAATGCCACCGCGCAATACCTGGAGAACTACGATGACGGCTTCCCCACCACCGCGCCGGTGATGAGCTTCAAACCGAACAAGCTCGGACTCTACGACCTGGAAGGCAATGTGCGGGAGTGGGTGGAAGACTGGTGGGACAACGCCAAAGCTGACCGCGTGCTCCGGGGTGGTTGCTGGTACAGCTACGGCCGCGCGTTTCTGCTGTCGTCGTATCGGATTCGCAATCTACCCGGCACTCGCGGCAACGACTACGGCTTCCGTTGTGTGGTCGTGGTGTCTGGCGGCTAGGCTCGCACCCTTTATCCTTTATTCATACCGCGCAGCGGTCGAATTTTTTTTTGAATGAGCAGCAAAGACAAGTTTTGCGGGGAGGTTGAAGCCGGGAGGAATCCCGGCGCAGACACCCGTGGAAGAAGCCGTCCGGCGGGACGCCACCGGCGGAGCCTGTTCTGATTCTTGCGCGCCGCGCCGGATGCTTCTATATCCGGCGGTCATGCCGACCACCTACCACATCGTCCCCACCGCAGCCCACAACGAACTCGTCCGCGCCGCCTACCAGAAACGCGGTTACACGCAGGCGGAGGCCGAGGACGCGGCCCGTTTTTGCGAGATGGCCTCGACGCATGGCATCCGCACGCACAACGCCATCAAGGCGCTGCACCTGGATCATCTCTTCGGCAGCGCCACGGGCGGCTGCAAGCCGGGCGCAGAGATCGAAGTCATCAAGAAGCCCTTTGCCGCGAGCGAGGCGTGGGACGGCAAATTGAAGCTGGGCCAAAGCGTGGCCTTCCGTGCGATGGAGCGCTGCATGGAGCTGGCGGACAAATACGGCATCGGCCAGGTCAGTGTGGACAACGCCTTCCACTACCTCTGGGGTGGCGGCTATGTGATGGACGCGGCGAAGAAAGGCTACATCGCCTACACGAACTGCACCTCCACGCTCGGTGAAGTGGTGCCCTTCGGCGGCAAATTCCCAGTGCTGGGCACCAATCCGCACTCCTGGGGCCTGCCGACGCAAGACGCCTGCGGTTTCCCCATCGTGATCGACTGGGCCACCTCCACCGTCGCCATGGGCCGCGTGCAGCAGCTCAAACGCGAAGGCAAGCCGCTGCCTCCCGGCGCGGCGGTTGATAAGGACGGCAATCCGACCACCGACGCGAACCAGGCGGCGTGGCTGCTGCCCTTCGGCGCACACAAAGGCTACGGCCTCTCGCTCCTCATCGAAGTCATGGGCGGCATGATTGGCGGCGGCATCCCCACGCTGCGCGGCGGCGGTGCGCATCCCGACATCAAAGCGAAGCCGTTTCCGGCGGGCGAGAAGCGCACCAGCAGCTTCTACTTCCAAGTCATCCATCCGGACGCCATCAGCAGCGGCCTGTTTTCCAACGGCCGCAACTTCGCCGAGAACGTGAAGGTCGTGATCGACGACATCCTGGGCCACGGCAACGAGAAGTGCATGCTCCCCGGCCAGCCTGAGGCGCAGAACGCCGCGCACACCGCGAAAGCGGGCGGATTGCTCTTCAGCACCGCCGAAGTCGAGGCGCTCAACGAAATCGCCGATGAAGCCGGCGTGAAGCGCTTTGACGTGGCGGGTCTGAAGACCTACGAGGTGCCGTGATCGCCCGTCGATTTGTTCCAGCGGCACATCAGTGCCAAGGAGCAGGTGGAAAAGGGACGTTTTCGCAGTGGGAGGTGGTTGACCGGTGGGAGGGCGCGCCCTAAGTGGCAGCATGAAGCAAAACGTCGGCGTTCTTGGACTGGGCATCATCGGCAGCCGTGTGGCGGAGAATCTGCGCAAGGCGGGGCATGAGGTTTTCGTGTGGAGCCGCAGTGCGCGCCCGGTGCCGAATTTCCTCGCCTCGCCACGCGAGGTGGCGGAGGCGGCGGGGATTGTGCAAATCTTTGTGCGTGATAGCGCGGCATTGATGGAGGCGGTGGAGGACATGAGGCCGGTGCTGAAGGCGGGGCATCTGGTGATGAATCATGCCACGGTGAGTAAGAAAGCCACGCTGGAGGCGGCGAAGGTCGTGGAAGGGACGGGGGCTTCATTTCTCGACGCACCGTTCACGGGGAGCAAGATGGCCGCGCAGAATGGCAAGCTGTGTTATTACATCGGCGGTGACGATTTGATGCTGGAGCGTGCGAGGGCGGTGCTGGAGGCCAGCGCTGCGAAGATTCTGCCGCTGGGCGGCACGGGGGATGCGACGGTGATCAAGATCGTGACGAATTTGGTCTCAGCGGTCATCGTGGAAGCGGTGGCCGAGGCGGTGGCGATCACGAGGGCGAACGGTGTCGCTTTGGAAAAACTGCACGCGGCTCTGGAGGGGAATGCGAACCACTCTGCTCTCATCGGCATGAAGCTGCCTGCGATCATGAAGGGCGACTTCGAACCGCACTTTAGCCTGCGTAACATGCTCAAGGACGCTGATTTTGCCCGTGAGCTGGCGCGGGAGGCGGGGCTGGAGGTGCCTGCGATCGACTGCACGGCGGCTGCGATGCGCAAAGGGGTGGAGGCAGGGAAGGGGGACCTGGACTTCAGCGTGATCGGTGGGCGGTGAGCGCGGTGGCGATGGCGTCGAGGAAGTGCGCCGCGTCAGCGGGATCGTCGGTGCGGAAGCGTGCAAGGGTAGGGCGGTCCGCAGGCCCCACACGCAGGGTGATGCCGGTGCTGCCCAGCTCGCGGAACGCATCTTCGTCGGTGGTGTCATCGCCGAGATAAACGGTGGCGTGGTGTGGTATGCCGAGGTGAGTCATGATGCGGTGTAAAGCGCGGCCTTTGTGCCAGTCCACATGCGGGCGAAACTCGAGGATTTGTTTGCCCTCGTGGCGCTGCAAGCCGGGAGGGATGGGATGTGAGCCGACTTGTGCGATGAGATGCGTGCGCTGCTCTGCAGAGAGGCGTCTGTAGTGTAGGGTGATGGAGAGCCCTTTGTCTTCGATTTCGGCACCAGTGAAGGACTGGAGGATGCCCTGTAGGTAGGACTTGAGGAGATCGAGGTGCGGGCGTGCTGCGTGGGCCTGCGGATGCACCCAGTCGAGGCCGGTGCCGCTTATTTCGAGGCCATGGTTTCCGCTGAGTATGAGCGCTGGCACCTGGAGAGGCAGGCGCTGGCTGAGGTCAGCTAGCGAGCGCCCGGAGATGAGGGCGAGGTGCGCCTGCGGGTGCAGGGCGGCGAGCTTTTGCAGTGCCTTTGTGGCGGCGGGATGGAGTACGGCGGCGGATGGATGATCCGTCAGTGAGGAGAGCGTGCCGTCGAAGTCACAGGCTACTAAAATCTGCGGAGAGAGGGACATGGGCGGGAGCCAGTCATGCTCTTTTTCCATCCAATGCGGCGGTATCTCACACATGCTGTGGTGATGATGGCTAGGGATCTTCGCCTTCATCGTCCTCGTCGTCATGTTCGACTCTCAGCATGGCCATGAGGAGCCGCCCGGCCCAGCGATAGACGTTTTGATGTGCGACCTGGTCACGCATGAGGCGCATGCGCCGCTGCTGGCGGCGCGGGCTCATGGTGAGGGCGGAGAAAATGGCGCTGGAGATTTCTTCGATGGCATGGGGGTTGACGCCGATGGCCTGCGTGAGCTCGCGTGAGGCGCCGGTGAAATGGCTGAGGATGAGCACGCCGCGTTCGTCGGCGCGACTGGCGACGAACTCTTTGGCCACGAGGTTCATGCCGTCGTGGAGGGAATTAACCATGAGGAAGTCCGCCAAGCGGTGCAGGGCCATCATATCCACCGGGCCGTGGTGTTGTTTGAGGAGATACACCGGCTGCCAGTCCTGCGTGCCGAAGCGCTGGTTCACCCGTGCCGCTGCACGCTCCACGGCTGCCTGTTCTGCCTGGTAACTGGAGAGGTGGTCGCGGCTCGGCACGGCGATTTGGACAAAGCACATTTTCTCCCGCCACTCCGGGTGCTGCTCAAAGAAAAGCTCGAGTGCTCGCAGGCGCTGCGGGATGCCTTTGGAGTAGTCGAGGCGTTCGATGCTGGCCCCTAGCTTTCTTCCCCTGAGTCCGGGCAGGCGTTGATGCCAGTGCTGCATCGCCTGTTTCACCTCTGGCGTCTGCGCCAGCCGACTGTCTTCGTCAAAATCAATGCTGATGGGGAAGGGGCGCACACGGGTGACATGGCCGCAGTAGGTGATCTCACCACGGTCCACATCCCCACGGCATTCGATCGTGCGGTCCACGGTATCGAGGAAGTTTTGGCAGTGGTAATGAATGTGGAAGCCGAGGAGGTCGTTGCCCAGCAGTCCGTCGAGCAGCTCCTGGCCCCAGGGGAAGACGCGGAAGACCTCGCGATTCGGCCAGGGGATGTGCCAGAAGTGGGCGCAGACGATGCGGCCATTGCTCATCTCACGCAGCATGCGCGGGAGCAGGCAGAAATGATAATCCTGGATGAACACGAGTGCGCGCTCGCCCTGTGTTTCCTCGATCACGGCTTCGGCAAACAGGCGGTTGGCTTCTTTGTAGGCCTGCCAGTCGGTAGGGCGGAAGGCAGGCGGTGTGAAGGTGATGTGGCACAGCGGCCAGAGCGCCTCATTGGAGAGGCCGTAGTAGAATCCACGCTCCAGCGCGGGATCGATCCAGACGCGCCGCAGCTTGTAGCCGGGATTTTCCGGCGGTACCATGACGCAGTCGTCCTTGTCCACGACTTCCCGGTCCGCGTCACCCGCGCCATGCGCGATCCAAGTGCCGCCGGAGGCCATCATGATGGGGTGCAAGGCAGTGGCCATCCCGCTGGCGGGACGGAAGCATTCAACCGTGCCGTCCTCCTTCCTGCGGTGGATGAAAGGCTCACGGTTTGACACCACGATGAATTTCCTGCCGGCTAGGCGGGAGTCGATCAGATGGTGGAGTCTTTCTCGATTCCAAGTCTGCATCATGTCTTCACCTGCCGCCTCCGGCATAGGGTTGCAATCTGCCGTGCCCGCCCAATGGGCGTGGCGTTCACTGCCACAGGTCGCAGGGAGGGTAGGAGTCATGGCGGGGGCCTGTCCTTGTTGCGTTTGGTGAGGACGCTCACTGCTGCATTCGTCCAGCCGAATCCGGTTTCATTGGTGGGGTAGCCGAAGGCGATGTCCCCCGCGACTTCGGAGGAACCCGTGTGCGCATTGTATTTCTCAAACAATTGGCCGGTGCGCTCGAAGTCTGCAGACAAGGTCGTGAGGAACTTCCTGGAGATGCGTTCGGCGTCTTCTTTGTAGCCGTAGCGCCCCAGCCCCTCCACGGCCATGAGCACTAGGGGAGCCCACATGAACGGCGCGTCCCACTGGCAGCCGGTGGCCACGGTGCTGGTGAGCAGACCGTGCTCTGTTTCAAATAGAGGGAGGCTTTTCACCACGCGTGCGGCCTGCTCCTCTGAAGCCCACCCTGCCCATAGCGGCCAGAAGGTCGTGGCATACGGATAGTGATGCCGCTTCTGCTTGCTGAGCTGCCAGTCGAGGAAAAGGCCGTGCTCTTCATCCCAGAACATCCGACTCATGCGCTCACGGCGCTCTGCGGCGTGCCGCTCCCAATGCTCGATGCTCTGTGGCGTGGCACCGAGCAGGCGGCGCGTTTGCGCGATGTCCTTCTCCAACTGCCAGACCAGTGTGTTGAGGCAGACCGGCGCGAAATCACGGATGCCCATGCCGCAGGGACCGAATCTCCAGGTGATGTCGAAACCGGATTCGCGCACAGTGCGGTCGTCCTTGTAGGCGGAGAGGGTGAGGGTGTTGTGCTGGCGGTCGTAGAACTGGTCGAGATGCGGGTGGCGGTCGATGTGTGCTGCTAGCCATTGCGTCAGGCGCTGGTAATGGCTTCTACCCTCAGCGTCTAACTCTCCATGCAGTGCCTCGGGGGCCGGGCCATCTCCCAGCGCATGATAGCGTGATAACTCCAGCCCAGGGATGAACTGTGGCAGCGTACACCAGTAGGCATGGTAGCGCTCCAGATAGGGGAGGGACTCCCCTAGCCAATCCAGATCCCCGGTGGCGTGGAAAACAGACAGCACTAGGCGGCCGAGAAACGGCGGATGAGAGCGCATGAGGCAGTAAGTGCGGTTACTGTTCAGTACCGTGCCGTAATGTTTCACTTGGTAGATTTGTAGATTGGCCAGTGATTCAGCCAGACCGGTGCGTCCGTCACACAGGAGTCCCTGAGAGATGAAGTAACTGTCCCAGCCGTACATCTCATTGAATCGCCCACCGGGCACTACATAACGAGCGGGCAGATACACCAGCCCATGCTCCGTGATCTGCTCCGGTGCCCCGCTCAGGGTGCGGATGTCGATGCGACGGAATGCCTCCGGGGCAAGTGTCTTGCGCAGACGCTCACGCACCCGATGCGGATCCTCGTCAGCGGAGACATACAAGGGCCAGCGTTCGCTGACGGGGGATTTCATCTTCGTGTCCTGTACCGCCTCCAGCGCATCCTTGGTGCTGCGGGTGAGGCGCGGCCACATCTGACTCACATGCAACTGCAACGCGGCGATCTTTTCACGCGTCAGGTGTGAGGAAGATGGCCCATCCATGCGCTCACTGTCTCATCATCGGTCGCGTGTGCAATTCATGAATTGCCATGACTGACGCATGGCGTGAGCCGGGCCGCAGGTCACATCAAGGCCAGCAATGCCTCACGCACCTGGGCCTGCCATTTACCGAAGTAGGCTAGACGTACCTGCATGACCTGCAGCGTTTCGAGCGCGGCATGATCGCCCGCCTCCAGCTTGGTGTCGAATTCTGGGAGCGATTCCAGCAGCGCCACGCGGCGCGCCTCAATCTGCATGCCGATTTCCTCCAACTGCTCACGCAGGCGCATCTCCTCTGGCGCGAGCAGTGCCTTTGAGAGTGCCGAGGCGGCTGCCTGCCTGCGCTTGAGAAAGCCTGGTACGCTTTGCAATGCGGAGCCGAGCTGGCTGAAGACCACCATCATGGACTCGTCAATGGGGATCGTGCGCCAAGGGACTTGATGAAGATCGAGTAGATGCTTGAGCCGTTTCTCCGGTGCTTGGAGTGTTTCAAACGCGGCATTCACCTCCGCTGCGCATGCCGCGTCTCCACCCGGTAAGTCGGGATGCGTGCGGCGGCTTGCTTCCAACCAAGCTTTTTGCAGCATGGCCTCATCGAGCGCGGCGACGCGTGGTAGGCCGAGGAGTGCGAAGGCGTCTGGCATCGTCTTTAGGCGGAGAAGCTTTCGCCGCAGGAGCATGTGACGACGGCGTTGGGGTTTTTCACCTTGAAGCCACCGCTTTGCAGGTCGTCACTGTAGTCTAACTCGGAGCCGAAGACAAACAGCGCACTCTTGGGGTCAATCACGACGCGCACTTCGCTCGAAGTCACCATGATGTCGCGATTCGCGGGGCCATCGACGAGATCCATCTTGTATTGCAAGCCGGAGCATCCTCCGCCGACGACCGCGACACGCAGTGCGCCATTCTCTGCGCGGCCTTGCTTCTTCAGCAGGCCGAGGAGGCGGTTGGCGGCGTTGGGCAGCACTTTGATGAGCTTTTCGTTGCCGGTCTTGTGGCTGGGGGCGGCGGTGGTCATGGAGGGTAAGCCATAGCGTGTAAAGCACCCGTCGTCCATGTCCGGTCGCTGGCGGTTGCCCCCCAGCGTCGCCAGACAATGAGGCTTGCGCTACCGGGGAACCTTTCCCACACTGCGAGTTATGAGAGCCATCCTGACATTTCTCTGCCTCGTGTTGTTTTCATCCTGCCAGTCCTCCCCAGACTACCGAGCTGGCAGTCTAGCCGAGGCTAGGGCCTACGCGGCTAAGGCGGTGCAGGCCGGAGTCATCCACAAGGGCGGCGAGCAGGCATTGATCACGCAGAAGTCGGCGGGCAAGCCATTGGAGGGGAAATGGAATCCAGCCAAGATTGACAGATTCATCGCGAACTATGTCGCTGAGAATCCGGGTCTCGTGAAGATCAATCTGGCGGCCACACAGGGGAAGATCAGCGAGGCAGATCGTGTGTTTTACACCGAAGTGCTGAAAGCACGAATCGAGCGGGAGAAGGAGGCGAAGATCGCTGCGACGCAGGATGCGGCGGCGGGCTTGAACCAGTCCGCGGCAGCGATTAACCAAGGCTCGTACTACCGTTACAACTCGGCGCTGCAGCAGACCAACCCTGGTGCCTACTCTGGCTACGGTGCTGGGCTGGGTGGCATGGGTGGCATGGGAGGTATGAATTACTGAGTGCTCCACGTTTTTTTGAAGCGGCGCAGGTTTGGGCTTGCCAGTGGTCTTTTTTTTTGAGACGAACAAAGGCTCAAACTTAAATTTTCCATGAGCGAAACAGCGCCTCCGCCGCTTCCCCTCCAGCTTTTCAACCTCAAAGACGGCGTCGTGGCCGGGGATGGGGGCCAAGACACGGTGAATAACTACGCGGCGGATTTCCAGGGACTGCGGCACTTCGGTCTGAAGATCGGCGAATGCCTGGAGTTGGGTGCGCCTTGGATGGGCACGCTGCAGGAGGAGGATTTCACTCTGAACTTCGCGTACTTCGACGCCGGCACTGATCCGCAGGATCCTGGTGCCGGTGCGCATGTCGGTGAGCGGCTGCCGCTCTTCGAGCTGCTCTCTCGTGTGAATACAATGGAGGCATGATCCCATGGCTGCGTCAATCACTCCTTCCCTTCGTTCCGCTCTTGAGCGTCTCAAACATGGCGGCTCGGTCAACGGCCTGCTGCTGTGCTGGCGCCGCCAGATTTTGATCAATCTCCTGCCGTATGAGGAATTCCGTGCGGAGCGGCTGCTACAGGCTGTGCATGACGCACGCGCACATTTTGCGAGCGGCGGGGATCGTGAAGTGACGACGTTCTGGTTTGGCTACGAGGGCGTCTTTGTCCTGGCCCTGTTCCGCGGCGAGTGCCTGCTCATCACGCTGCACACCCACGCTGCGGAGGTGGATTTCCTGCGCCGCGCCGGGCTGACTTTCCTGGATGACACGCAACTGCTAGTGGAGGCGCTGCTGCATCCTTCCGCCGATGATGCCGCGAGCCGTGAGGAGACGCAGCCGCTGCGGGAGCCTGGCGTGGATGCGCTGCCATCGCAGTCGTCCGCAGCCACGAAGGTGATCCCGCGCCAGTCCTGAAGGCGCAAAGTTTGCGCCAAACTGGTGAACAGATGAAAGTTCCGCCCACACCGGGGCGAAATATTTTCTCTCATTCACCCCCCCCACTCAGCAAACATGTCAGACACACTCACTTCCGCTTTCTCACGTCGTCGTTTCATCAATGCCAGTGGCGGTGCCTTGCTGGCCCCGGCCATTCTCACCACCGAGCGCACACTGCGTGCGGAGAAGAAGGCGGATTCCGGCGAGACACTGCGCATCGGCCTCATCGGCTGCGGCGGCCGTGGCACCGGCGCGGCGGCTCAGGCTCTTGGAGCGGACTATAACACGAAGCTCGTCGCCATGGCTGACGCGTTCGACACGCAGATCGAAAACAGCATCAAGAGCCTCTCCACACGCTATCCAGACCGCGTGGATGTGAAGCCAGATAAAAAATTCACCGGTCTCGACGCTTATCAGAAACTCATCGATTGCGGGGTGGACGTGGTGCTGCTCGCCACACCTCCAGGCTACCGCCCCATGCACCTCACCGCTGCCGTGAATGCTGGAAAGCACATTTTCTGCGAGAAGCCGATGGCCGTGGACGCTGCCGGTTATCATGTGGCACAGGCCGCCGTCGAAAAGGCGCGGCAGAAGAAGCTCAACCTCGTGGCCGGTTTCTGCTGGCGCTACTCCACCAGCCGTATCGAGTGCTACAAGCGCTTGCATGACGGCCAAATCGGCGACATCACCGGCATTCTTGCCACCTATTACGCCGGTCCAGTCAAGCCGATGCCGCCAGCCAGCGGTCGCCCCGCAGGCATGGGAGATGTCGAGTGGCAGGTGCGCAACTGGTACAATTTCTCTTGGCTCAGCGGAGATAGCATCGTCGAACAGGCCGTGCATAGCCTCGACAAGATCTGCTGGGCCATGAAGGACCAGCCGCCAGTGAGCGCCATCGCTACCGGCGGACGCCAGATCCCAGCCGAGGATGGCAATATTTTCGACCACTTCCACGTCGCCTACGAATGGGAAGGCGGCATCCTCTGCCACCTCACCAACCGCCAGATCACCGGCTGTCATAACGAGGTCTTCGACAATATCCAAGGCACCAAGGGCCGTCTCATCATTGGCAAAGGCCCGGCCCCCTTCATCGACGGCGAGAAACGCTGGCGCTGGCGTGGCGAGGAGAAAAACATGTACGATCTCGAGCATCAGGCGCTCTTCGAGTCCATCCGTAAAGGCGGAGTCATCAATGACGGCGGTCGCATGATGAGCAGCACGCTCATCGCCATCATGGGCCGTGAGGCTGCCTATACCGGTCAGAAGGTCTTGTGGAAGGACGACGCCCCGCCACCCGCTCCAGAGGTCAAAGGTAAGGACGGCAAGAAGGAGAAAAAGCTAGAGCGCACCGCTCTGGCGATCCTCTCCTCAAAACAGGATCTCGCGCCTGACGATCTCAAGTTCGGTGACAAATTCGCACCGACTCCGATGCCGCGGCCCGGCCAGACGAAATTTGTCTGAGTCCGCCGGATATGGTTACGGAGCGCGGTTGTCTGCCGCGCTCCGTTTTTTTATGCGATCCAGTGTCTGCACTGCGCTCAATAAGCAAACCTGAGCTGGGTACACGCGTGCCGCTTGCCTTCCAGGCCATCCCAGTCCAAGAAAGCGCCTCCCCAAGTCCCCAGCAGCCATGTCCATCTGGAATCACGCCAATATTCAGCTCAAAGACCTTGTCGCCTACGAACCCGGAAAACCCATCGAGGACGTGGCGCGTGAGCGTGGATTGAAGCCAGAGGACATCATCAAGCTGGCGTCGAACGAAAATCCGCTCGGCCCGTCGCCAAAGGCGATCGCAGCCATGCAAGAAGCGGTGAAAGAGGTTCACATCTACCCTGACGGAGCTTCGTGGAAACTACGCAACGCTCTCGCCGAGAAGTTCGGCCTCGAAATGGGCAACATCATCGTTGGTAGCGGCAGCAACGAGATCATCGAGTTCATCGGTCACGCGTTTCTGAAGCCCGGCGACAATATCATCACCGCCGAGCACGCCTTCCTCGTTTACAAGCTTATGGCGAAGGTTTTCGGCGCGGACACCATCGAGGTGCCCGATCCCGGCTATGTACATGATCTCGACGCCATGGCTGCCGCGATCACGCCGAAGACAAAAGAAGTCTTCATTGCCAATCCAAACAATCCAACCGGCACGCTAGTCTCACAGGAGCAGATCGACCGTTTCATGGCCAAGGTGCCGGATCATGTCGTCGTCGTGTTCGACGAAGCCTACTACGAGTTCCTCGATAATCCGCCCGACACGTTGAAATACGTCCGCGAAGGGCGCAACGTGGTCGTGCTGCGCACTTTCTCAAAGATCCAGGGCCTCGCCGGAACGCGCGTCGGTTACGGCATCGGCAACAAGGAGCTGATCGATGTGCTTCAGCGCACGCGGCAGCCGTTCAACCTCAACGCCGTCGCCCAAGCCGGTGCGCTGGCCGGTTTACTCGATGAAGATCATCAAAATAAGACCAAGCACATCACCGACGAAGGCCGCGCTTACCTGCAAGGCCAGTTTGCCACCCTGGGACTCGAATACGTCCCGAGTTACGCCAACTTCGTCCTCGTCAAAGTAGGTGATGGCAACGCTGTGTTCAAAGCGATGATGGACAAAGGCGTCATCGTCCGAGCTATGGCCGCCTACAAGCTCCCCGAATGGGTACGCATCTCTATCGGCACCATGCCGCAGAATGTGAAGTGCATCGAGGTGTTGAGGCAGGTGCTAGGGAGGTAGTCAGTTCGTGAACATGCGAACTGCGTCATTGAGGCTTGTCGGGGCGCGTGCTTGATCGGCAATCACGGAGGAGCGCACTTGATCGCCTTGCCGCATGGATGAAAGGAGACTAACCATGAAACTGCATGCTCATTCTTGCCGCGTCTGATAATATCCCGCCTATTTTCATCCTTCTCGCGCTCATGCTCGCGGGTGTGGTGGTGGTATCGCTGCTGTTGCTCCGCCTGAGGCAGTCGATGTTGGCGGGTTATTTCATCTGCGGTGTGGTGATTGCCAATTCAGGTGTCCTTGAATTTCTGGGTGGCGGTACTTCGCACGGGCAAATCTCAGAGATGGCAGAGTTCGGTGTGATCCTGCTTATGTTCACGCTTGGGTTGGAGTTTTCACTGGGAGACTTGCGTTTCCTGCGCCGTCTCGCCTTCGCTGGTGGCGGCTGGCAGATGGGGCTTTGCATGCTCATTACCGCTGCGGGCGCGGCGTGCATGGGACTCTCCTGGCAGGGGGCTGTGCTGGTTGCAGTGGCCCTCGCAATGAGTTCCACGGCAGTCAGTTTGAAGAGTTTTCAAGACCTCGGTCTGGAGTCGAGTCCAGGCGCGCGCATGGCGCTCGCCGTCGCGATTTTCCAGGATCTCTTCATCATTGTCTTTTTCCTCTTCATGCCATTGTTGCTCCCGCATGAAGGTGCGCAGCAGGCATTATTGTCACGGCTGGGATCGCTCGCGCTGCGCGGTGGTGTGTTCGTCGTCCTCGCCGGTATCGCGGCGCGTTGGGTCATCCCATGGGTGCTGAATGCCGTCACGCGCACCCGCAGTCGTGAGCTCTTCACACTTTCTGTCATCGGCTGTTGCGTGGGTCTCGCCTTCATCGGCGGACTACTCGGCCTCGGTCTCGCCCTCGGTGCCTTCATCGCCGGACTCGCGGTGAGCGAGTCTATCTTCAAGCACCGCATCCTCTCCGATGTGATGCCGCTGAAGGATCTCTTCCTCACGATCTTCTTTGTCTCCGTCGGCCTCATGATCGACCTCAAGGCCGCTCTTCAGCTCTGGCAGCCGATCCTCTTGCTCACCGTGGTACTGATGCTCGCCAAGTCCATGGTCGTCACTATCATTGCGCGCAGACTCGGCCTTGTGCATCGTCAGGCATTGATGGCAGGCATCGGTCTGTGTAGCGCGGGTGAGTTTTCTCTCGTGCTTCTGCAAAATGTCGGCACAGCCGGTATGTGGAATGATGCGACGCAGCAGACGCTCCTCGTCGCCAGTGCCTTTTCGATGGGCCTGCTGCCAGCGTTGCTCAAAGTCGGCCTGCCGCTCGGCGACTGGCTCGTCAAACGCGGCTGGGGTCGTGGCAAACCCATCAACATGAATGCCGGCAGCCTGCGTCAGCGTGTCGCCGGCCTCAGCGGCCACGCCATCATCTGCGGTCATGGCCCTGTCGGTGAAAAACTCAACAAGGCGCTGCTGGACACCGGCGTGCAGACGCTCGTTGTCGAATTGAACGCCGAGACGGTGCGTGAGCTCCAGCGCCGCGGCCAGCCCGTGCTTTTCGCCGATGCCTCGCATGAAGAGACGTGGGAGCTTACGCGGCTCAAGCATGCACGTCTTGTCGCACTCACCTTCCCCGATGCCACTGTCAATGCACAGGCGCTTTCTGTCATCCGCAGCCTGCGTCCTGACATCGCCGTGCTCGCCCGCACACGCTTTAACTCGGACATGGAACGGTTGAAACGCCTCGGCGCTACCCAGGTCATCAATGATGAGGTTGAGGTGGGCCGTGCTGTCGTGGAGCATGCACGGGTGCTGCAAGGAGCTTGAGCACCCAAGGCAGCCGCCTACCCTCGCCGTCACATGTCTGACCGGCTTTTTCTCCTCGACGCGATGGCGCTCATCTACCGCGCGCACTTCGCCTTCATCAAGGCACCCATCCGCACCAGCGACGGCGTGAACACCTCCGCGCTCTACGGCTTCGCGAACACGCTGCTGGACATCCTGCACAATCAAAAGCCCACGCACCTCGGCGTGGCGATCGACACCTCCGCGCCCACGCCGCGCCATGAGATGTTCCCCGAATACAAGGCGCAGCGCGAGGAGATCCCCGAGGACATCGCGCAGGCCATCCCGCAGGTGAAACGCCTCCTCCAGGCCATGAACATCCCGCTGCTCGTGCGCGATGGCTACGAGGCGGACGACATCATCGGCATCATGGCCGCCCGGGCGGACAAGTCAGGCATGGAGACCTTCATGGTCACGCCGGACAAGGATTTCGGCCAGCTCGTCACCGAGCACGTCAAAATCTACAAACCCGGCCGCCAGGGCGGTGATGTGGAAATCCTCGGCGTGAAGGAAGTGTGCGAGCGCTGGGGCATCGAACGCCCCGCGCAGGTCATCGACATCCTAGGACTCATGGGCGATGCGGTGGACAACATCCCCGGCGTCAAAGGCTTCGGCGAAAAGACCGCCACCGCGCTCATCCAGCAGTTCGGCAGTGTCGAAAACCTCCTCGCCAACGTCGATCAACTCAAAGGCAAGCAGAAGGAGAAACTCGAAGCGAGCAGGGACGACGCGCTGCTCTCCAAAAAGCTCGCCACCATCTTCACCGACATGCCTTTTGAGGCGGAACTCGCCGATCTCGTCGTCCAGCCGCACGATGATGAAACGCTGAAGGCCTTTCTCACCGAGTTCGAGTTCAACGCCCTCGGCCGCCGCCTCTTCGGCGATGACTTCAAGGCAGGTCGCGGTCGCAAAACGGCTGCGGAAGCACCTGCGGGCGAGCTTTTCGCGATGGAAGAGGTCACGAAGCCGGTGGAGGCCAAACTCAGCACCATCGCCGACACGCCGCATGCGTATCATCTCGTCCAGAGCGCTGCGGATCGTCAAAAGCTCGTCAAACTCCTCGCGGAGCAAAAAAGCTACTGTTTCGACCTCGAAACGACCGGGCTTGATCCACGCGACACACAGATCGTCGGCATCGCCTTTTCGTGGAAGGCGCATGAGGGCTGGTTCGTGCATTTCCCTCGCGAAAAAGCCGCGGCGAAGGTCGTGCTCGAAGAATTCCGCGACCTGCTGACCCGCGACGGCATCGAGAAAATCGGCCACAACCTCAAATTCGACCTCAGCGTGCTCCTCGCGCATGGCATCGAGGTCCGCGGGCCGTTCTTCGACTCGATGCTCGCGCATTCGCTCATCGATCCTGATCAGCGTCACGGCATGGATTACCTCTCGGAGACGTATTTGAGCTACACGCCCGTGCCGATTACGAATCTCATCGGAACGGAGAAGGATGATCTTTTCAGCCAGGCCACCATGGCCGATGTCGCCGCGCAGGATGCGCAAAAGGTCGCTGATTACGCCGCCGAGGATGCCGATGTGACCTGGCAGCTCGCCGCGAAGATGCGCCCCGAGTTGAAGGAGCAGACCTACGTCTTCACCGACATCGAATCGCCCCTGCTGCCTGTGCTCACGAAGATGGAAAACTTCGGCGTGAAGATCGATGTGCAGGCGCTGCGTGAATACGGCATCGAACTCGAAAAGAAGGCGCAGGAGCTGCAAAAGCGCATTCAAGAGAACTCCGGCGTCCCCTTCAACCTCAACAGCCCCAAGCAGCTCGGTGAAGTGCTCTTTGACCGTCTCAAGCTCAGCGACAAGCCGAAGAAGACCGCCACCGGCCAATATCAGACGAACGAGCAAGTGCTCCAGTCACTCCTCGGCCTGCATCCGATCATTCAGGACATCCTCGACTACCGCGAGGTCACGAAGCTCAACAGCACCTACGTCGAGGCGTTGCCGCAGGCCGTTTCCAAAGTCACTGGCCGCGTCCACACCACGTTTCATCAACTCATGGCCGCCACGGGCCGCATGGCGTCGAGCAATCCGAACCTGCAAAACATCCCGATTCGCTCCGATCTCGGCCGCGAGATCCGCAAGGCCTTCGTTCCCGGCCACGACGGCTGGATTTTGATGAGCGCCGACTACTCGCAGATCGAACTCCGCGTCATGGCCGCCCTCAGCGGTGACACGGCGATGATCGAGGCATTCGCTCAAGGGCACGACATTCACCAGGCCACCGCCGCGCGTGTCTATGGTGTCGAACTCGACGGCGTGCTGCCGGAGATGCGCCGCACGGCCAAGATGGTGAACTTCGGCATCATCTACGGCATCAGTGCCTTCGGTTTGAGCCAGCGCCTCGGCATTCCACGAGCCGAGGCCGCCTCAATCATTGAGAACTACTTCAAGCAGTTCCCCGGCATCAAACGCTTCATGGATCAAATCGTCACTGACGCCCGTAAAAGCGGCCACGTCGAGACCCTGAGCGGGCGCCGCCGAGCCATCCGCGATCTCACCAGCGCCAACGCCACCGTGCGCGGCCAGGCCGAGCGCGTCGCCATGAACACGCCCATCCAGGGCACCGCCGCCGACATGATCAAGCTCGCCATGATCCACGTCGATGCCGCATTGACGAAAGCCAGCCTCCAAGCCCGCATGCTCCTCCAGGTCCACGACGAACTCCTCTTCGAAATGCCCGCCACCGAGGCCGAGCAAGCCCGCGCCATCATCGTCGATGCCATGAAGAACGCCTTGAAGCTCCCCGGCGTCGAAGCCGAGGTCGAAGCCGGGACAGGAACGAACTGGCTGGAGGCGCACTGATCAGATCTTGAGCAGATCACCCACGGGCAGCGGCTTTTTCTGGCGGATAGATTCTTCGGCGACGAGGCAGAGACCGGCGCTCCAGAGGCCGTCGAGACCGGTGGCGACGGGCTGTTTGCCGCTGCGGACCATTTCCACACACTGGGCGATCTCCTCGCGGAGCTCAAAGACTTCGCCACTTTGCCTAGTGAGCGTGACATCTTCGACTTTTTCACCGTCGAACACCTTCAATGTGGCGGTTGGCTCAAGTGTGCGGTCGAGCGCACCACCCCAAGCGGCCCACAAAGCGCCTTTGGTGCCGCTGACCTTGACGGTTTGATGATGTTCGAATGCGGCTAGCGTCTGCGACACGACGGCGTAGCTGCCATTCGCGTATTTGAACATGGCACTGAAGTTATCGAAGAGCGCCGGGCGCTGCGGATCGCGGCTGTTGCCATAAGCGTAGAGTTCCACGGGGTCGCCGCTGGACTCTAGGTACCAGCGAGCGAGATCGAAGAAGTGAATCGGCTCCTCCAGCACCCACGAGCCGACGCGGTTCTGGTCGTAGCGCCAACCGCTCGCCCCGGTGCGGTAAGGTTTGCGCGAAAGCTCGACGAGAACGTATTGCGGGTCGCCGATGACGCCGTCGGAGATGATGTCCTTGATGCGGCCCCATTGTGAGGAAAGGCGAAGCTCATGCCCTACGGCCAAATACACACCGTGGTCGCGTGCTCCGGCGACGATGGCTTTGCAATCGTCGAGTGTGATAGCCATCGGCTTCTCTAGGAGAACATGGGAGCCTTTTTGCATGGCAGCGAGCGCGATCTCGCGATGCGTGTGGCTAGGTGTGGCGATGTCGATGATGTCGAAACCGGTTTTTGCGATCATTTCCAGGCTATCGGCGAAGATTTCAGCGTCGGGATAGAGATCGGCTGCCTCCTTGCGGGAGACTTCAGAGGGCGCGGAGATGGCGACGAGCCGTGCGTCAGGATTCGTGGCGATGGACTGGGCGTGGAATTTGCCCCAGGCACCGAAACCGGCGAGTGCGAAGCGGACAGGAGATGACATGGCACCAAGAATGATTAGGAGCGTGGAGCGGTCGTGAGAGGGGTGACAGGATCAGGAACGCGGCGGCCTTGAAGTTCGTTCAGTCTGGCAGATGGAAGTTTGGGTAGTACATGTTTCGCGAAGAGATCGCATTCATCGAGGTGCGGGTAGCCGCTGAGGATGAAAGCGCGCATGCCCATGTCCATGTAGCGGTTTAGTTTTGCGAGGACTTGATCAGGATCACCGACGATGGCGCTGGCACAGCCACTGCGGGCTAGGCCGATGCCACTCCAGAGATGAGGCTCGATGTAGAGGTCAGTGCTTTTGGCGCGTAGTTCGTCCTGGCGCTTCACACCGGCACTCTGACTGTCCTGCGAACGGGCTTTGATCTCAGCGCCTTTTTCGGCGGTGAGTTTCGAAATGAGGCGGTCTGCGGCGGCGCGGGCCTCAGCCTCGGTTTCACGCACGATGACGTGGCTGCGGAATCCGAAGTCGATCTTGCGCCCGTAACTAGCGGCCTTCTCTGACATGGTGCGCATCGTCTCGGCGACGCGGTCCTCCGTCTCCGGCCACATGAGGAAGACGTCGCAGTGTTTCGCGCACAAATCCTGCGCAGCGGGCGAGATGCCACCGAAGTACATCAGTGGGCCGCCGTTTTGCTGGTAAGGCTTGGCCGGCTCGGTGGTGGGCAGGGAGATCTGATAGAATTCGCCCTTCCACTCGAAGGGGCCGTCGGTGCGCCAGAGTGCCTGGAGAATCTGGATGATCTCGCTGGCGCGGGCGTAGCGCGTTTCGTTGCCTTCCCTGATGCCGGGCAGGTCGGAGGAGATGATGTTGATGCAAAGACGACCTTTGGCAATGTGGTCAACGGTGGCGAGGGCGCGTGCGAGCATCGGTGGCCAGACCTCGCCCATGCGGAGGGCGACGAGTTGATTGATCTGTTTTGTTTGCGGTGCCATCGCTGCGGAGAACGCGAGCGCGTCTTGGCCTGCGATCCATCCGGATGGAAGGAGGATGTTTTGATATCCAAGCGTGTCTGCTTTGCGGACAATGTCACCACAGTGCTCGTAGCTGGAGCGCAGCGCATCATCAGGAACGCCGAGAAATTCGTAATCGTCTGAGCAAAGGGCGGAGAACCACGCGACTTCACATATGCGGGCTGGAGTGCGGATGGTGGGAGGTGTCATGGCAACATGGCTGAAGAGGGAACAGGATGCCTGGATGCCGAGTGGCTCCATGCACGGGCATGAAAAAGCCGGGCGGCGGCCGAAACCGCACACCCGGCCAAGATGAGAAAACGTGGATTACTTCTCCAGTTTTTCCTTTGCGGCTTTCCAACCGGAGATGCCAGCGGAGAGGTGCTTCACGTTGGTGTAGCCGAGCTGGCTGGCGGCCTTGGCGGCAGCCTTGTAGGCGGAGCACTGCGGGCCGCCGCAGTAGGCCACGACGAGGGCACCTTTATCTGCCGGGAGAACGCTGGCGAGGCTGTCCTTCTGGGAGGCGAAGTCGATCGCGGAGGGCACATGTCCGGCTTTGTAGGAGTTGGAGCCGTTCACGTCGATGACGGTGACCTGCTTGCTGGCGATGGCCTGCTTGAGGTCGGCGATGCTAATGTCAGGGAACTCCGCTGCAAAGAGGCTGGAGGCGGCAAGCGCGAAGGCGAGGGCGATGAGTTTCTTCATGTTGAGTTGGATGTGGATTGAGTTGGAGTTGCGCTGTTGGACTGCGCGCGGCAGGGCCCCGTCTGCCGGGGCAAAGTGTTTATGACTTGGGCGGTGTGACGCATGTCCCTTGCGCCTTATTCCGGCAAATTTCATTGCGCGCCAAGATGTGGGTAGGGGCCGAGTGGGTCATGGTCTGTGAATAACGCGGTGGAATAGGCTCCTTTTAGCGGAAAGCGGCACTCATTTTCCTCACAGGAACGGGATGAAGAGTCGGGCAAACCCATTGCGTGCCTGCTGCCAGAGGGGCGTGGCGTCCAGCATCTCCTGCGTGATCTCCCGGCTGGTTGCGAGTCTGAGATTCATTTCAGCCTCCAGCCTCTGGCCCAAGGCAGGGTCATGACAGGCTAGGTTGAACTCGAAGTTCAGCCGCAGACTGCGGGGGTCCCAGTTCGTGGAGCCGAGGAAAGACCACACCCGGTCCACGAGGAAGAATTTCGAATGGTCGAATGGTGGTGGAGATTCGAAGATGCGGCAGCCTACCGCGAGAAGATCTGGATACAAGGTTCGCGCGGCCCATGCGACAAGAGGGATGTTGTTTTTCGACGGCGTGAGGATCGTCACCTTCACACCGCGCACGGCACACAGACGCAGCGCCGCCATGAGCACGGGGTTAGGCAGGAAGTAGGGTGTGATAATGAGAACCTCCTCGCGGGCGGCGTTCAGCGCGGCAAAAAAGGTTGCGGGCATCACCTCCAGATCTTCATCCGGGCCGTCCACGATGCCGATAGCACTCACCGTGCCTTTCGGTGGCAGCTCAGGGAACCACAGAGGGCCTCTCATCTGCTCTCCGGTGCAGAACGCCCAGTCCTCAGCAAAGACGCGTTGAATTTGAGCCGCCACTGGTCCGGCGACCTCGAAGTGCATGTCATGCACCGGATGCTTCGGGTTGCGGGAGAGCATGTTTCCTTCGCGGATATTCATGCCGCCGGTGAATGCCTTCGTCCCATCTACCACGAGGATTTTGCGATGATTGCGCAGGTTCATGGTGATCAGGCGCAGAATCATGCGACTTGGCATGAAACGCCGTGCCGTCACGCCCGCTTTTGTTAGTGCGCCGATCACGGAAGGCCACGAATAGCGTGTGCCTGCGTCGTCCACCATCACGCGCACCTGCACGCCGCGCTTCACAGCGGCTCCGAGTTCCCTCACAAATTCAGCACCGACCCCGTTCGCCTCAAAGATATAGCTGGCCAACGAGACGCTCTGCCGCGCGTTGCGAATCGCGTCGAGCATGCGTGGCATTGCCTCGTCCCCGTTGTGCAGCGGTACCACTGTGTTGCCCAGTGTGAAGCAAAAGCGCGAAATGCGGTCCAGTGTGCGTGCGAGCTGCTGGTGCTCCTGTGCGGTGCAACTGTCGCCATTGAAGGGGAGCGGATGCTCAGGCACGGGATCACGCCATGGCTCGGAGATGTTTCTGCGGTATCTTTTGCCCCTGCGCCGCACAATGTTGATGCCGAGAAATAAATATAGCGTCGGCCCGATCAATGGCGCGAACAGCACCAGTGCTGTCCAGAATGCCGCAGAGCGGTAATCCCGGTGCCTGAGTAGCAGATGACCGAGTGCTAGCAGTGTTCCCGTCAGTGAAATCACCGCCAGTGTGATGGTCCAGAGGGTCAGTTCAATCTGCAGCATGTGTCATGCTAGGATGAGCCGTTTCGAGATGGAGGCAAGGTTTGTCAATCTCCCCGCCACCAGGAGCGCCAAGTTGGGCGGGCTTGTTGTTCGCGAGGGGACTGGATCGGAGCTCGGGGCAGGGGAGGGGTGGGTTCGCTCGCAGGAGCGAGGGGGGAGATGGGGGAGTGCGAATCTGCTGGGCTGTCCGCCGCGTCAAATTTTGTGTTCTTGAATGGAATGGAGCTGAGCGGTGCCTTCGGCGTGACCGTATGAGGGGTGATGGTGCGCGGACGCAAGATGATCTCGGCCTCGGCTGCGGGAGCAGCGCTTTCCATTTGTGCTGTGGACATCTGGGCAGCGGCGGTACCCGGTGTCTCGATGACCTGGGATTCGATGATGGGAGTGATGAGTTCCGGCAACGCATCTTCAGTGGGATTCGGTGCCTGCCACTCAAACGGGACGGGTGGAGTGTCAAACGATGCTTCGCCAGGTTGGGCGAGCTGTACCATGATCTCCGGGATGTTTAGATCGAGGGATGGAGGAGGGATTTCGATGGCAGGTGTTGCTACCTCCGCATTTTCGTGCGTCACGAACATGGCCGGTGAAATCTCGTCTGCGGAAATCGTGGGCGTGAGATGTATGCCTTCGTTGGCGGAAGGCTGCAAAGGGACGTCGATTTGATCTGGCAGATCGCCACCGCTGAATACCGGGGCGGTGACTACTGGTTGCGGGGGCGGTGGTGCCTCAGTCCAACTGGGCATCGGCTCCAGTCCTAGGAGCCAGGCAGCGCCACCTCCCGATGCTGGTAAGGTGATGTGACGGGCATCCAATGCCTGTAAATCGGTGATGGCTTGTTCCGCTATCCCTTGAGGTGCAGTCTGCCAAGAGGCCGTGATGGGGGCGGGAGAAGGAGTGGTGGTAGGACGCTGAACCGGTTCGGTGAGATCGGCAAAGCGAGCGTTTATGAGCGATGCTGGCAGGAGGGCTGAAACGTAGTCTTCATCAAGCATCAGCGAAGGAGGTTGATACCCATCCTCCGTGGTCTCTGCGGCAAGCTGAGGTAATGGAGAAGCCAGCTCAGTCTGCTGATCCAACTCGATTTGCCGTGAGAGCCATTGCCCTACATCCTGCTGGGATTGCGAAGTAAAGGTGGAGGTTGGAGGTGGGTTGGGGGCGGATTCCGGCTGGATGGCCGACGCGTGTGTGCCGACGGCATGCGGTTGTTTCTGACGGAGCAAGGCGAGTGCCGTGGCCCCGGCGGCCAGCATAAGGGGAGCGGGCCCCATGCGTGCGCCGACGATACCGCCAATGGCGGTGGCGGTGAAAATGGCGAGTGGGCCGGGCACGATCGGCGATGCGACGCGTGCATTGTCCGGTGGAGTGCCCTCAGTTGCCATGCTGTTCCGTGAGTTGCGTGCGATGTTAATTCACTCGGGCAATCGCGGCAAGATTCATCTCGTGGAGGTGGTGGTTATTTGTTGGCATCTCCGCCGCTTGCTACGGCGAGACCGGCGTCCTCTGGGGGGAGGAAGGCTTTGAAGCGGTTTTTGTCGATGGCCTTCATGTAGGCCTCCATCGGAGTGACGTAACCGTCGCGCAGTTTCTGCCAGATAGCCTCGTCCATGAACTGCATGCCTTGTGCCTTGCCTCCGATGATGACGTCATAGAGTTTCTGCGTGGCACCTTCGCGGATGATGGCACCGACGGCGGGGTTCGAAACCATGATCTCATTCACGGCCGCACGGCCTTTGCCGTCGGACTTTTTCATGAGCAACTGGGCTACCACACCTTTCAGCGACGCGGCCAGCATGGTGCGCACCTGGCTTTGCTGGTCGGAGGGGAAGACGTCGATGATACGGTCAACGGTCTTGCGCGCATTATTGGTGTGCAGGGTGCCGAAGACAAGCAGGCCGGTCTCTGCGGCGGTGAGCGCGAGAGAGATAGTCTCCAGGTCGCGCATTTCGCCCACGAGAACGATGTCGGCATCCTCACGCAGCGCGGCGCGGAGACCGTCGGCGAAGGACGGCGTCTGGATGGGCACCTCACGCTGGGTGATGATGCTCTTTTTGTTGCGATGCACAAACTCGATCGGCTCCTCGATCGTGATGATATGTCGGCGGAAGTTGGTGTTGATGTAGTCAAGAAGGGCGGCAAGCGTTGTGGACTTGCCGGAGCCTGTCGGGCCGGTGACGAGGACGAGGCCGCTGCGCATGTGGCCGAACTCCTTGACGACAGGCGGGATGCCGAGCTGCTCCAGCGAGGCGATCTTGGTCGGGATGATACGGAACACGCAGCCGTAGCCGTGTTGCTGGCGCAGGTAGTTGCAGCGGAAGCGGTTGTCCGCATCCATCTCGTAGGCGAAGTCGAGGTCGCCTTTTTCAGCGTAGCGTTCCCATGCACGGGTGTCGCAGATCTCCCGCATCATGGTTTCCATGAGGTGCTTGTCGAGGATCTGATCGGAGATGGGCTTGATGCTACCGTGGACACGAACCTTGGGCGGCTGTCCCTGGCTGAGATGAAGGTCGGAGCCGCCGAGTTCGATGAGCTTGGCGAAATATTGATCGATGATGGGCATTGGAAGGTCTCGGTTCGCGTTCGTTATATGAATAGGCAGGGTCAGGACTCGAAGAACTTCTTCATCTGAGTCTTGTCCTCGGCGCGGGACTCGCACTCCTCACGGCTGATCTGGCCGGTGGCGTAAAGCTGGCGCAAGGCGTCGTCCATGGTGACCATCCCGACGCCTTTGCCGGTTTGCATGACCCCAGCCAGCATGAAGGTCTTGCCTTCACGGATGCAGTTGCCTACGGCTGGCGTGTTCACGAGGACTTCGAGTGCCATGGCACGACCATTGCCATCTATCTTCGGCACGAGCTGCTGGGAAAGAATGCCGCGCAACGACTCGGAGACCATGATGCGGATTTGGTCGCGTTGGTCGATGGGAAACACGTCGAGCACACGGTCGAGCGTGCGCGCGGCGCTGCCGGTGTGGAGCGTACCGAGGACCAAGTGGCCCGTCTCCGCTGCTGTGATCGCGAGCTGGATGGTCTCAAGGTCGCGCATTTCTCCGACCATGATGACGTCCGGATCTTCACGCAGGGCACCACGAAGCGCAGCGGCGAAGGAGGCTGTGTGCGTGTGTACCTCACGCTGGTTCACATGGCAGCCTTTTGGCTCGATGATGTACTCGATGGGATCCTCAAGCGTGATGATGTGGTCCTGACGCTCGGCATTGATGGAGTCAACCAGCGCGGCAAGCGTGGTGGATTTCCCGCAGCCCACGGGGCCGGTGACCAAGATGAGTCCGTTGTGGAAACGGGTGAGCGTCTTGACGGTGGCAGGCAGCCCGATTTCATCAATGGTCTTGATCTGCGTCTTGATGACGCGGAACACCATGTCGATGCCAAGGCGCTGCTGCACGACGGAGGCGCGGAATCGTCCGTAGCCGGGAGAGTAGGCGAAGTCCACATCCCCGCGTGACTCTAGCTGTTTGATCTGCTGTTCACCCAAGAAACCATAGGCCAGCCGGCGCGCGTCCTCCGGCGTCAGCACGGAGGCGTTGTTCCAGATTGGCTGTAGGTTTCCGTAACGCCGCCAGCTTGGCTGGGCACCGGTGGCGAGGTGGAGGTCGGAGGCGTCGTACTCCATGCAGAAGCGCAGGTAGTCGTCCACGGAGCCTAAAACGGGGAGCAGGTCTTGCGGGGGTTGGTTAGCGTCGGACATGAAGGTGTGAGGGCAGGGCTAGACTGTATTGTCACCGGATTCGTCTGGCGAAACAGGCCGGTGGCGTTGCAGATATGATTGGAACCATTGGGAGGCGTAACCCGCAGCACTTTTGCGCACGAGAGCGTAAAGCGGCCCGAGGAGCAACGTGAGGAGGCTGCGATTTCTAGTCGGACTGGAGGAGATGTCCTCCCGTGCCATCGGAGGTGTCCGGACGACACGGACAAGGATGAGGCCCGCGACGGCGGCCCCGCTAATCCATAGCACGGCATGTTTTTCAAAGCTGCGCGTAAGCACGGCTCGCGGGCTCCATTCTTCTACAGCCAACGACGCATGACGGGCGAGCGCCGCGCGCACGTCCTCAAGATCCAGCAGTGCTTGCTGCTTGGGGGTCACTTCTTGTTGCGGGCGAGCCATTCGCGATCGCGACGGAATTGGTTGAAGGTTTCCTCGAAAAGGCGCAACGAGCGCAGACGCGTTTTCAAGACGGCCAAGAAGCAAAGTCCTAGCAGGAGATGGAGCCCGGCAGCGACTAGTGCCACGCGTGTCCAGTGCCAGCCGTTGTACTCGGCGACGAGCCACACCAGCGCGGGAGCTGCGAGCAGCCAGCCTATGATCAAGGCGGTGAGGGAGAGCATGAACATACCGGTCAGACCGGCGAGGCGTCCTCCGGCCTCCTGTCCCTCGATGTGCAGAAGCCTTCCACGAGCTTCCGCATACAAGGCGAGGATGCGCAGCAATTCTGACGCGCTGGCGCGTTCCACTGGCTCGGGCGGCTTGCCTGGATTCATGGTTATGTTTCGCTGGGCGAAAAAAATCAGCGGCGAAGAATGCTGCCGATGATGAAGCCGACGCCGAAGGCGGTGAGAAGTGCCTGGAGTGGCTTCTCCCGGGCGAACTTTTCTGCTTCCGCGCGCAGGTCGGCGTAGCGTTCACGCGCTTCGGTGAAGGTGTGGTCTGCAAATTCACCGGCCCTTTCCTTGATGTCCGCAGCCTTCTGCTCCGCAGTGGCGCGGAACTGCTGGGCGCGTGCTTCGGCAGCGCTTTTGATCTCCGTCGCCTTTTGTGCGGCGGCGGCGCGCAGTTCCTCGGCGGCTTTTAAGGCGCTGGTTTTCGCGGCCAAGAAGGGATCGTGGGGCGTGGTGGCTCCAAAAGCGCTATCGGCTGTGGGATTGTCAGTCATGGGCAGGAAGAAAAGAATGATGAGGCGGACGTCTGCGCACGAGACGCCGACCTATTGGAAATAACAACAAGTCGTCACAATGGCGAGTGGAAAAACAGCCTTGCAAAAAGGTTGTTGGTGCTCAACGAGGCTGGCGGGGGGGCTCTTGCCTCCGGGAAGGCGCTTGGCGACGTCGTGCGAGATGTAAGCAACTCTGTAAGTGTGCATTCCGCTGACGAAGGGAAGCAAGCTCGGTATGCGCAGAGGCGAGGTCGCTCTCCAGAGACTGAAGGTGCATGGTTTCAATCGACGGCATGGAGGGGATTGTTGGCGCTGAGGATGAGGGTGACTGGGGCTGGGGACGGGGTGCTGCCGCTGCCTTGGAGTTTTTTAGCGCTGTGATTTTTTCCTGTAGAGAGCAGAGTTTTTCCGCAAGTTCTGTGTCGAACTGCTGTTGAAGGTAGGAGTTGCTCATTTCCGACTGCTGGAGGCGTTCGCTAAGCTCAGCGCGAAGGACGTCGAACTGGCGCTGCATCCCTTCACGCCAGGCTCTGTTGTCGTGATGCGCGTCCGCGATCTCGGCTTGCTGCTCCAGTGAGGTCTTCTCCATTTTGGAAAAGGCATGTTTCAACTGGCGGTTGTTCCGTGATAGCAGCAGCATGCGGATGATGGAGGCCAAGAGCAGAAACCCAATGATAACAATGAGGAGCTGCAATGACGGTGCATCCAGGTGAAAGCTGCTGGCCATACGACTTTATGCAGCATCATTGGCCTCAAATCAATCAGCCACGCAGTCCTTCGTCTTCGTGAAACTTCAAGGGATTCGGTTACGCGCCAGTCACAAAATGGCGACCGCAGGCAAGGGGCTTATACCGGGCTCTTCCACTGGGGGTGGGGAAGGTGGCTCCGCCGGAGGGGCAGACTCAGAGGACGTGGCTTGATTTGCGAGTAATGACTGCCGGGTTGCCACGTCTTGGTGGCGACGCTCAGACTCGATGATCCGGTTGGAGAATTCAGCGCGGAAGGTGTCAAGCATGCGCTGCGCGTCACCGCGCCACTCATTGGAGTCGCGGCGTGCGGCGATGATACCTTGCTGCCTGGCGATCACCATTTTCTCCATTTTAGAGACGCTTTCGCGCAGGCGGTTGTTGGTGCGCAGTAGGAAGACGATGCGGATCATCGCAAGGAGGAGGAGCCACCCCACGATCTCAAGGCATAACTTGAGCGTCGGCAAATCTATTGGGAGCTGCAGCAGGCTGTTCATGGAGTGCGGTAATGGTGAGTCGTCCGTGCTCTAAAATCAATCCTGCCGAACGGCTTTTGTGGGGGGCTTCCTTTTGCCTTTCTTTCCGACATCGGGCCCCTTCCATGCTCCGATCGGCAGCACATTCGCACGGGCAGCCCAAGTGTCCCATTTGTTGATCATCTCTTTCATGCGGCCCTGTTCAAAAGCAGACAAGTCATGTTGCTCGGCGCGGTCCGCTTCGATGTTGTAGAGCTCCCAAGGCCGGTTGGCCTTCGCGACGATCTTCCACTGGCCGTGGCGGAAGGCGCGGTTGCCTTCATGCTCCCAGAAGATGGAGCGCACGCCGTTATCCTTGCCTTGAAAAACAGGAATGAGGCTGATGCCTTCCATTGGTTGAATGGGACTTCCCTTCAGTTCGGCGGGGTATCGTGCCCCTGCGACATCCACGCAGGTGGCCATGATGTCGATGAGATGGCCGCATTGTCGTTCGATCCTCCCGTTCTGCGTGGTGGGAATGCCGGCAGGCCAGTGCGCGATCAACGGTGTGGAGATGCCGCCTTCATGAACGAAGTGCTTATATTCGCGGTGCGGTGTGTTGGACACACCCGCCCATGCCTCTCCGTAGGCGATGTAGTTATTCGGGCCGCCGGGCATGATGCCTTCGCCCTGAAGCACGGCTCTGCCATCGCGCGTCTGCTTTGGAATGACGTCGGTGAGTATCGCATCTGGCGCGATCACCGGGTGGGTTTTGTTATTTGACTCAGGTGGTATCGCCTGGCGGCCGATGAGCTCCTGGCAGCCACCGTTGTCCTGGAGGAACAGGATCAACGTGTTCTCCAGCAGGCCGGTCGTTTCCAGCGTGCCGATCACGCGTCCGATGCCCTGGTCCATGCGGTCAACCATGGCTGCAAAGACTTCCATGCAGCGTGCCTCCCAGACTTTATTCTTCACATGGCTCCAGTCTCCCACAACTGGGGACACCTCCGCTTTTTCGGGGATCATTCCCAATTCCTTCATTCGCACAAACCGCGCATGTCGGATCTCTTCGTAGCCCGCGTCGTATTTGCCGCGGTACTTCGCTATATCTTGTTCAAGAGCATGCATCGGCCAGTGTGCGACAGTGTAGGCCATGTAGAGAAAAAAGGGCTGCTCCTTCCAATCGCGCAGATGCTCGCCGATGAAGCGGACCGCATGGTCGGTGATCGCATCCGTGTAGTAATAGTGTTCCGGTCTGTACTCCGCGTCGGCAAATGGAGATATCATCGTGTCGTCACGCGTCAGCGTTCCTGGATCGTAGAAACTACCGGCTCCCGTGATCGTGCCGTAGAAGCGGTCAAACCCACGATGTAAAGGCCAGTTGAACTTGGGGCCTTCTGGCTTCGCCTGCTTGGTCACATGCCATTTACCAACGGCGTAGGAGCGATAGCCCGCTGTCTTCAGCACTTCGGCGATGGTGACGCACCGCTTGTTCAAATCACCACGATAGCCGTCGAAGCCGCGATCTTCCATCATGTGGCCTATTCCAGATTGATGTGGGTACAAACCCGTCAACAACGAGGACCTCGAAGGGCAACAGCGTCCCGCGTTGTAAAAGTGACTCATTCGTACACCCTGCCCGGCGAGCTTGTCGAGGTTGGGTGTCTGGATCTCGCTTCCGTAGCATCCGAGGTCCGAGAATCCCATGTCATCCGACATGATGAGGATGATGTTCGGTCGCACCGCTAAGAGGGTAGTGGCGATACAGAAAAAGGCAGCGATAGAGAACGGACGGTGAGTCACAGATAGACTCGAAACGAACCGTACTTTGCGATCTCGCACGAGATCGCGGCATTGCTGAAGTGTGCTCGCGACATCCAGGTCAAAACGACCCATGAAACAGTCATTGGCCCAGTCGTCACATTGTTCTGGCCTCTCGTAGGAAGGCGTGTAGTCAGATCGGGTGCAATCCATGCACACCGCAGCCTCTTGCTCGGGATGAGCTGCGTATCGTCGTCTTCTAGATGTGTCCGGGGCAAGCTGGCGCAGTCTCGACCGCATCGTTAGGCATCCATGTTCGGAGTGCCAGACGGCACTGCCGCTCGAACGACTCCTCATCTTGTCCCGATGCTCTGCGCCAGCTCCTAGAGGCACCGATCAGCCCAGCTTCGCCAGCGTGGCCTTCACCGCATCGAAATTCGGCAAATCCTTCGGCGTGGCAGTTTGCTCGGCGTATTGGACCACACCATTTTTGTCGATGACAAACGCGGCCCGGGCGGACGTGTCGCCGATGCCCGCGAGTCCTGGGAATAACACACCATAAGCATTGGTCGCAGCCTTATTGAGGTCGCTGACCAGCGTGATGCCGATTTTCTCCTTCTGAGCCCATGCTTCCTGCGCGAAGGGGCTGTCAACGCTGATGCCGATCACCTCGGCATTCAGATCGCTGTAGGCGCTGAGACCGGCCGTGATGTCACAAAGCTCTTGGGTGCAAACGCCAGTGAAGGCGAGGGGGAAGAAAAGCAGCACAGTGTTCTTCCCGGTGGCCGGAATGGTAACATCCGCCAGACCGGACGCGTTTTTGGACTTCAGGGTGAAAATGGGGGCTTTCGAGTCAATGGTGAGTGCCATAGCAATTGAGTGGTTGTGGGTTGTCTTCAGACCTGCGGCCTGGATGTATCGCTACCAAGACCAGACTAGCCCACTGGTCAATCTGACAGGTTGTTGAAAATACGCTCGTGGAATGATTCAAGAAAAACGCCACAGCCACCACGCGATTGCGTTCATCATTACTGCGATTCCGTCACGCGCCCCAGCGCGTCGGTCACCTTCACCGCATTGCCCGCCGCGT
>CAYQWE010000040.1:0-43341 GCA_964421275.1 uncultured Prosthecobacter sp.
GGATGCAATTCCTTTCGGCTTGCGTGTCCTTTTAGGCCCCCCTCCACCACTTATTACTTTGCGTCCTATGCTTTTGTCTCCAATGCCTTTCGGCTGGGGGGGCTTTGATGCCAGGCAGATCGGGACATAAACCCTCATCGCGTGAAGGTGAGTCTCCAATGCCTTTCGGCTGGGGGGGCTTTGATGCCCTAGCGGCCTGCGGGGATTAGTCCAGCAGGGCGGAGCGTCTCCAATGCCTTTCGGCTGGGGGGGCTTTGATGCCTCATGGGGCCTGGATTGTCAATCTTTCAAGCGTTCCACGGAAGGCTAGGTCGGGAGATGGGGCTGGGGTGGCAGGCCTTGCCTGTGGGTGTGTCTGCGGTGCCGGTAGCCTTAGGTGGGTGGCAGGTCGGGAGCTGCCGCTGACAGGTGGCGGGAGCCTGCCGACCTGCTGCTGTGGAACATGGGATGTAGGGATGGCGCGGCGGCTCATACGACATAGCAGACGACTTTTTCAGAGCAGATCATGGTGCCGGCGGTGAGGGTGTCTTTGGCGCAGCGAGCATCGATTTTATACGCGACGAGGCGGTCTTCTTCGTCGTTGATTTCATAGAGGAGTTTGAGCCAGAAATCTTCGAATTGGTCTTCTTCCAGACGGCATTCGAAGAGGCTGTATTGGACGCGCACGCCGTAGTCTTCGCACACGCGGGCGAGGCGTTTGTGGTCGGTGATGTCGTAGGCGACGAGGGTGAGCATCTGTTTTTCTCCGGGGGCGGAACGGGCATAGGGCAGCGGGGCGAAGGCCTGATACCACCAGTCGTCAGGCGGGCTGGCTGGGAGCATGGAGATTTGAGGTTTCAAATTTCAGATTTCCAGTGGGTCAGTTCATGAGGAAGGGCTCGAACTTGGCGATGTCGGCGAGGGCGGCCTTGAACAGGGTGGCCTGGGCTTCGAGCTGCTGGCGGAGGGTGGTGCGGTGGCCGAGGGTTTCGCTCATGAACTGGCGCTCCATGCGGCGCTCGTATTGGACGAGGTATTTGGCGCGGCCGGGGTCGTTGAGATAAACGCCGCCGTCGTGGGGGCGGAAGTGTTTTTCGCCAAGCATCTGGTGGGTGAAGAGGTCGAGGGCGAGGGCCTCCACGAGGACGGGGCGGAAGGGCTCCATGAGGTCGAGGGCGAGGGACCAGCGGCCGTCCTCGGTGGTGTGGAGGAGGCCGAGGGCGGGATCCAGGCCGCAGGCGTGGAGGGCGCTGGTCATTTCGTTGTAGAGGAGGGTGGAGCCGAAGGAGAGGCAGGCGTTGACCGGATTGAGCGGGGGGCGGGTGCTGCGGCGGACGAAGGGAAAGGTCTCGGGCAGGAAAGCGGCCCATTCGGCGAAGTAACGGGCGGCGGCAGCGCCTTCGTAGCCGCGGAGTTCGTCGATGGTCTTGGCGCGGGCGAGGTCGTTGAGCAGGGCGCCGAGGTAATCGAGCGCGGGGGTGAGGTCCTGCTGGCGGTTGGCGGCCATGCGCTGGAGGACGCGGCGCTGGTTGTAAACCTTGGCGGCGACGATGCGGCCAGCGAGGGTGAGGGCGAAGGCGGGATCGAGCTGGCTCTGATAATGGCGCAGCCGCCATGCGCCGTGGGCGGGGCCGGTGGGTTGGAAACCACCGAGGAATTTGCCATTCCAGCCGAGATAGGCGACGGGGATGTCGGCGCGCAAGAGGGCGGCCATGGCATCGCTGGAAATCTGCGCGCTTTCTTGAAGGAGGACGCGATCGAGATCGCGCAACGGGGCGACGCGGACGCTGGCGGGGCCGGTCTCGGGAGCGGTGGCGTGGACTTCGAGGCGCTCGGAGACGAGGCGGACTTTGCTGCCGGGGGTGTTGACGCAGAGGGTGGGCATGGCAGGCGTGGTGTGTGATGTGGCTCAATGGAACAGCAGCCAGAGAATGATGATCAGTACCAGGCACCCCCAGCCGGAGCCGTCTGATCCGGGGCGGTGGCGATGAACTCTGACCCATTCGTCTGAGCGGGCGTGGATGTGGCGGATGCGGCGTGACATGCCGAAGGTTTACCACCCAAGGGCGGTCCTGGCGCAGGGGCGGATGTCCGCGGATGTGGCGTGCAGCCTGTGATGGGGCACGGATGCGCGCGTCAGTCCCGGAGACGCAGGGTGTGCGCTGGGAAATGCAGCGAGCGCTTGGGCACCTCATAGCCGTGCTTTTTCATGGCGGTGCGCAGGTGGTTGAGCTCGTGGCGGATGTCTTCGACCTCGATCTTTCCAGGGCGGACGCCAGTCGGGATGAAGTCTGCCTTGGGGAGCCATTGGGTCATAGCTTCGGCGGCGGCGGGCTGGTCTTCGAGGACTTTGCCCTGGGACTGGGCATCGGAGAGGCAGTGGAGCACGGCGAGGGCTTTGACGCGCATGGGAATGGCCTGGTCATCCACCCAGAGGGTTTTTTTGCGGTAGCTGATCTCGATGAGGCGCGGGCGGGCGGCGTCTTCCTTCAGCTCGCGGCTGAATTTGCGCCGCAGGCCGTCGAAGGAGCCGGGCATGTCGTCGAGTTCCTTGAAGCGGTTGCGCAGGGGGACGAAGGGCACGTCGGCGAGGTGGATGCCTGCTTTGGACGGCGGGTGCTCTTTCCCCTCGCGATCCTTGAGCGCGGGGCCGGGCTGGCCGGGGAAGTAGAAGCCGGGCATGGTCTCATACGGGGAGTCCACCAGCACATGGGTGAGGCGATCGTCTTCGCGCCCGATGAGGGTGACGGCGGCGTGGAGCAGCGCGCCCATGGTCTTGCGCCCGCCGGCGATGCTGGCGATGAGCGGGGTGTCGGGGTTCTCCACCACGCGGCGGACTTCTTCCAGGATGAAGGCGGCGGCGAGGGTATTCTGCCCCGGGGTCTGGATGTCCGGCAGGGCGTCAAAGGTGCCGGTTTTTTTGTTTATCTGGCCGATGACGCGCGGCTCTTCGGCGATGAGTTCGTGGTCCTTCGCCTTCAGCTTCGCACGCAGGGCCTGCCAGGCGGTCTGCCCGTCGAAGGCTGGCAGCGGGGTGAGGAGCTGCTCTTTGATTTTCCCCGCGCCGACGAGGGTGGTGATGAAGACGATGCGCTGCGGGAGGACGCGTGGCTTTTCCTGCGCGAGCGCCCACAGCGTCTCAGTGACGATGGCGGGGGAAAGACCGGTGACGGCGATGAGGGTGGCGGGCATGGCTTACCAGAGGGTGCGGATGGGGTAACGGTGTATGTGCAGATCAGGCGTGGCGATGGCCATGCCTTCATGGAGGGCCTGAGCGATGAGAAGGCGGTCAAAGGGATCACGGTGGAGCAGAGGCAGTTTGCCCTTGGCCCAAAGATGGTCATCCTCGATGCGCAAATAAATCAGCCCGAATTTCTCGATCGCCTGCGAGATGAATTCTTGCGGGGGTAGTGCCAGGGGCAGCTTGCCCCGGTTGTATTTGATCTGAATCTCCAAGCTGGAGGCTTGGCTCAGAATCAGAGTGTTGGCCGGATTTTCCAGCGCGGTGCGAGCAACGGCGGACAGGTGCTCGACCTGATCCGTGAGCCAGAGGAAGGTGCAGGTGTCCAGCAGGCAAGTCATGGCCGGGAGGGATGAGGTGCGGCGGGGAAAATCTCGCTACCCTCAGGTTTTGTTGGTTTGTTGTCATGTCTTCTGTAGGAGCAGTGGATGAGAAGGTGATCTCGATTTCGGGGCGGCCTTGTTTGATCTCGATTCGTTCTACGATGCCTTCGATGATCCGGCGTTTGTTCTCGGCAGGTAGCTGGGGCCAATTCTTGTAGAGGGTGTCAGCCTCGACTTGGACGGCGTCGGCGCTGACGGTTCGAATGCGGTGGTAGTCGAGTTCGGCTTCCAGTTTGGGGAGTTCGGTTTGTAGCTGCGTGAGGCGGTCGGACAGGGGCTGATGGTAGCCGCCGAAGTCCGCCAGGGCGATGTGCCCGTCGAGGTAGAGGCGGTGCGTTTTGCTCATTTGATCGCGCACCTTGTCGATTTCCTGCCGGTGGGCGGCGAGGAGCTGCTCCTTGTCCCGCAGGTTTTGTTGGGCCTGTTCGATTTGGTGGTGAAGCCTGGTTTTGTTGGAGAACAGATCCCGGATCTCCTCGACAAACACTTCCTCCAGGTCGCGCATCGGTATTTTGTTGCGGCAGGCGGTGCAGACATATTTCGGGGTGTTGGGGCCGACATACATCTTTTTGCCACACTCACAGTGAACGAGCCCAGCGAATAGATGCACAGGCTTAGGGCCTGGGCGCTTCTGGGGTGCAGAGCGGCGTTGCTCGATCAACTGGTTGGCTTCGTTCCATGCGGTTTCGCTGACGAGCGGCTCGCAGGGAACGAGGCCCCATTCGCTCTCGTCTTTAATCTCATACTTCCACGAGCCAGCAACGCCACGGGTGACGTTGATGCGGTAGGTGCCTTTCGCTGTCCAATCAGCGATCAGCCTGCCGACAGAAACATCCTTCCATTCGCATTTGGCGCGTGTGCGATAGCCCATCTCATTGAGCATTCGGGCGACGGTGCCGAGGCGCTTGTGTTTGAGGAACAGCTCATACATGAGCTTGCGCACCGGGGCCTCGGCTGGGTGCTGAACCAGTTTTTTGTCTTTCCAGATGTAGCCATAAGGGGTCTTGCCGCTGAGGGGTTTGCCCATTTTGGCACGGACGGAAATGGACGCCTTGACGCGGTCGGCGATCTCGGCCCGCTCCCACTCGGCCATGGCACTGATGATGGTGAAAAAGAGCATTCCGGCCGGGGTGCTGGTATCGAGAGTTTCCTGTAGAGAGACTAGATTGGCGCTCTTGGCTTTGAACTTTTCCGCCACTTCCAGCAGCTCGCGGGTGTTGCGGGCGAGGCGGGCGAGTTTGGAGAAGATGAGGGATTTGATGTGCCCGCGTTCGATGTCGCGCAGCATGCGCTTGGCCTCGGGATGCTCCAAGACGGCTTTGCCCGAAACACCGGCCAGATCATAGACCTCACGAACCTCCCAACCCCGCGAGGCGGCGTAGTGCCTGGCCCTTTCAAGGTGGTGAGCCGGACTTTCTCCTTGAGCCTGTTGATCAGTCGAGACCCGAATCCAGATGCCGACGGGGACGGATTGAGCGGCCGGGAAGATAGGGGTGGCGGGCGTCTTCATGCTTGGAGTAAAGCAGAAGAGAAAGAAAATACAACACAAGTCACCAATCAGATGCGGTGTTGGTTTATTTACAGCTCTATTTGAAGGCAGGAGGCGGTTTTAATTCTTCTGCCAACAACTTCAGAGCGGCAGATTCGCGTAGATTTCTCTCGTCTGGCGTAAGTTGGGTGAACACCCGCTTCACCTTGTAGCCTTTGCGAACGGACTCTTTTGGAGCCGGGGCACTGGGAACCTGATCGGGCTCTGGAGGCGGGGTGAGGGTGCTGAGGAAGCTCAAAAAAGCATCCGGTTGGAAATACCTGACCCGAGCGGCCTCCTCGGGCTCAAAGCAGCCGTTCACCGCGCCTTCGATCTGGCGCAAACGACGAGCTTCATTGGTGATGACGGCGACGAGGTGGAAGTTTTCGCGGAGGCATTTGCGCACGTTGCCCACTTCATGGTCGATGGTGGTCGTCACGGAAATCTCGCAGGCAATTCTCATGTCCTGGCGTATCAGCCCGACATCGACGCTTTCGCGACTGGTTCCCACAGGCATTTCCAGATGTGCATGAAACCCCATCTGCTCGCCAACGGAGCGAATGCGATCTTGCAAAATGCGGTGCTGGTAGCCGCCCTTGCCGGGATCGGTGACGAGGGGAGAGGAAGCTGAGACTGGCTGAGCAATGGCAGTCGCGGTCGGAACCTCCGATGGAGGTTCCGGGTCGGGTTGAGCGGCAGGTATCTGCGGGGCTTGCGCCGATCGAACCTCGGCGACAGCGGGGATGCTCTCCTTGATTTTCTTCGGTTTGGCTGGCTGTGGATCATCTTCCTGTTCATCCACGAGGCGACTTGCCAATTCTGCCTGAACCTGCTGAAGCGGAATCGCGTAGGCAGACCGGGAAGCTTGAATGGCTGCGATTCGAAGTGCCTCCGCCTCGGTTTCGTCCGAGATGTCCGGCTCGATGATGGCAAGGTTGAAATCATTGTCTGCCCGCTCGATGCGGGCAATGGCCTGCCCGATGCCCAGGCTCTGAATGTCGCGGGCATCGAAATGAGCAAATCCGTCCGCCAGAGCACGTGCGTCTGCGTCTCCAACGCGAAATACGATGCGGGTGAAGGCATTGGAAAGCACCGCGCTTCCGACTTCCTTGTCCCGGTCGAGTTGCTTTAGCTCTTGATGGGCCAGCACCAATCCCAGGCCATATTTGCGTGCGCCCGACAAAATCTCGGTGAGAGAGGGCGTGATGAAGTTCTGAAACTCGTCGATGTAGCAGAAGAATGGCCGCCGTTGCGAATTTGGGACCCGTGCCCGGCTCATCGCCATCTGTTGCAGCTTGGTCATGACGAGGCTGCCGAGAAGAAACGCGTTCTCCCGGCCAATCATGCCTTGAGGGAGGCGGGCGAGAAAAATCTTGCCGCTGTCCATCATGGCCCTGAAGTCCAACCGGTTCTCGCGCTGCGAGACCATGTAACGAACAGGCTTTGATGAAAGGAATGTCTCCAGCCGTGTGATGATCGGGCCGATGCTCCTGCCGCCGCCCAGCTGTGGAAAGGCGCGTTTCCAGTAGAAGCGGACATCTGCATCGCCCACGCTTTGGAGAAATGCCTCGCGCCATTGAGCATCGAGCAGGAACCGGCGCAAATCAGCGAGCGTGCCTCCTTGCTTGCTCTCCAAGAAAGCCAGCACAGCATTTTGAAGCACCACCTGCATCTGATCGCCCCAGCTCGTGCTCAGCCGCTGGAAGACCGAAACGAGATCACTCGCGAGCAACTGCTTCTCGAAATCTGAGTGGGCGGAGAGGATGTTGAAGGGAATGATGAACTCCTCGTCCGAAGGATCAAACAGCACGACATCATTCACCCGGTCGGGAGGGATCACTCCTAGCACACGGTCGATCAAATCGCCGTGCGGGTCTAGAACGGCGATGCCTTCGCCATTCAAGATGTCTTGTTGGATCATCGAGAACAGCAAAGTGCTTTTTCCCGTGCCAGTGCCTCCGAGAATGTGGCAGTGGCGCACCCGATGTTCGGACGGCAGCCACACTTCGGAAATCTCACCAGCGTGCTCATTACTGCCCAGGCAGACACCTTCCCGTCTTGTCGCGTTGGCTGCACGCGTGCTCGCATCAATTCGGACGAACTTCTTCGACTGCACTGACGCTGACGGCAAATGCACCAGTCCAGCCAGCTCTTCAAGATTGAGAACCATGCCGCAGCGGCGGGTTTGTCGGTTCAACACATCCGCAAGGTGATCCTTCGGATCATAGTTATCATTGGAAAGCGGGACAAAATAGTTGCCTTCCGATTGGGCGAAATGGCGCAAGGCGGAGGCCATTCCGCGCACGATCTGCCAGGATCGTTCGTCATCGCCACCTGCGGCGGCAAGACGAACCACGACTCCATACAAAGACCCGTGCAACTTTTGCTGGGCAGCCTTCGCGAGGTGGACGCCATCATCGAAAAACGGCTTCCCATCGGACTTCGTCACGGCGGCAAGACCGCTCTCCGCCCACGGATCGGACAGCGGAGTGAAGATCACTTGATACAGGCCGATTTCTCCAGCCAGCAACGATGATAAAGCACCGACGAGCGTCACGAAGGGATCGTTTTTGACCCCGGCCAGTGGCAGCATGAAAGGCTCTGCGAGGCCGAAGTCCACGATGGTCATGTCCTCCGCTTCGGCCAGCATCTCAGACAGTGCGCTGGCAGGCTTGCCAAGCTTCACATCTGGAAAGTGAGCTTGCATTTGCTCACTCAGGGCAGGCGCATCCTCTTCGGATACCACCCATTGCATCCACACCGCATTCTCGGTGCCTACGATTTCAAAAACCAGCGGATCAACACTGTAGCAAAGGCTGGCGAACAACGGCGTGATGGATTCGCGGGGAATGGACGAATTTGGCGGCAACCGCACTGCTAGTTCCATCCAGCGAGGCGGTTCCTCCATCCATTCTGGCTCGATCTCTTTCTCCTCCAGCGCATCGAGAGTCTCTGCTGCCGTGCCAGGTATCGCTTTGATTTCACCCCGAATCAGTTCTTTGGCTCGTTGCAGAAAGCCGCTCACCTTTGTTGGCCGTAAGCTGTCTTTTCCTGCGGTCATCTGCGGGAGACGATGGCCTGGAAACGGCACAAAGGGCGGCTTCGGACTCACTGGCGCGGGAAAAGTCAGCACACCGCGGCCTCGAACCTCCCATCGCTCGAAGTTTTCGCGCAGAAGCTCGTAGGCCGACTTCATGAGAGAAGCTTCTTGATGCCTTCTTTGCCTGACTTGGCTGCTGCTACGAGTTTCTCCTGGCCTGCTTCGATGGCGGCGTCGGCGATGACCTTCATCCGGTCGGTAAAGGTGGTCATTTGCTGGATGTCGTTCACCTCGTGGAACTCGACATTTTCAATGCCGCCCGCTGCGGCGAACTCTCGCACCTTCTCGCGCACGAGATGATTTACCACGGCCACATACATGCGACGGGTGTCGTCACGATAATAGCTCTCGGCTCGAAACAGCACCTCGTAAAAGGCACCGATCACCGGCAGTTTCAGCAGCAGGTCATCCAGCCCGTTCCATGACCTTGCCGCGACCATCATGGTCAAAAGCATAAGCAAGGTGCTCCCCATTGCGATTCCACCGATCACCATGCCAAAAGTCATGATGTAGCTGCCTGCAAAAGCCGCCGTGCCGAGCAAAAACACAAGAATCTCCCACCCACGCAGCGAACGCACCAGAACCGAGCCCCGACAGGAAAACCACCACCAACTCGCCCCGAAGCGAGCAGAGAGAATGTCGAAAACCAGTCCCTCTCTGCGCACCCGCAGATACTCGCGTCCGTGGGAGAGAATGCCGCCGTCCTTGTAGATGATGCGTTCGGTCACCAGTTCGGGAATCTCCCATTTCCGCAGTCCATCCTCAATCGACTCGTAGAACGCCGCGCTGTCACTGGAGAACTCCAGCAGGGGCGTCATCCACTGAGCATAGACGTGAGGGCGTTTGCGTTTGAAGAGACCGAACATGCGAGAGGAGGGCGGCTATGGTTTCTTCCGAGAGTGATGGAGGATGATTTTGAATCCCTCGTTGGTCGGCCCGATGATTAGCCTCGTGGCGAAGTCACCGCCAGACTGCCTGTTGTTCGTGATGTTCTGCGCGTGCAGCCTCAGGTCGTAAAAGGCCTCGTAGCCACCCGACTTCACATCCGGCCGGATGACGATGTCGCTGATGATTCGCTCGTCGAGAATGACCTGCGTGGAATGATACTTCGTTTCGTCCTCCAGTATCCAGCTTCGATCCACGGTGCCCTTGTCGAAATAGTCCACTCGTGCGGCATAGTCGCTGACCAGCCCCTCCACGTCTCCCTCCTTCGACTTCTGGTGATGTTTGAGGATAAAGGCGTCGAGTTGGTTCTTCAGCTTCGTCTCGACGTTTGCTTTGCGCGCCTCCATAGCAGCACGCTCTACGGCGGCCATCAGCTCGGCCTGTTTTGCAGCAGCCTTCTCCATTTCAGCCTTTGCCACAGCAGCAGCCTCTTCCGCCTTTTTCTGCTTCTCGGCCACCTCCTTCGCCATCTGCTCCTCTCTGGCGGCTCGATCACGCTTTTCCACCTTCTCCAGCATTTCGGCGCGAGCTTTCTGCTCAGGCACCGCAGCCGTGGAAAGAGGCACCCCGTTCGCGCTCGACATCTTTAACCACCACCGTTGGCTTTCCGGCGAATCGAAGAGACTGCCATTCATGCTCGCAGGCATGACACACAGATCCGCGATGATGTCCTGCTCTTGGATAGGCCGGTAGCTCTGCCACAGATAGACCTCCGCCTCCTGGTCGATCCAGCTTTTGAAACGAAGCACCGCCGCCACCTCGCTGCGCACAGCACCCACGATCTGCTGGTTCAGCGGATTGATCATCGGCGGATAGACGAGCAAGGCCAGTTCTCCCGATTCGAGAGCCCGCTGCGTGCCGGGGCCGTCTTGCCCCTGCGCAGGCGAGCGAGGCATCTTGATCTTCCACGTCTTTCTCGGAGCAGAGTCGAGCTCAAAGCAGTGCTGGGTCAGCACACCGTTGACGGCTCGCAGCACAATGGAACCATCGCGACTGGAAAGCAGGCGATCCGACTCCTTGATTGCGATCTGCGGAAACACTTTGGCATAATCCAGCGAGTGATGCGTGAGGGAGAGGCACGGCTCAAGAGTCACCGGCCATTGACTCGTCCCAGCCACGGAGGGCAGCTCGGTTTCTCGCACCCTCGGGCGTGATCCCCACTGCCAGCGTAGATTGTCCAAAGTCGGAGCGGTGAGTTCTCGCACTAGCTTGTCCTGAATAACAGGGTCGAGTGCCTTCCATTCCGACACTGACTCGGCTGGCTCCATCTCTAGGTCGTCCAGATTCAGCATGAGCCGCTCATTGCGATGGGCAAAAAGCACCTGCTTATCTTTCCACCAAAGCACCGGGGCGCGCGGAATGGTGCCTCGGCGAGGCTTCGGCAGCAAAACCAGTCCTCCGCTCTGAATATCCGCCACCCCGCAGCGCAGTTCCTCGTTGGCAAGAAAGAGCACAAAGATTCGCCGATTGTCCGGGTGGAGAGAAAAAGCCGTCACTCGACCCGGTACTTTGACCTGCCAGATGTCCGCAGTGTGCAGATCCATTACTTGAATCGCCTGCTTGTTGAGAAGCGACGCGGCTGCATACCGATCATCCCGCGAAAGCACAACCGTCGCAGCCTCCACACCGGTGAACTCACGTTGCTTGACCAGCTTCCATTGCAGCACGTCGGCCTTCTCCATGCCCTGCGGAGGCGTAAATGAAAAACTGGGGCGTGAAGGCAGCGGCGCTGGACGTATGGCTTCCGATACAGCAGGCAGTGCAAGCCGGAGAGGCGAGGGCGGCGGCAAGATGATTGCCATCAGCACCAGCAGCGCCAGGGCTGCACGAGCACTCCATACCAGCTTTGATGACAAAGCGGTGGCCTTCTCCATCGCTGGTGCCGTTGACGGCGTCATGGCGACAGCGGCGACACCCGCACAGATCATGCCGTAAAAACTAGCTGGCAGCAGTGTCAGCAGCCCCGCCACTCCTGCTCGTGTGACGGCGAGCCAGGATAAGCCCATCCTGGCGATCAAAGCGAACACCGCAGCACCCGCGAGCGCGGCAAAGAAAGCCGTCCAGGCACCTGAACGGGTCGCTGACGAAGAATCATCGCCGTTTCTCACGGACACCGTTCCCGTGACAAAACCCGCGATGCAGGAAAGCAGCACGAGCAGTCCAAACAACCATCCTGGTTCAGTCAGCAACCGCTCCCAAACGGGAAGGCAGGTCAGCACCAACAACCCCACTGCCAGCCCGAGGGCTTCTCGACAGCGCAGGAGGTTGGAGAACGCATTCATGACTCACGCGGTTTTTTCCGTTTGGGTTTCAGGGCCGCGTCATCCCATTTGCTCAGACCCAGCTTGTCTTCTGCTCGCTTCCAGGCATCCGAAGGTAGCATTCCGAGTGCCAGCGCGAGCTTGGCAATGGTTTCTGCGTTCGGCTTGCGGTCGCCGCGCTCAATGAAGGTGATCGCTTGCCGGTTCAGGCCGGAAAGCTCCGCCACAGCCCCCAGCGAAAGCTCAGCGGCCAGACGCGCGTCCCGCAGCACTTCGCTGAGAGCTGCGCAAAGTCGAGCGCTGAGATCGGAGACATTAGACACGCTACGATTGTAGGAATCGCGGTTGACTTCACCACGCTACACTTGTAGCGTAGAAACGAGGCATTCTTGAACAAACCTCACTCCATCATGACCTTCCTCCGCAGAATCGGCCCTGATCCCCACGCTAACGGACAGCAAACTCCGGCGCTTCAGAATTGCCCTGACATCTGGGAACTCGCCGACGGCGATTTCGCCATCATCGGCATCGACATCACCGACCAAGCGCAGACCGTCATGCCGCTCACAGCAGGTTGCGGCCCGGATGAACGAGTCGTGCGTGTGCCGCGCCGCATCCTCGTCGATGCGAAGGCGGACATTCCTGCCAAGACCTGAGGACAGCGGCCTGGCGCTTCGGGCTATGGACATGCTACAATCAGGGGCATCATGTCGAGCCTCCTGCTTTGGGCATCGGAACACATTTTTGATCTGATTTCGGCAACCGGCATCATTGCTGGTCTTGGCTATACGGCGTTGAGTTTTCGTGAGGACACACAGTCACGCCGTTTGACCAATCTCGTGCGCCTCACCGAGCAGCATCGAGACATCTGGGAAGAGGCTCAAAACAATCCCAAGGTGCATCGTGTGCTCGACTCGGAGGCTGATCTCTACACAAAACCCGTCACTGCTGAGGAGGCCACATTCGTCATGCTGCTCCTGTTCCACCTGCATTGCTGGTATCGAGCCATTCTGCATGGCGAGGTGGAGGCCTTGGAGGGCTTAAAGAAGGACATGCACACCTTCTTTGCACTGCCGATTCCGCAGCAGGTCTGGCAGGAGAGAAAGGGCTACTTTGATGCCGACTTCCGCCGCTTCGTGGATAAACATGTCCAGTCCTGATGCCATTGCCTGACCAAACAAAAAGCCCGCCCGGATGAACTCCGAGGCGGGTGTTTTTAGTATTCGCTGGGCAAGAGCACGGTCGTCACGGAGCGGTCCCATTCCGTGATGATCCAGAACTTCACCTTGCTGGTCGAGTTGTAGGCGGACAGCAGCCGAGAGCCCTCTTCGAGCGCTCGATTGTTCTCATCAATGTCTTCCTGGCACAGTTCGCCCCAGTCACCCATCGCATGTCGCGCGAGAGCGGAGGAGATGTCTGTAGTGGAGACTTCGGCGAGAACACCGGGCGTGGCAAAGAGCTGGCCCATGGCGAATCGTGCGGTCTGTGGATAGAGAATGAACATGGCAGAGGTCTTCAGTCATGGGTTCTCAGTCCAGCAGGTCGTGAAGCTCGTTCTCGGTCAGATGATCCGGTTGCGTTCCTTCTTGGGGAAGTGGCACAACCCGGACAAACAACCGCCTCGCCAGCTTCACGAGGGCCTTTTCACGGCCCATGCGTCCAGCTTCGTCCTCGTCGAACATCAAGATGATGCCCGCCCTGCCTTCGGATGCCTCCACGAGCACCGTTTCCTGCGCTGCGGAGAGTGAACTCCCCAGGATGGACACCACGCGGCGAAAGCCAAGCTGCCAGAGCTTGATCACATCGAAGAAACCTTCGACAACGATCAGCGGCAGCCCCTTTTCTTCCTTCGAAGCGCGGTCGAGATTGAAAACCTCGGCGCTTTTGCGGAATCCAGCGGGCAGCTTGTATTTCGGACGATCATCAGGTGGTTGTCCCGGCCAGCGGCCTGCATAGCCGACGAGTTCGCCATCCTTGTTGTGGATGGGGATCACGATGCGCCCGGACATGGTGCCCTTGGCACAAAAGCCGAGACCAAACTCTGCCACCGTCGCCGGGGTGAGTCCTCGCTCGGTCAGATAGGCATGATCCGTTTTCAGGTTCTCCAGCTTGAAACTCAGAGGTGCGTTTTCGCCTGGCTCTTCCACCGGTTCCGGTCGCTCGGCACGAGTCTCGGACTGAGGTCGGTTTCCATGGGCCGGAGGCGATCCAGACCATGAGCGTGAAGGATGGGATGAGCCTCCTTGCTGTTGACGTGGCGGAGGTGAATCCGCTTTGCCAGCCAGACCGAGGTTGAACCACTGGTCGATCTTCAGCGCTGCTTCGTGGGCATCGCAGTTCTCCATCTTCGCAACGAAGTCGAGATGATTGCCGCCGCATTTGCATGCGGAGAGATGACAGAACCAGCAGTTCTTGCTGAGCGTCACTTTGAACGTGTCTTTGCCGGTGGCTTCCGGGTGGATGGGGCAAGGGCCGTCGAGGCCATCGCCATTGCGAGTCCGGTGCATTTTGGCTGTGAGGCCGTAATGCTCCAGCACCTGCGCGAAGGTCACGGCGGCTTTGACCGCCGTGAAGTCAATGAAGGGTCTTCCCATGTGTGAATGAGCTATGTGTGGTGTTTGCGGGATGTTTGCGTTTTGCAAACACCTCCACGGCTCATGGTATCAAAGCAGACTCAGCGGCGGGACTTGTCAGGGCCAGTTGTTTGTGGCCGGACTCAACGAGACACCTTGAGCCTGACGAACTTTCTTGATGCGTGGCTTGCTGGTATCGAGGCCGTAACTTGTTCGTTGGGGCCATCATCGGTCACAGTCTCGGTCACGCCAGTGCTGCTCCAACTGCTTGCAGACAATTCATCACTCCATTCCACGGTGTATCGAACCCCGTCTGCCACGGCAGCCTTGCTGCGTGGGTAACTGAAAATGACCACGTTGGCATCTCGTGACACCGCTCCAGGTTGCTTGCCTGTCTTTGTAGGATCGAGGCCTGTGGCAAACTTCATCAAGTTTGAAATGCCATCGCGCATGGGTTCCGCATCATCGGATGCGTTTCCAGTGTTCTCAGTGGTGCCGAAATGCTGTTGACGCCAGCTTTGTGAGGCACTCTGCCCGATGCCGTTAAGGATGATGTTGAACGGATTTTCGTCCGAGTCGTTGTTGGCAAGATGCAAAACAGCCGTCTTGGAGCCTGGAGTGCCAGGGGAAAACTGCACGGCAAACGTTGTCGTCCCTGTTGGGCCGGAAAGTGGTGATTGAGGAGAGATCGAGAGGGTGAAACGAGAAGCGTCGGCACCATCAATCGTGATGCTTTGAATGCTCAGATCTGCGATGCCAATATTTCGGATCGCGAAAGTCAGGCTGCTGCTGCTTCCAGGAGGTATGAGGCCAAAATCACAACTGCTGTCAGCGGCAAGAATATTTCCCGCAGGTTGCTCAACGACGATCTCAGGAGGTCTGGGTAGGGCACGGATAGAAACATCGTCGATCCAGCTTGGGTCACCTGTCGTGGTGAACGCAAACAACCGAAGAGTTTGCAGTTGGTGGATTCGCAAGGTGGGCATCTGCACCACCTCACTGAGCAAAGGAATCGTCGAATCCATTTTCCGGACAGTGTAGGTGACTCGGCCGTCCTCGAAGACAGCAATATGGCGATAAGTGCCAGTGACCAAAGGAAACACACTCTGATAGGGCCAGGGCTGGGTGGGTTCTACGCCTACGGTGGCAGTCATCGTGTTGTTTCCATATCCCGACTTGCCAAACGAGGCGAAGTAGTCCCCGTCGGAGCTTATGAAGCGAATTTGCGTGCCCTGCCCCCAGTAGTTCGCGGTGACATTACCTGTATAAGAGACCATCACACGATCTGCCGTCTCGGGCACCACCTCCGCCTTGTCGAGGCCGCTGTAGGTGTCCACTTGGCGAACATCAAAACGTCCTTCGGTGATGCTGGCATTGCGTCCCGGCCCGTTCGGATAGCCCAAAGTCCAACCGGCCGGAAGCTGATTGTCATCGAAATTCAGGTCTTCATCGAATCCGGGAACGACAATGCTCACTCTCGCAATGGCGAAGTCTTCGTCACTCCCGTTATGACTGCTTCCCGCCAGGGTGAGCACACCGTAAGGCATGATCGCGAGGCCGTGGGCGCGATCATCAATCCCTAAGACTGAGATCATCGTCTTGCCAACCGTGCCAAAGCTGGTGTCGAGAGAGCCGTCTCTGAGATAGCGGGCAACGGCCATGTTAAACTTGTCCGCTGGATTCCGCGCCATGCCACCGAGCAGGATTTTACCATCTCGCTGAATCGCCAAGGCTCTGCCCAAATCCATTCTGCCATGCCAATCCGTTGTGACCTTGCCTCCTGAGCCGAAGGTGGTGTCGAGGCTTCCATCCGAGTTGTATCGGGCGAGGGCAAAGTTGTAGCTGCCCCCGATGTCAGCTTCTCCGCCGACAACGATTTTGCCATCGGCTTGAATTGCCACGCTGGAGGCAGACTGGCTGCCTGTGGCAAATGAAGTCGTCACCTTTCCATCGCTGTCAAAACTGCTGTCCAGTGTTCCGTTCGAGGTGATCCGCGCGATGGCCCAATGATCCAATCCATCATATGTGGAGCCTACGGCGATAATCTTGCCGTCGGGTTGCAGGGCGGCTCCAAAGCCATTGTCATAGCTGCCGCCAAACGCGAACATCAGCTTGCCTCCCGTGCCAAAGCCGTTGTCCAGCATGCCATCGGCATTGTATCGGAGGACGATGACATCATTCGTGCCAGAGGAACGGTAGCCATAGCCCACGATGACGATTTTTCCGTCCGGTTGAATGAGAATCGCTCGGGCATCATCATCGCCTTCGGCCACTGGAGTGATGACTTTTCCACCGCTGCCAAAGCTGGCATCGAGAGTTCCGTTGGTGTGGTAACGCACCAAGGCGACTTCGGCGGTGTCAGGTCGTGTAAATCCGGCGGCGATGATTTTGCCGTCGGGTTGTAGAGCGAGGCAATGCGCCTCATCTTCGCCACTGCTGACCGATGTGATGACTTTGCCAGTGCTGTTGAAAGTGGCATCGAGTGTTCCATCGACATTGTAGCGAGCCAGTGCGAAGCGCTTCTTGCCCTCATGGAAAGCGTAGCCAGCGGCCACGGCTTTCCCATCAGGTTGAAGCACCACCCCGAAAGCGATGTCACCACCTGACCCAAAATGAGTGGTGGTTTTCCCATCGCTTCCGAAACTGGAGTCGAGAGAGCCATCCGGGCCGCCAGAGCTGATCAGCAGCGTGTAGGTGCTGCTGGTGCCGGTGCATCCGTAGCTGTCTGTCACACTCACGGTCATGGGAAAGCTGCCCGTTTGAGAGGGGACGCCCGCCAGGGTTCCGTTGGACGATAGAGTGACACCCGAAGGCAGCGAGCCAGACGCTAGGGCAAAAGTGACCGTGCCGATTCCGCCTGATTGCGTGAAGACTCGGTTGATCGCAGTGCCGACAATGCCTTGAGAGGCTGCGGGAGGCAGGACTGTGATGGCAGGGCACGGCATCGTGCCATGGAGGGCGAGATCAAAGGAACCCTCATCGGCATCATTACTGAGAACATGGAGGGCCGCCGTGCTGACAACAGGGGTGATGGGTGAGAACTGGATGGTAAAGGAAACACTGCCTCCTGCTGCCAGAATGGTTGGCAGACCTGTCTTGGAGAAGAGACTCACTCCAGGCCCGTCAAGCGTCGCAGAAAGTCCCGTGAGCGGAGCTGTGCCGACGTTTCTAACCGTGAGCGTTCTGGTTAGAGGGCTGGGATGGGCAAACACGAGTGTGGAAGTGCCATCGGCAAGATTCGTTGCGGGATCAGTGGTTGTGTCTTCGATGACAATTTCCGGGGACAACGCTCGAAAATGGGCCGTGAGAGTTTCAGCGGCATTGACGGTGTGGGTGTAGTTTGCGGAGGTCGAGAGCACCGTGCCATCGACACGCTTCCAGGAGTTGAAAACAAAATCGCCCCCGGCGGTGGCGGTGAGCGGTTGTTGGGAATTGCGGGGATAGCGGCCTGCTCCGGTGATGGTGCCGCTGCCGGGGGGATCGACAGCCAGGATGAGTTCGACAGGATGGCTGACACTGCGGTCAATTTGATTGCCGTTGCTGTCTCGTGGGTAGTCGATGGACGAACCATCGCTGTTGGTCACGCCAATCACTCGTCCATCCAAGTCATACTTCGGCGTGGCTGCACTCGCGTTGAGCGCGAGGAGCCATTGTAGGGTGAGGCAGAGTAAAATTAGCTTTGGTGTCACAGACTTGAAATGCGGGCCTAGATATTAGACGATGTCCCATCAGGTTGCTTGACGCGCTGCAAAGTAGAAATCGAACATCCAAAGAAATAAAGGCTAGCATCAAGCAAATAGAACTCCTCAACACTGTTGCGTGTGGCGTGAACTAAATATTGTCCAAAAAGTGCCTCCTCCACGATGGTATCAATCTTTGAAAGTGATGCATCACCAAGCTCTTTCGATGCCATTGATTTGACACAGGCATCTTCGACGAATGTCGAAGCGAGTAAGATAAGAAAGAGAATGCTCATGATTAGCCCGATGTATTTTAAAGTCATTTTGTCGATGGTGTGAAAAGATCCGGCGGATGCTTCTTCAAATATCGCATGAATCCAATGTCGTTATCGACCAAGTCATCTATCGAAAATGCCCGAAAGACTGGTTTGCCGGCTCTGATTCGTCCAGGCGCATTGAATATGTCTTTCAGGGCACCAACAAACTCGTTCCCCTGCCCGAGCAAGGTTGCGTTATCGACGCCCACGCGAGATGCAACCTGCTCAGCTGTCCAACGGTGTCGTTCGCTAGAATTAGTATCCGTAGATCCGAAGTGCACTGCACCCGCATAATAGATTATCAGGGAATCATACAAAGCTCCTACATCCAATAAACCTACCACAGGTAAATGGTCAAAGAATCGGCGAAGTGCCGATACTTCTCCAATGCCTTGAAGATTGAATTGATAAATATCCTTGCTTACGGCCTTGAGCCCACTCGGATCACTAAATCCAAACGGATCGCCGAGAGCATACACATAGCGATTGAGCGACTGTCCGTCCTGAATGCTGCCGAATAGCGGGTCGTTTGACAGAAAGCGGCCAAGGCGTGGATGGTAGGAGCGGGCGCGGGCGTGGAGGGTGCCGTCGCTATTGTCCCAGACACCCAGACCACCCAAATAACGAAAGTGATTTGAAGCTGCGAAAGAGCCGGAAGCCGAAACGGGCACCCCGAAAGGATCATATTGATAATCGGCGGCAGTCGAACCACTGCCATCCGTGAGGAGAACGACGTTCCCCTGACGGTCTGGATGATACCACAAGGCAGAGCCATCCGGCAAGATGCGGGCGAGAAGCGTATCGCCTGCATAGAGGTAGAAAGCCGCGGGGGTGCCTGCGGCATCTGTCTCCACCATGATTCGCGGCATGGCATGACGGTCATCATGCAGGAAGCCGGTGGTATAACCACTGCGGGTGGTGGCAGTGCGGTGGCCGAGGCCGTTGAAAGTATTCGTGAACGATGCTCCACCGATGCTGCCGCTGGTGAGGCGATTAGCATAATCCCAGGTGAGTGTGTCTGTGGCTGGAGACGCTGGACTTAGCTTGGCCGTCTTGAGATTGCCCCTACCGTCATGAGTGACAGGGGAGCCTGCGATGGTGAGCAGCTCATTCGCCTTGCCATAGGTGCAGGGGTAGGTGCTTTCAGGCTCGGTGAGCTGGACATCAGGGATGCTGTCCAGTTGCCCCAGGGCATTGAAGCCATAGCTGAGGTGGCGGAGCGCAGGTTCGCTGCCTTTCTGGTGGGTAACGACATTGAGACGTCCCAGCGGATCGTGCGCCAAGGCCGTGTGGACGCCATTCGGGAACTGGAGCCTCAACGGGCGATCCCCTGCCGTGTAAGTCTGGCTGATGGTGCGGCTCGACCAATCGGTGACGGACTGGAACCGCCCTGCGGCATCGGTGACATAGGTGGCGGGGCGATTGCCAGGATAGGTGATGATCTCCGTGGCCCCGAGAGGATCGTAGCTGAAGGTGAGCTTGAGGCCGTTCGGCATCTCAATCGAGGCCACCTGATTCAGTGTGGAGTAGGCCCACTTGGTCGTGCCGGTAGGATCGGTCATCTCGATCCGGCGGCTGGCCTTGTCGTAAACGAAGGTGATCGGCGGGCCTGTGGGCGGATTGATGCGCGTGAGGCGATTCAGCGAGTCATGCACGAAGGTCGTCTCAAGCGGCGTCGCGCTGCCGCTTTCCTGGACATGTCGGGAGAGATTGCCCGCATCGTCATAGAAGAACTCCTCCGAGTGGCCGTTCTCGTTCGTGCGCTTCTTCAACTGGTAGCGCCCGTTGTATTCCTGGGTGCGGGTGGCGATGCCGGATGAGGACATGTGCGAAGCGGAGATGAGATGACCTTCAAGGTCGTAGTCGAAGGTGAACTCCGTTCCTGATTTCATCACCGTGCGGATGTGATCGCCTGCGAGGTTGTAGTGATAGAAGACCTTCCGCTTCACTCCGAGTGCGTCGCCAGCGTCTTCGTCCCATTCTTTCTGCCCCAGGAGGTTGTAGGAGGTGCGTGTCTGATCGTATTCGGTGGCGGACTTCCACCTTCGCGTGACGATGACTCGATCCATGGAGTCATACTCGAAGGTTGTGCGCACCCCATCGCCATCCATGATCTCGGTGGCATTGCCATTCGCATCCCGCTTGTAGGTGATGACGTTGGTGGACGGAGCGGGGCTGGACTCCGACATGAGGTAACCGGCAAAATTGAAAGTGCGGCGCGTGATCCCGCCCTTGGCGTTCTCAGTCTCCACCTCACGGCCAAAGACATCGAAGCGATGGATAAGCGGGTGCCGCTCGTGGTTTTCCTCTCGGACGACTCGGCCCTGCTCATCGCGAATGGAGTAGCTGGAGTGGGCCAGGGAGTCGGTGGACTGGATGGGCTGCTCGTTGTCGTCGAAGATGACCTGGGTGGTGATGGGCAGGAGCGGGTCATTCGGATCGGCACGGCTGGTGCCGGTGATATTGCCTACTGCATTCAAGGCAAGGGTCAATCGGTTGTTCCGTGGATCAATGCTGGCCGTCTTGCGGCCATTGGCATCGAACTCGCTGATGTGGATCTTTGTCTCGCCATCGGTGAAGCTGGTATTGCGGCCCCACTCGTCGATTCCAAAGGTTTGATGGACTCCATTGGCATCCACGGTCTCGGTGACTTGCCCGAAGGCATTGCGGATCGTCTCTCGGCGATACTTGGTCGGTTGCGCCGGATCATAAGGCATGGTGGAGGCGATGAGGCCTCCTTTGGCATCGTATTCACGGAACTCCTTCACCCGTGTGTCTGGGTAGGTAATGAGGGTAGGCAGCGTGGGGTGACGAGAATCTGTGTAGGCAAAGGTGGTGATGCCACCATCAGGTGTTTGCACCTGAGTGAGATTGCCATTTTGATACTGATAGGTTGTTGTGAAGTCACGACGGTTGGTTTTGGAAATGAGATCACCAGTCACGGGATCATAGGCCAGTTTCTCGGCCAACCAGATAAAGGGATCGCCTCCTGCATTTGGGTTTTCGATACGCACCCGGCGTTCAGTGAGGTGTAGCTTCTGGTCATGCACATCCTCCACCATTTCATTGCGCGGATCGTTTGCGGCATAGGAGGGATCAGCGAGCCGGGTCACTGTGGTGATGCGATCTCCCGCGCCGCCGTTCGCAGGGAAGTTGTAGTTGAACAGGGTGACATTCCCGCTGGCGTCCTCCTGCTTATCAACGCGGCGGTCGGCATTGTAGAACAGATTCACAAAGCGATGATTCTCGGCATCCGTGCCGCTTTTCATCTGGTGCAGGTCAGCGTCATAAATGTAAGTGGTCGCGTGGCCGAGTTCATTGGCGTAGCTCACGAGGTCGCCTTTGGCATCCTGAATGAACACGCAGCTCTCACCCATCGGGTTTTCGATTTTCCAAAGGAATGTCGGGATGGCCGTGCTGTAGCGGAAAAGAACCTCGTGCTTGGCACTGCCATCCGCAGGACCACCAGGAAGCACCACTTTCTGGATTCGCATTTGGTCTGGCTCCACAGCTCCGGGAACGACTTCCCAGACTATATCGAGCGCATTGCCATTCTGATTCGTGATGGCATCCAGACGGCCTCCTAGATCAAAGTCATGCCGAAGAAGCGAGCGGGTTGTGAGAGAAAACCGTCCGTCAGAGCCTTCAGAAAGCTGGTTGTAGTTTCCCGGCTCAGCAATCCAGCCAACTCCCGCATCTTGTATAAACTTCTCTGCGTGCCCGTCGCCGAACACGATAAGGGCATAGCGTTTGCCGTTCTCCGTGCCTGGCTGGATATGCGTTTCAAACGTGTGAGACCAACCGTAGCCAAGAGAACCTGGAGTGCTGGCAGGCAAATCGGGAGTGGCCTCGCGGTAAGACTGAGAGCTGTAATAGGCCTGGAATAAAAAGGGCAAGCCGCGGGCGGCTACGGGCATAAGATCAAGATTGTAGATGAAGCTACCTGTGGCCGTGTTCACTGGATCGCCTTGCTTGCCCTGCTTGTCATCTACACCGCCACCCGTGAGGGCGAAAGAGACTGAGGCTCTATGCGGGCTGTTTGGTGCGTTAAGAAACAACTCCACATAACCAGAGCCATCCTGACTGCTTTTGAATGTGTGCGTCACTGAGATGCCGTCCCTGGTTGTGCCATCTGAGAACCGCCAGTGATAGCTGGTAATTGGGCCATGTGAACCTGCTGCTGAAAAAGTCACCTCCCGGTTCAGCGGTATGGGCGATGCCTGCGAAATCGAAATGACAGGATACAGCGTCGAGGGATTTGGGGATGTGGTGACAATCGGCCTTTCCTTGCTGTCATTCGGTGTGCCAAGAGTCTCCACGCGAATCGCCCCAGTCGAGGTCACAAATCCGGAAGGCACAACCCAATCTACATTGGTGGCTGTTGCAGGCAGGCTGATCGTGTAGAAGGGGGCTCCGTTGTTCAATATCCACACACGGAAGCCCGTGACTGGAGCAGTAAGACCTGTAAGCGTCCAGGAAATCGGGACAGGAGTGCCCACGGCCCATGACGAACCTGATGGAGGAGAAGTAATGCTAACAACAGGCCCAGGAGGGCCTGTAATAGTCACTGGAACCTCATAGTAGTTATCAACAGACTCGTCAGTCTCCACGACCTCGCTATCAGAATCCAAATGAAGGGAGATGACATGCACCCCGACCGCTAAGCGCCCCAATGCTTCATCCATGATGTGACGGAAGTCGTTTGCGGCGAGTCCCGCAGGGAAGCTGGCGTTCAATTTCACCACATTGTCGATTTTAACCTGCACATGAAAACCATTGCTAATGGCGGTCATGCTGTCGTTTTTGAATGCAAAATCGAGATAGAGATCGTCTTCCGTCGTTGCTGTCGAGACATGTGTGTTCGTGCCTGCGGTGGTGGACAAAACCATCTTCTCCGGCCAGCCTTGCGGCTGGTAATGAGTCAGATTGGGCTTTGGCGGGGCGGATATAGTGAACGAGCGAGTGAAACGGTTATCAGTTTCATCACTCTCGGAGATCGCACTTGGCTGATCGACAATTAGCTCAAGGTGATGAGTCCCTACAGGTAGGTTACCAAGAACAAAATCAGAGCGGTATGTGTATTGACCAGCTAACAGGTTTTGACCAGCGCCGACGTTTTCTTTGAAAACTCCATTCAGATAAAGTGTCGCCGACGGGTGTGCTAGGGTTGGCCCTTGTCCGTTGTTTTCATAAGCCCAATCAACGTAAACAGTATCAGCGGAGGTGATAGTTGCAGCGTCTGTGTTCGTGCCGGTGGCCTTCGAAACCACAATCTTATTTGACCAGCCATTGGGCTGATACGGCGTGAGGTTTGGGAGAACCTGGGTCGTAACCAGAGACACATCGTCAATGCGGAAAATGGTATTTGGCGCACCATCGACTGTGGACTTGAATTGAATGCGTATGGTCTGTCCGATATAGCTGGTCAGAGGCACGCTGCGCTTGACGTAAGCCTTATTCGTCGAGTTGAGCGGGCCTGCTTTGTCCTTGTTGCTGTAATAGCCCGCTTCTGCCTGATGTGTCACCGTGCCGGTGCTGTTCAAGACTTGAACTTGGAGAACATCCCAATTGCCGCTGGTGTCTTCATCGGAAGCCACCCAAAGATAAAACTCCAGCGAGGCAGAGCTCAGACCGCTCGGAATGGTGATGTTTTGATACAGCGTTCCCTGTTGAGGTGTTTGAAGGTCTGCGCTGGTGCCAGTGTATGCATAATAGGTTCCACCGTTAGCCCTTGAGGCGTTGCCGAAGACTGGAAAATGCCCTGTGATAAACCAAAAATTGGATGTTGCCTCGAAGCTCCCGTTTTGAACTTGGGCGGCGCACGGCAAACAATATGCAAACCAGAGGGTAAGCAGTGCGATCTGGCAGCGAAGCGTGGAAACCATAAACTAATCTGGATGAGACGTAGAAGGGCGTCATCTTCTTCAAAACCTGTGACGTTTAATCTCAAAAGTGGAAAATGGATTGATTGCGGAAATTAGAACATCTAGCAGCCGACTTTTCCTCCCGGCTGGCTTCTCAGCCTCCCTGAGCAGTTTGATCCTCTCTGGAGTGGTTGTGGACACAACTACCCACGTCCCATCGCAAGGCGACAATTTGCCTTGCGTGCCGAGGCGGCGATATGACTCTAGTTTTCGCCTCAACGATGTGCCTTTTTGATTTGAGCGACTGATTGGCATCGTGCCCCTATCCGCTTCGAGGAAATATTGTGTGTGCTCGATTCGGCCATCAGGCTGCGTCACCTCAAGCGCGAAAACCTTGTCCGGCACCACGCCAACACGACGCTTGCCGGGGAGATCAACCGTCCAGCGGAAGGGTTCACGGTGATTCTCTCGGCCTCTGGGTTGGGGAAGTTCGTGAGAGTAAAGCAGGCGGACATCAGGACGCTGACGAATGTCGAATTCGAGTGCGGCCATAAAGTCACTGACCATCAGGGTGTGCTCCAAGAAGAGACGGCCAATGCCTTTGTTTCGAGTCGTCCAATCCATGCGCTCGAAGGGCATGTTCAGATCACGACGAAGACGCCCCGCGCCACGAGAAGCGAGGCCATAGACCATGGTGCGTGATCCGCCTTGATGGTAATAATCGAGCTGGCAGTGGGGTCGGTCGAGGTAGCCATGGTGGTAGAGCAGGTTGAGCCGACGAAGCACCTGCTGTCGGCTGCCCCCCACGAGCTTGATCAGCCACTCGGATTTGATGAAGCGATGCTCTGCGACGTGGCGCAAGAGTTCGAGGTCGCGTGGGGTGAATTGAAATGATCCGGCGGCTTCGGGAGCACGTTTGAAGCGTGGAAGCCGCTGCTGCGTTGCTGTCATGCCTGCATTCTATCACGAACAAAGCCTCTCCAGGGTGTGGAGAGGCTTCGGGGTTCAGGCTGTCATGATCGCTTCTTTGGAGTCAACGGTGGTGGCACGGTTTTGAATGTAGTTCGCGGCCTTGGTTGCCTGGGCGGCGGAATGGATGATCCAGCGTTTGTGTTCTTTGACACGCAGGATATCCAGCCAGCTTTGCAGGTAGGAGGCAGATTGTTCGTGGGCATCGCTCACGATGTGCGTTTCCATGCCGAGGAAAGCCGCCCCCATCTCAGCGACAAGTTCTTCCTGGGAATAGACCTTCCCTCCGAATCCGTCATGCTTGAGGAGGCTCTCGCGATTCAGGCGATCAGCGTGGCCCGTCGCGTGAATCAGCTCGTGAAAGAGCGTGAGGTAGTAGGCCTCGGCACTCTCAAAGCTTCCAAATGGCGGCATCTGCACCGTATCGGTTTGGAGGCGGTAGCAGGCCATCGTGCGTGCTCCCTCGTGGATGGAAGGGCGATTTCGCATCTCGGCGACAATCTGCTCGGCGGCTTCGATTCGTTCGCTCACGGGGAGCTGCGGAATCGGATTCACTGGCGGGAATTCGATGCCTTCGATCTGCACCGCATTGAAAACGGTGTATTCACGAAGGAACAAGCGTTTCCGCCTGGGTTCATCGGTCGCTTCGGCTTCATCGGGTGACGATGACTTCGATTCGCCGACTTTGATCACATGGGCACCGTGTTCGCCTTTGCGGACGTGACCGCCGCGCTCCTGGGCCTGACGAAAAGTCAGCCAGTAGGGGGATGGCATGTGCCGCAGACCCAGCAGCAGCACGTTGATGCCGTTGTAGGTCTTGCCGGTGTGGAAGTTGCGCGGAATGCCGACTTCGCGCTGCCAGGGGCAGCGCCAGGGAACGACGCCGCGTTCCAGGTGTTCAAGGATGAGATCGGTGACAGCTTGGTAAGGATCAGTGCGGGACTCTGCGTGGCTCATGAGGGCTTCGGTTTGGGGTTGTCAGGAGAAGCCGACCTCAGGAGTGAGGCAGACTTCAGGCTGACAACCGCAGGCCCGTCGCAGCGCGGATCGCTCTGGTGAAAAGGATACCAGACAGGCGTGCCGCCACGCAAGGAAGCGCCCCTCAATGCACCTGCCGCAACCACCGCTTCAGCTTCTCCTCGACCTCGGCTCGCGGCGTGGCGAAGCGTTCGCGGGAGCGGCGGAGGAGCTTGGCTTTGCGGCCTTGGTGCGTCTCGATGGGCGGGGAGAGGCGGGTGCGCTGGAAGTGAATGGAGCCGCTGGCGGATTGGTTGCGGATGAGGGTCTCGTAGCGGGGGAGATCGACGAACTGACGCTGGTGGAACTCCTCGCCAAATTCGCCGTGCAGATGCTCGGCATCGGCAAAGCCGACGCGGAAGGCGACGAGGGTGCCGACATTGCCAAACACGGCCTCCCGCACGGTGGGGGAGAGCTGGGCGATGTATTGATGGCTCAGAGTGAGATTGAGCCGGTATTTCCGCGCTTCGGCGAGGATGGAGGTGAAGCTCTCGGTGGCGAAGTTTTGGAACTCATCCACGAAGAGGTAGAAGTCGCGACGCTCGTGCTCGGGCTGGCGATTGCGGGCCATGGCGGCGAGCTGGAACTGCGTGATGAGCAGGGAGCCGAGCAGGTTCGCCTTGTCGTGGCCGATCTCGCCCTTCGAGAGGTTCGCGAGGAAGATGCGGCCCTCGTTCATGACAAAGGGAATGCTCACCTTGCTGCGCACCTGGCCGATGATGTTGCGGATGACCGGGGAGAGGAGGAGCTGGCCGGCCTTGTTCTGAATGGGCGCGATGGCTTCGCGCATGAAGCGCGGCTCCCAGCTCTCGTATTCGTTCTCCCAGAAGTCGCGCAGGAAGGGATCGTCGATCTGGTTCACCACCCAGCGGCGATAGGCCGCGTCGGTGAGCAGGCGGTTCAGGCCGAGGAGCGTGGTGTTCGGGCAATGCGTCAGCGCGGCGATGGCGTTGTGCAGGATGTATTCCAGCCGCGGCCCCCAGCTTTCCTGCCACAGGCTCTTGAAGGCGCTCACGATGCCGGAGGCCACGAGGTGACGGTCTTCCGGCGCGGTCTGGGCCAGCAAATTGAGCCCGATGGGGTGATCGAGGTCGCCAGGGTGAAAATAAACCGTCTGCTCGGCCCGCTGCGGCGGGATGTGCAGGAGCAAATCCTCCGCGAGATCGCCATGCGGGTCGATGAGGCCGACGCCGTGGCCCTGCTGGATGAGCTGGAGGATGAGATTGCGCAGCAGCGTGGTCTTCCCGGAGCCCGTCTTGCCGATGATGTAGGTGTGGTAGCGAGCATCAGCCAGGTCGAAGCCAAACGGCTGCTCGCCGCCCCAGACATGCCTCATGCCGATGTGAAGATCGTGTTCGTTCATGGCTGTGTTCACGCCGCCCAGGCCAGCCGCCGCTCCAGAAAGGAACATGAATGAAAACCGGGCCAGAGATCACCCCCTCGTCAAAATGGGTGCCCGCCCGGCAAGTCACCCGGCAAACGTCTGTTGGATCGAGCCAGGCGGGTAACGGCAACTGGCCTCGACGGCTGAGCATGCCCCAATCATATCACATCATTACACGACGAGCTTGTTTTGGGCGAACACATGCTCTCGCTCAGGGAAGGATTGGATGCGTCCTAGAATGCCCTCGGCGATGCGTTTGCCGATCCCATCGGCCACGGAGTCTAAGTCTCCGAAGAGATCACCTTGGGTGCTCTGTGCGGTGCGATTTGCAGACTGTTCGGAGGAGATCATGCTTTTCGCGTGTCCTGAAAACTGGACTGCCATTGACTGAGTCTGGAATGGAGCAGGTGGAGTAATCCACGAAGCCTGGCTGCTCTGATGGCCCCATCAAACCGTTTCCGCAGCTGTAATGGATAGCTTGAAACACCGTCTCTTGGCCGCCGGATCAGTTCCTCGGATGTTTGGTCGTCCAGGTGTTTGAGCGCTTTGTGAATCCGGGCAGACCACTCATCGACCTCATCTGAGTGGCAGCTGGTTCCAGTGCTCAGGTGGCGAGCCAACGTTTCAACCAGTGCCGAATGTTTCAGGATTAACTTGGGGGATTGAACCACCAGCCAAAGACTCCACACGCTTGGCACTTGGTCGCTGATCACTAGTTGCTCTATGGTCGCGAGACCTGCTTCATCACAGTATTCCGCGCTCCAACCGATGAAGGCTACTATGCATGAGAGTTGCGCATTTTTGTGAACATAGAATCGCCAAATTTCGGGGCCAAGGGCCATGAGTATTTTGGACATTCCCGGAGCTATGTGAACGGCAAATTCCCCGCTGCGCTCCATGCTCGGAGCTTCTTGAGCTATTGCTCGGCCAAACCAAAGTGCGAGCATGATGGAATCCAATGCATCACTCCACCTCGTGTAATCTCGCGTGCGGAGGAGAGGCTCCAGAGCATCTGAGAGCTTCAGATTGTTCATGACATCCTGCTCAAACCAATTCGGTGCGCGATCGCCGTGAACACTCCAAACCGAGCGAGCCGCAGCCAAAACCGTTTCAGCGTTGCACCAGACGCTGACTCCCGGCTGCGCAGACCTGGGGTTTTTGAGGCGGAGTTGGCCGAGCACCTGGGTTGTGCACCATTGATGTAACGCATCCCGCCAGCATCGGTCTAGGCAGACTTCAGCCAAACGATTCACGACCACGACACCGCGGTTAGGAGCGGCTCTACTAATCATCAATGTCAGCCTCGCCAGAGTCTCTTCAGAAAGATCTGTCGGGAACCATGTTGCCGCAGTTTGCTCGAACAACGCGGCGTCTGCATTCCCCGGGATGGTTGATTTTGCTTCGACGAACGCCAAGCCTAGCCATGCTTCAATAGGAGGCATACGGCTGCTCATCAGTTCATCCTTCAATATGATGATCGCACTCCGTCCTTGGGCCGCCGCCTGCCTTTCGCACCACTGCCAAAGTAGAATTACGCCAACAGCTTTGATGAAGCGCGCCCTGGCGGCCAACAAAGCCTGAATTTGCACCTTGGTGCCACCACTGCCCTCCATGCAAAGCCAGCCAAATAGGGCGGTGCTCTTTGTCTCATCCAGTATCTCTACAAGAATCTCAGGGGCACGGCCCCACAGTGCCTCGGCGAAGAAGTAAAGGGCCGGATTTGTGCCACGACGCAATTCAAAGGGCATCTGGTTCACCGAATGCCAAAGGTCATTCAGGCATTCAGGCATCTCTGCGTTGTTCTGGATTGCCTCGATTTCGATCTGGACGCTTTGTCGCGTATCAGAGGCCAGCAATTGCCTGAAAGCATCCGCGAGCCACTGCATTTCAGAATCTTCAAAGTGATACTCTGAAGCGGATGGTCCTCCGTGGTAATGCCACCGCGCAATCGCAATCAAATGCTCCACGCGACGCGATGGATCACCCACAAGGGCTCTTTTCACTGCTCCAACCACAGTTGGTAATGCCAGGTCTGGAACGCGCCAGTCTGATAGCAATCCTTGATCAGATACAAGAAGGGCAAGAATCGAATCGGAACCTTCAAACGTCTCGTCGGGGGGCGTTATGGGGCGAGGGCTGGGAGGTGACGATACCTGGGACCAAACAATGGTCCGAGTTGCGTGAGTCTTACCGGGTGGCTTGCCTTGTTCAAGCTCTCCAAGATAGGCAGCTACTTCCTCTGCAACGTCTGGTGGAAGCAACGTGATGATTAGCGGGTAGTTCTTCGCCATCGAGCTGAACGAATTGCTCAACATCCAAAGTTCCGACTCTGTGGGCGATCCTTCCTCCATTTCAATCAGCACGTATCTGTCATGAAATTGCTGGGTCGCCTCGCCAGGTGTTTCGATGTTGATGATGGTCACATTCCTCGACAGCTTGTCACGTAGTGCTTCGCAAGATGATGAGAGACGGGCTTTTCCTCCGGACGAGGAAGTGTGACTTGCTAGGACCAGAACTTCCTGTGTTTGCGCCACCTTCACTAGCAGTGACTCAACGCCGATGTCATCGAAGAAGGGGTCGGCAATTGTTACCCGCTTCACATTTGGGCGAAGGATCAGACCACTGACGAACTCTAATGATTCCAACTGGTTTTCTGGTGTAACTCCAAAATACCTGGCTGCGGTTTTTCCGGAAAAGCCAGTGCGGACCGTTTGGCGGGCAGCTAACTCTGTCTCTCGCCATGGATCAGCATCTCCCGAGCCGATCTGCGAACGCTGTGAAATGCCTGACGACACAGTCTCCGCTCGCTCTCTCAGTTCGGCGGGAAGGGATTCAGACCATTTGGTTCGGACACGATTCTTAGCGCCACCCACATGCATGTTGAATGACATTCCACGCACGATGCTGAATGTCCTGTAGCCCACGAGTCTTTGCTCGCTCCAAACGGACACTTCGAATTGTGAAAATGGCTCCTGTGGAATGAAATCGATCTTCTCTCCACGAGAGTATTCGCGGACTTCGCTCATGACGCAGGTTCTGCCTGACGCATTGCCTCCGTTGAACAAGCGGCAGCCAACAAGCAGATTCGGCAGGTCTGCGATTGGGGGCTCTAACCAGACGAGTAGCGACAGCCGTTCTACATCTCCCGATTTCGTTCGCAATGAGCGGCAGCAGAGGCCATCAGGCAAACGGAAGTCTCCGGATAGATGGCGGAAGACATCAAGGTTTCCTAGTCTGCCGGAGTCATCGTTGCCGAACTTGATTCCAGTTTCAGCCTCTAGTTGCTCCAGAAGCTCGGTAGTCACACGTTGCGCTGTTTCGGCATCAAAGGGTGGATTGGGAAAGAGACGCTCTATCAGGACGCGCTTGTCGAGTTCCCAGTGGCTTTCCATTTCAGCCATGTCGTCTGAGAATGACTTTGGTCTCTCATCTGAAAGTGCTTCGTGAGGAATGGCAATGACGCGCGGACGATGAGCCAGACGTGAGGACACTAGACTTAGCGGCTGTCCTCCCAAGGGGATCGTAATGGTGCCATTCTCCGCCGCCTGCTGAAGCCTCTGGATCTCCACGTCGTCAGCAAAGCAGTTAAATTGCTTTAGTTTCCAGGTGCTTCCAGACACCGGCAGGTTGCTCATCTTCCACGCGCTAGGTGTGCCTTTCGCGCTGACCGCATAGCCATACACGAAGTAATGCGAACCCGCCCGCTCGACACTGTAAAGCCGCACCCAGTAGGTCTTGCTCGGAGTGGTCACTTCTTGACTCATGGTGAAGCTTTATTTGGTGGGTGGCAAATCAGGTTATTGCGAAACTTGAAAGCGTTTTGCAGGGGGGAATCAATTTTTAGCCTAGCTAAGCAGGATCAAGCATCCAAGGCTTTCTGAATATCTTTGCGGGCAGATTTTTGAAGTGTGGATGACAAGCCCTCGTCCTGCTTTCAAGTGCCGTGGTCTTCAGTTACGGGCGAAGCCCGCGTTCGTGCCCCCCACGTGTGAAGGGCGAGGGCAGTCCGGCTTTACAGCCGGCTGGCCGGAGCGGCCGACTTCACGCGGTTGGTCATTGGCCGAGGGCGGGTAGACCGGTGCTGGCCATGACCTTTATCCGCAGGTCGATCAAGTCCTTGTCGCCGTAGGAAACCGCGTGAAGTCGGGCGTTCAGCCCGAACACGTGGGGGCACCCGTGACAAGGCCTGGCTGCGATTCGCGGCTCAGTGAAGCCTTGAAACCGTCGTCCGTGCGGTAGCACTCGCCGCGATTTTTTCGCGCACCCCTACATACCATGTAAATAGGGGTGAATGTAGGGGTGCTCGCTGGAGATGGGTGATGGAAGATCGGAGATGGGGGCGTGTCGCAGAATATTTGTTTCCCGACTCAAGGACACTTTCACGGCCTCAAACAACGCTTTTCGGACAGCCGGTGTCCTTGAGGCCCGAGTTCGGTCAGCCGTAGTTTTGAAGGTGTCTTTGATGATTGGCTCGACGATTGGCAATCGCCGCTAGGGTGTCTGAAAAGCAAAAGAGCTGCTTCGCAGCAGCCCTGGTAAGGTCGGTGGTCTTGACGCCTTTGGCGTGGCGTGGTGTGGTGTTACTTGGGGAAGGTGATCTGATCGAGATCGCGGGCGGAATGCAGAATCCTGAGCACCTCGATGCCGGAGTCAGAAGGACGGAAGTAGAAGCAGTATTTACCGAAGGGATAGCTGCGGCAGCCTTTGGAGAGTTCCGGGCGTGGCCGCCCGATGGTCTGCCACTTGGCGAGGTATTCGAGCTTGTCGCGGAACCGCAGGAGCAGTCGATCCGCCTGGAAAACACTGTCCTGGGCGATGTAGTCCCAGATTTCCTGGAGGTCGGTCTTTGCCTCTGGTGAGTGGACTACCTTGGGCATGGATTAGGAAGCCTTGCGGGCAGCGTGGGCACGGTGGCGCTCAGCCAAAAAAGCGTCCCAATCGAGTTCATGACCCTCTCCACGATCCAAGGAGTCGGCAGCAGCCTGGATGTCCTGGCGGAGGGCTTCGAGCTTCACCTTGTCGGCCTCACTGAGGTCGGAAAGGTCTGGCGCGGTTTCTTCGACCTGAAGCAATCGCAGTGGATACTCCTGTTGGAGATCGGTGAAAAGCTCCCGAACCTCATCAGGGGCGAGCTGGTCGATCTCTTGGCGGATGTGTTCGACGGTGGAACTCATGATAGGTGCATTGTATCAAGCCCTGGCGGATTTGTCGAGGGGCAGGAATGGAGGCCTCGACTCACCGCAGGCTGTCATCCGCCCTCACTTGCTCGGCGAGCTGACGGAGGGCCTCCAGCATGGCTTCTTGGGCTCCAGGTTCGCGTTTGGCACGGAGACTGGCGACGCAATTCCCTTCCCTATGCGTGAGTTGGATGAGCTGGCTGGTGCGTGTCTTGGGTCGGGATGACGACGTGGAGCCCTGGGTGGTGCGGAAGCTGGCGATGCGCTCGCGGATGCGGCCCACGCTCTCCCCTGCCACGGCGGCGGTGACGAGCTGCTCCTGAAACTGCGAGTCCCCTACCTGCGCGATGCGCTGGGCCATCTCGTAGCCGATGCCGGGTGTGCTGCGCAGCTCCTCCTGAAGGCGGGCGGGCAGCTCCAGCACGCGGAGCATGCCGGACATCCATTGCTCGCTCTTCCCTATCTGCCGGGCGAGTTCGCGCTGGGACGCGGCAGCACCGGAGCTGAGCAGGCTGTGAAGCGTCTCTGCCAGCTCGACGGCGGGAATGTTTTCCCGCTGGATGTTGGAGATGAGACTCTTGAAGCGTCTTGTAATCTGGTCATCGGGCTCGCGCACGAGCACCTCCAGCTCTGTGAGGCCGACGGCCTTGGCGGCGCGGAAGCGGCGGTGGCCGGTGAGGATGCGGTAGCGGTCGCCCTCCTGGGTGACAGTGATGGGCTCGATGATGCCGTGACGACGCACGGACTCGATCATGTCGTCCATGTTGTGGAAGACTTTTCGCTCGTTCTCCGGGTCTTCGAGTAGGCGGTCAATGCTGACAATGAAGCGGCCTCGTTTCGGCAGTCCGCCGGTGAGGCCGGACTTCACGAGATCGAGACGGCTTTTGCCATCGGGTAGTTTGGTCATGCTGTTGGGGCGGTGACTTCCGCGCTCATCGCGTGGTCGGGCGATGCGGCGGAGGTCTCCGCGTGGGCCTGCGGCCCGTTAGTGAATAAGTCCCGCACCTCTTCGACGAGGGCGGCCATGTCCTGCGCTCCTTTGGAGAGCGGACGATAGTGGAAGATGCTGCCTCCATTCTCGTCCACCTGCGCCATCCATCCGCAGGAGCGGATCTCGCTGCGTGCCGATGGGATGCCGTCATCCGCAAGCAGGGCCAGCACGCGCTTTCGCAAGCCTGGCAGGCGTGTGAGATTGCTCAGCACATGCAGCATGCGGAAGTCGGCGGTCGGGCGGAGCTTCACGAGCAGCTTGTAGATGCTGGCGTAGCTCTTCACGGCCTTCGTGCTCTCAAACGGCACGATGAAGGCATCCGCTGGAAAGATGGCGTTCTCCATGATCGGCGAGATTTGGTTCGGCGAGTCGATGACGAGGAAGTCAAAGCGGTCGGCGATGTGCTCCTCGGCGATCAATTGCGTGAGCATGGAGGGATAGCCCTCCGTCTGGCTGATCTCACGCCCGAGGTCCTCCAGGCCGTCGGCACTGGCGACGAAGGACATGTTTTCAAAGCCGGTTGGCTGGATGACCTCGGAGAGCGATTGCTGGCGCGTGAGCGCGGCCACGAGCGTGCCCTCCGGCGTGAGTCCATCCCCTGCGGCGAGCCATTGGGTGACCTGCGCCTGCGGATCGAGATCCATGAGCAGGACTCGATGCCCGTGACGTGCGAGGCCGCTGGCGAGGTTCATGGCGATGGTGCTCTTGCCACAACCTCCCTTGGCATTGATGACGGTGATGATGTTCATGGGTTTGGTTTGAATGATTGGCTGTTAAAGGCGGTGTCCCACTGCCAGAAGTCCGGGAGGCCGAAGCACTGGCGGAAGGCACCGAGCCGGGCGTTTTCCGTGTCGAAGTGTTCCAGCACGCGACGCGACCATGGCTTCGGATCGGCGGCGAGTTCTGACCGCTCGCTTTCCCGCTGCGCGATGAAGCGCTGATAGTCCTCGGGACGCGAGTCGCGCATCTCGGCCTCCTTCGCCGCAAGCCAGCGGAGCCAGTCCTCACGGAAGCGCTGCTCGTGCTGCTCACGGCTCTGCGTGATGCTGGCGAGCTGCACCTGGAGGCGCTGCTTTTCCCGCTGGACGAGGAAGGCATCTCCAAGCTGGCGGATGGCAAGCGTGAGCGATGGAAACGGATGCCGCTGCTCGCGTGCAAGGGTGCCCAGCTCACGGCCCCACTCGGCAGCGCGGCCCTCCTCCCTCGTGGCGCGGATCAATCGCTGCACAAAGCTCTCCGCGGTCTGCGCCTCGCGTGGCGATGGATCATTCACCGGCTCGCCTCGATTGCCGCCATAGGCCGCGTAGAAGCAGCGCGCGAAGTCCCATCCGGCCTGCGTCACGCTGGTGACTTCGGCTGACCGAAGTTTCATCGGCGCGGGCCATCGCTGCTCGATGGATCGGCGTAGCAGCCCTGCCGGACTGCGTGCCGGTGCGCGGTCTGGCAACCATGCGATCTGCTGCTCGATCTCCTCGCGGCTGTGCTCCCGCGTCAGCTTCGCGACGGTCTTTTCGCTGAAGCCGAAGGCGACAAGCCTGTCTCGCAACTCCGTGTCAGCCGCAGGGCGGTTTCCAGTTTCGTTTCCTGGTTTCGTTTTAATGTTGGTGCGAATTTCTGACTGATGCGCTGGTTCGAAAATCGGACTGATGCTGGTCTGGATTTCTGACTGATGGACGGCTGGTTCGTTTTTCTGACCGTTCGAAAAATCGCACCAGCGAAGCGCATACACGGCACGCCGCCGCTCAGTGGCCTCATGGCTGAACACACCGCTCTCCAGTCGCACGATGTAGTTTTTCTCCATCGCAATGCGAAGCGCCTTGGCGAGATCGGAACGGCTGCCGAAGCGGGCGTAGTTCTCGATCTGCTGATAGGACAGCGCCACTTGCTGGCGACGGCGGCCGTGTTTGGCCTGAAAGCCGATGCTGTGGCGAATGATCGCTCCAACAACTTTGATCACGGAAAGCGGCTCGTGGGGTATGAGCACGTCAAAGAACTCGTTCGGGATGTCGGTGCGATTGCCTTCGCCTTCAAAGAAGCCATCGAAGTGCTCCAATCGCGTCGTGTAGGGCATGGATGACCAGCGGAGCTGATAGCGGGCAGATTGCCCGGCATCGTGCGCGTGTTTAGCTCGGCCTTCCGTGATGCATTCGAGCAAGTGACCCGCCAGGGCATCATCCAGCGCGGCACGAATCATGTCACGACTCACGCCCGCCTTTCGCTCCAGTTCGGAGTAAGTCACCTCGATCTGCTCCTCCTGCGGATTCCCATTCGCATCGCACCAGCCGAGCGTTTTGCGCAGCAGATAGGCCACGATGCGCACGACGCCCCGCGAGAAGTTCGGGATCACTACATCGAAGAACTGGTTCGGCGTGTAGGTGGTGTTGGAGGTCGGCGCTCTGAATCCCTCGAACGCTGAAATTACCGGCTCGGGAGCCTGGGATGACTGAAGCGGTGTTTTGCGATCCAAAGTGCTCTGCATGGCAGCCTACAACCGGATCACCGGCTGATCTTGCTCCGCCTCGACCTTGGCCTGCTGCTCTGAGAGCCATTTGGAATACCATCGCAGGATGGCATTGATGATAAAACTGCGGCTCCGCTGCTGTTCGCGAGCGAGCCGGTCAATGAACGCCAGCACATCACTCTCGAACTTCACACCCGCTGATTTGCGCACGATTTTTTCCATGTCCTCATCATACCATGAAGGTGACCGGGCGTGTCACATCGCCCTGTGGATAACGTGAAACACGTGACTTCGGTCAGCCGAAGTTTTTTCCCGAACCCGTGCCCCCGCGTGGCCGGTGACGGAGCATGGGCCAGTCCTCGTGGAAAGGCGGGGAGGAACTGGCCCTGCATCCGTCGCTGGTGACGCGGCCAAGGGAGGCCGGGGCAACGGCTGGTCTGCCATTCGGACGACGCAGGAGCCGATGCCAGACGGGCCGTTGGCGGTGGGGGGGAGGTCTCGCGTGCATGGGTGAACGCTGCCAGAGCGGGATGAGAGGCGAAGCCTGCGGCAGGCTGGCAGCGATCACTGATGCAACACGAAAAGCGGTGGCATGAGCTGGATCGGAGATCGAGCGGAACTTGTTTATCACTACGTCAAATCTGCTTCTCTTGGCGGCTATCTATCACTCGGCTGCTATCGCAGGTTGTTAGCTTGAGCGACAAATCCGGAAGATGCTTCTTCCCAAGCGTGATGTAGAATAGCTACACGGCGAAGAGCTGCATTGTTAGGCAAGTGCAAGACATCCTTGAGACGCGCTTCGTAGGTCTCAATACTTCGAGGGGATATTTTCAGCTTGCGGGCAATCTCCTTAACCGGCTCGGCTTCACCCAGCATTCGAAATACCTCACGTTGCTGTTTAGAAAGCTTGTCGACGAGTGCAGGACTTACTCGCCAAACGGCATTTAATTTGTCGAAAGAGCTTTCCAAGTTGGTTGCAACGACGCGACGTGCGCCACCAATCGTGTCGAGCAGGACTTTAAGGAGGCTCTTGTCATCGGTATCGTGTGAAACAATCGCGGCAACGCCGATTTTAAAGAGAGATTCGATCTCCTCCAATCGAAAGCGACTTGCGTAGGCAATAATCAGCGGGGCTGTTTGGCGAGCATGCAACTCTTGGATTAACAACATCCCATTTTGTTGCTCCATGAATGGGTCTATGATCAATACATCAGGTGGTTTTTCCTTTGTCAGCCTCCGCGCCGCAGTGATGCTTGATGCCCACTCGCAAAAAGTGGGTCGGAGTCCGCAAATCTGAAGGTAGGACTGTAACCCGAGACATAAAATCTCGCGAGACTGAACAACTAAAATGCTTTTCCGTGTCGTTGTCATAAACTGACACAGTTTAGCTCCTAAGATTTCGGCAAGTCAACATCTGCTTGTCCGTGTTTCCAATACAAAGAATCGGAATTTTACGGACACGACACGAATCAACTTCTTTGCTTTCAATGTAAACCCTAACCAGTCCAAGCTTCCGTCGGGCTTTGGTATTGAACGACAAATTTTAAACAAATTCTGCCATGCCATCCTCATCCTCCAGCGAACAGTCTTCTTCATCCTCTAGTTCGCAATCATCGAGTAGCAGTCAGCCATCCTCGTCCAGCTCGCAGCCTTCCTCTTCGAGCTCCCAGCCATCAAGTTCATCGAGTAGCAGTCAGCCATCCTCGTCCAGCTCGCAGCCTTCCTCTTCGAGCTCCCAGCCATCAAGTTCATCGAGTAGCAGTCAGCCCTCGTCCTCTAGTTCGCAGCCATCAAGTTCCTCAAGCAGCAGCCAGCCGTCGTCCTCCAGTTCGCAATCTTCAAGTTCCTCGAACAGTTCATCGTCGTCTTCTAGCAGCAATTCATCGTCGTCTTCTAGTAGCTCATCCTCGTCCAGCAGTTCCTCTTCTTCCTCTTCGTATTCCAGTAGTTCATCCTACATGGATGAGGATGATCCCCCTCCCGGCCCATGTGATTGCGAAAATCCGCCCCCTGACGGCCAGGAGTGTCCGCCTGATTCTGGCAGCTCGGGTCCCGTCAATTACGGCACGGGACAGATCATTCACCGGGAGGTGGATTTGGTGTCCGACGCTTTTGGCATTCGTTGGGGACACGCTCGTAGCTATGCAAACATTCTGATGGGCACAGGTGGCAACGGTACCTCCATGAATGGAAATCGCTGGTTCATCCGCCAGTTGAAGGTCTTGAAATTCAGTGATTCCGGCTCACCGCCATCGCAGGTGGTAGTGGAGGACGGGGCGAACTCCAGCCAGTATTTCACCTTGGACGGCAGTGTTTATCGCAATCTTTATACTGGCTGGAATTCTCTGGTGTGGGATGAGGCAGCGCATGAAATGACATATACCTCGGCCAAAGATGGGCAGCAGTGGGTTTTTCATGACCAGACGGTCAGCTCTGCCCTGCGTGGGCAACTCAAGCGGGTGGTGGACGCGGTGGGACGCTCCGTTCTATGCACCTACGACGAGGATGACTTGTTGGTGAAGTTTGAGCAGGTGGTGGACGGACACACATCGGGTTACTACTACACCTGGACCGCGCTTGCCTCGGTGGAGAGCGTGACGTTGAAACTCCAAGACAAGAATGTGCGCCGGGTGCGGTTCACCTATTACCAAAGCGGAGATGCGGGTGGCGGTCAGGATGATTTGAAATCCGCCATCATTGAGCAATATGATGTGGGCACGCGTAGTTGGCGAATCGTCGCCCGGAAGCACTACCGCTACTATCTTTCGGGTCAGGCCAATGGCTTTGCCAGCGGCCTCAAGCTTGTCATCGGGGCCACCGCTTACCAGCAGATGCTCGATGCGGGTTTGAACCCTGAAACAGCCCCGGAGGCGGACCTCAAGCAGTTCGCCGACTTCTACTACGAGTATGATTCGGAAAAACGGGTGTCCTTGGAGCAGTTGGAGGGCGGGCGCAGGCAGTACACGTTTGCCTACACGGTGAACGCCGCTCATGACGGCGGCGTGAACACCTGGTACACCAAGACCGTCGAGACCTTGCCGGATGGCAGCCAGAACCGTGTCTATACCAACGAGGGCTACAGCTTGCTTGCGAAGATTCTTCAGGAGGCAGGAACCGCACGTCAATGGGTGGACGCTTATCAATACAACGAGCAGTTCCGCCCCACCCAGCATGCGCATCCTTCGGCGGTGGCCAGTGTGTCGGAGCCAGCGGGCTCCGGTGATCCGTTGGTCGTCAACCTTCATGCGAACACCGGTCTGATCGAGGTAACCAATTACTATGCGGTGGACAATCCAACGACAGGTGAAGTGGCGGGTTATATCTCCACACGTGGGGTGAAAAAAGGCAGCGCTGGGACTTTGGAGGTCACCGAAAAACTGAAATACGATACCCAGACGGTGGGCAGTGTGAGCCTGCACCCGATCAAGGAAAAGCTCGTCTATCCCACAGCAGGCATGTCGGACACCAGCGCGCCGAAGACCACCTATGTCCGCACTTGGTACACGGACGGCGGCACTCCCACTTTCCAGGTTCAGGAATTGGTAACCACCCAGCCTGTCGTCTCCACAGCGGAGAATGGCACAGGCGTCGCTGGTGTCATCCGTCAGGTCTATGACCGCTTTGGGCGGATGACCTGGGAGATGAACCAGCGGGGTGTGGTCAGTTTCCGATCCTATGTGCAGAGCACGGGGGCCATGCTGCAAAGCATCGCAGATGCCAGCATGGACCAGTTCCCTGATCCTCCTGCGGGCTGGTCCTTTTATGGCCAGAATCTGGTGACGGACTATGTCAGCGACGCTTTGGGGCGCATCACCCAGGTGCGTGGTCCCTGGCATGAGGTGCAGCTCCGCGAAACGGACACGACCACCACCGCCATCCGCCGGGTGGAGTTCCTGGCCTTTGATGATGAGAACCATGAAACCCGCAAAGCCACCGGTTACATGACAGGCAGTGATCCCACGGTGCAGTTTACGGTAGTGGGTGCGGTTAAGGTCACACGAAGGGATGCCAACGGCCGAGTGGTGGATGAAATCCAGAGCACCCGCTGCTGTGCCACCGGTTTGCTGACACCGGATGAGCCTCTGCCGCAGGCAAAGTGGAGCCGCTGGACCCACAAAATCTATAATCCCTGGGGCCGCTTGTTTGCCGAACGGGTCTATTTTAGTATTCCAGCCTCCGGTGAGGGGGATGAAGGAGTGAATTACATGGAGACGACCTATGGATATGATCTCATGGGTCGAAAGAACCGCGTGGTGGATGCCACCCACACCATCCAGCTCAGCGTGTTTGATGTGAGGGACCAACGGATCAGCGAATGGACGGGCACGAATGACGATGGGGCCACAGACAGTGATCCCGCAGGTGCAGGTGCCGCAGGCAACAACATGGTCAAAGTCTTGCAATTGGAATACGACGGCGGCGCTGCCGGTGGGGATGGCAATCTGACTCAGGAAACACGCCTCGTGGATGCGAATGCATCCAACGACCGGATCACTTCCTTTGGCTATGATTATCGTGACCGTCGCGACACGACCACGGAGACGGACGGCACCACGACCTGGATTACCAAAACCACCTTCGACAATCTGGACCGGGCCACCGCCGGCACCCGCTATCACACCGCCGTGGCCAATGCCAATCGCATCTCGCAAAGCCGCACCTTCTATGATGTTCTGGGCCGGGTGTACAAGACGGAGATGGATGGCTGTGATCCAGTCAGCGGAAATGTGGCAGGCACCCTGACCGGACAGAACTGGTATGATCTGGTGGGCAACCTCATCAAGCAATCCAAGGCTGGCAATACTGCCTATACCAAGACGGTTTTTGACGCCTTAAACCGACCCCAGGTAGATTATCTGTGCTGCCGACCTGGAGTGGCCGGAGTGCCCGCAGGCAATGACAACAGCGTAGTGGATGATACCGTGGTGGAACAGGCCAACATGGAATATGATGCAACGGGCAATCTACTCATGCGCACTGTCAAGAAGCGCTTTGATGACGCGATCGGCACCGGAGTCCTCAATGGTCCACATCAGGAACCAAAGTCTCGCAATAGCTATGAAATGACTTATCCAGATTCTGTTGGCCGTGTCCGTGTCACTGCGAATTACGGCACCAATGGAGGCACCGAACCCGCACGCCCTGCTGTGGCCCCGGAACGCAGTGACACGATCCTGGTCACCACCAATCGCTATAAAGACAGTGGAGATGCCAACGCCGTGATCGACCCGATGGGCATCGAAACGCGCTGGGACAATGACCAGGCCGGTCGCCGCATCCGCCTCATCGAAGGCATCGCTCCAGTATTCTTCTCTCCAAGCCACCTCTGCTCCGAGTCTCCTCCTTCGCCCCCTCACCCCACCCCACGCATCACCGAGTTCGCCTATCACGCCAACGGCCAACTCAGCAAACTCACTCTCATCAATGCGGAAACAGGGGATCAAGTCACCCGCTGGCTCTTTGGCACCACCCTGGCGGAAAGCGCCATCGCAAGCAACCATCTTGTGCGCAGCAAAATCTACCCCGAGAGCGATGATCGCCCCGCGCCGGCCAGCGCAGGACCGGATGGTGTCTATTCCCGCCTCGAATACAATTACAACCGCCAGGGGCAGCAAACGAGCTTCAAAGATGCGGACGGAACCACGCACACCTATTCCTACAATAAAGTGGGTTCGATGACTGCCGATACCGTCACCGAATTGGCGGCGGGACTCAATGGCGATGTCCGCCGCATCGCCTACGGCTTCGACAACCGTGGCCTCCCAAGCAAGGTCAGCAGCTACAATGCGGTAAGCGGAGGATCGGTTGTTAATGAAGTGGCTCTGGAATATGATGCTTTCATGCAGCTGATTGCCGACAAGCAAAGCCATAGTGGAGTCGTGAGCGCCAGCACGCCGAAGGTGAGCTACGCTTATGAGCAGGGCGGGGCTAAAAACAGCATCCGCCGACTGAGCACCACTTACCCAACCAGCAGCCGAGTGGTCAATGTGAAATACGGTGCCGCAAACTCGATGGATGACCATTTGGGCCGTGTCAGCGCCTTGCAGGTGAATGGGGAGAGTACGGATTTAGTCAGCTACACCTACTGTGGCCAGGCTTGGCAGGTGCGGGTGGCTTATCCGGCTCCGGGCCTGGAGCTGAAGTATCGTCGCTTGAGCGGTGAGCGTCCGGGTGACGCAGGTGATCCTTATTCCGGCTATGATCGCTTTGGCCGCACGGTGGACATGCCTTGGGTGAAGAGCAGCGACGGCAGTGTGGTGGAGCGCAGCCGCTATGGATTTGACCGCAACAGCCGCCGCACTTGGCAAACCCGCCCGCTGACCGACACCCAGGATCAGCAATACGACTATGATGCCCTCAGCCAAGTCAGCACCGCAGCACGCGGCTGCCTGAATGCCCAAGGAAGCGCCATCGTAGGCATTCCTTCCTTGGAGGAAAGCTGGAACTATGATCCCACTGGCAACTGGCGTGTTTTTCACCAAGAAACCGATGGCTCTCAAACTTTAGATCAGACCCGTGTGCATGATCGTGGTAACCGCATGACCCAAATCAGTAATGCGCACTATCCAGTTATTTTGGACCGAGTGGGACGCATTCGCGAATGCGCGCCAGATGCCGATGGCAATTGGGGCGGGAGCTTGGCAATCACATGGGATGCCTGGAGCCGTATCACGCAAGTGGTCAGCAGCAGTGGCAGCAACGGCACCTACCAGTATGACGGCATGCACCGCCGAGTCATCCGGCAAGTTTCCGGGACAACCTTGCACAGTTATTATAACAATCAGTGGCGGCCTGTGGAAGAACGCAAAAACACCGGAACTACAGCTAGCATGAGTTACTTCTGGGGATCAAGGCACCGCGATGATTTGGCAAGACGAGATCGAACGGTGAGCGGAACCTCGCTAAATGAGATACGCTATGTGCTGATGGACTACTTCAATGCTTCCGCGATCACGGATAGCGCAGGGGTGGTGATGGAGCGGTATGTGTATAGCGCCTTTGGGGTGCGGACGATTTTGAACCCGGACTACACTCCACGCATGAATAGCGAGAGCGCGATGGACTTTGGCTTCCAGGGTCAGTTCTTGGATGGGGAGAGTGGACTTGTGAACTACGGCTTCCGCCTTTATTCTTGCCACCTTGGACGTTGGCTTGCTAAGGATCCGATTGAAGAAGCGGACGGTTACAATCTTTATGCTTTTGCAGAGAACAATATTGTGAATACTGTGGATCTATTGGGTCTGATGGGTCAGGTATGCAGGTGTCGCCCTGGGAGCCGGGTACTGTTCTGTACATGGTTTAAGACTACATGTTGCGAGGATGATTTTGATTGGATTCCAAATCCCGGAGGCCAGCCCAACCCGGTCTGGGCTTGTAGCCGGGGAGGCGGTGGAGGCGGTGGTGGCGGTGGTGGCTGTGGTGGCGGGGGTGGCGGCGGTGGCGGCGGATGTGTGGATCGCGGGGGTCTGTT
>CAYQWE010000041.1:0-42520 GCA_964421275.1 uncultured Prosthecobacter sp.
CGACGCCATGATCCCCATCGGCCGCGGCCAGCGCGAGCTGATCATCGGCGACCGCTCCACCGGCAAGACCACCATCGCCGTGGACACCATCATTTCCCAGGCGCAGCAGAACAAGGCCGCCGAGCAGGGCAAACTCCAGGGCCACAAGCCCCTCTACTGCATCTACGTCGCCATCGGCCAGAAGCAGTCGAACATCGCCCGCGTGGTGAAGACCCTCGAAGACGCCGGTGCGATGGAATACACCACCATCGTCTCCGCCTCCGCCTCCGACTCCGCGGTGAACCAGTATCTCGCCCCTTACTCCGGCTGCGCTATCGGCGAATACCTCATGGATCAGGGCCAGGACGTGCTCATCGTGTTCGATGACCTTTCCAAGCAGGCTGTCGCCTACCGCCAGGTGTCCCTCATCTTGAAGCGCCCCTCTGGTCGTGAAGCCTATCCGGGTGACGTGTTCTATCTCCACTCCCGCCTGCTCGAGCGCTCCTGCCGCGTCAGCGAAAACTACGGCGGCGGTTCCATGACTGCGCTGCCCATCATCGAAACGCAGGCCGGCGACGTGTCTGCTTACATCCCGACGAACGTAATCTCCATCACCGACGGCCAGATCTTCCTCGAAACCGACTTGTTCTACCAAGGCATCCGTCCCGCCATCTCCGTCGGCCTTTCCGTCTCCCGCGTGGGTTCCGCCGCGCAGACGAAAGCCATCAAGAAGGTGTCCGGCACCACGAAGCTCGACCTCGCCCAGTTCCGCGAGCTCGCCGCCTTCGCCCAGTTTGGTTCCGACCTCGACGCCGGCACGAAGGCCAAGCTCGACCGCGGTGCCCGCATTGTGGAGCTCTTCAAGCAGCAGCAGTATCAGCCGAAGAGTCTCCCCGTCATGGTCAGTACGCTTTACGCGATGCAGAAGGGCTACTTCGACAGCGTCGCCGTCGATCGCGTGAAGGAATTCCAGGCCAAGCTCGAAGAATACCTCACCACTCGTAAAGCCGAGCTCATGCAGCAGCTCGCCAACGAGAAGACCCTCGACAAGGTCGAAGAAGGCCTCAAGTCCGCCCTCGACGACTTCAAAGCGTCCTGGAAATAGGCTTTGCCCATTTCAAATCTGAAATTTCAAATTTCAAATCATGCCAAGCACCCGCGACATTCGCCGCCGAATCAAATCGGTCAAAAACACGGCCCAGATCACCAAGGCCATGCAGCTCGTCGCGGCCGCGAAGATGAAAAAAGCGCAGGACCAGGCCAGCAATGGTCGCGCCTACGCCGAGATGCTCAACAAGGTTCTCGTCAACCTCAAGGAGCAGGCAGAGGAAGGCGTGCATCCCTTCTTCGCCGAAGGCAAAGGCAGCAAAACACTCGTCCTGCTCATCGCTAGCGACAAAGGTCTCTGCGGTGCCTTGAACACGAACTTGTTCAAGAAGCTCATCACCACGCAGCTCGAAGGTGATGTCGAATACGTCACCATCGGCAAAAAATCCGTGCAGGCCCTCAACCGCCTGCGCCGCACGCTCCTCGCTGATTTCCCGGTCAAAGATCCCGCCAAGTTCACCGAAGTGCGCGCCGTGGGCCGCTTCATCCAGGAGAAATTCCGCAGTGGCGACTACAAAAAGGTGTTCGTCGTCTTCAACAACTTCATCAACACCGTCTCCGTCGTCCCCACCGTCGAGCAGCTCCTGCCTGTCAATCCGGTGACCCTCGGCGGCAAGCGCGACTTTGCCCCGGAGATCGCGACCGCTACTGTCACGACGGAGTACACCTTTGAGCCGACCGCCGCCGTTGTCTTCGAGACCGTGCTGCCGCAGTATGTGAACAACACCATTTACCAGATGGTGCTCGAATCTCGCGCCTCTGAGCACTCCAGTCGCATGGTGGCCATGAAGAACGCCACCGACAACGCCAAGCAGATGATCAAGGACCTCAGCCTCGAGTACAACAAGCTCCGTCAGGCCGCGATCACCAACGAACTCCTCGAAATCACGACCGCGAAGATGGCGCTTGAGTAAATGGGTGCCCTAAACCAGTCATGAAAACCGTCCTCAAATGTCTAGCTCTGACTTGCCTCGCGTTTGCGATGGCGAGTTGCTCGACTGTGTTCAACAGGACTGGTAAAAACATCAGAGTCAATTCCACACCTGCTGGCCTTAATTTTGATGTCAAAGACCGTAGCGGCCAAGTTGTGTACATAGGTACAACACCTGCTGTGGTCAAACTCAGCAGTCGATATGGATTCATGAAAGGGCAAACTTATCTTTTCACTGCCCACAAGAATGGAAAGATACACGGAACTGCAGTTTTAGATGCACGTATCAGTGGTTGGTTCTGGGGCAATATTGCAGTTGGTGGTTTGCCAGGAATGCTCATTTTGGATCCTCTTACAGGCAGCATGTGGACGATGACAAAAAATGTTCACATCGGACCCGGCATGTCCAACCCTGACTATGTGCCAAGTGAAACACGTTATCTCGAAACCACCACACGCAGTCTATAATTTTTAGTTCCGTTCCTGTCGCAATCCACCCCCTCCCCGATTCTTTCATTTCTATGAGCAGCAATATTGGCAAAATCGTTCAAGTCATCGGTCCCGTCGTGGACGTGGATTTCTCCGCCTCCGGCAAACTTCCGGCCATCTACAGCGCCCTCGAGATCAACTTCGAGCAGGCAGGCAAGCCCACACGCCTCGTCTGCGAAGTGCAACAGCACCTTGGCGATGGCTGGGTCCGCTCTGTCTCCATGATCTCAACCGAAGGACTCAAGCGCGGTATGGATGTCACCGACACCGGCGCTCCCATCACCGTTCCTGTCGGCGAAGAAGTCCTCGGCCGTATCTTCAACGTCACCGGTGATGCTTGCGATGACCAGCCCGCTCCCACCGTCGCAAAGCGCTACCCCATTCACCGCGCCGCTCCTGCTCTCGTCGATCAGGATCCCTCCGCGCAAATTCTCGAAACCGGCATCAAGGTCATCGACCTCATCTGCCCCTTCACCAAGGGCGGTAAAGTCGGTGCCTTCGGTGGTGCCGGCGTCGGCAAGACCGTCGTCATCATGGAGCTCATCAACAACATCGCCAAAGGCCACGGTGGTTACTCCGTGTTCGCCGGCGTGGGCGAGCGTACCCGTGAAGGCAACGACCTATACCACGAAATGATCGAGTCCGACGTCATCAAGGTGAAGAAGAACGGCCACGACATCGTGAAGAACGACCAGGGCGGCTACATCAGCGAACCCGGCTCCAAAGTGGCCCTCGTTTACGGCCAGATGAACGAGCCCCCCGGTGCCCGTCTCCGCGTCGCCCTCTCCGCCCTCTCCATGGCCGAGTACTTCCGCGATGAAAAGAACCAGGACGTGCTCTTCTTCGTCGATAACGTCTTCCGTTTCTCCCAGGCCGGTTCCGAAGTGTCCGCCCTTCTGGGTCGCACGCCCTCCGCTGTGGGTTACCAGCCCACACTCGCCGCTGAAATGGGTCAGATGCAGGAACGCATTACCTCCACGAAAAACGGCTCCATCACCTCCTTCCAGGCCGTTTACGTCCCTGCCGATGACTTGACCGACCCTGCCCCGGCCAACACCTTCGCCCACCTGGACTCCACCGTCGTGCTGGAGCGTTCCCTCGCCGAGCTGGGCATCTACCCCGCCGTCGATCCTCTCGCCTCCGTCTCCAAAGCCCTCGCGCCTGAAATCGTCGGCGAGGAGCACTACCGCGTCGCCCGTGGCGTGCAGCGCGTCCTTCAGCGCTACAAAGACCTCCAGGACATCATCGCCATTCTCGGCATGGACGAGCTCAGCGAAGACGACAAGCTCACCGTGTTCCGCGCCCGCAAGCTCCAGCGCTTCCTCAGCCAGCCCTTCACCGTCGCCGAAATCTTCACTGGCACCAAGGGCGAGTACGTCAAGGTCGCCGACACCATCAAAGGCTTCGCCGAAATCCTCGACGGCAAGCATGACAATGTCCCCGAAGCCAACTTCTACATGAAAGGCGGCATCGATTCAGTTAAGAAGTCCTGAGTCCTTTTCGCAGCTCACAAATGACGAAGCACGAATGACGAAAACTGCTCGCTAGCCTTTCGACATTCGAACTTCCTTCGTCATTCGGATTTACTCATTCGTCATTTTCCCCCGCCATGCCCTTAAAACTCGAAATCGTCACCCCCGAAGCCCGCATCTTCTCCGATGAGGTCGATACCGTCGTGCTTCCGGGTTACGAAGGCGAGATGGGCATCCTGCCTGCGCACAGCAACCTCGTGACCACGCTGCTCCCCGGCGAGCTGCGCATCACCAAGGCTGGCAAGACGACTGAAATGGCCGTCGGCGAAGGCCTAGTCGAAGTCACCGGCACCGTCACCCGCATCCTCACCGATGCCGCGGTGGACGCCGACAAGATCGACGAACAAGCTGCCGAAGAAGCCATCGCCCGTGCCCAAAAAGCCCTCAGCGAGCTCAAGCCCGGTGAGCAGCAGGAAGAAGTCGCCGCCGCCATGGCAGCCATCCAGCGCGCCACCGCTCAACTACACATTAAGCGCAAGCGTAGGACGGTCTGATTCACCGAAATTGCAGTTTCTTGCAAGCCTCTTCAGTTGTGCAACTTGGGGCAGCCCAAGCAACACACGCATACGCAGGCTTTATCAATTCAGCCTGCGTTTTTCTGCCAACGCCGCTTGGGCAGTCTGCATGAGCGCCTGCAACTGCGGGTCATTCGGCTGGATTTTGGCGGCCTTGCTGTATAGATCGATGGCGCGATGCGGCAGTCCTGTTTGAAGGAACACAAGGCCGAGCGCTTTGAGTGTCATAGTGTCATTGGGCATCACCGCCAAGATTTCTCGGAAGACCCGGACCGCCTCGTCGTAGCGCCCCACACCAGCGAGTCCCAGTCCCAGCGTGAAGGCCACGGGCGGCTTTGTCGCCGCAGTCTGATCGATTTTAATGAGCTGCATGGTCGTCTCCAGAGACTCTTTCGGACGGTTGAGGCGAAGCAGAGAGTTGGAGAGATTCAGCAGGCCGTTCTGGAAGCGTGGCTCAATTTCGAGAGCCTTGCGGTAGCAGTTCACCGCCTTCTCCTCCTTGCCCTTGCGGGAGTATGCGGTGCCAAGGTTCCCCCAGGTGCGGTATTTGTTGGGACTCTTCGCTACGGTGTCCTGCCAAAGGCTTTCGTTGGTCCTCCAGACTTCGTTCCGAGCACAAGTCACCCAGGCAAGTGAACCTGCCATCACCAAAACCATGCCAGGAATCACCTTCCCCATCAGTCCCTGGTGCCATTGCAGTACACGAAGACGGTCAAGCAAGCAGGCGGCCAGAATGAAAATGCCCAGTGAAGGCATGTAGGAACGATGCTCTGCCATCATGTCCGGAAGCGGCACCACGCCGGAGGAGATTGAAACGGTGGCGAAGAACCATAGGGTGAAAGCGAAGCCCAGAGCGAAACGCACATCTCCGCGCCAGCGGCGGAACATCCACCAGACAGCGCCAACCAAGGCCGTCATGAATCCCAATGAAAGCAACACATGTTCATGCCACATCGACTCATAAGTGGGCCATTCCGGATCGATGTTCTGTTCAGCCGGCCAGATCATGAGCCTAAGGTAATGAGCCACGACCGTGATCTCCGTGACGATGTAGTGCCAGTGTTTGAGCGGGATGTCCCTAGAATTCACGAGGTTCACCGAGGCATGCCAACTGAAGTCCCAGCCATGTTGAGCCGCAGCAGTGAGGACGACAAGCGCCGGAATCAACGGCGTACAAAGCAGCAGCGGCAGTGCGCGCCTCAGTGCGCGGCGCAATCCCGTCCCAAGCGCCAGCCAGTCCACCAGCACCGCCATAAAAGGTACCACGACGCTATTCTCCTTCGTCTGCATGGCTAGCAGCATCGCTACCACCGAGCCGCCGCGCAGCAGCCACAGGCTTGTGCGCGAGCGGGCAACCAAGGACAGGAAGTGCAGCCACAGCGCCAGGAGGGAGAACAGCATCACTAGGGATGTGAAGCGCTGGACGATATAAGTTACCGACTCAGTGGCTAAGGGATGCACCGCAAAGAACAGCGCAGATGCGCCCGCGATAAAAAGGCTGGAGCTTCCTGACAGCGCACCGCTTTCCACTGGTTTACGCAGAAGCACCTGAAGCAGAAGACAGACCAACACCGAGTTCAACGCATGTATGACAACATTCACTACACGGAACCAGCGTGGAAGCCAGCCATCCAGAAGATAGTTCGCATAAAAGGTGATGTAGGCGACAGGCCGCAGGATGAAGTTTACGGCATAGTCTGGGTCAGAGCCAATCTTGGCCGGACGGTTGGCGAACTCTCCAAAATCACTCAGGTAGCTCAGGCTAGCTGCCTCCGCGAAGAATGGATTGTCCTTCATATAAGTATGATCGTCGAAGACCATGGGAAAGTCCGCTGTCCACGCATAAATCCCGGCGCAGGCGATCATAAGCAGTGAGATGATTGCGATATGAGCACGTCTCATGCATGTGGCTAAAGACACAGTTGGCGGCTGTACCGTTTCTCCACATTTCTGGGTGTCCGTCGCTCGGGCGTCAACAAAGCCCACGTCTGGTACCTGCTTGTGGCTTTGCCGCTGTGGCTTGTGAGATCGTTTCGACATAACAGGCTGCTGAGATTAACAGCCATTTTGCCCTGAACGGTGCCTTAAAGGCAAAAGACAAGGCATATGGAGTCAACCGCCACGGATTGTCATGTTAAGCGCCACTCAAGCACCATGATCCCTGACCCACTGGCCGGCCCGCAGGTAAAGCTCTGCTGCGCTACGCAATTGGAGCTTCTCCTTGATGCGCGCACGGTAGGTCTCCACCGTTGATTCCCCGAGATGCAGCAACTGGGCGATCTCACGTGTGCTTTTGCCACGCCCGAGGAGCTGAAACACCTCCAACTCGCGGTCTGCTAAGGTTTCCATTCCACTAAGCTCCGAGGACACGCGCTTATGCGTCATGCGCTCGAGCAGCTTCGCTGTCATCTGCCTGCTGGCATAGACATCCCCTTTCATCACGCAATGGATGGCCTGGATCACCTCGGTCGATGCTTCGTTTTTGGTGATGTATCCTTTGGCACCGGCACGGAGGGCACGCTCGGCATAGAGTTCCTCGTCGTGCATCGAAAGCACGAGAACGTTGATACCCAATCCCTGGGCCTTGATGTCCTTGAGCAGTTCGAGTCCGCTTGAACCACGCAGAGTGATGTCCACGATGGCGATGTCGGGGTTGGTCTCATGCACCAGTTTGAGAGCGTCCTGGATGTTATCCGCCTCCCCGCAGACGGCCATGCCCAGCTCGCGGTTGATCAACTGCCCGAGGTGCTCGCGAAACATCGGATGATCCTCAACGAGGAGTACTTTGCAGCCTTGGGCGATGTTCATGTCAGATTTGGATGTGTTGGTTTTCATGGGTTTGTCGAGGGTGTTTTCACTGGAAGGCAGCATTGGACGATGGTGCCGCCACCCGGTCGTGGTTTGATCTCAAAGTCTGCCTCCAATGCCTGGGCACGGTAGTGCATGGTGCGCAGTCCCATACCGGCATTGTTTGATTTTCTTTCTGGCGTGATGCCCGAGCCGTCGTCCTCAACGCTCATCTCAAGCATAGCGTCGCTGGAATTCAGGCGGATGAGTATCCGCTCTGCACCACCATGACGGACGGCATTGGCCACAGCCTCCTGCACGATCCGATAAAGGTTCATGGCCTTCTCCGGGCTAGAGAGATGAATTTCTGTGTTCTCCTCCACCTCAATCTTCACCCCAGTGAGCCTGCTGGTGGTCCGCACCAGATCTGAAAGCGCAGCGGATAGGCCGTCGCGGTCCACATGCACCGGGAAGATGCCGCGTGCCAAATTTCGCGCTTCCATGACCGCCTGCTGGATGGATTCCTCGATCATCACCGCGTCACGGGCCTCGGGCATCTGGCGGGATTGAAGATCCTCTGCCAGAACTCGCGTGGCGCAGCCAATGGCCGCCAGTTGTTGACATAGACCATCGTGCAAATCTTGACCGATGCGTTGCTGCTCATGCTCGCTGACGCGCACAAAGTCCTGCTCGAGCTGGCGTCGCTCCTCCAGCATCTGGATTCGTGCCGCGTCATCGTCTTGCTTCTTCCTCACCACGGCCACAGCAAAGACGACCACACAGAAATAGAATTCGCGATTGATGAGCGACCAGGTGAAGCCCAGCCACGTTTCATAGGGATGATTGTTGACGTTCGCGGCCCACCACACCGCACCGCACAATAATGCGACTCCAAATCCGGCCTCGCTGCCGTTCCACCACACCGCCAACACGATCGGAAAGGCGTAGAAGATGAAGAGGCTTATCTCCCAGCCTGTGACTTGGTCCAGCCAGCCCATCAGCAGAGTCATTAGCACCGAAGGCAGCAGGGCTATCCACAGAGGCTGGCTCCGCATGGCGATCGTCAACCGAGTCCATGCGCCACTTAATGGCGGAACCTTCGGCTCGGATAAAAAAGAGCTGATCACGTTTGCTTTCATGATGTTCTCCTAGCTCCCCTCACCTTGCTCAGAAACCCGTCATAATCACGTATGTAATCCTCAGCCTCATACGGGCGCGAGGCCAGCACCATGAGAACGGAATCAGTGGAATGAAGATGCTCAGTGGCCCACACCATGTGGGGCACCAGCACGCCGAAGGTCGGACGGTTCAGGCAGAATTCCTCCTGGTTTTCACCGTCATCGACGATGAGATGACACTCGCCATGCACGCAGACGAGAAACTGCTCGCAAAGCAGATGTGCATGCTCGCCACGTGTTTGCGACGAGGGAATACCATAGGTCAAGAAGTAGCGCTGGGGCACAAAAGGAATATCCTGAGTGAACTCCACGGCCGCCAGATGACCGCGCAGATGATCGACGACCCGTCTTACCTCGTACAAGCGTACGCCGCGCACGGAGCAGTTACTGATGCTGGTCTCGTGGATCATGGGACGGGAAATGGATGATGAATGACAGTGCGCACCAGTGATTGTGGCTTGCTGGAGACGGTCATGAATGCCCTCCCCACATACTCGCCGATGATGCCCAGCATAAGCAGTTGCGCACCGCTGAAAACGGCCAGCGCTCCCATCAGCGAGCCCCAGCCAAGCTGCCGATGTCCGACTAGCCACGTCTCAATGAGCACCACAGCGAGAAGCGCCGCCCCCAACACACAAAGCACGGCTCCCAACACACTCGCAAGTCGCAGGGGCATGACGCTAAAGTCAAACAGCAAGCTCAATGCCAGCCGGACGAGCTTTCTGGGGGTGTAACCGCTGCGCCCGCCCACACGTGGAACGTGCTCCACCTCAAGGCTCGTGATGCGATTCGTTGCGCCGAGGATCAGCCCGTCAATGTATGGATACGGGCCGTGGTATGACGTGATGCGTTCGATCAACTCCCGCCGCAACGCACGGAAGCTCGACAGATACAAATTCCCGGGCTTGCCCAGCAGCAGCGTGGCACAGCGGTTCGCCACCCAGCTCGCCAGATTGCGCAACCAATGATGCTGCTTCTCCGCGTAGCGCGAGTAAACCACCTCCACATCTGAGTCACGCAGACACCGCAGTAACTTCAGCGCTTCACCCACCGGATTTTGCAGATCATCATCCAAGTTCACCACGAAGCGCCCGCGCGCACGCCGGTAAGCCTCTAACACCGCCGCATGCTCGCCAAAATTCCGTGCTAGCTCCACCAGCGTCACCGGCACCGGGTAATCACGCACGAGATCTGCCGCACGTTGGAAGGTGCGGTCCGCGCTGCCATCATCCACCAGCACCAGCTCCCATGAGCAGCCGATGTCAGCCGTGCGGAACGCCTCCAGAAGCCGTGGTAGAGACTCTCCCGTGTTGTGCAGAGGCACCACGAAGCTCATCTCAGGATTCTCGTCCGCCATCGTCATCGCCTATCCCCTCCGGGTGTCTGCCTCTTCCGGGCCACGGTGAATAATGAGGAACCAAACGGTAGATGAAGTTCTCGACAAAGCCAAGCATCCCACATCCCGACGCGACTCATCATCCGGTCCAGAGTGGGGGGGAGTAATCTCATATCTGACCTCACCGCATTACCTGCCCTGCGACAAAAGCGGCTGCGCCACCGCCACAAAAAAAGCGGTAAGTAGAGCCAAGCATTCCAGTAATGGATCATCTCGACCTCAAGGCTATGACGCCAGACCAAGGTTCGCACATGACAAGACGTGTAGCGTTTCACGCCACAAACAGCATCATCGTGTGAGCCGCGTAAACACTCAAAAGCGGGCAGATTGGCCACCCAAAGTCCTCCTGGACGCAGCACGCGGGTCATCTCGCTCATGGCGCTGTTCTCCTCCACCTCAGCATGGTACAACACATCGAGGCTCAGCACCGTGTCGAAGGAGGCGTCAGCAAATGGCAGTTCATGCACGGAGGCTTTGCTCACTTGGGACAAACCGCGTTGATGGCAATGTCTCAGAGCGTGATCGGAGGCATCCACGCCATGCAAGTCGAGGCCGGGCATGCACTTTTTCAAAAATACCATGGTGCCTCCGGTGCCACACCCGGCATCGAGCACACGTCCATGCTCAGGCAGTCTGCCAAGCAGGGCGTTTTGCAGAAGATGCCGCTGTACGGCATACCACCAGTGATGGTCCTCGACCGCGCGCAGCGTGTCATATTCATGAACCAGCATGGGCGTGCTCCTCGATGATCTGACAGACAAAATCCACCGCTGCCTCTGAAAGGTAGGGATGCAGAGGCAGCGACAGCACTTCCTGTGACGCTCGTTCGGCCTCTGGCAGCGAGACATCCTCACGCCACGCCGACTGGCGGTGCAAGGGCACTGCATAATGGATGGCGGCGGGAACACCGGCGCTTTGCAGATGCTCCAGCAACGCGTCGCGCTCCTCACAGCGCACCACATACTGATGGCGGGCATGCTCACAGCCGCCACGCACGACCGGCACCCGGACCAGTGCGCAGGTGCTGAGCCGTGCGTCGTATTGCGCGGCCAGCCGCCTCCGCTGATCCAGCCGTTGCGCTAGCATAGGCAGTTTTACCCGTAGAATGGCGGCTTGCAGCTCATCGAGCCGACTGTTCACTCCAGGCGTCTCGCTATTTCCCCGCACCCGCCAACCATATTCACGAAGGTGACGCAGCCTGGCAGCGAGATCCTCATCATCGGTCGCCACCGCCCCGCCGTCTCCGAGCGCGGCGAGATTCTTTGTCGGGTAAAAACTAAACGCTGCTGCTGCCCCGAGACTCCCGACAGGACTGCCATGCCAAGTCGCGCCATGCGCCTGCGCACCGTCTTCCAGCAAGACAACACCGTGCGTCGCAGCCACCCGGAGCAGATTCTGCCAGTCTGCCGGGTGTCCGAACAGATGCACTGCCAGCACCGCCTTCACCTCATGTCCTAAAGAAGAACACAATACAGCCTCCAGTGACTCCGCGCAGAGCGTGAAAGTGTCCGCCTCGACATCCGCCATGAGCGGCAACGCACCCGAGCGCACCACAGCCGCTGCCACAGCGGACGGCGCGAACGCTGGAATGACCACCCGTGCTCCATGACCGATCCCCAAGGCCCGCAACAACACCTCGATGGCATCAGTGCCGCTTGCCACGCTCACGATATGCCTCACTCCCAGGAACGCCGCGAACTCGCGCTCAAACGTCTTCCCCTCATCCCCTAAAATGTAGTTTCCGCTGTCCAGCACCCGGCGGAGAGCACTCGACAAGTCCGGTTCGTGCCCGCGCTGGTCTGCCAGCGGGTAGGGTGGAAACAGAGCTTGGCTCTCCAGCTTCATGAAGCTTCATCTATTTCCTCCCAATGAGGCGCTGCAAATGACATGTTTCGTGGCTGATTTAACCACAGTTTTGTCATGTCCGCGTCAAAGCAACCCACCCGCCTTCACATCAAGGTATCTGTTCGCCAGTGCCACTGGCAGCATCTGTGCCGACTCATCCACCGTCAAGACGCGCCGTGAGCGCAATGACTCTAGCAACTGTCGGCGTTCCCCAAAATAATGCGTCAGTGCGGCGTATTGCAGGGCGTCGTGTAGATGGTCGATCCGCGTTCCGGCGCGTTGATCGAGCTCCTGTTCGCGCAAAGTAGCTGCCAGCACGAGATGCCGCCGTTGCATAACGCCCGCCGCCGCAGCCAGCGTGGCACCATCCTCACTGCGCAGGTTGGTGAGCATGATCACCAGCGCCCGTCGTCGTTGCAGTGTCATCACGCGCTCCGCAGCCTCGATGAAGTCGCTCGGCTCAGTACTGGTCTCGTAATCATACAAATGATTCAGCAGCTTCGCCATGCTGTGCGCGCCTTTGACCGGCGGCAGCCAGCGCCGCACGCCACCGAAGCCTACCACACCGACCTCGTCCCCCTGACGCAAGGCGATGAACGCGATCAGCAGCAGCGCGTTTAGGCAGTGGTCGAACTGGCTCAGCCCGCCATCCATCGCACGCATTCGGCGTCCGCAGTCAGGCACGAGCAGGATCGTCTGGTTGCGCGTTTCTTCGAAGTCGCGGCTCACGAGTGCCGAGCGGCGTGAGGTTGCCTTCCAGTCGATGCGGGAAAGCACGTCGCCGTCCTGATAGTCACGCAACTGGTGAAAATCGAGCGACGTGCCCATGCGCCGCCGTTTGACGATGCCCATCTGCTCCACGCGATTCGCCATGGCCAACATCGCAAAACGCACCACCGGCTCGTAATTCGGATAGGCCCGCGTCCGGCTCTCCCCGGCAACGTAATGCAGCCTCCGCCACAGACCCAGGATCGAGCCTGCCAACACCTGCGCGGGAGTGAAGGAATGCTCCCCGCGACGTACAAAGCGCGCTTGATACGAGATCACCGCGAACTCACCCACTGGCACCGCTAGGCGATGCGGTAGTCCTCCAGCCTCCGCTGCGGTCGGAATACCATCGAACACCTCTAGCTCCAGCGGTCGGCTCAGTTCATGTGAAATCGTCAAGGTTACCGACGAGTCCACCCCGAGTGCGAAACGCCCAGGAACCGAACGCACGCCGATGATCCGGCCCCGGCGAGGCAGAGTCAGAGCGTCCGCGACCACTACCGCCAGCAGTAAACCGCCGGTGATTTGCCACAGAATGACCAACTGCGACCACACGCAGGCCGCGACCGCCAGGATGAGCCAGGCGGTGAGTAGTCGCAGCAACTGGGTGGTCGGACGCATAGGAAAAGTGTGTTCCAAGTTCGGCAGAGGAGCCTCACACACGCGGAGCCTCGATGCTCCTGAGCAGCGAGCTGAGCATGTCGTCCACTGTCTGACCACTGATGGCGATCTCCGGCGCGAGTTGCACGCGATGGCGCAGCACCGGCAGCACGGCACGCTTCACATCCGCAGGCGTGATGTAATGGCGCCCCTCAAGCAGCGCGAACGCCTTCGCCGTGCGCACAAGACTGATCGCACCACGTGTCCCCGCCCCGAGTGAGATGGCACCGTGCTGTCGCGTGGCTCTCACGATCTTCACGGCATAGTCCACCACTTGCTCCGCCGCCTGCACGGCCGCTGCCTCCTCCTGTGCGGCAAGGATGTCCTCCGGTGTGCAGACCTGCTGCACACTGGAGGCAGAAAGCCCGCCGCCTGACGCACATGAGGACACCTCCCTCACCACCCACGTCTCACTCGCCACGTCCGGGTAGTCGATGAGTACCTTGAGCAGGAAACGATCTAGCTGCGCTTCCGGCAGCGGATAAGTGCCCTCCTGCTCGATCGGGTTCTGTGTCGCGAATGTCATGAACGGCGGCGCGAGCGCATGACTCTCACCGTCAATCGTCACCTGCGTCTCCTGCATCACCTCAAGCAGCGCGGACTGCGTCTTGGCCGGAGCACGGTTGATTTCATCTGCCAGCAGAAGATTAGCGAACACCGGCCCGCGACGGACGCGGAAAGTACCGCTGGCCATGTCAAACAGCGTGTGGCCGCAAACGTCCGAAGGCATCAGGTCGGGCGTGAACTGAATACGCCTAAAGCTACCGCCAAACGTGTGTGAAAGCGCCAGCACGAGATGCGTCTTGCCCAGCCCGGGTTTGCCTTCGAGCAAGACGTGGCCGCCGGCAAGCAGCGCAGCGAGCACTTGGCTCAGCACCTCCTCCTGCCCCACAAAAACCTGGCCCACTGCAGCACGGATATGCTGAAAGACTGCGGGGCTTCCCGGTAGCGCGTGCGGAGACGTGTGATCATTCGTGGCTTCAAGAGCGGGTGGGATCGGATTCATGGCTTAGTGAGGTGACGGATGGTGAAAGCGCGGCACGCATCGCTTGCAGGTCGCGCATGAGACTGACAAAGTTATGCGCCGAGTCCGGCGGCTTCACTGTAAAGGCGGCGCAGATACGACTGACGGATAATCCGGTGCGGCGGGATATTTCCTCAGCGAGAGGCCCGCCCATCTGCCGCGTTCCATCCGCGAGCGGGCGGTGCCTCTCACTCACCCGCTCCCACACCGCATCGCGGGCCGCGTCCACCAGTAGTGTGCTGCGGCGCATGCGCCAGAAGAACTCCCCCAGTGCGCCGATGTGGCTGGCAAAGTGCCGCGTGGTATCGATCTCCACCTCGGCGATAGGACCGAAGCGCGGCATCTGTCGCCACAACCAAAACACGAGGCACAGCGTCAGCGTCACTAGAGCGATCCACCCATACTGCCACAGTAAGTCAAAGAAACTCCCCTCTGTGGCGGCCACGAACAATACATCCTTGCCGCCGCCTCCCACGAGAGCGGACAGCCAGCCCGCGTGATCACGCTCGCCGATCCAGTGATTGCGGAACGGCCTCGCATGCGTCAGTAGCGTCACAGCGCCTCTCCCATGGTTCAAATGCAGCGCCAGAGACTCATTTTTCAACCCTGCGGAGAACTCTCCCTTCCGCAGTTTACGTTTAAGGATCAGGATTTGGCGGCCTCCAAGGCTGAGGTTGTAGTTCGCCCCATTCCAGCTCACGTCCTGGATAGATTCGAGCCACGCTCCCTTTTCATTATCCTCTCCATCCGTGTTCTTGCTTCTTTCCTTCTTATCGTTGGTAAACCCTGGAAGCATGTCGTCCGACTTCACCCGTCGTTGCACACCCACGCCCAGCATTTCCAGCACCGGATCATTCTCCTCCTCCAACATCATCCCGGAGATGAAGGAGCCGAACTCCGCGTCGAAGTCATTGTAGGCCCGCGTGCCATCGAGTAGGTAGATGAGGTGGCCTCCATTGAAGCTCCAGCGCAGCAACTGCTTCGCTCTCCCAGCAGGCAGCTCGCCTTCAGCGGAGAGAATAACGACCGAGCCGCTCGCCGGTAATTTGCCAAGTATCTTCACACTCCGCACCTTGTGTCCAAGTTCGGTAAGCATGCGTTGCGCTGCGAGGAAAGGATCCACACGCGCCTTGCCCTTGTAGCCGGTGGTCTTTTCCACCTCCTCCCAATGCCCGTCGCAGCCGCACAATGCGAAGATCACCCAAGCGAGTAACCAGCGGTGAGATGCTGAGGCGTTCAAGCTCTACCCCCTTTCTCCGCGAAAGGCCATAGGTCGCAAAGAGACCGCATCTCCGCGTCGCTCACCGGCAGTAAGGCATACGCCACCTGCACCCATGCTCCTGTGAGTCTCTTGAAATAGGCGGACTCGCCTTGTCCTCCTACGGATGATACCTGCGCGAGGCAGTCTTCCTCAGTGTCGCTGTCACTGATCGGTAGATGGCGGTGCCTGACGAGCCACGACAACGACCCGCGATAAAGCAAGCTGAGCGCCTCTTTGAACTCGCCTTTCTCCCATGCGGCACGCGCCGAAGCCTCAATGTCCTCAGGCAAGCTCTCCCGTGTGATCTCCATGCCCATCACGACCGTCGGAACCTTTACCGGCGCTTGGCCAGCACGCCGAGAAATGAAAAGATGCCGGTTTTTCACGAGATAGACAACCAGCCACACCAAGAGGCCGGTGGCGATGCCCCAGAACAGCACCTCGCCAACAACGCCGACGATCTCGAAGCCTTCACCTGATGGTTCCGAGTCCATATCGCCCTTGGAGTCCATCACCCACTGCCTAGTCTTGATCTTGTGAATTTCAAAATCCGGATGCCGCAGCACCTCCCGAATCGTTTGCGCCGCATCTCCGCTCTCCGCTGCCACGGCTAGCGCACCCGGCAATGTGCAGCATAACACCAGCAGCACAGCAGCAGTTAGGCGTGATGCCATCCGGCGAAACTCCAATTCAACGTCCCAGCCTTCGATGCGCGTGCGGCAGTTCAAATAAAGGGCAAAGCCGGCACCGACGTAGAAAGGCTCGACCAGGCTCACAATGACCATGTGACAGGCCGCCCCCCACCAGAGAAAGCCTTTTGGAATCGTGGTCTCGAAGTCCAGAGCTTGAAACATACCGCTCCAGTCCGGTTTAGCGGAGGCTGGCAGCAGGCCGTAGGTGCCGAACATGAAACCCAGCCAGCAGAAGAGCTCGATATTTGAGAAGGCATAAGACAACGAAAAACCCGATCCACCGCCATCCGTCGCGAGGATCTTCACGCGCCGACCGGCGGCGGAGCCACGCAGGCCCTCAAGCATCTGTGCCGGGAGAGCGAAGCTACGGATGAAAGACAGACGCCGCCACAGCAAGGCGGAAAAAATACCCGTGGACCACATCCGCGGCCATGATCTCAACGTCTCGACAAAGCTCGGGCGCTCCCCGAATGCCGCCCTGCTGAGGCAGAACAACGGCACGCGGTCATAGAGCGGCTTCAGCCACCACACGACCAGCGGAATCCACACCGGATCATCGCGCAGCAATACACAGACGACGGCCCACAGTGGGAACACCGTGCCGACCCACAGTGCCATAAGCCTACCAAAATCACGTCGCACCATCGCACAGCCGAGATCCACTGCTTCCCACGTCTGGCGCGGACGCAAGACCACCGTCATGTCCTCAAGTCGCATAGGCGCGCCTCCTTCCGCTGAAAATCAAAAACGCTGCCACGAGCAGCCAGCACAGCCCACCAGCGGTGAATTTTATGGCCGGAGGCAGATCCAACGGCGACCAGAAGCCCTCTAGCACCGCTGCGCAGCTCGTCATCACCGCCGCGCCGACGAGCAGCGGCAGCGCCTTGCGTCCAGCCAGCACCAGCGCGGTGCGACGCTCCAGCCGACCAGGATTCAGTACAGACCATCCCACCCGCATGCCGGCCATGGCCGAGATGACCACGCCTGTCAGCTCCGGCGCACCATGCGCCACCACCCAGGTGTAAAGAGTCAGCGGGTTGCCCGAATAATGCACATAGCCAAACACCGCGCCGAGCTGGAGTGAGTTGAACAACAAGACGACGAGCGCACCCACTCCGCCGAGAATGCCGCCAGCGAAGGTCTTGAAGCCGATACCCACGTTGTTCCAGATGTAAAAGCAGAACGCTGCGAAGCCCGAGCCGAAGCTCTCACGAACATAACTGGCCGGTGTGCTCGACTCGCCGTACATGCTTTCGATCTGCATCATGCCCTGCGGCCCGAGCAGAGCCATGGCCCATTCGGGATGCTGTGGCGTTATGGCAGCGAAAACCACTGCCGGGACATAAAACAACGCCAGGCACAGGCAGAACAGCCTCCACTCCAGGCGCACCGCCTGCGGAAATTCCACCAGCAGCAGTCGCGCGAAGGTCTCCCAACCACCCGCCCTTCTCCGCTCGAGCAAGCGGTAGGCGCGAATCGCCAGCACGTTGAGCTGCTGGGTCACACGTTGCGGGCTCATGCGTTGCTGCGCCACGCTCAGGTCATGGCAAACCTGGCGGAATGTCGCCGGCAACTCAGCCACGTCCTCGCACGGCTCAGCCCGCTCCACAGCGTCGAGCAGGCGCTCCAGCTTCTGTCGGCGCGGCTCGACGCTCTTCTCAAACTGGGCCGGTGTCATTAGCGGGAAAGTGTTGCTCCTTTCAACGGCGGACGGGCTTCCCCCTTCTCATTCGGCTCCTGCAACCATAGCGCCATGCCGCACAATCTCCGCAGCCCCTCCTGCCCCTGTGCGCGAGTCAGCGGCATGGCCAGCGCCGCAAGTTCGACACGGCGTTCATCCGCCCACATCGGCGCACGTTCGAGAAAGGCTAGCAGTGCAGCCTGCTCCTCGCGCGTGAGTATCTGTTCCGGAGCGCACCGCTCGGCGCGGATCTCCATCTGCGCCAGTTGTTGCGGTGCGGCCTCTGCGTACGTCACCACCGTGTTCGCCATCAGATCACCCAGCCGTTGGAAGCGCCTCGTGAAGAGCATACACACGATACCCGTGAGGTAGAAGGCGGGCATGAAATCCACTACGCGTAGGAAATTGCGCATCACCGCCTGCGCCAGCGTCACCGGACCGCCGGTGACGCTCATCACCTGCAGCTTCATCGCCCGCTGGCCAGGTGTCGCTCCCCTAGCACCCGCCTCGAAGGCCACATTATAAAACCACTCCATCAGGAACATGAACAACAACATCAATCCCTTCCCGAGATTGGAACCTACCGCTGGTAGCAGGAAAAAACCTGCCACGGCGCACGCGCCCAGGTAAATGCCCGCGCGCACCATCACGTCGATCATGTAGGCCATGCTGCGCACCGCCGGACCCGCCACACGGAGCTGAATCTCCACGCCGTCAGCGAGTTCAACCGGTTGCAGAGTGTCTGCGCGTGCATGTGCTGGCATTGGCGGCCATTCAAGCGGTTGCGTTTGGTTTTGACAACACCCGATTTATTTTCGTAGCCTGCATGTGAAAAGCGCAAAAACAACACTCTGTCGTTCTCACCACCAATCCACTGCCCGCCATGGAATCCCCTCCCGCAAACCCTTACGCTAGCCCGGCTTCGAACCCCTTCGGCACCACCGACAGCCAGTCCGGAGATTCAGTCTCTCCGAGCACCATCGCCCAGCTTGCAGGCACCAAACCATGGGTGCGTTTCATGTCCGTACTGATGTGGATCGGTGTCGCCTTTATGCTGCTGGCCGGGGGCGGCATGGGCTTGGTCTCACTGGTGGGAAGCCTGCCCAAAAATGCCGCCAATCCATTTGGAAACATTGGCTTCCTCGTGATGGCCGCCATCTATGTGGTGATGGCCTTTGTTTACATCGTTCCTGCGGTCAAACTCTGGAAGTATGCCAACCGCATCGGCTCATTGGCCGCTTCCCGCGCTGTGGTGGATCTAGACGCGGCCCTCAATGAGCAACGCGGATTCTGGAAGTTCATCGGTGTCATGACAGTGGTGGTGCTCTCCCTATACCTGATCATCGCCATCGGCTTCTTTGCGTTTGGGGCGACTGCCGCCTTGAAAGCAGGAGCCTTCGCACGTTGATATATCTGCTTCTGGATTCCATCCGTAGCCTGCGATAGGATGCGCCTGCATGCCAAGGCTCAGAGCATTTCTCCTTTCCCCAGCTATTCTGCTGCCCGCCGTGTTCCTCAGCGCGGCCCCGCTGAAAGACGCACCGGAATACACTGCCGCACGACAAGCTCTGGCGGACGGCCTGCCAAGCGTCGCGGCGGTGAAGGCGGAGCGCCTACTCAAAGACAGAAAGCAAACTCGCGCTGAGGCGCGGCATCTCGCGACCTTCGCCACAGAGGCGTGGGCACGCGCACGGGATGGCGCTCACATGCTCGCGCTCGCTGACGCGCATGAACTCGACGACGAAACCTTCTGGCGCGCTCAGGCACTCGCATTAAACGGTGATTTGAACGGTGCGCGTCGGTTGATCACCGATGACGACACTGCGCCACGCCAGCCCCGCACGCGCCTGCTACTGGCCCAGATCCTCACCGCTCAGGGAGAAAACACCTCAGCGCGCGCCGAGCTGGCCGCCATGGCCGGAACCGCCGACTCTAACCTGAAAGCCCAGGCCGCCTTGCTGCAAAAGGAAATCGATCTCGATGAAGGCAAGCCTCTCCCCACTGCGGAGGAAGGCACTACCGCCTCTGATCTTTATTTCAAAGCACGCTCCCAACTACAAGCTGGACAGATCCCCGCCGCTCAAACCACATTGGCCACGCTAAGAGCGATGAAATCCGGCGGCGAGCGTGCGCATCATGCCGCCGCCCTGCTCGAAGCTGAAATCCTCCTGCGCCGCAAACAACCGGAGGCGGCACAGGAGCATCTACTCAAATTCCTCGACACCACAGTGGACAGCGCCGTGTGGGACAAGGCTTTTGACATACTCGACCGCTCACACCAAGCGATCCCATCTTCGCAATCGTTACCGGAAGCGGTACTGCGCTGGATTTCCTCCGGCAATACATCGCAGCAACAGCCGGAACCGCCTGCCGCGCTTGTGGAAGCCACAGCGGAGTTCCGCGGGCATGCGATCTACATCACCGCTAGGTGGCTTTCCGTGTTGAAGCGCGATGACGAGGCCGTGAGCCTGCTGGAAGCACTGCTCCAGCTATATCCCAAGCATCCTCGTCTCAATGAGGCCATGCGGCTCGCGATGGAGATTTACGTCAGGCAGGGGGCTGATGACCGTGTGCTCATCATCGCCGAAAACTGGCGACAGAAATTTGGTGGCAGTTCTGCGGAGGTTGATTTCCCCGCCGCTGGCATTCTCTTCCGCCGCGGCGAGCCCTCGCGTGCATTGGAGCTATTTCAAAACGCCGCCAACGCAGCAACAACGCTCACCGAACGCCGTCGTGCGTTGTTCAACGCCGGCCTCGCCGCCGTCCTCGCGGGTGACTTCACGTTTTATCAGAGTCTCCTCGGCCAGCTCGAAGTCGTGGGCAACGCTGCCAGCATCGGCAAGCAAAGTGCCGAGTCCGCCGCCACGCTGGAGCTCGAAAAAGCGCTCTTCCTTGCCGCGAATCACAAGCAGGAAGCCGAGTCAGCGTTGCGTTCCTTCATCCGCAGCCAGCCACGTCACCCGCGTTTCGCTGACGCGTGCGTGGCGCTCACAGAGCTTCTGCTCATGTCCAGCCCTCCTCGCATCGACGAGGCGAAACTCACACTCGCCTCCGCCGCCACAGCGGACGCCCTCACCGCTGTGCAACGCCAGCGCATCGATTATACCCGGCTCTGGCTGCTGGACGCTTCCAACGATTTGAACGCGCTCGTCACAGAAGGTGCGAGTTTCGTCAAAGCGTGGCCGCAGAGCAATCTCACACCTGAAGTGCGGCTCAGGATCGCCGGTGCGCATTACCGGCTCGAAGACTTCGCCAACGCTCGCACCGAGTTCGAGATCATCGCCCGCGAGGAGCCAGACACACCCCAGGCTGAGACCGCGCTCTACTTCGCCGCCATGTCCGCAGCGTCGGTGATGAGCCCCGAAGGCCGCAAACGTGCGCGTGTCATCTGGGATGAGCTTGCGCAAAAGGGGGGCGCTCTCGGTATCGCGTCACGTCACCAGCAGGCACTCTCCGAGCGGCTCCAGGGAGATCTTCCACAGTCGCTCGCATCCCTGGACAAACTCCTCGCCATCAAAACTCTCGACGCGGAGCAACGCCGCACCACCGTCTGCGAGAAGGCCGAAGTTTTGTTCCTACTCGGCAAAACCGAGCCTGCTCGGCTCGACGCCGCCGTTGAGCTGCTCGACGGATTTCTTTCAGATCACTCGCTTCCGCTCATGTGGAAGGCGCGCGCCGGATTCACGCTGGCCACCGTGCATCATGACGCGAAACGTGACACCGAAGCTCTGGAAGCCTGCTACAATGTGCTGCGTGCCGCCGAAATGACGCCACCAGCGAGTCCGGCAGATTACGTCTGGCTCGCGAAAGCCGGCTTCTTCGGCATCGACCTGCTTGAGGCATCCCACCAGTGGGAGGCGGCAGCGCACCTTGCCGAGCAGATCGCCCGTCATCCAGGAGACCGCGCTCTGGAAGCGCGCGAGAGAGCCACGAAAATTCGCCTTGAACATTTTCTCTGGGACGGCCCGACTCCTACGCCGCCGAAGGTGATGCCCTTTGAGAACCAACCCGCAGAGAAACCGGTCGGATTGGAGAAACCGACGGCCAGAGGCAGCAAGAAAACATCACGCTGAAAACACCTTCTCTGCGTTCATTCCACCTCAGGCGGCGGCTCGGGCGCGGGCGGCGGCAGGTTGTCGATGATGTTCAGTAGAGGCACACCACGCTCAACTGACTTGTCGAGGCGGAAGAAGAGATAGGGGCTACTGCGGAGCTTCACCCGCTTGTATAGATCACGCTGGATGGCACCACGCGCCTTGGTGAGGCGCTCAATGGCGGCTTCCTGCTGGTGAGGTCTGCCAATGACGCCTACGAAGACAAAACACTGCTTCATGTCAGGCGTGACATCGACATCATGGATGGTCACCAGACAGTTCTCTTGGCGAAAATCCTTCTCCAAGATCATGCTCAACTCCCGACGGATAAGTTCGCAGACTTTTTGGATTCGAAGACTCATGTTGGGGCAAGCTACAGGCTGTTTAAGTCTAGGTCAGGGGCCTTGGCTGGCACACTTGAAGCCCGAAACTTGGAGCTGGGAACTTTGTCAGAGAGTTTGGGCGATTTTTTCGAGCTCGTAGCACTCGATGACGTCGTTCTCCTCGTAATCGGAGAAGCCGGAGAGCTTGATGCCGCATTCGAGACCGTTCCGGACTTCCGTCACTTCATCCTGGAAGCGGCGAAGAGTCTCGAAGCCACCATCGTAAACAGCCTGGCCGTCTCGCAGCACGCGGGCGCGCTGCTTGCGGTGCATGAGTCCGTCTGTGACGACCGAGCCGCCGACGTAACCCTTCTGCACCTTGAAAACCTGTTTCACACGAGCATGACCGAGGACTTTCTCGCGTGTGACCGGATCGAGCAGGCCAGCCATGGCTTCCTTCACCTGATCGATCAATTCGTAGATGATGGAATACAGCTTCACCTGCACGCCTTCGCGTTTGGAAGTGGTGAGTGCCTTGTTTTCCACCTTGACGTTGAAGCCAAGGATAACCGCGTCGGAAGCACTGGCTAGCAGCACGTCAGACTCGTTGATTGCACCGACTTCCTTGTGCAAGATTTCGAGATTGATCTTGTCACTCTTGATGTCGGTGAGACACTTCGCGATGGCCTCGACAGAGCCCTGCACGTCGCACTTGAGCACGAGCTTGAGCGCCTTCTTGTTGCCTTCCTCGATGCTGGCAAAGAGATGCTCCAGCGTGCTGCGGCGCGGCGTCTGCAGCTTCTTCTGGCGGATTTCCTCAAGACGTTCCTCACTGAGGCGCTTCACATCACGCTCGCTCTTCATCACGACCACCTCATCACCGACGTGCGGCATGTCGCTAAAGCCGACGACCTCGCAAGGCATGCCGGGGAGCACCTCTTTGATGTTTTCACCACGGTCGTTGACGAGAGCCTTCACTTTGCCCCAGTAAGGGCCGCAGATGAACGCCTGCCCCACTTTGAGCGTGCCTTGGCCCACGATCACGGTCGCGACAGGACCTTTACCAGCAACCATCGATGATTCGATGACCGTGGCACGCGGATCGGCCTTCGGGTCGGCCTTGAGTTCGAGCACCTCCGCCTGAAGGGCCATGGTTTCGAGAAGATTATCCAGACCGAGTCCGCTCCTGGCAGACACCTCCATACACTCGATGTCACCACCCCAGTCCACCGGCGCGAGTCCGATCTCCTGGAGCTGGCTCTTCACGCGCATGACGTTTGCAGTGGGTAGATCGCATTTATTGATGGCCACCATGAGTTGCACCTCAGCGGCCTTCGCGTGCGACAGTGCCTCCTTCGTCTGCGGCATGATGCCATCGTCCGCAGCGATGATGAGAACGACGATGTCCGTGACATTCGCGCCGCGCGCACGCATGGCAGAAAACGCTGCGTGACCAGGGGTGTCGATGAAAGTGATCGGCTTGCCGCCGTGGAAGATGCAGTAGGCACCGATGTGCTGTGTGATGCCGCCAGCCTCGCCGGAAGCGACCTGGGTTTTGCGCAAGGCGTCGAGCAGCGAGGTCTTGCCGTGATCGACATGGCCCATGAAGGTGATGATCGGGGCGCGCAGCTCACGCGTGTCGGTCTCCGGCGGCGGCTCGGGAGCAGGTGGCGGCTCAACAATGACTTCCTCGCTCTTGTGGACACCCCCACCTTTCTCACGCTTCTCACGTTCCAGCTTGAAGCCGTGCTTCTCGCAAATTTTCTCCGCAACCTCGATATCGATGGCCTTGTCGGCGCTGGCGAAGACCTTGAAGGCGATGAGGTCGGAGATGATCTTGAAGGGCTTCAATCCCATCTTGTCCGCCAGATCCTTCACCACGATCGGCGGCTTCAGATGAATGATCTTCTCGCCGCTTTCGCTGACCTCAAACTCAGGCACCGGCACGTCCGTGGGTGGCGCATGCACGATGGGGGCGATTGGCTTCGGCGCGGTGTCCTCCTTCAGCAGGGAGATGGGAGGCAACGCGGCCTGTTGCACGGCGTCAGTAGAGCGGCGCCGTGCCTTGGGCTTACCTTCATCTTCAAAAAGATTTAATGCGGCGGCTTTTTGCTCGTCCAGCGTGGGCTTGGCTGGAACTGCGGGCTTCTCCTCTTCTTTTGGCTCCTTGGCCGCAGCCTTCTTCGTGGCTCCGAGTGGTGGAAGCTCTGTCGCCCCCTTGTTTCTGACCCGCGTCTTAGGTTTGTCATCCTCGATCAGCGAGAGCACCTTGCTTTTGGCCGCTTTCTTGGGCTTGGCGCTTTCGGCAGTCGCTTGCGTATCAGGCGTTTCTTCGCCTGCTGGCTTGCGTGTTTTGGAAGATGAGGGCTTGCTGGGCATGAGAAAAGTGGATCAGGCAGGCGGAGCGTCGTGCTGGCTGGGAGAGGCTGTTGGAGTTGAGAGGAAAAGTTTTCATGGCGGCACAAGAACTACTCCTCTGCAGGAGCTGCGTGTGCCTTTTCATAAATCTGCTCGGCGAGTTCGCGATTGCCGCCGAGCACGCCGGTGATGTCGTCCACATCGACACCAGAGGCAAGTGTGGCGAGATCGCCCATGCCACCCTCGATGAGCTGGCGGGCGGTCTCCTCAGAAATGCCGAGCTTGTCCACGAGTTGATGCGCTGCGCTGCCCATCTGGCCTTCAAAGACCTCGGCGGCGTGCTGATCCTTCTCGATGACGAGATCCATGCCAACGAGACGTGAGGTCAGGCGGGCATTCTGGCCGCGCCGCCCGATGGCCTTCGACAGATCCTCCTCGCTCACCGTTAGGCGGGCCTCCTTCTTCTCGGTATTCACCTGGATGGTGATGACCTTGATCGGTTTCAAGGCTTCGCGGATGAATTCGGCTGGATCAGACTTCCAACGAATGATGTCCACCTTCTCGTTGTTCAGCTCGCGCACGATGTTCTTCACGCGCGCGCCACGCAGACCCACGCAGGCCCCCACAGGATCGACTTTTTCGTCCGCACTGTGTACGGCCACCTTAGTGCGGTAACCAGCCTCACGCGCGATGCTGGCGATTTCCACCGTGCGGTCCCCGATCTCACTGACCTCAAACTCAAACAAACGACGCACGAAGTTAGGATGGGCACGAGAGAGGATGATTTCCGGTCCGCGCCCCCCCTCCTTCTCCACCGCCTTCACATAAAAGCGCATGCGATCACCGGGCGTGTAATCCTCGGTGGAAACACGCTCTTTCGAGGTCATTACGCCTTCAAATTTACCGAGATCGATCACGACGTCGGACTTCTCGAAACGACGCACGACACCGCTAACGACGTCACCGGTGCGGTCTTTGAACTCCTCATACAAGTTTTCCTTTTCCGCCATACGCAGGCGCTGTAGCATCGTCTGCTTCGCGGTCTGCGCAGCAATGCGTCCCATATTGTTCGGCGTGACCTCGATCTCAATCTCGTCACCGATCACGGCGTCCTTCTTGAATTTTTTCGCCTTGGCCAACGGCAGCTCTTCCCAAGGATTGCTCACAGTTTCCACTGCCAGCAATTTGGCAAATGCCTTGATACTCCCCTTGTCAGGATCGATGTCGATGCGCAGCTCGCGCGCTGGACCGATGCTTTTCTTGGAAGCGGCGAGCAATGCCTGCGAGAGAGCCTCGACCATTTTGCCACGGTCGATTCCTTTCTCTTTCTCGTAGTAGTCGAAAAGGGCTTTAAGTTCGCTGATCATAAAAATTCGTGATACCCGCAGACAAAAAAGAGCGGGGAGGAACCCCACTCTCGCCGTGAAAACGTAAATTCTGTCCGGGAAGGACGGCGATCATAGAGGCATGGCACAAATGGGCAAGTGGAAAAAGATCATTTCCCCTCGCGTCAGAGCTCTATCATCCCCCCTGTCGCCAAATACCAGCATGAGGCAAACCTTTGTAAGCCTCAAGGCTCTCCGACGTTCAAACATATCATGTCAACTCGTCTGCTACTCTCCTTGCTTGCCTTCACGGGCCTCATCTTCGCGGAGGAGAAGCCGAAAAAAATCACCCCCTCATCATTACTGCCAGCCTCAACGCACATGGAACCGGGAGCGCCTGAGGCAGCGTCAGGTGCCTTCACGATCGCCATCATGCCGGACACCCAGCTCTATGCGCAGTTACATCCAGAAATTTTCCATAAGCAGACACAGTGGATCGCCGACAATGCCGCCAAATACTCGATCCGGTTCATGATCCAGGTCGGTGATGTGACGCAAACTTCTGCCGATGTCGAATGGGGTGTTGCTGCTGATGCGTTCAAGCGTCTCGATGGAAAGGTTCTATGGACCAGCTCGCCGGGAAATCACGATTACGGTGGCAAATTGCAGGTGAACACGCACCGTTCGCCTTTCAGCGTATGGCTACCACTGTCCATGTTCCAAGCCATGTCCACATTCGGTGGCTCCTATGAGCAGCAGTCCGCGAAGGTGGACAACAACTGGCATCAATTCGAAGCTGGAGGTCGTAAATGGCTCGTCATCGGTTTGGAATTCGCCCCGCGTGCTGGAGTGCTGCGCTGGGCTAGCGAAGTCATCGCCGCACACCCTCAGCACAGCGTGATCATCTTCACGCACGCCTACCTCGATCCGAAGACCAACGAGCGCATCAGACTCTCTGCAAGCGTCGGCAAAGACAAGACACCAGAGTCCGTGCCGGTCGAAAAGCCTGACATCACGCAACCCGAAGAGCTATGGCAAATGGCGTCCAAACATGCCAACGTCGTCATGATCCTCAGCGGCCACGCTAGCTACTCCAACCACCGCGCTAGCCAGGCGCAGGCCGGGCAGCTCGTGCAGGAAATGGTCGTCGATTACCAGAGGGATGTGAATGGAGGCAATGGCTGGCTGCGCCTTCTCCAATTTTTGCCAGATGGCAAAACCGTACGCTGCCAGGACTACTCCCCTCACATCGACCAGCGCTGCACCATGCCGGATCGCACATTCGATTTCGAACTGGCGGTGCCTGGCAAATCCTGACCTCAACCAATTATGCGACTGCTTTCCACAGCCCTTTCTCTCCTCATTATTCTACATGCCACATTGATGGCGGAGCAGCCGAACATCGTGATCATCTTCATGGATGATATGGGCTATGCCGATGTGAGCTGCTTCGGAGCACAGGGGTATCAAACGCCGAACATCGACAGGCTGGCGGCAGAGGGACGGAAGTTCACCAATTTCCACGTGGCGCAGCCGGTGTGCAGCGCATCGCGCGCAGCGCTGCTGACAGGGTGTTATCCGAACCGAATCGGCATCCACGGCGCACTCGGTCCTGCGGCGAAGCATGGCATCAACGCAGATGAAATGACCATCGCTGAACTGGTGAAGCAAAAAGGCTATGCCACCGCCGCTATCGGAAAATGGCATCTCGGCTCCCTGCCGCAGTTTTTGCCGGTGAAACACGGTTTCGACGAGTACTACGGCATTCCTTACTCGAACGATATGTGGCCTTACCATCCGCAGGCAAAACCGGGCGTGTATCCGAAACTGCCGATGGTCGAGAACGACCACGTCGTGGATGATGAGATCACGCCGGAGGATCAGACGCACTTGACGACCGATTACACGACACGAGGCATTGAGTTCATCGAGAAAAATAAAGACAAGCCGTTCTTTCTCTACCTGGCGCACAGCATGGTACATGTGCCGTTGTTTGTGAGCGACAAGTTCAAGGGCAAGTCCGGCAAGGGCCTCTTCGGCGATGTGATGATGGAGGTGGACTGGTCGGTCGGCCAGATCATGGGGGCGCTGCAAAAGAACGGACTGGAGGATAAGACGTGGGTCGTCTTCACATCGGACAACGGCCCCTGGCTCAGCTATGGTGAACATGCGGGGAGTGCGGGATCCTTGCGTGAGGGCAAGGGCACCTGCTGGGAGGGAGGCACGCGCGTGACTGGCATCATGAAGTGGCCTGGGCACATCCCCGCTGGAACGACGACGGACATGATGATGATGACGATCGACCTGCTGCCGACGATCTCGAGAGTGATCGGCGCGAAGCTACCGGAGCACAAGATCGACGGCCTAGACTGCTGGCCTATCGTGTCCGGAAAGGCTGTGACGCGGAACCCACATGAGTTCTACGCCTTCTACTATGAGAACAACCAGCTACAGGCCATTAGCAGCGGCGACGGGAGGTGGAAACTGCAACTACCGCACACCTATCGCAGTCTGTCGGCAGGCATCCCCAAAGCGGCAGGCGGAAAACCCGTGCCCTATAAGCAGGTGAAGATTCAAAAGCCGGAACTCTACGATCTTTATTCAGACATCAGTGAATCCAAAGATCTCGCAGCTCAGAATCCAGAAGAATTGACGAGGCTACTGAAGCACGCGGAGACCATCCGGGAGGAGCTGGGGGACACCCTGATGAAGCGACCGAAAGGCACCGGAACACGCGAGGCGGGAAAATAAGCACCCGACCCAAGTGCCCCGCCGGAGCTCCGAACTGAGGCTTGCATCCAAGGCTGCGCTGGCTATGGGCGTCAGTCCCTCAATTCAGCAGGGTTTCGAGACGACTCGAAAACTCTTCATGTCAGAACACAAAACCTCCAACCAATGGACCCTGGCCCTTGTGGCATTGGGGGTAGTTTTCGGGGACATCGGCACCAGTCCTCTCTACGCACTAAAAGAATGCCTCAATCACGCGAAGCCGCAGGCCGGGGTGCCCTTGAGCGTGCTGGGTCCACTCTCCTTGATGTTTTGGTCCCTGATCGTGATGGTATGCTTCAAATACCTGGGCTTCATCACCCGGGCCACCAATAAGGGTGAGGGTGGGATGTTCGCGTTGCTGACCCTTTTCCGCTCAGCCAAGGCGGGCATGTCCCCAAAGATGACCTCTGGCATCGTGTTGGGCGGTATTTTTGGAGCCTGTCTGCTTTACGGGGACGGGATGATCACACCCGCCATCTCAGTCCTCTCCGCAGTGGAGGGCCTGGCGCTGCTCGATGAGCAACTAGGAACAAAACTGGCTGAATATGTGGTGCCCATCTCCGCAGCGATCATCTTCGGCCTGTTCATCGTGCAAAAGCATGGCACGGCGCGCATCGGCGTGGCTTTTGGGCCGATCATGGTGCTTTGGTTTCTCACGCTCGCTATCCTCGGAGTCATCAACATCAGCAGCCATCCCGCAGTTGTCGCCGCGTTGCTACCGCACCACGGCATCGATTTCCTCCTGCACCACGGGCATGAGAGTTTCGTACTCATGGGCCTGGTGCTCCTTGCGGTTACTGGATGCGAGGCCATGTACGCCGACATCGGGCATTTCGGGCGCCCACCGCTACTGAAAAGTTGGTTCATTCTGGTGCTGCCTGCGTTGATCCTCAACTACCTCGGCCAGGGCGCTCTCGTGCTGGCGGATGTCAACGCATCGTTGAAGCCGGGATATCATCAGTTCTTTAGCCTAGTGCCCAAACCGGCATTGATCCCGGTGATCCTGCTAGCCACCGCCGCCACGATCATTGCCTCGCAGGCAATGATCACAGGAGTCTATTCCTTAACGCAGCAGGCCGTGCATCTGGGTTATCTCCCGCGCCTGAGGATCATCCACACCAATCCAGACGTGCGGGGCCAGATCTACATGCCACAAGTGAACTACTTGCTGATGACCGCCTGTCTCGCGCTTGTCTTCCACTTTGAGTCCTCCACCAATCTCGCAGCCGCCTACGGCCTGTCCGTCTCGCTGGACATGACCTTCACCAGTATTCTGTTCTTCCTGGTATCCACGCATGCCTGGAAATGGCCAGCCTGGAAGGCCGCGCTGCCCGTGTGTGTGTTCCTGACTTTTGAGCTCGGCTATGTCTCAGGCAGCCTGCTCAAATTTTTCGCCGGAGCATGGTTCCCGCTGCTGGTGGGGCTTTGCATGTGGATCATGATGAAGACCTGGACTGATGGACGCCAGGTGCTCTATCAGGCGATGTTGCGCGGGCGCCTGCCGGTGCAGTTCCTCGTCGATGAGATCAAGAAGGACCGCATCATCCGCGTCCCTGGCACGGCGGTCTTCATGTCCGCTTCCGCAGAAGGCCTGCCGCTGGCATTGCTGCATCATTTGAAGCACAACAAGGCGCTGCACAACCAAGTGGTGCTCCTAACCATCCGCTTTAACGAGACGCCACACATCGCCGACGAGGATCGCTTTCAAATCGAGGAGTTCCATGAAGAGTTCTTCCGCGTGGTGCTGCATTACGGGTTCTCCGAGTCGCCTGATGTCTTCAAGGACCTGTGTAGAGCGCTGGAGACCAAAGGAAAAGTCAAACGCAATGCCATCACCTTTTACCAAAGCCGAGAGGTACTCCTCACCAACGGCCCAGGCAAAATGGCGGAGTGGCGCAAGAAACTGTTCGTGCTGCTTTCACGCATCTCACGCCCCGCCACAGGCTACTTCGACCTACCGCCGAGGCAGGTCATCGAGCTCGGCATCCAGCTTGAGGTTTGATCAAGCGAGGATCTCACTCACGACGCGCGCCTGCACGTTCTCCACCAGCGTCATTCCAAGGCCGTTGCGCATGTAAACGAGCCTTTTCGGGTCAAGTCCGAAGAGATGCAGCAGCGTGGAGTGGTAGTCGTAGTGGTTGACCACATCCTTGACCGCGTGGTGGCCGAACTCGTCAGTCTCACCGTGCATGTGGCCTCCTTTGAAGCCGCCGCCGGCCACCCACATGCTAAAGCCATAGGTGTTATGATCCCGACCCACGGTTTTGCGGTCCTTCGCGCCGGCACGGTTTTGGATCACCGGTAGGCGGCCCATCTCACCGCCCCAATGCACGATCGTGCTGTCCAGCAGGCCGCGCTGCTTCAGGTCGGTGACCAGCGCTGCCGCCCCCTGGTCCACATACAGGCATGCCGCAGGCAACGAGGTGAGGATGTTTTGGTGGTGATCCCATGTCTGATTACCGGTGAAAAGGGAGACGAAACGCACGCCGCGCTCGACCAGACGTCGAGCGATAAGGCAACGCGTGCCAAACTCCGCCGCAGCTGGGTTATCGATGCCGTAGAGCTTCTTCGTGGCCTCGCTTTCTCTGGAAATATCGAGCGCCTCCTTCGCGGCAGTCTGCATGCGTGCAGCGAGCTCGAAGCTCTGGATGCGCGCCTCGAGGTCGGCCTCGCCGGGACGCGCCTCAAGGTGCTCGCGATTGATACGCTGGACGAAATTCAGATAGCGCGTCTGCGCGTCTCCACGGAGACTCAGCGGCGCGTCTAGATTTGGAATGCGCGGTTCCTTGGGGCGGATGACGGTGCCTTGGAACAAGGAGGGTAGCCAGCCGTTGCTCCAATTGTCCACGCCCAGCACTGGCACGCCACGTGGATCGGTGAGCGCGACGTAGGCCGGTAGATCCTGATTTTCAGAACCAAGTCCGTAAGTCACCCAAGAGCCAAGCGTCGGGCGGCCGCCGGTTACCTGGCCGTTGAGCAGCGCGTAGATGCTCTGACCATGATTGTTCACGCCGGTGTGCATTGAACGGATGAGAGTCACATCATCGACAATGCGTGAGAAGTGCGGCAGCAACTCGCTCACATCCATGCCACACTGGCCGTGCTTCTTGAACTTCCACTGGGGTCCCATCACCTCACGGCTGGCTCCAGCGGCGTCATCATATTTCACTTCACCCGGGAAATTCTTGCCATCGAGCTTCATCAACTCCGGTTTCGGATCGAAAAGATCCATGTGACTGGGCCCGCCTTGCATGAACATGGAGATCATCGCCTTGGCCCGTCCAAAGTGGTGCGGCTGTTTCGGCTTCAAATCGTAATGCGGTGCCACCGCACGCTCAGACGTGGCCAGCAAGCCCTGCTCTTGCAGCAATGTGGCCAGTGCGATGCCTCCGATGCCGTAGGCAGAGCTATTGAGGATGGAGCGGCGAGTGTGAAGCATGGTCAAATTACGCAGGAAACGAGGCTAATCTTCCTGCCTGGCATGGGGACATGAGGCTTCCACGAGGATTTTTTTTCATGCAATTACCCCTCACTTCACGATGCTCCGCAACGTGCCCTTCGCCAAGCGCGTCACCAGTTCCTCTCCCTCCTTGACTTCAGCCGCGTCGGTTAGCACGCGGCCGTCTGCGTTTGTGGTGTAGGAAAAACCACGCGTGAGCACAGATTCGGGTCCGATGTGCTTCAAAACATCACCTCGTGACTCCATGCGGTCCGCTAGGCGGTCCAGTCGATGAGTCAGCCCCTGACGCAAACGTTGGGAGAGCGACTCCGTGCGATGCGCAGCCTCAGTGAGCTGCACGCGGGGATGTTGTGTAGCGAGGGCGTGTTGCTTCGCGGTCAGATCATCGGCTCTCCATTGCAACCGTTCGCGGACGGCCTCGCGCAATCGTGACTCACTCTCGTCAGCGCTTTGCCCGGCTTGCTGGAGCAGGCGCTCCGGCAGGTGCGACAATGCTCCTTTGGAGCTGAGCTCGATGATGTGCTGGCAATGGTCCAGCAGCAAGCTCACACGCGCCGTCAAGGTGCGGTCAATACTCGTGAAATGCCGCCGCAGCTCCCCGCTGTCCGGTGCGAGCAGCTCAGCAGCGGCGCTGGGTGTCGGCGCACGCAAATCCGCAGCAAAATCGGCAATGGTGAAATCGATCTCATGCCCGACGGCGGAAATGACCGGCACCGGGCAATTAGCGATGGCGCGGGCGAGGACTTCTTCATTGAAGCACCACAGATCCTCTAGACTGCCCCCACCACGCCCGACGACAACCGTATCAGGCATGGGCAAGCCTACGTTTTCAGCATCGCCGAGGACTTCGAGGGCGCGCACGATCTCCAGCTCGGCTCCCTGCCCTTGCACGCGCACGGGAAACACCAGCACGCGCACCCACGGTGCCCGCCGTGTGAGGATGTTCAACATGTCCCGGACTGCCGCTCCCGTTGGCGAGGTGACTAGCGCAACGACCGTCGGAAAACGTGGGATGGGCCGCTTGTTGGCAGCATCGAAAAGCCCCTCAGCATGAAGCCTGCGTTTTAGCTCCTCGAACTGCTCCTGCAACGAGCCTTTGCCCTTCGCCTGCACTTGTTTGACAACCATCTGATACTGACCGCGTGGCTCATAGACGCTGATCTCGCCATGCACCTGCACCTGCGCGCCGTCCTCAAGCCGCACATTGCAGCGTGCGGCGGCACCGCGAAAAAACACGCAGGAGAGTTGCGCACCGGCGTCCTTTAGCGTGAAGTAATGATGGCCAGAGGATTGTAAGCGGTGGTTGCTGATCTCCCCCTCCACCCACACGCTGCCGATGTGGCCTTCCAGCACGTCACGAATCTCCCGCGTGAGCTGGGTGACGGAGAGGATTTCAGCATCTTGCGGCATGGCCTCCCGATTTGGCATAGATGCGGGCGAAGTCCAGCTACCTCAAAGCGAAAACGGTGACAGCCAGCCAATGATCCCTGATGCCACCGCCCACCAGCAGCGCAACACCTCCCCCAAGCTCAGTCCAGGCGAAGGCGAAGCAGCAAGGAACAGAGCAATGAGAAGAAACACATTAATGAGGAAGATGAGCATCATCGAAAAAAACTCCCCGTTGCGCTTGAGGTCGCCCTGCTCGGCGATGACCGTTTTGATTGTGTAAGTCGCATGGAAGCACCAGGTGAGGCCGATCAGTGCGTAGAGAAAGCGTAGAGGTTTGAGGCTGATGGTCCATTTCCACAACGAAACTGGATGTGCTGTCTGCATGTCGAACGCAAGGCTGGCGATGCCAAAGACCGCCACGATGATGAGCGTGTAAAACGGAATTAAATAAGGAGCTAGCGTGATCCACGTATTCGACTTGTCGGTCTCGACATAGCCGCCAGCCGCGCTGTAATCCCAATCAAAAATCCGCCCACCAAACATGCGCGCGGTGAACAGATGGCTAAGCTCATGACCGAGCACATAAGCGGTCACCGGTCGGACCCCGGCCAGATAAATCATCCCCCATAGCAGGCTGCCAATGCCGAAGAAGACGAACTCCTCCGAACGCAGAAAATCCATCCGCGTAATCGCTCGCCAGAGCATGATGATGAGGGTCGCTGCGGTCACTAGACATGCCGGAGCCAGTAGCACTCCGCCGATCCAGACCTTCAGATGCAGCAGCCCACTGGCCCGCTTCACGTCCTGCCGGTTTTTGATGCCAGCGGGACGATTGCGAGCCTCATGAAGATGTCTGCGCAGATTTGAGGTAGCCATGGAGATTCCCACTTATTTAACCTTTGTTAAACATTTTCACAATTCAAAATGTGAATATGTGAACAAGACTGGCAGGAACACGGCCTGCTATCGAAATGCCCTGTGGAAATCAAAGACGCGCCAAATGTGCAGATTTTCCACCTCATACAGGGCGGCCTAGTTGAAGCTGCCAAGTACGACTTCAAGCTTGTTTCACCCGGTGTCCCGGCTAGCATCGAGGCCACTTTCATACCGCCCATTTTCAGAGTGAACCCCGGCCACGTTCTCGCATACATGCTCATTCTAGCGGGGCAAGTCATGCCGGTTTCCGCCGCAGGCAAAGCAAAAGGCGACCCAGGGGCCAGCCTAGAGATCGCCCTGTTGCGCTTAGGGTATGAACGTGACCTCGTCGCCGCCAGTCTGAAGCCGGTGAAAGACCAGATCACGGTGCTGGCGGAGCTGGAAAAACAGTCGGTCGCAGCTCGTGATTATGATGCCGCGATCATCGCTCGGGATGAGCGTAAGCGTTTGCAGAATGAGCTCAGTAGGCTCGACAAGGAGCTTCTGCTCCTTCAAACACGCGAGCAGTCGCTGAAGACAACCATGCTGCCTGAGCGCATCAAGTTACCGCTCGAGTCCGCCACCCTCCAAGGTCCGCGTCGTGAGGGCGGGGCGATCACCGGCTGGTCTCAGACAGGAGCCTCAGCCGTCTGGATCCTCCCCAAGCTCCCTCCGGGCGGTTACGAAGTCATGTTGCGCTATCGTTGCGGTGCCGCTGAAGGAGGAACCTTGCTGATCAAAGAAAGCCGCTTCACTCTCCAGACACGGATTGAGACGACGCTCAAGGGCCCCGAGGAACGTATGGCCGGAACCTTGAAAATCAGCAATGGCTCCGGCCCCCTCACCTTGACGGCAGAGTCGCTCGTGACGAACAACCTCATGCAACTGCTGGCTGTGGAGCTAGTGCCTTCTTCACGATGAGCCGCCTGCCTGCATTTCTATTCAGTCTTCTACTGCTGCTGGCAGGGCGCGGGCTACCAGCCCAGACGCCCTCTCTCCAGAAAGAACCGTCTGAATTGACTGACATGCGCACGGCGTTCCTGCGCCAGATCATGGCTGATTCACAACTACTCACCGAGCAGTATGAGCGTGCCCTAGCCAAGGCGGAGATCGAGGCGGCAGCCAATGCCAATTACGAAGAAGCGCGGGCGATTCAGCAACGCCGTACTCAATTGGAAGCACTCTTTCGCGGTGCCACCTCAAGCCTGTCCACTCCGCTCCCACTCGCGCAAGCAAGACTCACCGGCTCCGCCCAATCCTCTGGCGAGACCTTGAGTGGCTGGCGCTCCAATGGCAGCGGGGCTGAATGGCAGAACTTCAAACTGGTGCCAGGCCGCTATCAGCTCGAGTTCGAGGTGAACATGAGCGACGCGCCAGTGGCTGGCAGCATTTATGCTTCATCCAAGCTCCAGCCTCAGCAGGCTGCCGTCTTCGAATTCAGCGAGGTCACGTTGCTCTCTCAAAATGAAGATCATCAAATCATCCACATCCCGCATAGTCCCGACGAGACGACTTTCGCCACTGTGCGATCCGGCGCGTTTACCTTCACGCGCAATCCCATCACGCTGCGCCTTGGCTCCACCACGGGTTATCCGGCCAACAACATCCGCATCCGCAACATCCGGCTTGCGCCGCTCTCCGAGGAGGCTGTGCCCGCGCCGCTGACCGCAGTGACCACTGCCACCACGCAGACACTTCAGCAGGCCGCCAGTACCTTCAAGACGGCGCTCGACGCCGCGCGCAAAGCCGCTGCGGAAAATTACCTCTCCGAGCTACGCCAACTCCTCACGCTCAGGCCAGCACTGAAAGGCCAGACTGAAGCCGAGGCCCGTCGTGTGGGTAAAGCGCTCGGAAAAACTGGCAAGACCTCTGGTGTCCGCCCCTTTGCCGCGTCCAACAGCAGCCTCGATGGCTTTGAAGAGATCAATGACGTCCGCCTCGCCAAAAGCGAACCTGCCAGCGGCGATCGTTTTCGTATTCAATGCGACGCTGGGGAGTTTACCGTGCGGCTGCTTTGGGTGCATTGCGCACAGCCATCCGCTAATGCGGCGGAGATGGAGCGCTTCGCAAAGCACTTCAACATTGACCAGGAAGATGTGGGCGCGATTGCCCGCACGGCCCGTGAATTCACCAACGGCTATCTGCGTGAGAAAACATTCCGCTTACTCGTTCGCCCGGATCGCGACGCGGACGGCACTCTAGCAGCGCTGCTCTTTCTCCCGAACATGGGCCTTTATCAGAGTGTCCTGATCGACCACGGTCTCGCTGCGGTCGATCCACCGCCGCAGGGCGAGCGCCGCAACGCTACGGAAAAAGCGCTCGTCGAGCTACTGCTGGCATCTGAGGCCAGCGCCAGAAAACAACATCCGCCGCCAGGTGCCTGGGCGCTTTCTTCTGTCGTTCAAGGAGGAAAGAAGCCATGAGAATTCTCGTGAATTTGTGCATCTGCCTACTGATCGTGTGCGTCGCGCACGCCCAGCAGCCCTCCGTCCCGGCCACCTCAAGGCTGAGGCAGATGGAAGAAATCTATCAGAAAGAGCTCAGCATGCGTCACATTCCGCTGCTGGGGAAATATTTAGTGGAATTGCAACGCCTCTCGGCCACTGCGGCGAACAAAACTCCTTATCAGAAGGAGATCACGCGCATTCAACAGATCATTAGTGAAGGAGGTGTGGTGGACCTCATCGCTGCGCAGCAAACGCAGTCAGGAGAAGCCCCCATACCTACGCCGATGCCAGCGCCTGTGCCAGGCGAACGCAGGCAGGCGACAATCTCCCTCACGCCAGCCATCGCCCAAGGCGTCGCCCCGGCATCTGCGGTAAATAATCCCGCCAGTGCGCTCTCTGGGGCTCAATGGCGCGTCGAGTTCATCGGTGCGGGCACCTATGATCTCGTGCTGCATTACAGTTGCCCGGAGCTTGTCCGCCCGCTGCCCGTGAAGATTGAATTCGGCGGACAGGTTGTGGAGAAGATCCTGGAAACGCGCCGTGCCACGAAAGATGCCAAGACATTCCGCATCTTCCGAATCGGCAGCCTAACCTTGACCGACGATCTCCGAGGCGAGACACTGCGCTTTTCCGCAGGGGACAAAGCCGCCCCACAGCTCATCCTTAAAAGCCTCCTGATCACCAAACCCCGTCCAGCTAGCTGATCTTCGCCCGCCGCTCATGCGTCCGCTCCTCGCCATCGCCCTCGCCGCCCTCGCACTGGGCAGCCTGACTTCCTGCAAACGCATCGAGGACAAGCTGCGTAGACTCGCGCAGCAGAGCGGCGTGGCTCCGAAACCACCCGCCCCCCAGAAATCCGCCGAACCCGTTCTCACCCCCGAGGAGGAAGCCATCGAGAAAAAGCTGCATGAGTCCGCACTACAGGAGACCGTGGCACCCGAGTCAGTGAAACCGGAGGCACCGGCCTTCGAGCTCAACAAATCGTCCATCGTGTCGGTTCTAGGCTACCACGACTTCCGTGATCGCGGCGGCAGCCCGATGCTCATCTCCGCGCCAAAATTCCGCGAACAGATGCTGGCCATCAAAGAGTCGAAAATCCCCGTCATCTCCCTCAACGACATGATGGCATGGAAGCGTGGTGAAAAAAATATCCCAGAGGAGGCCATCGTCATCACCATGGATGACGGCTGGGAAGGCGTTTACACCTACGCCTACCCCATTCTCAAGGAACTCGGATTTCCCTTCACAATCTACCTCTACAAGAAATATGTGAACATCGGCGGTCGCTCGATGAGCTGGACTCAGATCAAGGAGATGATGGCACACGGCTGCGATGTCGGCAGTCACAGTGTCTCCCATGAAAGTCTCAAGAAACGTCCCAAAAACGCCAGGACGGATGCCGATGTGCAGCAATGGATCCTCTCAGAGCTCAAAGACTCTCGTGAGTTTCTGGAGCAGAACCTCAAGATTAAATGCAGCTCCTTCGCCTATCCCTACGGCAGTTTCGACGACGCAATCATGGAGACCGGACTCCAGATAGGCTATGAGTCGCTCGTCACCGTCAACGGTCAGAAAGTCACTTGGGATACGCCCAATGGGAAGATCGGTCGCTATATCATCCATGGCGACAACGACACCAACTTCAAGCTCGCCACCAGTTTCCGCGGCCGTGGTGATGTCGGTGCCAACAAATTTCTGCTCGCCGACGCGAAGAACGACAAAGGTGAGCAGCTCATCAGCCTCTCCCCTAAGCCCGACGAGACCATCACAGACCGCAGCCCTCTCATTGTGATCGATCTTAAAAACATCGGCTCAATTATCCCTGAAAGCATCAAGCTGCGTGTCGCAGGCATCGGCACAGTACCTGTGGTCTATGATCCGGCTGCCATGAAAATCACCTACCGGCTACCTTTCAGGCTGCGCCGTGAGGAGTGCGCCGTGAGCCTCAGCTTTCAACGTGAAGCCTCCCTGCCTGCCGAAGTCGTGAGCTGGCGCTTCAAGATCGACCTTGCCGCCGCCTATCTGCCTGCGAATTGAAATAGTACCATTTGAAAGCAACTTAGGCCTGATTGGTGAGTGAACCGAATCGGGACAAGTCACAAACTCACTATGGACGACAATTCATCCCGGCCCTTGAACGTGCTTGTCAGCACGACCCACGGTTTCAACATTGGTGACGACCTGATACGTCATGGCTGCCAGTTCATCATCGAATCCTTTGTTGGGAAATGGGTGAACTGGTTCTTTTGGAATCGCAATCCAGATTTGGATTCCAAACTTGCTTTTGCAAGCAACGCGGTCAGTGCAGAGCGCCTTGCCGCCAGCAAAGGCTGGGATTTGGTGGTGATCGCTGGCACTCCAGAATGGTCCGGCGCGCGCGTCCGGCATCTCATGGAGTATCTGGATTCGAGCGCCAAGGATGTGCCGGTCCTGTTTATTGGCATTGGTTCCGCCTGGGATGGACAGAAGGCGGATGAGCCTACGACGGCCATCATGCGACGCCCGAAGTCCATGACCATTGTGCGCAATGCCCGTCTTCAACACATGCTGGCAGGACAGGACATCAAAGCGGAGCACCTTCCCTGCCCAGCGTTGTTTTGCGCGGATTACCTTGGCACATCCTCCATGCCGCCTTCTGGCGTGAATCTACTCACCTTTCAGACTTGTCGTGACGCGCTCTATCAGGCTGTTCCAGAGGCACGTTTGAACAACGCCCTGGAAGCAGCATCAGGCCACAACTGGAATCTCGTGGCACACTACGCGGCTGAGGGATTGGAAGCGATGCGCCGCAACCTGCCTGTCCGCTATGCAGCCACGGCACCCGATCTGATTCGCATCTATGCCACGGCCAGAGTGATTGTTTCGACGCGGCTGCATGGCGCGATTGCCGCATTGTCCTGCGGAGTTCCTTCGATTGCCCTGGGGCCGGATGACTTCCGCATCTCCGACGCCGCCGCCGCTTATGGGGATATTCTTCCTGTGATGAACACCCTGGCAGCCGTGGAATTCGCCTCATCTTTTTCGGATGATGAAGTGCTGCGCAGAGCACGGGACATTTCCAGCTTCAAGGCTACCACATGGGCGGCATACGAAAGAGCACTCCGCCCCTGGCTGGTGAAGATCACGCCTGCCGTCTGAGGTCACATGCTGAACCCTAGCAAGTCTGCGGAAGCTTCAAAAACCGCCTGTCCGGGTATGATGCGGGTTTTCAACCAATGGGTTCGGAAAATCAGCGGTCCAGGCTCGATGAGAGTTCCGGGTCTTTTTCGAGCCGTTGTCCACGAGATTCCGGCTGATGAGGTGCAGTGATTCCTCCTTGGGTTCATCATACCAGCTTGGAAAATGCTCGATCCAGATTCCGACCACGGGCAGGCTCTTCTTCACCATCGCCAGATGATAGGGGCCGGACGGCACTCCGACCATCAGCTCTGCCAGATTTATGAGAGCCCGCATGACCCAGCCGTACGGCATCGCTCCCTCGTTGCGGGAGCCAAACAGCTCGGCATAACTGACACAGTTCAACTGCGGGTCTCGGACGGTGTTGTAGCCGCTGGCAAGGCGGTCTTCGCACGTTAAAAACAGCCAGCACGGGTCTTTCGCGAGCATCAGCCTCATGAAATCCCGGCACTCCTGGCCTTCCACCTGTTCTCCGGCAGGCAAATCCTCACGCCAGCGATGCGCCCAGTTTTTTCCGACCGAGGTGTAGCCGTTGCGTCCGATGATGCACAGCTTTCTTCCGTGCAAGCCACCGCAGGTGTTCAAGCGGGCCTCCACCCAGCGCATCACACTCTCTGGGACTGAAAATGATATGGCATTGCACAGAGGCCGGTTCAGAACAGAGGCCAGGTCTCCTGTGTTGGGAACAAGCGCGCACAGCAGATGCCTTGCCTTGGAGTGGAAGGGAAATGCCGCCCGACCGTAAATCTCAGGAAAGTGCGGGGCCAGCAGATGGCGGATCTTGTATCGCCCGCATTCAGCGGCCAGTGCCGCTGGCAGATGCAGGGTTTGCATGCCGCCTCCGCTAAGAGAATGGAGGCCCAGGTGAGGCAAAGGCGATCGGTTTTCCGAGGGCAGATGCACCGAGTTGCATCCAGAGTACAAAGGTGTCACATGGCCGGAACCCTCGAAGACAGACGAATTGTCATCCCCCATGCGGCAGATGAAATAACGGTTCTTCGGATTGATCAACGGAAGCACATGCCCCAGAAATACAAAGTCACCGAACCCATGCGGCCAATGGATGAGAATATTCAGACCGTTGGCTTCATGCAGCACGTTCATCCGGTCACGCAACACCTGAAACTCATATGGCACATAGGAAACGGCGGCCATGGGATCTCAGGCGGCGAGGTTCTCCGAGGTTTGTAGTTCCTGATTGATACCCGGTGCCAGCACCTGCGCGCCCTCTCCGCTTCATGGTTGTTCAAATACTTCACCACCCCACCTGCAAAGTACAGCTCAATTGCTCGGATAACGTCCTCCACCGTCACCATGTCCAGACAGCGCGGCAGATAGTCGGTGATCTCGCGCCCAGGCGCGTTCGGCACTGCGTGCGGAGGCAGAGGATCGTTGGGTTTCCGGTGGATGTTTTTTGAGGCATAGCGCAGGTGGACCACCTGGGTGCAGAGTTTGCTGGGAGCGTCCTTGGGATCGTTGTCACCGAGGGGCACTACGCGGCTTTTCCAGCAGCCGCCCTGATCGCAGCAGGGCAGCATGCCGTTGCGGTGCAGGTATTGATGATGCGGATAGGCTTCCCATTGCGCCGGTTCGCGCCCACCTGCCACCACCACGCAGGGGCGGTTCTTGGGCATGCCTTTGCTCACCGGCACGGCGGCCGCCAAGTGCATGTGCAACGTCACCGGACACAAGACGCCCTGCGCATGATGCATCAGGCGGATCAGTTGACGAAGGTTGGTCCTGCCCATCAAGTTCAGCACGCCCCGCAGGGGGGATGGTGATGATGCTTCTCACCTACCTGCACAAACAGGATGCGTCCCGCAAAGTGGTCCACCACCTGCTGATAGCGCGCATTGGGCCACCACTTGGCCGTGAAGTCAAACTTGCCTCCAGCCCCTACGATCCAGAATGGGACCGGCATCCGCGTGATCTCCTGCACCTGACTCATCCAGCGTTTTTCCTCCTCGGAGAGGTGGATGTCACCTTTGAACTCCGTCGGCTCGATTTTAACTCCGAGCTTGTCGCCAAGATCCTGAATGAAGCCGTGGATGAAATGGAAGGGGGAACTGTTGCTGCGGTGAATTAGGGGATAAGCACAGCGGATTTCCAACACGTCCGGTGTGTCCTGCAACTTCTCGATATGAGAGTTGTGCTCCCAGATCGCCCCGCCGCTCGTCTTTACCTCTGTTTGAAACATGCCTGGATGGCTTTGATGCAGATCGCGAACGGCTGCCGTGAGCATCACCACGTCGCCAGGGGACAACTTGTTGGTCAGTTGTAATCGTTTCACAAGGTGTCAAAGCAGATGAAAAGCAGCGCTGGTGGCTTCATCAGTGGTTTTGGCAAGTGTAACTTGAGGTCATTCCCGAATGGCACGGGATTAAGGCCGTTGATCGGCTGAAATGCGCATGAAAAACC
>CAYQWE010000042.1:0-41141 GCA_964421275.1 uncultured Prosthecobacter sp.
TGGCACCGGCTTCGGCGGCTGCGATGAGGCCGTCAGGGAAGGGGAACATGGCGTCGGAAGCGACGATGCTGCCTTTCAGTGACAAGCCAGCCTCCTTCGCTTTCCACACGGCGATGCGGCAGGAATCAACGCGGCTCATCTGACCAGCACCAATGGCTAGGGTGCGGTCCTGTGTGGCGAAGACGATGGCGTTGGATTTGACGTGCTTCACGACGCGCCAGCCAAAACGCATGGCCTCGAGCTCCTCCCGTGTGGGGGGGCGGATGGTTTTGACCTTTGTTTCGAGATCATCGAGGCCGAGAGCGCGAGAATCAGCGTCCATAACCATGACGCCACCGGGAGCGGAGCGGATGACAGGCTCGGCGAGCGCTTCGGCAACGCCAGGGAGCATCTGGATGAGGCGGAGGTTCTTTTTCTTCTGCAAAAGAGCGCGGGCGTCGGCATCGAAGTCGGGCGCAATGATGACATCAGTGAAGATTTCAGAGATGATGCGGGCAAGGCCCAGCGTCATGCTGCGGTTTACGACGATGACGCCGCCAAAAGGTGCCTGCTTGTCGGTCTCGAAGGCCTTTTGCCAGGCTTCGCGCAAATCTTCATCGGCGCAGCCGACGCCACAGGGATTTGTGTGCTTGAGGATGGCAACGGTAGGGCGGCGGAATTCAAGTGCGATGCGTGCGGCGGACTCGATGTCGAGCACATTGGTGTAGCTGAGATCTTTGCCGTGCAGCTTGGCAAAGTAGTCGCTGAAGTTTCCGTACAGGGAGGTCTTCTGGTGCGGGTTGTCGCCGTAGCGCAGCTCTGCGCATAGCGGCAGTGAGAGGTTGAAGGTTTTCTGGGTGACTTGCTGCTTGTTCAAGAACGCGGCGATGGCGTTGTCGTAGCTGCCAGTGCGCTGGAATACCTTGCAGGCGAGGCGCTCACGGGTGGCGAGTGTGGTATCGCCTTTATTTTCCTTCATCTCGTCGAGGACGACTGTGTAGTCCTCAGGATCGGTGATGACGGTGACCCAGCGGTGGTTTTTCGCAGCGGATCGCAGCATGGACGGGCCGCCGATGTCGATGTTTTCGATGGCCTCCTCCAAAGTCACGTCCTTCTTCGCGACGGTCTGCTCGAAGGGGTAGAGATTGACGACAACGAGGTCGATTACGGGGATGTCGTGCAGGTTGGCATTTTTCTTGTCCTCCTCGTTATCGCGGCGTTGGAGCAGACCGCCGTGAACTTTTGGGTGCAGGGTTTTGACGCGCCCATCAAACATTTCGGGGAAACCGGTGTGCTCCGAGACGTCGATGACCTTCAGTCCGCTGTCTTTGAGGTGCTTGGCCGTACCGCCAGTAGAAAGCAGCTCCACATCGAGCTGCGCGAGCCCTTTGGCGAAGTCAAGGAGGCCGGTTTTGTCAGAAACGGAAAGCAGGGCGCGAGCGATGGGCATGTGAGAGAAAGGGGGGAGTTCGGGGCGCGGAGTAAAGGGAGATTTGTCGGGGTGCCAAGAGCATTCTGTGAGCCGGTTTTGCTCCCTGGATTACTGTTCCAATGGCACGAAAGGCGGGTAGAATTTTCGTGCGCCGAATTCGATGTAGCGGTTCTCGCCGGCTTTGAGGTAAACTGGGGCTTTGCTGTCGCCAGAGTCCGCCGCCCGCTGATAAACAAAGTGGTGGCCGGTGCTGTCGAGCGCGAGTTTCAACATTGACGCATCATCGAATTCCACGGGTTCGACCATGCGACGGAACAAGCCTTTTGATTCACCGAAATAACGTAAATTTTGCTCATAACAATCTTCTGATCCGAGATTTGTGTAATAATTTACGTCGCCGAGAGCAGTGGGATACTCGACCCAGTCGTAATCCGCCCTGTGCAGGTAGATGCGCCATGCTAGAATGACTAGCGACGACAACAGCAGCGTCCAGCCGAGCAGCAGGCGCCCAGGCGTGTCACGGTATTCGTTGGCGGGCATTGGTTTAGGAAATTCGTGTGAAGACTAGCCGTGGTGGTGCTTTGCGGGCAATGCTGAATTATCGAGTTGTCATCCCATGTGTACTGGCTTCGATGAACGGCCATGAGCAAAAAATGGCGCATTGCTGGCATCAACTTCGAGCATTTCCACATGGGAGATCTGCTACGGCAGACAGCCGGTCATCCAGACGCGGAAATTGTCGGTATCTGCGATGAGCAGCCCGAGCGCCTGGAGGTTGCAAAACGGAACTTCGGTTTGGCTGACGCGCAAGTATTCACAGATCATCGTGCGTGCATGGAACAGGCGAAGCCGGACATCGTGATCCTTTGCCCAGCGGCTTCCCGGCACGGTGAGTGGGTCGAAAAAATCGCCCCATTCGCTACGCACATCATCATGGAGAAGCCATTTGCCGCCTCCCTGGCCGAGGCAGACGCCATGGTCGAAGCCATGAGACCGCATGGAAAGCTACTCGCCATCAACTGGCCTCTCGTCTGGTACGCCGGTCAGCAGACGGCGCATCGCTTGATCCAGGAAGGGGTCATTGGTGAGGCGCTCGAGTTTCATCACCACGGAGGTAACCGTGGCCCACTCTACCACGGGGCTGACAAAATCGAGAAGGAGCCGACAGCAGAGGAAAAAGCCGCGAGTTGGTTTTACAGCAAGGCACAGGGCGGGGGATCATTGCTCGACTACATGGGCTACGGTGCCACGCTGGGTACCTGGCACCTTGGCGGCAGGATTCCGCTTGAGGTCACCTGCGCCTGGTCCACCACTCCCGGACTTGAAGTTGATGAGCACAGCATCACTGCCATCCGTTATGAGCTTGGCATGAGCAAGAGCGAGACCCGATGGGGGACGTTCACCGATCCCTGGGTGTTCCAGCCACAGCCAAAGTGTGGCTTCGTTCTCAAAGGTACTGAGGGCACGATTTCCTGCTACGATTACGATCCGGTGATCCGCGTACAGACCCGAGCGAACCCAGCGGGCTTTGATGTCGCCATTGATGAAATCAGCGCACCGAATAGAAATCCCGTCGAACATGTGATCCATCATTTGAAAACCGGCGAGCCCCTCATCGGACCACTGCGCCTCGACATCTCGCGCATCGGGCAGAGGATTGTGGACACCGCTTTCCAGAGCGCTCAGGAGAAGCGCACCCTGAAGCTGATCTGTTAGCGCTGGCAGTCATGCGGATTTGAAGATTGCCGACTCATTGTCTCTTCTGCTAGGAAAGACGGATGAGATTTCGTGTATTCATGCCATCTCGTGCGCTGTTGCCTCTGGCATGCCTTTCGCTGGTGGCCTGCGGGCACCATCACAAGGCCGCAGAACAGGTGCTCAAGGCGGAGCTACCGTTCGGGACGCCACCACCTCAACGTTTGGTCATTGGAGTGGCCCAGCAGAAGATGGTGACATTTGACTGGCATGTGCCACGAAAAATGTACCGAGTCAGCACATCAAAATTCGGCCTTGGAGACACACCCGGCTCAAAGCGAACTCCCACCGGGAAATTGGAGGTTGTCAAAGTGGTGGGAAGGGGGCTCCCCATGGGGTCGCGTTTGCGCGGCCAGCGCCCCACGGGCGAGGTGGTGCCTGTGAATGCACCCAATCGCGACTCAATCGTAACCCGTGTCCTAGTGCTAAGTGGAAAGGAGCCGGGTAACGCCCATGCCATGCAAAGGGCCATTTATATTCACGGAACGTCGGCAGAGAGCAAACTGGAAACGCCAGCTTCCTGGGGCTGCATCCGCATGGCTTCAGAAGACATCATTGAATTGTGTCAGTGGATCAAATCCGGCGCACGAGTGGATATAGTTCAGGGTAAAGTCCCTCCACCCAGCCAACTGCCGCCTTAGCCCAGTGGGGCAGGTCAAGTTCATGCGAATTTCACCAGCCCAGCGCAAGCCGGAGACAGTTTGAATTAACTGGTACTGGTGCAGATGATTTATAGATTTTCAAAAGCGGCTTCAAATTCGGCGTTTTTCTTCTCTGCGCAGTAGTCATCCATCATTGAAACCAGTTCTTCGACCGTCCACTGGTGCCCTGCCACGTTCGCAGCCATTGCGGGAGTCTGCTTGAGGCTCTGATGGCGGCGGCAAAAATTGTAGTGGAAGAAATGAATCGCGAGCATGTGCTCGTGGTTTTCGACTTTCTTGCTGTGAGCGTTCGTCTTGCGGGCAAAGCGGCGGTTGCTCATGCGCAGCGTCAGGTTCGACCTCTCCACGAAGCTCGTGCTTGTGCGGCTCATGTCCGGGCTGCCAGTCCGGCGCTCTTTGCGAGCGCCCACACAGACTTCGTTTCCCTTCTCATCCTTGCCGTAAATCTTCACGATGCGTCCGTAATCGACATCTGCATCACCAAAGGCGTAGCCAATCGCCAGCGGATAGCTGGACAGGCCGTCTGTGCTGATTTGCGGTGGTGCAGCAAACCGCTTGGCGATGTCGCGGCAGAATGCCGTGGCGTTCTCGAAAGTGCGGCCCCCGACATGGAAGCCGACCAGTAGTTTCGTGTCAGAGCATACGCATTTCCATGTCCAGACATCTCCTTCTTTGGGATCGTGGATGAGTTCGGAGGGATTGACCTTGCCCCGGTTCTTGTGGCCGACAAAACTCCAAATCTCGTCTAGCTGGACGTTCTGGCATGGCAGGTTCACAAGGTTTTCATCCATGAATACTGCGCAGGCTTCTCCAGCCTTTGCCAGCAAGTCCAGAATCATGTGTTTGGCCGCTCCCGTGATTCGCGTGGTGCTCGCGATGCTGTTTCCTTCGCAGAGGCATTGGATGATCGCTGCGCGTTTGGCGGTGGTGAGCGGTTGCATGAGAATCCCTTTGACTTAATGTATTACATAAAGAATGTTTACGCAAGAACTTTGCGTATTACATTATGTCAAAAATGGGACGTCCAGTTATTGAGGAATCTCAAAGAAAGCAGACAATTTTAACGCTGCGCTTGTCTGAGGATGAGCGTAGGCAATTAGAGCAACTCGCAGCTTCTAAGGGGCGAAAGTTGTCCAGCATGGCCCGTGAAATTCTTCTTGCCAATGTTCGGCAAGTAAGATGATAACCAAATACTCAAAATGAAAAAACCACTGCAAAAAGAACTTGAGCGTTTCAAGGCGCTCTTGCCTTCCTTGCTATCTTCTGATGAGGGCAAGTTCGCCGTGATTTACGGAGACGATCTCATTGGGGTGTTCGGAACCTATGAAGATGCATTAACGTTGGGTTATGAGAAATGCGGGGTGAAGCCATTTTTGGTGAAGCGTATCTCCGCAGTCGAAACCCCATTGAATTTCACCCGTCGCCTCGTGCCGTGCCATACCTGACGCTTCAGTTCTCTACTCATGCGGGGCCATTGATTGACTTGCTTGTCGGAGTGAGCAGGCCACGCGCCGCAGCGCTGCGAGCGGCTGGCGATCCGGTTCCATCCAACATGGCAATTCGTGGCCTAATAGACACGGGGGCGAGTAACACCTGTGTTGATCCTGAAGTGGTGACTCAATTGGGTATCACAGCTACAGGACAGGTTCCAATGATAACCCCGTCAACCGGCGATCAACCCGTTGATGCCGATCTTTACGACGTTTCTTTGGTGCTGGCACATTCAGAGATTTCATATACCTTTGGAGCTCTTCCGGTCATGTGCTCTTCGCTCAGGCATCAAGGGTTTGATGTGCTAATTGGAAGAGATGTCTTGGAAAGATGCCTTTTTGTGTACGATGGAAGAACGCAGATATATACCCTGGCATTCTAAGCGTCTTCCGAATCTCCGGGGCCGCCCTCAGGGGCCTTTCTTTTGGTTTTGAGCGGCCTTGGCTGGCGGGGATCAACTTGAGCCAGAAAGTTGGCAAAGACGCGGTGAGCGGCTTTTACGCCGCGTTCAGCGGCGGCTGTGGAGCTTTTCTTCTTCCGTGTTGTCTGGCGTGCCATGAAGGCAGATTACGCGGCTGAATGCAGGGAAGCCAGTCTTATAATTTACCGCAATCGGTCTGCACCAGTACCAATTAACTACAAACAATCAATGTAAAGTCAAATAGTCAAGGTTGACGAAACCGCTTGATTAGCAGTGCTGCCCTGTTATGAATGCAGAGCTGTCAATTGAACCTGTCAGCACGTCTTTGGACTCTTCTACCCAAAGACACCACGCGCCGGACCATCAAACAGTCCGGCGCGTCTTTTTTTATGAATTACGACATCGAGAAAATTAAAGAACTGCGGGAAACGAACGAGCATCTTCGGCACTTGAACTGGCAAATCTTCATCGGCCTTCTCTTCGTGGTTCCCGCTTCGTGTTTTATCATCTGGGCGGGTATGAATGCCCTTGCGTTGTTGCATGAGATTGAAAAATTACTAAAATAAAGTTTGCCAGATTCGGATTTGTCGTTTTGAATTTGAGCACTGCTAATCGCAGTTGCGGGGTAGAAGCCGCACAGTGAAACAATGACAGGTTCCAAAACAGCACGATCAGCGGCATCGTCCGCAAAGCGCAAGCCCCTCCTATCGAGTGGGTCGCGTCTATGGATCGTCGGGAAAAGCCAGCAATGCAGTTGCTCTTTTCTTTCCATGGTCGCCTGTCGCAACCGGCGAGGGCAACCCGTGAAACGTCGTAGAAAGACGGCTGAAATTCTCCTTTCACGGAGTCGTGCCCGCGCTCGCTTCAACAGTCGGGCTTTGCCTGTGACGAACGAGCTGCCGAGACTTTGGCCCTGTGGCGCATCGTGGAATCAAGCGGTGCAGTGGTGGGCCTCTATTGCCGAGACAAATCGCATGCTTTCGGGTGTGCGTTTTGTTGAAGCCGTGAACCCTGAGAACCTGCGGGGTTCACGTCAAATTTCTGTGAGCGTCAAGCGATGCTTCAAGTGCGGTGCCTGGACACGAAACGGCAAGCACAAATCACTTTCTGCGACCTCGGCAAACTGCTAGGACACCGGGAAAACAGAGTGCGGGAAAACACGTCTCCCCCGCCCTTCTGATTCATCACAGGAGACACAACCAATGAAGCTCCCAACACCTATGATTATCCTGGGACAAATCCAGCAAGTGACAGAACAGACGATGACTGACAAGAAGGACGCCAGCAAGGTTTCCAAGATGTTTTTGATCGTCTTCGCCGACAAGACGAAGCCAGCGCAATTCCGCACTGCGACACCGTTTTGCACCTTTCTTACCGAGGAAAAATTCCGCGCTCAATTTGGCGCGGTCACAGAGTCAGCCGTTGATGAAATGATCACGATGGCCGTTCATGAAATCGCGCCTTACAACGCGTTTATGAAGGTCAAAGGGCAGCTTCTCAAGGGACATCAGACCGGTGAACACCTCGTGAAGATGCAGAGTGATGCAGCGGAAGCCGCTAAGCCTGCTCCCAAGGCCAAGTAACTGAGAACGCACTTGCAGTCGTAACAAGTCATGCAGAGCAAGCCAGCCAGCACGATAGCCGCAGAATCTCGGGTGAGGTTCTGCGGCCTCTTTATTGGGGCTGAAAAGTCGATGGGCTGCGCATCTGCCTTGTGTCTCGCATGACTCCTGTTTTATGAACCCCGTAACCTACAACATCAGCCTCGTTCGTTGGCAGCTCTTCTTGACGCTGACGTATGCCTCGAAAAACGAGGCGGGGCAGTCGTTGAAGGTTCCGAACTCCACCGAACGCCAGCGCATGCTCTTCGCTTTTCTGCGGGATGCGGCACGCGGCGCTAAGAGGGATGGTACCAGCGGAAAACGCATTGATTGCGTCCGCTGGAATTCATTTTTCTGGGTGGCTCGTGAGGAGCGGGGTGAGCTTAACGGGCGACACCACTTTCATATCCTCCTCGACGGTCTCCCCTCTTCTCGTCTCAACCGGACGGAGCACTTCGCATTGAAGGCGCTTTGGTCCTCATTGGGCGGCGGCTTTGCTGACGTGCGCAGTTTCGACACGCGACTTTCTGGCGTGCGTTATGTGCTGAAGGGCTTGGAAGGTTGGTCAAAGGCGAACGCGAACGCTTACGAAGCATCGAAGTTTACCGATGACCATGAAGGCCGTCAGCTCATCTTGGCTGATTCGTTCGTCCGAAAGTGGGCGGCGCGTCGGGCAACTCCAAGGGCATCAGAAGGCGCATATTCCGTAAGCACGGCGTTGCGATCAGTCGGCGGGCGTGAGTCCGCAATTCAGCGAGCAAAGGAGACAACATGGTTAGCACTCAACATGCATCCTGCTGGTGTCTCCTTTGTCCGTTGAGGCTCCGCCCAAGGGATGGAGTCGGGGGCTTTAGAACCCGGCTCCGCCCGCAGGGCGGCGACTTGAATGGGGGACCTATGTCCAGATTTCACGCCTGAAGCCTCGGCAGACGTGATCAACCCAAGAGGCAAAACACCAAACACGACAGAACATGAAATCGAACACTCGCGGCAAGATCGCCGCCTTCCTTGCCACCACCGCAGCTCTCGCAGGCTCCAGCTTTGCGACTGATTCGGATGGCGTCACCGCCGCTCTCACGAGCATCAGCGGTTACACCAGCCTTGTTGCTGGCGGCATCGCTACCATCATTGGCATTGCTGCCATCTTCGGTAGCATCAAGCTCGGCAAGCGCCTTATCTCGCGAATGTAATCCTCTGGGGAGGCGGGGTTTTTCCTCGCCTCCCCTTCCCTTGTCATGACACACGTGATCATTCAGGATACGACGACAGTCTATGCACACGGCGTCTCGGACGTGGGTGCTGTGACGGGTCCGTTGACTTTCGATTGCGAGTCTGTCGATGTCTCTGGGGTAAACATGACTGGCACTGTTATTGTGTCTTCGGGAACTGCGTTGCGACTCCTTCGCTACTCTCCGCACGAAACTGCTCTCCACGTTCCAATGCTTTGCATTGCGTTCATGCTGGCGCTCATCTGCACACGCTTCCGCTTATGAATCGCGTCTTATTGATCCTGCTCTTTGCGCTGAGCACGTCGCAAGCTGCAACGTGGGTCAACGATGCTTACCCGTGCAATTTCACGAAGACAAACGGCAGCTACAATTGGATTATCGAAGTCGTGCGCTCGTCTGATGGTGTTGGGATGTATAACATCTCGACTGCTTCAAACCCTGGCGGACCAACGGCTTCAACGTTGACGATGACGATCCCGCAGCAGTCCGTGAATTACCAGTTTTACATTGTCGTCGGCGCTGCCTCGTCTGGCCTCTACTCGCAGTTGATTGCTGGCAATGGTGAATACAAGCGCTGGATCAGCTCCTACCAGACCACCGCGAGCGGTGGCACGGGTCCGCAAATTTCTTCCTCTGGACCGTATGCAAACAATGGTTTGCCGTCTGGTGGTAATCCTCCTCAAGCCATCTATGACGGTGGGCAGTCTGCTAATCCCGCAAACCCGACGCCCCCCTCAGTCGTCGGCTACGAAAAGACGGTCACACTCGTCAACTCTTTTGCTTACACGGTCTATAAGCAAATTACTATGGTCACTTCTGCGGACAATGTGACAATCAAAACGATGTTGATCACGCTGGGGCCGAATCAGACAAAGACGATTCTTCTGCGATGGACTGCCCCTTTCAATTACTTCGTGACGGACATGATCCCTTACGAAGATGCTAACAGCCCGACCGGCATTAGTTATTCTGCCTCGGGTTCTCCGGCCTCGTCCGGCGCAAGTGATCCGGCCTATAGTGGCACAGCTCCAAGCAGTCCAGAAGCGAAGGAAACGCCGGGAACGTCTAACCCTTCTGCTGCACAATCAGCAGCGGCAACGACCACGATGGGCGGCGGCACGGGCGCTGCAACGTCGAAGGACATCAAGGATTTGGATGATAATTTGAAGGCCGAAATTCAGCGTGGCACAGAACAGACGCGCACGAGCGGCGATCAAATTCGCGATGCCGTCGCAAACGTTGATAGCACTTTGAATCGTGGCTTTGGCTTCACTGGTGGCTCTGTGGGTGGAACGTCTGCGGTTGGCTCTGCGGGAGCTTCTGTTACAGCTTTTACAGGGTCAATCACGTCTAAAGCTGCTGGGCTGACATCATCGCTTAACGGCCTGATCGCAGCCCTTGGGCTTGGCTCTGGCATTGGTAGCGGATCGCTCACTTGGAGCGTCAGTGTCATGGGGAATTCATACACGATGAGCGCTGAGGATGGTGCATCCTACTTCGATGCGGTGCGCACGGTTTTTAAGTGGGTGATGTCGATAGCTTTCATTTGGCACGCCATCTCTATCGTTCGTGGTGCTTTCGTTGACGAGGGAGGCAAGGCATGATTCCTCTTCTAAAGAACGTCGTCGATGCAATCACGAAGCTCTTTAATGGGTTTCTGCCAGTGCTTCCCTTTGCGGCTCCCTTCGCTGTTCTCCTCGGCCTTTTTGACTGGCTGAACACGAATTACTCCACGATAACGACGGCCATCGACTCCCTGGCTTCTCGCGTGCAGGGAACTCCAAGCACAACGTATCTTGCTCAGGCAAACCGCATTTTGCCACTGTCCGAAGCTCTGGGCATGCTTGCTGTGCTCTTCGCTCTCCGCGTTGCTGCCTTTATTTTCCGGTTCGTGAAGTCGTGGATTCCAACGGTGAATTGATATGGGTCTCTTCATCGTGTCAGGCACAATGGGCGGAGGAAAAAGTTACTTCCTTGCTGAGATAGCAAAAAAGTGTTGGGAAGATGGCGGCGTGGTCCACGGCAACATGGAGTGGAAAACGGAAGAAATAGAACGCCGTGGTTGGCTGGATCGGCTCGTCGAGCTGCCTGCAAATCCTGAGCGCTGGGTCACGAAAACGAAGGTTGAGGACGGCGACGATGAGCTTGCGTCCGACTGGATCATCGGAGGCACGGAAGGCGCTGAAAATCTCGTCATTATCGACGAAGCTTCACGCAAGTTTCACATGTTTGATCAGCAGGCGAATCGTGCTCGCAATCGCGCCATCTTCGATCTCGCCATCATGTCTCGTCAGGTCGGGATCGACATTTACTTCTTGGCTCAAAACGCCAACAATATCGACGTGGCTATACGTGGAATTGCTGAGTCACAAATCCGCTGCATCAACGTCGAGCGCATTCCGTTTCTCGGTCGCATCCTTGCATGGTTCATGGGGACATTTCGCCGTGTGTGGCTGTCACCACTTAAGAGCGAAATTCAGGTTGTGAAGTATGCGCGCTTTGATCCAGAAATCGCCTCTCTCTACAAGACGCATGGGCAGGGAGACAAGATCAAGATGAAACGCTCTGAACGCACGCAAGTCTTGCCAAACAAACCACGCGTGAGCTGGTTTGCAGTTTTTGCTCTGCTCGGCTTCCTTGCTTTGACCATTCTCGGCGGATGTCATTTGATGAAGAAGAGTACGTCTCTAGTCTCGGAGTGGTCCGGCAATGCACCTTCTGTTGCTGCTGCTTCATTGGGTCAACCGGCCCCAAAAGTAGAAGCTGAAGAAGTTGTGACGCTGATAGCCGCTTTCGATGATCCGCCGCGTTACATCGCATCAGACGGCACGCTTTACTCACTTGGACCAGTGACCGGTGCAGTTGTCGCGGATCGCGTCGAAAATTCCGAAAGCTCAGTGACGCTCTACCTTGGGCCTCGTGTGCTGGCCGTTCTGCAAAAGCAAAAATTCAAACCATGACTGCGGATGCATCACTCATCGCTCAATATCTTGGCGTGTTCTTTACTGTGTGGGCTGTGGGGCACGCCTACCTTGTTGCTCGCCGACTCCTCAACGAGTCCGTCTCGGGACTCGCAGATTGAGATTGCTGCTTATTCGCAGCCATTGCACACGGTCTGCCCTTTGTGGCTCCAAGTGTTCGGCAGGACCCTTGTGATTTCGCCCCGCGTCGAAGGAACGGAAATCGCTCTTGGACCGATGAAGACAACGATTCAGGAAATGCGCGTGGTTCTGCCTGCCCTCCTCGGCGCTGCTGGCTACGGCGTCCGCTCGGTCGCTCCATCGGTCGATATGCTCGAAGCATTGACGCCGACACCTGCGGAGCCGGACGAATTGACGACGGAGCGCTTGCCTCTGTTGGCCGGGAACGCTCAGGAAATCGCCCGTCTCTCACTCGGCCTCTTCGGTCAGCAGATTCAGGCGGGCGCTCCTGTGCCTATTGCATCGCAACCCGGAGGCCAGCCGCAGAATCCTCTCGCTCAAATGGCCGCTCCAACGCAACAACAACCTGTCACTGTTGGCAGCACTCCGATTCGTCGCGTTCCTTCGGTGATCGCGGCCCCTGACAACTCGTTGCACTTCACCGGCACAAAGCAGCAACTCGAAGTCGTGCGCTCGTTCGTAAAGACAATGGACGTTCCCGCTCGTTTGGTCCACATCAGGGCAATCATCGGACACGTTACGCTTGGTGGAGATTATCAAAGCGGCCTCGACTGGCTCAATGCATTGGATGATTTCACTGCTGGAAACACGGCACGCTCTCAGGTCCAATTGCCTTGGAGAAAACCAGTCTCTTCGCTGACGATGTATGGTTCCATCGGTGCCTTATCGCGCTACGTGAAGCTCTCCGAAGAAGATCGGCAGTTTCGGACTGATTCGCGGCCTTCCCTCTTTGTCCGTTCTGGCTCTTCCGCTGAAATCACGTCCGGCCAAAAGATTGCTTACCCACAGACTGTTTTGACCACTGCAAACGGTCAAGCGTCCACGTCCGCCACCGTCAGCTATCAAGACGTCTTGCTCCGTCTCAAGGTCGAAGCGCTGGTTAACTCACAGAACCAAATCACGCTCAAGATTACTCAGGAAAACAACGCTGTCACGGGCCTCTCCACGATCAGTGGGAATCAGGTGCCGAACATTGGCTCTCAGAGTCTCACGACGGAAGTTTTCATGATCTCAGGCTCTACCGTTGCTCTTGGTGGCATCGTCACTACCAACGATCAGGGAACGCAACGCGGAGTCACTGGCCTTCGTCGTATCCCTCTCATTGGTCGGCTGTTCTCCACGAAGGCAAAGACCACGCTTGAAGAGGAGCTGATAATCCTCTTGGAGGCATCTGTTGCGCCGTGACACTGCGAGCACGTACGCTGTCAGCTCCGCGAACTGCTGCGGATTGTGGAACTCGGGTTGTTTGGTCTGTGGTGTTGTATTCATGCTATGTTGTTGTTTTGGTTCACGCTTGCCGTGAGCAGGTGCCCCCGGCACCCTTCATAACTACCTGGGGCGGGAGAGGCATGAGCCGCAGTCAAGGCGGGGACCCGTCGCGCTCTTTTCCGGTGGGGGGGATTTACTGGGGGCCGGAAAAGACGGTAGAGCGATGGGGGGGATGCCTTTACTTCGGTCCATGCCCGACCACCTAGCCACCCGGCGTGCAGCTACTCCCCTCGTCTCTGTGCGGCTCTCAGGCCGCCTCCGGGGGCTTTGTGAGCCTAAGAGAACAAAGCCACGGGACTTCGACGCGCTGAATTCTCTCCCAGCGCCAGCGTCAAACCTTCCTCATCTCCAGCGGGTTCGAGTTAAGGGCCTTCGGCCTACCCTTGACTGATAAAGAACAGCCGATAATTAACCCGCCCAAAATGAGTCAAAAAACTACTTTCCTTCATTACATGCGGCAGTTACAGGAAACCTTTACCGAATACCTAGAGACAGTAAATCCGAGAGATAAGTTGACACGACTGAAAGAGCTACAATCATACTTGCGACTATTGGCCCAAAATGCTGAGAGAATTGAGAATGAGGAATTTAGAACAGCGCCACATTTGGCCGCTAGAAGAATTTTGACTTACTACCACCAGAGTATTACCTAGACTCTCCCGAGCAATCAATGTAACACTAAATCTTCTATTTCTTTTCCACTTAACCCTTCCATCAATGGCTCCTCGTCACTCAAAGTAGCCTCGATGAGCCCGCGCTTCTGTCCTTGCAGCTTCAAGATGCGCTCCTCGACCGTCCCACGCATGGCTAGACGGTAGGCATTTACAACCTTCTGCTGACCGATGCGATGGGCGCGGTCAATGGCCTGGGCCTCCACAGCCGGATTCCACCACGGGTCGGCGAGAATGACGCTGTCGGCGGCGGTGAGATTGAGTCCATAGCCGCCAGCCTTCAAACTGATGAGGAAAAGGCGACAGTCGGGATCTTTTTGAAATCTTTCTACCTGAGCCGCGCGATCTTGACTGCTGCCATCCAGGTAGGCAAATTCGTGCTGTTGTTTCTCGAAGTGCCTGCGCATCAAACTGAGGAACTGTACGAACTGACTGAACACGAGCACTTTCCCGCCTGCCTCAACTGCGGAGCTAACCTGATCGATTAACGTAGGCCATTTGCCGGAAAGCTCGTCCTGCTCCAGCCCCTGGATCGCTGCGGGCTGGACACCAGTGAGACGGAGATCACAGCACACCTGCCGCAGGCGCAGCAGCACTGTAAACATGGTCATCTTCGCGCCGCTTTGACCGGAACGACGGCGCGCCGCCTTGATCTCCTCACGTCCCTCCTCCAAGAGGCGGCGGTAAAACTCCGCCTGCGCCGCACTCGGCTCGCACCAGAGCACCTGCTCGATCTTTTCCGGCAGATCCTTGAGCACCTGCCTCTTCAGGCGACGCAGGAAGTATGGCTGCGTGAGCTTCTGCAGCCGGGCCGCTGCCGCCCTTCCCTCAGGCAGGTCGAGTCCCGACTTGATCGGGGTTTCAAAGCGCTCCTGGAAGGATTTTTGATTCCCAAGATAACCTGGTAGCGTGAACTGGAAGATGGACCACAAGTCACGCACTCCGTTCTCCAGCGGTGTTCCGGTTAGTGCCATGCGCCCGGAAGCATTGAGGCCGCGCAGCGTTCTTGCCACTTCGGTGTCGGGATTGCGGATGAAGCTGGCTTCATCAAGGAGGATGAGGCTGAAGCGGCGCGCTTGATACGCTGCCGTGTCACGGACGATCAATTGATAGGATGTGAGGATGACGTCATACTGCGTGATGGCTGAAAGCGCCTTCGCACGATTCGCTCCCTGCACCGGCAGCAGCCTCAAATGTGGAGCGAAACGCTCAAACTCAGCCTGCCAGTTGCCCAGCAAGGATTTCGGGCACACCACGAGCACTGGTGCCACCGAGTCCAGTTGTTGATGCCGCACATATGCGGCCAGCGCGATGCTCTGCACCGTTTTGCCGAGGCCCATCTCATCCGCCAGCACGCCACCGCGTCCGCGCATGATCTGTGTTGCCATCCAACGCATGCCTTCCATTTGATAAGGGCGCAGCAGCTGGGCGAGTTCGCCAATCCTTTCGCGCACCTGCTCTTCCGTGACGGCGCTCACGCCCAAATCATCGCCGCCGCCTCCAAAATACGCTGCATGCGCGTCATGCACCCGTGCCCCTTCCGGCGTGAGCTCCAGCGGTACATCACGCAGAGACTCCTCTAGCTCATCCACAGCCGTAGTATCGATCAGATAACGGCGCCCATTGGCCTGCACCGAACGCCGACCAGAGCGCACGAGCCGCAGCACCTCGGCACGCGGCAGACGGAAGCCATCACCAGACTCGTATGAAAATTCCATGTTCAACCAGCCTCCGTCACTGCTACGCACCCCTTCCGTCACAAAGCGGGTCTGCGGTGCGATGCGCTGCACACCACGAGTCGCGTCACGCCAGCGTTCCCCCTCGATGACTTTGACGGATTTCTTCAACACTCCCAGGTCGGAGGCAAAAAAGCCCAGCACCCGATCTCCACCTTGTAGGCACCAGGTCTGAGTGGTCACTTCCTCGAAACCGAGTGCTTCCAAGCTCCGGACAAGCCGTGCTTCCTGCTCGAAATTTCGCGAATAAAAAAGCCATTCCGATGCTTGGTCTTGAATGGGGAACGGCGAGTCTGCGGAATTCTCTCTCACCCCGCCCGCTACCACCGACCAACGATGCCTTCCGTAACTCGCGAACAAGCGCGCCTCGATGGCGTGTAGGGAACCATCAATCTGAAGCTCAAACTCACAAGGTACAGGTGAGACATGGAAGCGTTCCAGCCCACCGCACATCTTCAACTGAAAACTCCCCGCGAGTCGTGTCCCCTGCTCTGCCAGCCAGCGCAAGGAGCGCGTCACCACCCCATTCCCCAGCTCCGCCGCGAGCGCGACTAGCTCGGGTGTCTCAGCGGCATTTTGAAACAATGCAGACGTCTCACCACAGGCCCACCATCGACCAGACACTGGAAGTTGCGCGGAGCTTTCGATCCTCAGGCTTACCTTTGCCGCATCTACCTGCTCCACGATCAACAGCAGCCGTACAGGCTGTGCGGCCACCTGTATCTGACGTTTCTCACCATTCGGACGACCGGCGAAAACCCGTGGGTGCTCCGCAATGGATTGCAAGAAAGCGTCCAGCGTACCACCGCGCAGGGAGAGAGGTAGGCTCTGCGGCTGCCTCACACCTTGCGCGACCAGCCAGCCGACCAGTGCAGATGTCTCCGGCTCATCACCCACCTCAAACTTCACAAACACGCCAAAAGGCTCACGCGCCCGCCCTTGCAGTACATTATCAGGCAGATAGACAGAGAAGTGTCCTGGTGCCAAAACCGCCGCGGGTTTGGCACTGATCACAGAAGCTGTATTCGATGATCCCGTTGCTCCGGCAGGCAGTGATGTGTTCGCGTTGCTTGCCGTGGATTTCGGCTCCGCTCGCGACGGAGGCATGATTGCCCGCGCCTGCATCAATGCCACGGCCAGCGCATGCTCGCAGATTTGCCCGCTGCGCCGCGCATGCGGGCAAGTGCAGAGATTTTCCACATCCGTGCGACTACGAATCCGTAGCCCCGTCGTGAACTTCATCTTTCCTCCACCTGCAACGCCGCGGATCATATTCGCATCCACCCCTGTCACGGATGCCATTCCGGCATCCGCCAGACTGCGAGCAGCCTTCATCGCCTGCCAGCCTCCTATTTCACCGAGCCATTTCTCTGTGATTTCCATTTCTTTCTGGCGTCTCCCATGGTTTCTCGCCAAAGTCCAGCGGCAAGTGCCTATGCGCATCGTCGCCATCTCCAATCAGAAAGGCGGGGTCGGGAAAACCACCACCGCCGTCAACCTTGCCGCCTGCCTCACGCAGCGCGGCGTGCGTGTCTTGCTCATCGACCTCGACCCGCAGGCCAACGCCACAAGCGGCCTCGGTCTGGCGCAAGAGGATGGGGGCAGCCTCTATCCTGCGCTCGTGAGCGGCGAGGATCCCCGCAATGCGATCCGCAGCACGCGCCTGCCTAATCTGTCCATCATCCGCTCGCACCAGGAACTCGCGGGCTGCGAGATCGAGCTCGCGCAAACCGGCAATCACCTCGCCCGTCTCCGTGAGGTGCTCCAGCCTCTGCGCACTTCAGGACACTTCGACTACGCCATTCTCGACACTGCACCCTCTCTCGGCGTGCTCATGACTGGGGCGCTCGCCGCGGCAGATGAGCTGCTCGTGCCGATCCAGTGTGAGTACTACGGCCTTGAAGGTCTCTCGAAAATCGTCGGCATCACTCAGCAGATTCGCGATAGCGGCGTCAATCCGAACCTGCTGCTCGAAGGCATCGTCATGACCATGTACGACGGCCGCGCCAACCTCGCAAACCAGGTCGTAAACGACGTGCGCAATTATTTCGCCGAAACGGTCTATCAAACCGTCATACCACGCACCGTGCGCTTGGGTGAGGCTCCCAGCTTTGGCAAAAGCATCATCGAATACGAGCCTTCAGGCCGCGGTGCCGTGTCCTACCGGGCGCTAGCTGATGAGTTCCTCGCCCGCCGCGGCATTGCCGCCTCCCCATCACCGACCACGGTTTGACGCCGGTGCCGGAGGGAATCATGTGGAAGATTCCTCTTCCATACGTTTGAGGACGTAGAGCGGTAAAAGTGCTGTCACAGGCTTCCGTAGAGGGGCGATTCTTGGCTACAGCCGCCTTTCCGTGGATAGAAAGCGCCCGCAGCCATCTTTTCATTCGAGAGAATGCTGGCATCCCAGAGCGCTTGCTTCAAAAATTCGGGCGCTAACTTTCTACACTGCCATGAAAATTCCTTCCCTTCTCACACTCGGGCTGGCGGCAGCCCTGGCGAACATCGCCCCGGCGCAGGAAGCCTCTTCCGCCTCAAAAATCCAAATCGCAATCAACAGCGGGCTCGATTTTCTCAAATCGCAGCAAAACAAAAAGGGCGGCTACTGGGTCACGCATGAGGATCCAGCGCTTAGCGCCCTCGTGCTAGCAGCGCTGGTGCAGAACTCCGCCTCGGCTGGCGCTGATGAGGTGCGGCGTGGTTTTGATTTCCTGCTCAGCAATGTGAAGCCCGACGGCGGTATCTATACGAAGGCGCGTGCAAACTATAACTCTGCCATCTGCCTCATGGCGCTCGTGCTGCGTGCACGACCAGAGGACGAAGAGATCATACGCCGCGCACGCAAATTCGTCGCCGGACAGCAAAACGACGCCGACACACCGGGTAAAACGGACAATCCCTTCGACGGAGGCATCGGCTACGGCGGCACTCAACCAGGCGCTCCCGCGCACGCAGATTTGTCAAACACCAGCTTCGCACTGGAGGCATTGTATTACTCGAAAAAGCTGTTTCAAGACAGTGGCAAACCCGTGGAGAAAAAAGACGACCTCAATTGGGATGCCGCCATCGAGTTCGTGTCCCGCTGCCAGAACTTGAAGGCCACGAACGACCAGCCCTGGGCCGGCCAAGATCAGAAGAATATCGGCGGTTTCGGCTACACACCCGTGCCGCAGTCCCCGCGTGGCGGCAAGAAAGCAGGCGGACCCACACCGATGCGTTACTACGGCAGCATCAGCTATGCCGGCATGCGCAGCTTCATCTACGCGGGCCTCACTCCTGCCGATCCGCGTATGAAGGCCGCGCTCGAATGGCTAAGCGAAAACTACACCGTCGAGGAGAACCCAGGCCAGGGAGCCGAAGGTCTGTATTACTACTATCACACGATGGCGAAGGCGCTCGCGACGGCAGACATCAAGACATTGAAGACGAAATCAGGCAATGCAGACTGGACTAAGGATCTCTCAAACAAACTCCTCAGTCTGCAAGGTGAAAACGGCTCGTGGGTCAACAGCGCCTCTGGACGTTGGATGGAAAGTGACCCTGTGCTCGTCACTGCCTACACCGTGCTAGCACTAGAGCAGGTACAACGGGCGATGAAGTGACCGCCGCTCTTTTGTCCCCTGCCCTGTTTCACTGCATTCAGATAAAAATCGGTCAATCCACATACAGCAGCGCATTGCTGCTCATGAGTGCATGGCACAGTGCGGTGAGACCGAGGAAGGCAGGATCAGCAGGAGTTTTGGATGACGCGCCACGCGATGCTTCGATTGGCGTTGGGTTCGCCTTGTAGAACTCGGTCTGAGCTTGCACAAACTCCACGCTCTGCTGCACATCGGCCTCGGACGGCTCCCTGCCGTTCACCAGTTTCCAGGCGAGGCGGATTTGGCCGGTAAGCTCATCCCCCCCCTCACTCTGCAAGCGCTGGGCGAACTGTTGCGCACGCACACGCATGATGGAGCTGTTCATGAGCAGCAGGCTCTGCGGGCTGACGGTGGTGACGGCGCGGATGTCGCAGTTCGGCTCCATTACCGGCGCGTCGAACGTGGCGAACATCTCCAACTGGCGTGAGCGCCGTGCCTGCACATAGATGCTGCGGCGGAACTCATCGCCATTGAGCGGAATGATCTTCCCCGTTGGGCGGCCGGCTGTGTCGGTGGTGTCGATACCGATGACGACTTGTCCTTCCTCGCTGAACATGACGGGCACCGGCTCGCCACCGATCTTCGGATTGAGTTTACCGCTGATGGCCAGCAGTGAATCGCGCAGCGTCTCTGCCTCTAGGCGGCGGACATTCATACGACTGAGATAAAGATTATCCGGATCGATGCGATCACGCGTGGAGTCGCGCGTGGAGCTCTGCCGGTAGGCCCGTGAGGTCATGATGATGCGGTGCAGGTGCTTCAAGCTCCAGCCCGTGCGCATGAACTCGGAGGCGAGCCAGTCGAGCAGCTTCGGATGGCTGGGCTTGCCGCCAAGCTGGCCAAAATCTCCTGGCGTAGCAACGATCCCCTTGCCGAAATGATGCATCCACACGCGGTTCACCATCACACGTGCGAACAACGGGTGCCTGCCGTCCGTCAGCGCGTCCGCCAGCGCAAGGCGGCGGCCCGTGGTGGCAAGCCGAGGGTTTTTTCCAGGCAGTTCGACCGTTCTTTGTCCTGCCAGTACGCTGAGATCACTCGGGCCGACTTTTTCCTTGGGCTGGTCATGCTGGCCGCGGTTGAATACAAAAGTGGCAGGCACAAGCTCAGGCTTCGCTTTCGGCTCTTCGACAAAAGCCTGGAGGAATTCCTCCTTTGGCTTCTTCTCGCGCACTTTGGCGGCGTCCTCCGCCATGGCTTTGAGCTCCGCTGCATGCTTCGTCTTGTAAGTGGTGTCGTAAAGGTAAAGCGATCCAGCACTGAGCTGGTTGATGCGCGGCCAAGACTTCAACTGCGCGACCTGTTCCTTCGTGCGTTTCTTCACCTCAGTGCGATAGGCCGTGCGCAAGGCGTCACGGTCTTTTTCGGGCACTTTGATGAGCTCTTTTTCGAGAACTTCAGTGATGAACTCATCGATTTTCTTCAAGCGGGCCGCGTCGATTTTCTTCGCCTCGACCTCGACCTTCGCTGCATCGGCGGCTTGTGCGGTGGTCTGCAAGGAGACGAGGCGGCGTGCCGGAACGCGCCAGTGTTGGGTGTCAAAGCCCGGTTCAAAGACGGCCCGCAGGCGGTAGTAATCTTCCTGTGTGATCGGATCGTAACGGTGATCGTGGCACTGCGCACAGCCGATCGTTAGGCCGTAGAGAGAAGTACCCACCATCTTAACCGTGTCGGCGATGTTCGCATTCTGCGTGGCTGCATCGTTTTTCTCCCCCGTGCCATTCGGCGACATGCGCAGGAACCCCGTCGCGGCGAGTTTCTCGACTGCGTCTGGCGACTCCTTATTGAACGGTGTCGTGATCATCTCATCTCCCGCGAGCTGCTCACGCACAAACTGGTCGAATGGCTTGTCCTTGTTGAGCGCGTTGATGACATAGTCGCGGTACTTCCACGCCCATTTGCGCTCCAGATCCTTCTCTCCAAAGCCCTCGCTGTCCGCGTAACCTGCGACATCTAGCCAGTGACGGCCCCACATCTCGCCGTAATGTGGCGAGGCCAGAAGGCGGTCGATGAGCATGCGAGTCGCAGAATCCGGATTGCGAATGGAGTCTGCGACGAAGACATCCACCTCCTCCGGAGTAGGTGGCAGCCCGGTCAGGTCAAAACTGGCCCGGCGGATGAATGTCTCAGGACTGGCTTCAGGTGAGAAGGAAAGTCCTTTTTCGACAAGCTTAGCCTCAATGAAAGCGTCGATGCCCTCCACGCCTGCTTCGATAGGCGTTGGGGGATTGGTGATTGGCTGGAGCGACCACCATGCGCGCTCTTCGTCTGTGAATGCAAACTCTGGGCCGAGTTTTTCCGGCTCAGGACGTGCGGTCTTCGCTCCCCCGGCGATCCAGGCTTCCAGCGTGGCGATGTCCTTGTCCTTGAGCTTGTCCTTGCCTTTGGGCATCTCGCCTTTCTTCACGAGCTCCAGCAGGTGACTCTTCGCAGCGTCTCCCGCGACGATGGCCGGCCCATGTTTGCCGCCTTTGAGGAGAAAACGCGTCAGTCGCACGTCGAGCCCGCCTTTGGTCTCACCTTCCTCGCCGTGGCACTGAAAACAATGCGCCTTCAAGACCGGTCGCACGTCTTTCTCAAACGTCAGCGGGGCCGACGCTGCTGGCAGGGCAGCGGCGAACGTCAATGACAGCAGCAGGCGGGTTCTTGGCATGCCTTACATACGTCAGCTCAGACGGACATCTCTCGGACAGCGTCATCCACAGCAGTGTCGAGCACGTCGCATGCCTCTAGCAATGCCTCCTCCGTCACGGTCAGTGGTGGGCAGATTTTCACGGTCTGGCCCCAGGCACCGACGGGTGCGAACAGCAACAGGCCGCGCTGGTAGCACAGCTCAATGATACGGTGCGCGAGATCGTGGTTCGGCTCCTTCTTGCCAGGAACAACCGTCTGCATGCCAGCGACGAGGCCCGCGCAGGTGACGTGGCCGATGACGCTGGGGTGGCGCTTCTGGATGGCTTTACAGCGCTCATGCAGGATCAGGCCGAGACGCGCCGCGTTGCCGGTAAGGTCTTCCTTGAGAATCTTGCGGATGTTCGCGCTGGCGGCGGCGCAGCAGACCGGGTTGCCCGTGTGCGTGCTGGTCATGCTTCCCGGACCGAACTGATCCATGACGGACTCCTTGCCGATCACTGCGCTCAGTGGCATGCCGCTGCTGATGCCTTTGCCGCAGCAGATGATATCTGGCGTGACATTGTAGTGTTCGAACGCCCAGAACTTGCCAGTGCGGCCGAAACCAGCCTGTACCTCATCAAAGGTGAGCACGACCTGATGCTCGTCGCACCACGCGCGCAGCTTCTTGATGTATTCGACTGGCGCGAAGTCAGGACCGACGCCCTGATAGCTCTCCATGATGACACCAGCGATGTTCCCAGGCTTCAAACCGCGGTCGGCGATGGCTTTGAGAAAGCTCTCAAAGCTCACATCCTCGGTCCAGTAACCATCCGGGAATGGTGCGTTGATGATGGCCGGGTCTTCATTCACGATCCATGTCTTCTGCCCTGCCATGCCACCAGCTTGCTGGCTGGCGAGCGTGCGACCATGGAAACCGCGCGTAAAACCAACGATGCCGATCTTCTCTTTCCCGCCGACTTTGATGCCATGTGAACGGCTGAGCTTGATGGCACACTCGGTGGCTTCGCTGCCGGTGCTGAGTAGGAAAATCTTGTTCAACTCCTTCGGTGACACCGACGCGATCACCTCGACGGCCTCCGCACGCTCCTCGCTCGGGAAGACATAATTGTGGATGAGGCCACTGTTGATCTGGTCGATCATCGCCTTGCAAATCTCCGGAGCGGCGTGGCCGGCGTTCGTCACGAGCACGCCGCTGCTCCAGTCGAGCCAGCGATTGCCGTATTTGTCGAAAATGTAAATGTCCTGCGCCTTGTCCCACACGATGGGCGGCATGCCACGCATGGATTGCGGTTCAAGACGGCGCAGCTTTTCCAGGGTGGAGATCGAGTCTGGATGCGGCAGCGCGGTGCAGATACGGCGGTGTTTCGTTTCGACGTGCGGAACGGTTTGCGGTGTGATGCTGAATTCTTTGCCCATGACGTTGTGAGAGTGCATGCGGCGCGATGCTATTGCTACGCCCTTTGGGACAGCTCGCGGTATTTTTGTGCTGGAGCCGTTTTATGACGATGGTATGGCATGATTCATGAGAGTCGAACTCGTCAACACAGGCACCGAGCTGCTCCTCGGCGACACGGTTAACACGAACGCGGCATGGATCGGCCAGCGGCTCGCGGCACTGGGCATCCAGGTGGTGCGGCAGACGATCGTGCCGGATGGCGCGGTCATCCGTGTGGCGATCGCAGAGGCAGCGCAGCGTTCAGATGTCGTCCTGGTCACCGGCGGTCTGGGGCCGACGAATGACGACCTCACACGCGAATCAGCGGCAGAGCTGCTCAGCCTACCGCTGGAGGTGGATGCGGGCGTGATGGCACATTTGACAGATTATTTCGGGAAACGCGGCAAAGCCGTGAACGACTCCACCAAGCGACAGGCGATGGTGCCGCGTGGTGCAAGCGTAATGCCGAATCCGTTTGGCACAGCGCCAGGACTGTATTTTCCGGCGGCGCTGGGTGAGTTTCTCGGCTGGAATGCACACATTTTCCTGCTGCCAGGGCCACCGCGTGAGTTGAAGCCGATGATCGAAAGAGAGGTCGAGCCGCGTCTGCGCGAATGGCTGCCTGATGGTGCGTCACGCCGCGTGTTGTATCTTAAAATCACCGGCGTCGGCGAGTCCGACATCGTCGAAGCGGTCGAAAAACGGCTCGAATGCGTTCCGGGACTCGATCTCGGCTACTGCATCCGCAAAGGTGATGTGGATGTGCGGCTCGCCGGCGGGCAAAGCAATGTGGACGCGGGAGCGGGCATCGTGCGTGAGGAGTTTGGCGACTGCATCGTGTCAGAAGATCGCCGGATCATCGAAGAAGTAGTCGTGCAGCTTCTGACTGAACGCGGTGAATGCGTGGCGACGGCGGAATCCTGCACCGGCGGCGTGATCGCGAGTCGCATCACCGATGTGAGCGGCGCATCGCACGTTTTCGGCCACGGCTGGGTGACGTATTCGAACGTAGCGAAGCAACAACAGCTCGGTGTGCCCGGCGATCTGCTCGAAAAGCATGGTGCCGTGAGTGAGGAGGTGGCGCGGGCGATGGCGGAAGGCGCGCTGAAAAATAGTGACGCCGATCACGCAGTTGCCGTCACAGGAATCGCCGGACCGACAGGTGGCACGGCAGAGAAGCCGGTGGGCACCGTATGGATCGCGCTGGCTTCGAAGAATGCCGAGACCTGGGCCGTGAAGCGTTTCTACCCCGGCATGCGGGATCGCTTCAAGCTGCTCACATCGCAGGCCGCGCTCGATTTGCTTCGGCGCCGACTGTGCGGACTGAAACCGCGAATGTAAATGCCTCAACGTGCGGCTTTCACCTCGTCCCAGACCTTCGTGTATTTGACGAGGTCGGGACCGAGATCCTCGATGACCTCGCATTTGGCCTGTAAGGCGGCAGGGATGGTGATGGCGGGATTTTCGCGGAATGCAGGGCTGACTTTTTCGAGCGCGGGCTTGTTTGGGCAGTAATAGCCCATCCACTCCATGTTTCCGGCGGCAATGTCAGCATCGAGAAGAAAGTTGATAAAGTCGTGGGCGAGTGCTGGCTGTTTCGCGGTGGTCGGGATGACCATTTCGTCGCAACCGATAGTCACACCCTCACGCGGGATGAGTATATCGACCTTTGGATTTTCGGTTTGCACCTGGAACAGATCACCACTGTAACCGTGGACTAACAGAAACTCAGCAGAGTCGATTCCAGCCTTGTAACCTTCGTTGTCGAAGCGGGCGATGTTCTTCTTCCAGCGGATGAGCACGTCGCGTGCGGCGGCGAGCTGGACCTCATCATGTGTGTTCAGGCTGTGCCCGAGTGACTTTAGCGCGGCACCGATGCCTTCGCGCATGTCGTCGAGCAAAGTGACGCGCCCGGCGAGCGCCTCACGGTCAAACATGGCCCACGTCGGTTCGGCGTCCTTGATCTTGTCTTTGCGCACAGCAATGGCGGCGTAAGCCAGCGTGTAGGGCACGCTGTACTCCATTTTTTTATCCACGACCTTAGCCAGCACAGCGGGGTCGATATTCGGCAGGTTCGGCAGCTTTGAGTGATCCAAGTTTAACAACATGCCCTGAGCGTACATGACCTGGATCATATAGGCGGTGGGAAACACAAGATCGTAGCCAGTGGCACCGGCCTTGAACTTCGCGAACATGCTTTCATTCGAGTCGAAGGTGTCGATGACCACCTTGCAGCCATGCTGCTTCTCGAATTTTTTGACCACTTCGGGACTGACGTAATCGGCCCAAGTGTAGATATGCAGCGTTTCGGCGCTGACGGCAGTCATCAGCAACACAAGCAACAGCGCTATCTTCATGCCGCAGCAGGACGGAGCAATGGAATAAGCCGCTGGCAGCGGATGGCGGCCTCGGTGTTGTAGGCGGCTAAGAGCAGGCTGCTGAACGCGAGATCACTGAGAAGCGACTGACGCAGGAACCACCATGTAGGCGGCAGACCAGGCACACCAATGCCCGTGGTGAGTGCTTGCAACCAACTGGAGAAATTCAGGGTGTAGGCCGGGTCAGCAAACCAGGAAACGGTGTTGGTGATCAAATAGAAGGCGAGCGAGCAACCAACCACACCGAGCAAGCTGCCCAGCAGGCCGACCCGCCCCCGCCAGCGGCCTGCGAACCACGCAGCAGCGGCGAAAGTGCCATACACAGCCAATGCCTCCCACTGGAAGACGTTTTCCCAACTGGTGGCAACGAGGCCGACGACGATCAATAAGGCCGGAATGAAGAAAAATGGCACGCGTTTCGGAAACAACAGCGTGCCGGTGAAGGCGAGGGCCATCCAGGGCGAGAAATTTTCCAGCATGCCCAGAGTGATGATGCCCTTCAACTTGGCGAAGCGGAACACCACGGCTGCGAGCACTAGAATGAGCGGGAGCAGAAATGCACTGGGACGGGAGAACTCGGGGCGGGTGTTCATGGTCGGATACTACGGGTCTGGCGCTCCTACGCAACCTCCGTGTCAGTCAAACATAGTCTGCGGTCGGGATCAGCGTCCAAAATTGCCCTTCACCTTCAGCCTACGTCCGAAGATACTGCCTCCAGCAGCCACATAGAGGATATCGTGATCCTTGCCGGCGAATTCGACGCTCACCACCTTCCCTGTCGGCTCCGGTTTGGTGATGATCCCGGACAAACGACCGGCTGGATCGAAAATCTGCACACCTATATCCGTGGTCACGAAGTAGCGTCCGTTCGCTTCCGTTGTCGCGCCGTCGCCTGCTGCGGTTTCTTTGCCAACCGGCAGCCACATCGTCATATAGGGAGCACCGCCGCTTAAAGTGCCATCATCCTCGATGCGCCAGGCCCAGACGTGCTTCCCGCCGTGCTCGGAGACGACCAGCGTGCGTTCGTCGGGAGAGAGGGTGATGCCGTTCGGCTTCTGCACATGGCCCGCGTCGGCCACGACGTGTTTCTTGTCCTTCGTAATGAGATGCACACTCAGCGTCGGCGTCTCGGTGAAGTATAGCTGACCTTTTTTTGTGACAACGAGGTCGTTGCACTTCACGCCGGTGAGTAAGACCTCCACCTCTCCCTTCATTGTGATGGCGATGATGCGCTGCTCCTTGTTGTGGCAGGCATAAAAACGCCCATCCGGCCCGATCTGCAAGCCGCTGATGCCAGGCAGGTTATCGAGGAATAAACCTGCCTTCCCCGTCGTCACGTCGATCTTGTAAATCCCCTTCCCGGCCCTCACATCCGTGAAGAACAGATTGCCGTCCTTGTCGCAGCAAAGCCCGTCGGTGAAGGTGAAGCCACTGGCCGCTTCCTTCCACTGCTGGTTGTCTAACATGTAATCGTGCAACGAGGTGTCTTGCGCGAGCAGCGATGAGGAAAGCACAGTGAGCGTGAAGATGATGCGTTTCATGAATATGTTTGGTTATGGATGTCTTCGCGACGCCCGACGTACACGATCAAGGCGCTCAATCTCAAAGAGCTCGTCATTTCTTCCACAGCCAGCGTAGCGTGTCCGGCAGCAAGGAGCCGCCGTGTTTGCCATTGTGCGTGCCTTCACCAAAAACGAACTGATAATCGTATCCTGAGAACTTCAGTGCGGCTGCCATGTCTTGATTCGCCAAAGGCCAATTGCCAAACTGGTTGTCGAGATCGTTCTTGCCATCCTGCAAGAAGACTTTGAGCGGCTTCTTTTCCGTCTTGCGAATCAACGCGGGATACACATGGCCACCACGGATGTTCGTGAAGCTGCCGATGTGGCTGATCACCTTGCGGAACGCGTCGGGACGCTCCCAGGCCACGGTAAAGGCGCAGATGCCGCCGCTGCTATTGCCACAGATGCCACGACCTTCGGGGTTGCCGGTCAGATTGTAACTCTTTGCGACTTCCGGCAGGATTTCCTCGATCAGGAAGCGCGCATGCAGATCGCCTAGGGAGTCATATTCAAAGCTGCGGTTGCTGCGCGGCTTCTCCTTCGCGTTCGTGGTCGGAAAAACGCCTGGATTGATGAAAATGCCGATCGTCACCGGCATCTCGCCCTTCGCGATGAGGTTGTCGAACACCACTGGCACGCGGAACGTGCCGTCCGTCTTCACAAAGCCTCCACCGTCGCAGAACACCATCACATTGGCCGACTGCTCGGGTTTGTATTGCGCCGGGACGTAGATCCACCAGTCCCGCGTCGTGCCCGGATAAATCGTGGAGTCCTTCCACGTCGGCATCTGCGTCACCTTCCCCTGCGGCACACCTTTCTGCACCTGTGAGTCCGCTCCCAGTACATACTGATCATCCTGAGGGGCGCTCTGAGAGGAAGTGGTGAGGACTAACAATAATAGAACGGGAGCAAGAAGCTTCATGAGGCGAATCCGAACGAGGAAGCAGATAGGCATCTTGCAGACAGAACCGTCAGCGCATGATGGAAATCCATGCCGCTGCAGAGGCCTAATCCCTGCTATCGCGGCACGGGCGCGTTATCGATGCTGGCGATGACGGCTGGGTAATCCGCCAGCCGGGCTAGATGGATACAGTAGCGAGCGGCGATGGCATCAGCCTCAGACTCCGGGTAGTCGTCGCGATAGTAAACCTCCTTCACGCCGTAGGCGCAGAGCATTTGCATGCAACTGGTGCAGGGTTTCGTGGTGCAGGCCACCAGCTTCACGTTTCCACGAGTGAAGAGGCTGCACAGGTTCACCTCCGCATGCAGCATAAATTTGCGCCGAGCGTCGCGGTCCACCCAGAAAGAGTCGTCCGCATCGTAACCAGGTGCCAATCCGTTGTAGGCCGTGCCGATGACGCGGTTGGAGAAATCAAACGCCACCGCTCCCACTTTACGGAAGGGGTCCTCCGAACGCAGGCTAGCCACATGCGCGAGCGCCATGGCGTATTCGGGAATCGATAGGCGGCAGGATTTGGGATCAGCTTCCATGAGAAGCGTCATGCTTAGCACGCCATGAGTTCAGCGCCACGGAGGAATGCGGCACCATATCCATGGCTGATCATTTCCGGCGGGACAATGAACGCGAGAAACGCCTATGGCGCGGCGTTCGTGCATTCCTGAATGCGCCTCTTATTGTACCTCCTGCCCACCCTGCCCCTCCTCGCACAGGCGACGGTCGATTTCCCGCATGAGATTGTGCCGGTCTTGCGGGAGCATTGCGCGGAGTGTCATGCGGGAGACAAGAAGAAGGGCGGTTTCAGCTTCAATGATCGTGCGTCGTTGATGGAAGGCAGCGAGAACGGCCCTGTGATCGGAAACGGGCGCTTGATCGAAGTGCTGCGGTCGGGGGATCCAGAGGAGCAGATGCCGCCGAAAGGAAAGCGGATGCAGCCAGAGAAGATCGCGCTCATCCAGCGATGGATCGCGGAAGGAACGGTATGGGAGGAAGGCTTCGCCTTCAAGAAACCCGCCTACGAGCCGCCTTTGCTGCCAAGGAAGGTGGTGCTACCCGCTTCGAGTCGCGCGCATCCAATCGACCGCATCCTGGAGCATTATCTAAACGGGAAAAAACTGCCGCAGCCTCCAAAACTCAGCGACGCGGCCTTTCTGCGTCGGGCACACCTCGACTTGATCGGCCTGCTGCCGACGCCGGAAGAGCTGGTGGCGTTTGAAAGCAAGCCGGACCGCGTGAAACTCGTGGAGTCGCTACTGGCTCGAGACATGGACTACACAGAGCACTGGCTGACGTTCTGGAACGACCTGCTGCGTAATGATTATGGGGGCACCGGTTTCATCACTGGCGGGCGCAGGCAGATCAGCAACTGGCTTTACCACGCGCTGATCACAAACATACCCTTCGACCGTTTTGTGCGCGAGTTGATCGCGCCGACGGATGACGGAAGTCGTGGCTTTATCGACGGCATCAAGTGGCGTGGCGATGTGGGAGCCGGACAGACGGTGGAGATCCAGTTCGCGCAGAGCGTCTCACAGTCGTTTCTTGGCATCAACATGAAGTGCGCGTCCTGCCACGATAGCTTCATAGACCGCTGGAAGCTGAGCGAAGCCTACGGGCTGGCGGCAATCTACTCGCAGCGTAAACTGGAGATCAACCGCTGTGACAAGCCCACCGGCCAGACTGCGGTGCCATCGTGGTTGTTTCCCGAAATCGGTCAGGTGGATGATAAAGCGCCACCCGCAGAGCGCCTAAAACAACTCGCTGCGCTGATGACGGACAGGAGGAACGGCCGTGTGCAACGCACCATCGTTAACCGCCTCTGGCAGCGGCTAATGGGACGCGGGATCGTACATCCGGTGGATGCGATGCAGACGGAACCGTGGAATGCGGACCTGCTCGACTACCTAGCCGGGTATCTCGTAGAAAGCGGCTGGGATTTGAAGAAAGTCCTCGCTCACATCGCCACCTCCGAGGCTTACTCGTCGCAGGCACAGGTGGTGAGGAGAGTTGTGGACGATCATGGCTACGTCTATGCCGGACCACGGGCGAAGCGTCTCACTGCGGAGCAGTTTGTTGATGCGATATGGCAGCTTACTGGCTCGGCACCGGTGAAGATGGACGCTGGCGTGCTGCGTGGAAAGGCGGATCCAGCGCTGGCAAAATCAATCGCGATCAAAGGTCAATGGATTTGGAACGGCAATCCGCGACCTGCCGCAGGTGAAACGATCACACTACGCAAGACGATCATACTCGCCTCGGATCCTGTCAGCGCGGGTGCCGTGGTGACATGTGATAATCAATACACCCTATTCGTGAACAACCGTAAAGTCAGCGAGGGTGACAACTGGGCAACCCCAGTCGTCGTGCCATTGCAGACCGCACTGCGCAAAGGGACGAACAGCATCATCGCCATCGCAAAAAACGCGGGGAGTGAACAGAATGCAGCCGGCTTCTTTTTCGATGCCCGCGTGCGTGACGAGAATGGTGGTGAACTCGCAATCGCCAGTGACGAGACTTGGGAATGGACGAGTAAAATCCCAGGAGGCAAGGAAGGCCGCATAGCCGCTTTTAATCCACAGGACTGGAGGCAAGCTGTCGTCGTCAAAACACTGCCTGTATGGCAGAAGGTGCTCGATAGCCAGGCCCGGATGCTGCTTGCACAGAGCATGGTGTCGAACGACAAGATGATCCGTGCCTCGCTGATGAAATCTGATTTTCTCATGCGCACACTCGGCAGGCCGAATCGTGACCAGATCGTCACCGCACGCCCCAACGAACTCTCCACGCTTGAGGCCATCGACCTCGCAAATGGGGATATCCTAGCCGACATCATCTCCAAGGGGGCTCAACATCTACTGCAATTCCACTCGGCAGATCTGACGAGTAGGTTGTTCCGGTATGCGCTGTCACGCGCCCCTGACGATGCAGAGAAAAAACTCGCTCAAAATGTCCTGGGGGAGAAGCCGACGCAGCAAGGCGTCGAAGACCTGCTGTGGATTCTCTGCATGCTTCCAGAGTTCCAGATGGTGCGCTAGGATGGAGGCATCACTCCTCCGTGCGCAATACTGCAAGATGACGATGAGGCATGGCGTTGAACAAGTCCCCCCTAGCGTGCCGTGCGTGCCTCCCTTGCGAAAGGTATGAAAATCGCATTGAAACACGACGGACGCTCACAATGATTCGCTTCCAATCCCCTCATCAAACCATGCACCACATTCCCCTCTCTTACTTCGGACGTTTGTTTGCTACCACGCTGGCGCTGACTGGAATCGCCCAGGCGAACGATTGGACGAACTGGCGGGGGCCTCTGCAAAACGGCGCGGCATTGGAGCATTACAAGGAGGCGGGAAAGCTGGAAGAAAAACCGGCATGGACCTATGACGCTCGCAGCCGAGGAACACCTGTAGTGTTTGATGGCAAGGTAATTCTGTGGGGCTACAAGGGTACCACCACGGATCTCGTCGAATTGATCACCTGCCTAGATGCGAAGACTGGCAAAAAATTGTGGGAACATCAATTCTCGGACTATCTCAGCGACACGATCTACAACCGCTACTCCATCGGTGCACCGACAGTGGATCCGGAGACAAAGCGCATCTATCTCGTGAGCAACGCTGGGCTGTTTTTCTGCTGGGAGCTTGACGGCACGAAGGTGTTCGAGATCCCGCTAATGGAAAGCTTCGGGCGCATGACCTTCCCCAACGCACGAGTCGGCAGTCCGGTGATCGACGGTGATTATGTGATGACGCATTTCATCTACTCCAACTGGGGAGCGGACGGCCCTGCTGGAGATCGTATTTACGGCTTCGACAAAAAAACCGGGGAGCTGGCTTGGTGGGCTCTCCCAGGTGTGATTCCCCCTGTGGACAGCTCCTTTTCCACGCCTGTCCTCGAGACGCGTGATGGCAAACGCGTGGCCTATTACACCACTGGCTGCGGCCACGTCGTCTGCGTGAACACCCAGAACGGCAAGCCCTACTGGAAGATGAAGATCTCCAAGAACGGCCTGAATTCCAGCATTGTGCTGCACAAGGACAAGCTGATCGCCATCCACAATGAAGAGAACCTCGACACCACTGAAAAGGGACGCATGGTCTGCATCAAGCTCCCTGAAAAACTCTCCTCCCTGGATTCCACCGTGCTGGAGCCCAGTGCGGAAGTCTGGCGCAATCCCATCGGCGCGACCAGCAGCTCCCCTGTGCTCGTGGGTGACGTGGTTTATCAAATCACCGACGGCGCGGAACTCTACGCCATCAATGCGGACACAGGTGCCAATCTGTGGAAACTGAAGCTCAGCAACGCCAATCTCCACTCCTGCCCGCTCTATGTAGATGGCCTGCTCTACTGCCCCATGATGGAGGGCAAGCTCGTCGTGGTGAAGCCCGGCGAAAAATCCGGAGAGATCGTCCAGGAGATCAAGCTCGACGGCAGTTGCCTCGGTGCGCCCAGCGTGTGCGATGGCATGCTCTATGTGACCACGACCGAGAAATGCCACGCCTTCGCTATCCCGAATTCCGGCATCACGACGGACGCCGCGCCGAAGCGTGCGAGCCTCAAAGCAGGAAAGGCCGTCGCACTGCAAATCATCCCCGCCGAAGTCGCCCTCATGGCCGGTGACAAGCAATCCTTCCGCGTCCGCAGCGTGGATGCGGACGGTTTGGTCGTCAGTGAGGACGTTAAAGGTGTGAAGTGGGAGACCTTCGTCCCCCCCACTGCCAAGGTGAAAGCGAAAATGGACGCCACCTTCAACGATGCTGGAGAGCTTGTCGTGTCTGCCACCGCCAAAAACAGCGCGGGCGCGTTCAAATGCACGGCCCCGGACGGCCTCTCCGGCACGATCCGCGGCCGCGCACTGAAGAATCTCCCCGTCTCCGAGAACTTCGAGGAATTCAACTTGGCCGACGAGTTCCCCGCCGACGCCTCCAATCCCGCATACAAATTCGCCTACCCGCCGCTCTCCTGGATCGGTGCACGCTTTAAATTTCAAGTGATGGAAAAGGATGGCGGCAAGGTCTTCGGCAAAAGCTTTGACCGTCTGCTCTTCCAACGGGCCACCATCTTTGTCGCTCCTCCGCACATGAAAAACTACACCGTGCAGGCAGACGTGATGACAGACGGGTCCGCACGTTCCAAGTCCGACATCGGTCTCGTGAACCAGCGCTACCTCATCTGCCTGCGCGGCAACGCGGGCAAGTTGGAGGTCAGCTCCAACCTCGAACGCCTGAAGCAAGATGCGATCTTCAAACTTGCTGCCAACAAGTGGTACACCCTCAAGACTCGCGTCGATGTCGCCGATGACGGCAGCGGCGTGGTCAGGGCCAAGGTCTGGGAGAAAAGCGGCGCAGAACCAGATGCCTGGACCATCGAGGTGAAGGTGCCCCACGCGCACCAGCACGGTTCGCCAGGCATTTTCGGCTTCACCCCGCTGAACCAGAAGCGCGTTTTCCTCGATAACCTCAGCGTCACCCCCAACAAATAAACGACCGCGCCTGCTACGGGTGACGTTGAACACTCATCCTGCCATCTCTCTTTTTACATGATCATGAAACCCACCACCCTCCTCCTCGCGCTGGCATTCACCACCACGCTTCATGCGGCTGACCACCCCCAGTGGGGCGGCGGCAACACCCGCAATATGGTGTCTGATGAAAAAGGTCTGCCGACTGATTTCGATCCGGGTAAGAAGTACGGGCCCAAGGCCGCGCCGAAGGCTGCGGGGCGGTTGCGCCCGAACGCGCAAGAGGCGAATAAGGCTCCAGGTGCCGAGGACATCGACCTGAGCACGACGAAGAACTGCCTGTGGGTGGCGAAGCTCGGCTCCCAGACTTACGGCACGCCGACCATTGCCAACGGGCGCGTCTATGTCGGCACGAACAATGAGACTCCGCGGGATCCGAAACACATCGGCGACCGTGGTATCGTGATGGTCTTCGATGAGTACACGGGTGAGTTCAAATGGCAGTTGGTGAGCCCGAAGATGGGGAGCGGCAAGGTCAACGACTGGGAATACCTGGGCATCTGCGCGAGTCCGACGATCGTCGGTGACAAGGCGTACGTCCCCAGCAATCGCTGCCAGATTCTCTGCCTGGACCTCAATGGCTTCGCCAATGGGAACCAGGGCATGCAGGATGAGGGGGCCTTCATGGCTCCTCTGGACAAAAACGGCCAGCCCACAGCGCCGATCACCCCCGGCAGCACTGACGCGGACATCCTCTGGGTGTATGACATGTACAAAGAGCTCGGCGTGTTCCAGCACAACGCCACGGCGGGTTATCCACTGGTGGTTGATGGCAAGGTCTTCGTCCCCACTTGCAACGGCGTGGACTGGTCCCACGCGAACATCCCCGCGCCGAACTCCCCGAGTTTCATCATGCTCGACGCTGAAACCGGCGCGCTGCTAGGGGAGATGGATCATGTGGCCTCCGAGCGCGTGCTGCATTGCTCCTGGTCATCACCCACCTCGCTGGATGTCGGCGGCAAGAAACAGATCGTCTTCGCCGCTGGTGACGGCTGGGTTTACTCGATGGCCCCCACGACTCACAAGGATGCGGAAGGGCTGGACATCCTCAATGAATACTGGCGTTTCGACGCGAATCCCCCTGAGTATCGGAAGAACTCGCAGGGTGAGCCGATCAAGTACGTCGAATACGATGGCCCCAGTGAGATCATCGCGACGCCAACCATCGCGGACGGCCTCATTTATGTGAACATCGGCCAAGACCCTGAGCATGGTGAGGGTGTCGGCTGCCTGAGCTGCATCGACCCGAGAATGAGCGGCGACATCTCCGGCAAGGCCCTGTGGACCTTTAAGGGCATCGAGCGCACCATCTCCACCCCGGCGGTGAAGGACGGGCTCGTCTATGCGGCTGACTACACCGGGCGCGTGTTCTGCCTCGATGCCAAGAGCGGCAAGGAATACTGGAAGTTCGACACGAAGGGCCACATCTGGGCCAGCCCGGTCGTCGCTGACGGCAAAGTGTGGATCGGCAACGAAGAGGGCGAGCTCTTCATCCTCGCGGAGGGCAAGGAGCTCAAGCTGCTCAAGACTATCGAGTTCCCCTCCCCGCTACTCAGCTCGGTGGTGGCTGCTAATGGTGCGCTGTATGTCACCACACACACCCACCTCTACTGCTTCAAAGAAGGGGCGAAGACACCTGAGGCGAAGTGATTCGCGCCACGGGATTGATCCCCACACGCAGGCGGGCCGCAGCAAACGGCCCGCCTTTTTTTATACCGCAGCGATCTCCTCACGCTGCCGCCAGCGCTGCTCGTGGGAGTCGAGCTGGATGAAAAAATCCTTCTCCTCCCGGAACTCTGGTGAAGGGTCCAGCGGCAGACTCAGGCGCACCTCCAGTCCACGCGGCTCCAGGTGACGCGCCTCTGCGGTGCCGCCGTGCAGGTGCATGGTGACGTAGCAGGCCATCATGTTCACGCCAAAGTCATCAGGTTTGCGGCTGCGGGTGTAGAACGGATCAAATAGGTTCGCGGGCTTGTCCTTGCCCTCCCACGCACCGGAGTCCCGCAGGTACATCACGATGTGTTCTTTGCCCGCAGCATCAAGCTTCACGGTGGCGCTGATCTGGATCGTATCGCCAGGGCTCAGGTGGGTCGTCTCTTCCATGAAGAGCAGCCGCCACATCTGGCGGAAGCGCGCACCGTCCACCTTCAGCGCGGGTAGATCATGCGGCACCTCGACATCTACATGCAAATCCTTCGCCTGGAGCGGGGCGGCAAAGAGCGTGAGCATCTCGTCGAGGATACTGTTGAGGGTGCATTCGTCGGCGCGCTGGAGCTGCTTCGCGTGGGAGCCTTCGGCCAGCCGACTCAGCAGTGTCTGGATGCGCTCGATTTGGGATTGCGCCTGGTTCTGCACCTCGATCCAGAATGAAGGATCGCGCGGATGAGCGCCGCCGGTCTCCTCCATGAGCTTCATCGGGGCCAGGTCGATGAAGGCGCGCACCACCGTCAGCGCGTTGCGCAGATGATGATTCAATCCCTCGGCGAGGATGCCCAGGCCGGAAATCCTGTCAGCGGAGAGCATGTGCCGCACCGTATCGGCCTTCTCCGCCAGTAGGTGCTCCCGCTCCACCAGCGCGTGGTAGTAGTCCAGCGCGTGCTTGATCACGACCTCCAGCTCCTCCGGGTTCCACGGCTTGTGCAGGTAGCGGAAGCAACGCCCGGAGTTCACTGCATCCACTGCGGCCTGGTAGTCGGTGTAGGCAGTGACGAGGATGCGGATGAGGTTCGGGTTGAGCTTCCGCGCATGCTCCATGAGCTCCACGCCGCTGGCTCCTGGCATGCGCTGGTCAGTGAGCAGTAGGCCGATCTGCGCCCCGTGCTCTTGGAGGATGTGGTAGCCGTCCATTGCGTTGTTCGCGGTGTGTACGGTGTACTCCTCACCGAAGATCTCCTTGAAGTAATGCAGGGCCTTCTCCTCGTCATCGACGTAGAGGATGTGGTAGGGCGAGAGCGGCGTGCCGGGCATGACTTCAGTGGTTTTGAGCTTTACCGAGGCTGAGCGTGAACTGAGTGTGGCTACCCACCTCAGTATCCAGCCGCACCTCACCGCCCATCTGCTGGATGAGGCGGAAACAGATGCTCAGCCCCAGGCCCATGCCTTGGCCGACTTGCTTCGTCGTGAAAAAGGGGTCGAAGATCTTCGATACGTTCTCTTGCGGGATGCCGCTGCCATTGTCCCGCACGATGAGGTCCACACCCTTCGCCGTCTCGACCGCCTTGAGCAGGATCGTAGGCTGCGGGCGGCCTGCCAGCGCGTCCATGCTGTTCTGCACGAAGTTGAGTAGTATCTGGATGAGGTGGTTCTCGTCCCCCTGCGCCATGATCCCCGCAGGGATCTCATCCACGAGCGTGACTCCACGGTCGCTGATCTCCTTCGCCAGCAGCCGCAGCGCCTTGCGGGAGGTCTCATACAGATCCACGGGCCGCGCACCACGGTTCTCAGGATGCGCAAAGGTGCGCAAGTCGGACACGATGGCCGCCACACGGTCGATCCCCTCACCGATGTCTGCGGCGATGCCGTTGAACGACTCCGCCACCTCCGGCGGCAGCGCCTTCCCCTTCTTCTTGAGCAGATAGACGGCGGACTTCACATAGTTGAGCGGGTTATTGATCTCATGCACGATGCCCGCACCCAGCCGGCCGATGGAGGCGAGCTTCTCACTCTGCGCGAGCTGCGCCTCCGTTTCTCGCAGGCGGCGCAGCGTCTCCGTCAGCTCCTTATTCCGCGCCGCCAGCTCCTCCCGCTGGTCCTCCACCTTGCAGCGGTTGGCGAACTCGCGCAGGCGGATCGCATGATGCTGGCGGCTGCCAATATACAGCACCACACAGTTCAGCAGGATGAAGCCTGTGTTGTTCACAAAGATGCCCAGCTCGCGCGGATTCCCACCCCCGCCCAGATTCGGCAGCGTCGCCGCCAGATACGCCAGCACCACCAGCCCCAGCGTGAGCCCGATCTCCCGGAACGTCCAATGGAACACAAACGAGGTGGCCACGATGCACAGCGTCAGCCCCGCGTAGTACCCTGAGCCAGCATCCCCGCTCAGGTAGATCATGAAGCAAATCATCACCGCAGGCAGCAGCGGCAGCACCACGGGGTAGGCGCGGCTATACTTCCGCCCCATTGTTCCATTCAGCGCCAGCAGCAGCGGCACGCAGCCTGCCGAGCAGGCCAGCCGCAGCGCCAGGAACTGCCAAAACCGCTCTGGGTAGGCCATCCAGTCCAGAAAGCAGCACAAGGGCACCAGCAGCATCACAAACCAAGTGCCCAGCCGTGCATTGCGCAGATTCAGCTCCAACTGCTCCGACTCGTATCGCGCCGCGTGCTCCATGTGCCCCGCACGTTCCGCACGCCCCATAGCGGCAGGGGGATCACCACTCACGCAGTGATCTTGACTGGGGGCAGCCAGGGCGGGCCCGGCCTCTGCCAAGGGGGCCAAGGACATAACTACCGTAAAATGAATAATACGGGCATCCTCAAAGCAAGACCTATCCACGCTTTTTTGCCCCACTACCACCCTCTTCCCACCCACCTCGCCCCAAAACGCAACGCCTGCGCTCACCTTGGCGCTGACGGTGCCCCTCCCCCTCCCACCCTTGCCGATTCAAAACGCACCCCCGCTTGGCAGCTCACCTCCACTCGCCATCTTGCCCCGCCCATGCGCATCCTCATCGCCATCGACAAGTTCAAAGGCTCCATCCCGGCTACCCTCGCGGCGCAGACCATCCAGAGCGCGCTCATCCAGGCCATCCCCGGCGTCGAATGCGATCTCTGCCCCATCGCCGACGGCGGTGAAGGCACCACTGAGGCCGTCATCACCGCCCAGCAGGGCCAATGGTGCGAGGCACCCACCTTCGACGCCCAAAGCCGCCCTCTGACCGCCCGCTACGGCCTCCTCCGCGCTAGCGGCCAGCTCGAAGCCGTCATGGAAATGAGCGCCGCCTCCGGCCTCGCCCTCGTCAGCGACCGCCCTCTCGATCCCGCCACCGCCACCACCTTCGGCACCGGTTTGCTGCTCCAGGACGCCATCCACCGTAGCGTCCGCCGCATCATCATCGGCATCGGCGGCAGCGCCACCAACGACGCCGGCATCGGCATGGCCGCAGCGCTCGGTTTCCGCTTTCTCGATGCCACCGGAGCGCCCCTCACGCCCCTCATGCAAAACATGCACCTGCTGGCAAAGATCGAGCGCCCCGCCCCGCGCACGCTTCCAGAAATCCTCGTCGCCTGCGACGTGGACAATCCCCTCCTCGGCCCCCACGGCTGCACCCGCGTCTATGGCCCCCAGAAAGGCGTACAAGACTTCCCCTTCTTCGAGTCCCGGCTCCAGCGCCTCGCGGACACCGCCCAGCGTGATCTCGGCCTCGATCACCGTGCCCTCCCCGGCGCGGGAGCCGCTGGCGGCCTCGGCTACGGCCTCATGACCTTCTGCACGGCCACCCTCACCAGCGGCTTTGATCTCATCGCCAGCATCCTCCATCTGCGTGCCCGCATCGCCACTGCCGACCTCGTCATCACTGGCGAAGGACGCCTCGATGCCCAGACCCTCCACGGCAAAGGCCCCATCGGCGTCGCTCAAATGGCACGCGCCCTCGGCAAGCCCGTTGCCGCCTTCGCCGGAGCCATCTCAGCCGCCCCCGAGCTCCGCAACCACTTCGATCTCCTCTGCGCCATCAAACCTCAGGAAATGCCCCTCCCCGAGGCCATGCGCCGCGGCCCCGCCCTCCTCGCAGCCGCCGTCCTGCGCCAATCCCGCGCCCTCCTGGACCTATTGACGCCTTGACCACGCTTGACCGTCCCTCCCGCCCGTGCTCAATCCCTCCCTCACCTCTAGCCCCCCACACCCCACATCCCCATGAATGCAGTCCTCCTCTTCGCCGGTCAAGGCGCTCAAAAAGTCGGTATGGGCAAAGACCTCGCCGCAGCCTTCCCCGCCGCACGCGCCCTCCTCGACCAGGCAGATGCCGCCCTCGGCTACTCCCTCTCCAGCGTCATGTTTGAGGGACCCATGGAGGAACTCACCAAAACCTCCCGCTGCCAGCCCGCCCTCTACGTCCAGGGTCTCGCCTTGCTCGAAGTGCTCAAAGCGAAAGTCCCCTCCCTCCAAATCACCGCCACCGCTGGTCTCTCCCTCGGTGAGTTCACCGCTCACGCCGCCGCTGGCACCTTCGACTTCGCCACCGGCCTCCGCCTCGTCTTCCAACGCGGCACCTTCATGGAAGAAGCCTGCCAAAGCACCCAGGGCGCCATGCTCGCCCTCCTCGGCGGGGATGAAGCCGCCGTCCGCAGCCTCGCCAACGAATGCGCCGTCGATGTCGCCAACTTGAACGCCCCCGGCCAGATCGTCCTCAGTGGCAGCGCCGAAGGCATCGCCGCCGCCGCCGCCAAAGCCAAGGACAAAGGCATCAAGCGCGCCATCCCCCTCCCCGTCGCCGGCGCTTACCACAGCCGCCTCATGCAGTCCGCACAGGACAAGCTCGCCGCCGTGCTCGCCACCGCCGCCCTCCACACCCCGCGCGTGCCCGTCGTCTCCAACTTCGCCGCCCGCCCCGTCTCCGCCCCGGAGGAAATCCGCAGCACCCTCACCAGCCAAGTCACCGGCAGCGTCCGCTGGGTGGAAAGCATGCAGCACCTCATCGCCGCAGGTCACACCCTCTTCATCGAGCTCGGCCCTGATGCCACCCTCGCCGGCCTCATGGGCAAGATCGACAAAGCCGTGCAGGTCCTCTCCATCAAAGACGTCGCCACGCTCGATGCCGCAGTCGCCCAGCTTCAGTAAAGCCATGAGACACCACCTCTACGCCCTGCTGCTGCTACTCACCAGCAGCGCCTCCGCGCTCGAACTCCCCGCCACCGACGGCAGCCGCCACGACCCGCTCGCGCCGGGCGGCAAGCAAGCCATCCTGCTCTTCTTCGTCTCCCCCTTCTGCTCCACCACCCGCTCCTTCATGAAGGAGATCAATCAGACCGCCGCCGACTACGCCGCCCGCGCCACCGTTTACCTCGTACACTCCGACCCTGAGATCACCCCGGAAGTCGCCCTGGAGCACGCTATCCTATCCGAAGTCAAAGCCACCGTGCTGCTCGACAAGGAGCAGCGGCTCGCCAAGCAGCTCCAAGCCAAGATCACCCCCGAGGCCATCGTCATCAGCCCCACAGGAAAGACCCTCTACCAAGGCCGCATCAACGACCTCTACCTCGGCCCCACCAAGCGCCAGCGTGCCGCCACCACCCACGACCTGCGGGCCGCACTCGATGCCATCCTCTCTGGAAAACCCGTGCCCAGCCCCCAGCACGCAGCCCAGGGCTGCAAGATCAGCGGCATGAAATAGCCCCGCCAGCACCCGCAACGTCCCCCCGGTAAGCCAGCGCCCACCCTCTGGTCTGCCCCCCTCAAACCGCGCATTTCCACGCCAGCACCCACGGTACACGGCAGTACGCGTTTACACGAAAAAAGGCTCCAAACCTGCGCTACAGCATTGGCGATGAGAGAAAATGCCACCCGGCGGGTACCTGCCTCCCACCCCGCCCCCCTGCGGCCGGTTACCCCCTGCCCACGGCCAGCTCCAGCGTGCGGCGGGCGTAGAAGCAGGCGGTGCGCGGGTCGGC
>CAYQWE010000043.1:0-40607 GCA_964421275.1 uncultured Prosthecobacter sp.
CCACCCAAATCACCCGCTTGCCCCTCATTTTTCACGGGCTATGGGATGCCTGTGACTTGTGAACTTTTTGGGCTGGTTTCGCCACTTCGATCTGTGGCAGGCTGTTTCGGGCCTGCGCCCATGAACGCCGCTGTGGATCAGAACCCTGTGCCATCTCTTATCGAACGCCTCTTCACCGAGAGCGCGGAGGAGTTGAAGCGTTTCTTCACGCGGCGGAATGGCGGCGAGGATAAGGCGCGTGATCTGGTGCAGGAGACGTTTTTGCAGATGGCGCGTGGTTTGCGGGACGGGAAAGCGCCGAAATGCGCACGTGGCTATCTCTTTGGCATCGCACGGCATCTGAGTCATGCCGCGTGGCGGCAGCGGGATGAGGACAAAGTGCTGCCATTCGATCCTGATGCGCACGAAGCGCCCGCAGCCGCAGAGGATGATCGCGTCGAGGCCGCGCGGGAGACCATTTTGGCCTTGGAGCCAGTGCAACGTGAGATCTTGGACCTGCGCTTTGCCCAGGGACTCTCGTACGCGGAGATCGCCGAGGCTTTGAACATCCCCATCGGCACGGTGCGTTCGCGGCTGCATCATGCGGTCGCGGCGGTGCGGCTGCGCCTGGAATCTGAAAACCACTGAACCCATCGTCTTATGAAAACATCATCGCTTCATGCTCTCGTCATCGACCGGCACTTCGGTGAACTAACCTCCGAGGCCGCTGAACTGCTAGACCTGCACCTCGCGCAAAATGCGGACGCACGCGCCGAGGCGGAGCGCATTCTCACATCGCTCGCAGTCACGCACGATGCGGTGCTGAAGCATCCAGAACTCGCGTGCGTGGCTCCAGCGCCGGTGGAAAAAGCAACGCGGCCTGCTCGGCACCGCTCCTTCATCATGCCGTGGCTGGCGCGTGCAGCGATGATGGCGCTGCTGGCTGCGATCACGGGTGTCACGGGCTTCTTCGTGGGGCAATCTGGTTCACGAACGACTGCGGATGCAGATGGAACGCCTGCGCCATCGTCGCGCAAAGCGGGGCCGTGGGCACGCTATCGCATGAGTTTTGATCCTGCGGGTGAGGGCATGCAGTTGGTGCGCGTGGACACGCACCAACTGAAAACAATCTCCATCCCATGAAGAACTCATTTCATCATCTGCTGACGACCGCGCTGACGCTGTGCCTCGCGGCCTGCCTGCCAGAAGAACGCTTCTGGTGGTCACCTACGGGAGATCGTGCGGTCGTCTCGATCGAGAACAAGCTGCATCTCGTAAGCGCGGAAGGCGTGCTCAGCGCACTGCCGGACGGTCTTTCGAGCAAAGATGTGCTGGTGAAAAGTGTGAGTTGGCTGCCGGATGGTGGCGGCTTTGCCTGCCAGCGCACGCGGCGAATCGCCTCATGGGGGGAACTGCGGACGTTGATCCCAGCAGAGGAGGTGAAAGCCGTGGACGCGCTCATGCCTGCGGTACTACCCCTACTAGAGGCAGCGGCCAAAATGGCAGGTGATGCGGCTACGTTGGAGGCCGTGCTAAAGGCGTTGCCGCTACATGATGCGCGACTTTTCGCTCTCGCGCTGCGCCGCACGTTTCAAAAAGACCCTTCGGCGGTCGCACGAGCGGTCCAGGCCCTGTCAAAAGGCTCCGAGCTGATCACCGCGTTGAAAGTGGACGCGACAGGCTATGATCTGGAGGAGATTGTGCTCGTGCATCTGACTGGGTTATCTACCGCACCGGTTTCATTGCTACGCAGCGTCTTGCACCAAGCCGTGCTGCCCAAAGTCTCGCCGAAGGAGACTTTCATCGCCTATGTGAGACTGGATGAGGCGGCGGAGAGCATCGAGCTGCATGTGCTACCGCTCGATGGCGGCGCGGGCATGCTGGTGGCACGCAATGTGTCCGGCGCGTTTGACTGGACGCCGGACGGTCGTGCGCTGGTGTTCATGGCACCGATCGGTGGGGAGGGAGAAAAACTTCAAGGGATTCACCGCGTGCGGGTGATCGACGCTGCCGGCAAAATGTCGGAACCCGGCGAGCCGCTCACGCTCGCTACGGCGGTGACGCTGAATCGTCCTGCGCTGCAGGTGCTGCCAGATGGGCGCGTGCTCTTCGCTAGCCAGCCAGTCACGTTGCCTGCGGCAGGCGCTGAAACAGAACTAGAGCCACGGCTTTATCTCATCGCCGCCGATGGCAAATCCGTGCAGCCAGTGCCGACGGCTCCGGGCGATCTGCCGACGAACCTCGCCTGCTTCGTCGCGGCACCTGATGGCAACCACATCGCCGTGGTGGAGAGTGAAACTGATGCCGTGGCCGTGGTGGAAACCGAGAGCGGCAAAATGCAGCTCATTTCAACGCCACATCCGAAATGGCAGAACCGCACGATCCCCGCGTGGAAGTCCGCCACGGAGCTGAGCTTTGCCGCATTGCACGAAGGGCAGCCCGCCTGGATGCTGTGGTCTAAAACGAACGACCTGCGCTGCCTCAGTGAATCGTGGCCGCCCGCAAGCACCGCCAAATGGCTCATCGAAGACAAAGAACGAAAATGAAACCACAGCTCACCCTCACGCTCCTGCTGCTCACGCTCCTGCTGCTCACACGCCTCACCGCCGCTGGCGCGGAGGATTTTTCATTCTTCGAGTCCAAAGTGCGTCCTGCTTTAAAAAAGCACTGCTACGAATGCCACTCCGCCGAGACGGGCAAAGCCAAAGGCGGCCTCACGCTGGACACGAAGCACGGCACGCTGACTGGCGGCGACACAGGTGCTGCCGTGGTGCCGGGTGATCCGTCGAAAAGCCTGCTGCTCACCGCGATCAAGCACGGCGATCCCGATCTCGAGATGCCGCCGAAGAAGCCGAAGCTGCCCGATTCGTTGATCGCGGACATCGAAACATGGATCAAAGCCGGTGCTCCTGACCCGCGCGTGAGCGTAGCGAAGGCTGCTGACCGCCCGCCTGTCGATCTGGAGGCGGGGCGGCAGTTCTGGAGCTACAAAAAGCCGGTGATGCCAAAACTGGCCGCGCAGGGCATTGATGCCTTCATCGAAGCGAAGTTGAAGGAAAACAAACTGGCACCCGCTCCGGATGCGGAGCCAGTGGTGCTGCTGCGCCGACTGCATTTCGATCTCACCGGCCTGCCGCCGACTCCGCAACAGGTGAAGGATTTCACGCTGGAGAAGCTGGAGACCACGGTGGATGCGCTGCTGGCCTCCCAGGAGTTCGGAGCGCGTTGGGGCCGCCACTGGCTGGATGTGGCACGCTATGCGGAGTCGAACGGGCGCGAATCGAATCTGGCATTCCCGCAGGCGTGGCGCTTTCGCGATTATGTGATCGATGCGGTGAACGCGGATGTTCCTTTCGACCGCTTCATCACCGAGCAGGTCGCGGGCGATCTCCTGCCTGCGAAGGATGATGCGGAACGCGCCCGGCTATGGATCGCGACAGGATTCCTCGCCTTCGGTGCCAAAGGATTGAATGAGCAAAACAAGGCGCAGTTCGCCGCCGATGTGGCTGATGAGCAGCTCGATGCCGTGACGCGTGCGGTGATGGCTAGCTCCATCGTCTGCGCCCGCTGCCACGATCACAAGACCGATCCATTCAGCATGGAGGACTACTACGCACTGGCGGGGATCTTTAAGAGCACGCAGACCTTTTACGGCAACTGGGTCGATGCCGAGAACAACAACCACAGTCGCCTCATCCGCCTGCCGGAACTGCCCGGGCAGGTGATCCGGAACAAATCCGTGCCTGAAGCCCGAGTGAAGCAGCTCAAGGCCGATCTGCTGAAGATGGAGCAGGAGGAGAAGGAGAGGAAGGAATTCTATGAGAAGGCCAAACGCGAAGGGCGAGACATCAGCGGCGACTATTACAAGATGCTCACGACCGCCATCGGCAACTACTGGAAGCGCGGCGGCATCAATGGCGAGCTGGAACGCGTGGATGAAAAAGGCCGCGCCCTGCCGCTGTGCATGGGCGTGAAGGATGCAGAACGCATCGCCGATTCACAGCTTTATGATCGTGGGGAGCTGGCTCATCCGGTGAAAGCGGTGCCGCGCGGTTTTCCGCGTCTGATCCAGTTCAAAACAAAAATCCCGAAAGGCGAAAGCGGTCGCCTGGAGCTCGCGCACTGGCTGACGAGTCGCGACAATCCGCTCACTGCTCGCGTGATGGCAAACCGCGTGTGGCATCATCTCCTCGGTGCGGGCATCGTGCGCACGGTTGATACTTTTGGCTTCGGAGGTGAGCGCCCGAGCCATCCCGAGCTGCTCGATTACTTGGCCATTCGCTTCATGGATGGCGGCTGGTCGGTGAAGAAGCTCATCAAGGAAATCGTGATGACGAAAACCTACCGGCAGGCATCCGCGCATCGTGGCGACGCCTTTGACAAAGATCCTGACAACCGGCTACTCTCCCACGCGAACAAGCGTCGCCTCGATGCCGAGGTGATCCGTGACTCCATGCTCGCTGTCTCAGGCCTCCTGGATACCTCACGCAGGCCGGGATCTCTCGTGGCGGAGCTGGATGGCCAGTCACTCTCCCTGATCGGCTTCAATGGCAAGCTGCCGTCCGATCTCGACGGCTCGCACCGCCGCTCGGTCTATCTGCCGGTGATCCGCGATCAGATGCCCGACGTGCTGGAGCAGTTCGACGTGGCAAATCCGAACCTCGTCACCGGAGATCGCGATGTAACGAACGTGCCGCTGCAAGCTCTCTACCTGCTCAACGGCCCCTTTGTGCAGGAACAGGCCGCCGCGCTGGCGCAGCGCATCACCAAGGAGAAACCAACGCAGCCAGAGCGCATCCGCCGCGCCTTCGCACTCTGCTTTAACCGCACGCCCGATGCGAAGGAGCAGCAGCTAGCCGAACAATTCTTCCAAAGCGGCGCAACCGATGATCCCAAGCTGCTGGCCGCCTTCTGCCAGTCGTTGCTTTCGAGCGCGGAGTTCCGAATTGCGGATTGAAATCCAGATGATCAAACTTCTTTCTATCTCCACGACCATCCTGCTCTGCTCGCTCCTGCGAGCGGCCACACCCGCGTGCCGCGTCGAAGTCGTCGAAAAAGGCAGCGGCTGGCCAGTGCCGTTGGTCGAACTGCGCACCACGCATCACATGCGCTTCATCAGCGACAACGCGGGCATTATCGCGATGGACGCGCCGGATCTGATGGGACAGCAGATTTGGTTCGATGTCATCGGCCACGGCTATGAAGTGCAGAAGGATGGCTTCGGCATGCGCGGCGTCCGCCTGACGCCGGAACCGGGCAAAACACTGCGTGTTGAGGTGAGGCGCGTGAACATCGCCAAACGCATCGGCAGGCTCACCGGCGCGGGATTGTATGCGGAAAGTCAAAAGCTCGGCGGCGATCTCGATTGGAAGGACTCCGGCATTCACGGCTGCGACAGCGTGCAGAACGCGGTGCATCGCGGGCGTCTCTTCTGGGCCTGGGGCGACACCATCATGCCAAACTACCCGCTGGGCATTTTCGACATGAGCAGCGCCACCACCGCCATCAGCCCGTTGGCCTCGCCTGAACCGCCGCTGCGACTGAAACTCGATTATTTCACGGATGACAAAGGCAGGCAACGCGGCGTGGCAAAAATGCCCGGCAACGGCCCGACATGGGTCTCTGCGTATGTGAGTCTGCAGGACAAAACCGGCACGCAACGGCTCGTCGGCAGCTATGTGAAGATCCGAGCGCAGATGGAAGCTTATGAGTCCGGTCTGTGCGTGTGGAATGATGAAACGAGACGCTTTGACCTGTTGCGCGTGCTGTGGACGAAATCTGACGCTGCACCAAAGCAAAGACTGATGCCGGAAGGTCATCCCGCCTTCTGGAAAGATTCGCAGGGCAAGGAATGGGTGCTGTTTGGCAATCCGCTGCCGACTCTGCGCTGCCCGGCCACCTTTGAGGCATGGCAAAACGAAAAGACGTGGGAAAAGCTCAAACCACAAGAGACTTTGGCAGATGCGTCTGGCGCGAAAGTGAAGCCGCACAGCGGATCAATCACCTGGAATGCGTTTCGCAAGCGCTGGATCACCGTGTTCATGGAAAGTTTAGGCAAGCCCTCCGCCTTTGGTGAGCTGTGGTATGCCGAGGCCGACACGCCCACCGGGCCGTGGGGCACGACGGTGAAAATCCTCACGCACGAGAACTACACCTTCTACAATCCGCGCATCCATCCCGAGTTCACACCCGACGGATCGCCCCAAATCTTCTTTGAAGGTACCTACACCAACCAATTCACCGATCACGCACAGGCCACGCCACGTTACGACTACAACCAGATGATTTATCGCCTCGATCTCGATGATCCGAGACTGAACCCCGCCGCCAAACCATGAACACACATCCATTCTCACGACGTCACATGCTCACCACGATGTCCTCCGGCATCGGCTGGCTGGCCTTCTCCGCGCTGGCGCATGCGAAGGGCGGCCTAGCCTCGAAAGCACCTCATTTCGCAGCCAAGGCAAAGCGGGTCATATTCCTCACCATGCGCGGCGGCCCCTCGCATGTGGATTTGTTCGACTACAAGCCAGAACTGATCAAACGCGATGGCAAAACAGCCAGCCTGGGGCGTGACTCCAGCGGCGCGAAGCTCTTCGGCCCCGTGCATCCCTTCAAGCAATACGGCAAATCTGGGCAGTGGATGACGACTCTGTATCCAAAGCTCGCGCAGCACGCAGACGACCTGTGCATTATCAACTCGATGAACACCGACCTGCCGAATCACGCGCAGGCATTCGTACAAATGCACACGGGCAGTTTTCAATTCGTGCGGCCTTCCGTTGGCGCGTGGTCGCTTTACGGACTCGGCACGGAAAACGAGAACCTGCCCGGCTTCATCACGCTGAACCCACCTGCGGACAACGGCGGCGCACAAAACTACGGCAGCGCCTTTTTGCCAGCGATCTGTCAGGGCACCAAGATCGGCGGCTCGCAGCTCCCGGACCTCTACGCGGCGATTTTGAAGAAGGACGTGGCTCCCGGGCCGCCGATGAAGAACATCGAAAACAAAAACGTGCCACGCGACCTGCAGCGCGCACAGATCGACCTCATCCGCGGCTTGAACGAGCACAAAATGGAGCGTGATGGTTTCCAATCGGAGATCGAGGGCGCGATTGAATCGTTTGAACTCGCCTTTCGCATGCAGAGCGAGGTACCCGACGTGCTCGACCTGCGTGGCGAGCCGGAGCACATCCTGAAGCTCTACGGCATCGGCGGAGGCAAAGATCAATTTGCCCGCCAGTGCCTGTTGGCTCGGCGCATGGCTGAGGCAGGCGTGCGTTTCATCGAAATCGCCTCCAGCGTGCAATGGGATCATCACAACCGCTTGCGCGAACAGCTAGCGACGAATTGCGTGGCCACGGACCAGCCCATCGCCGCACTGCTCACCGATTTGAAGGCACGCGGCATGTTGAAGGACACACTCGTCGTGTGGGCAGGCGAATTTGGCCGCACACCGTATGCGCAGAGTGGCGACGGTCGTGACCACAATCACAAAGGCTACTCCATCTGGATGGCCGGCGGCGGCGTGAAAGGCGGCCTGACCTACGGCGCGACGGATGAGGTGGGCCACAAAGCCGCGCTGAACCCCATGCACATCCACGACTGGCATGCGACGATGCTACACCTGCTCGGCCTCGATCACACCAAGCTCACCTACAACTACGGCGGCCGGAATTTCCGCCTCACGAACGTCAGTGGTGTGGTGGCGCGTGGGATCCTGGCCTGAGTTTCGAAGTTTGGGCCAATCAATACGCCATTCGGAACCGAGGGTGCATTTACGCGTGCCTACCTTTGAACGTCAGCTCGGCGATGCCACTCTTGTCGAGCCCGCCGAGGCCGAGAGCGACCATCTTGTCGTATTGAGCCTTCGTGGTGTCGTTGAGCGGCAGATTGAGGCCGACGCACTTTGCCACATCGGCTGCGATGCCGCTGTCTTTAGCAGCGTGCTCTGCGGAGAACCAGCAATCGTGCTCTCGGGCCACCATGTCGGCGCTGTCAGTCTCCAGCACGCGAGAATTGGCCCCGGTCTGACTGAATACCTCGCGGATCATGTTCAAATCGTGACCAAGCGCGGCGGCGAGGCCGAGACCTTCGGCGAGACCGGCGGTGTTGATGTTCATCACCATGTTCACCAGCGCCTTCACTTCAGCAGCGCGGCCCGGTCCACCGACGAAACGGCGGTTCACGCTCATTTGTTCGATCATCGGCTGCACCTGTTTGTAAACGGCTTCATCACCCGCCAGCATCAGGTAGAGCTTGCCCTCTCGCGCGTGGCTGATGCTGGAGGCCATGCAGGCTTCAAGGCTGTGCGCGCCGACGTTCTGCGCGGCGGCAAAAACTTCACGATGGATCGCGGGGGAGAGCGTGGCGCAGTTGATGAAGATTTTGCCTTTCGCGTTGCTCAGAAGGCTGTCGCTGCCGCCAAGAAAGATCGTGCGCATGGCAGCGTCGTTGGTGACGACGGTGAAAATGACATCGGCGGCTGCGGTGACATCGGCCAGCTTCGAGCAGGCATTGCAACCGAGTTCCTTGGCGAGATCTGCGGCGGCCTGCGCATTCACATCGAGCACGGCGGTGACGCTGTACCCGCAATCCTTGAGGCGGCGGGCCATATTGGCCCCCATTTTACCGACTCCGACGAAAGCAACGGTTTGAGACATGGTTGGGAGGGTGAGGTTTGGCTATTTGAACTCGGGGTAAAACGGATTGTGAGCTTTTTCTTCTTCGACAGTCGTCAGCGGGCCGTGGCCGGGGCAGATCACGGTGTTGTCAGGCAGCGTGAAGATCTCTTTGCGGTTCGAAGCGAGCGCGTCGGCATACGAGACCATGCCGCCGCCCATGCTGGAGGCGAAGAGGGCATCGCCTACGACGGCGACGGGCCGTTCGAGTCCGCTCACTACATAAGTGATGCCGCCTTTTGAATGTCCCCAAGTGCTGCGCGGCTCGATTTTGAGTCCGCCAGTTTCCCAGCACTCGGTTTCGCCGAGTTTGAAGGTTTGCGCGCCATCGCAGGATTCGCGCTCATGCACGAAGGCGGTCACAGCGCCATCGGCGGACAGCTTTTTGATGTCGAGAATGTGATCGGGATGCGTGTGGGTAAGGAAGATCAGGCTGAGATTGAGGCCGTTCTTCTCGATAAAGTCGATCATCGGTGACGCATCGGCTCCGGTGTCGAAGGCGACAGCGTTCTTGGTCTGCGCATCCCACACGATGTAGGCATTGACGGTCATGTCATGATAGGACGTGTTGAACTGAGCGAGGCCAGCTAGGGCGGTGGCCTCAGGGTGCCAGCCGTTGCGCGCCATCGTCACAAGCGATGGGCCGTGCAAGCCTAGGTGCGGCGCGATCTTGAGCAGCAGCGCGGCATCCACCGCGCCTGCTTTTGCGGCGGCGACGGCTTCCACGCTGACGCCGACCTTCGCAGCTAGGGCGGCATCGTCGATGTTTTGCCCGCGCTGGGCCTTTGCGATGACATCATTGAAAAGATCTTCGAGTGGGATCGACATGGGCGGCGACTCAAGGCGTTCTGAAGGCGAAGGCAAGGCATTATCGCCCGCTTCTGAGAAACCTGCCCGTCGCGCTCGTCTCATTCCCGGCGATCTGTTTGGGCGTTCCCGTGGCGACGATGTGGCCGCCTTCGCTGCCGCCGCCGGGGCCGAGATCGATGATCCAGTCGGCGCAGCGGATGACTTCGAGGTGGTGCTCGATCACGATGAGCGTGTTGCCTGCGTCACGGAGGCGCAGCAGGACGCCGAGCAACGTTTGGATGTCGGCGCTGTGCAGGCCGGTGGTGGGTTCGTCGAGGACGTAAAGCGTGCGGCCAGAGCTGCGTTTGGCGAGTTCGGTGGATAGTTTGACGCGCTGGGCTTCGCCGCCGGAGAGCGAAGAGCCGCTCTGGCCGAGTTTGATGTAACCGAGCCCGGTGTCCTCCAGCGTACGCAGCTTCGGGGCGATGGCGTTGTTCTTGTCGAAGAAGCGTGCGGCCTCGCCAACGGTCATTTCGAGCACGTCGGCGATGTTCTTGCCTTTGAAGGTCACTTCGAGTGTCTCCGCGCCGTAGCGGCGGCCTTTGCAGGCTTCACAGGTGACGTAAACGTCGGCGAGGAAGTGCATGTCGATCTTGATCGAGCCGTCGCCCTCGCATTTCTCGCAGCGACCGCCGGGCGTGTTGAAACTGAAGCGCCCCGCGTCGTAACCCCGCACGCGTGCGAGTGGAAGCTGCGCGAACAGCTCGCGGATCGGCCCGAACGCGCCGGTGTAAGTCGCCGGATTCGAGCGCGGGCTGCGGCCAATCGGCGATTGGTCGATGACGACGACTTTGTCGAGGTGTTCGAGTCCGGTGATCCTCTCGTGCTCGCCTGGAATATCCTTTGCATCGTAAAAGTGCCGCCGCAGCGCCCGCATCAATATATCATCGACCAAAGTCGATTTGCCGCTTCCGGATGGTCCGGTGACGCAGGTGAAGCTGCCGAGCGGAAAAGCGGCGGTGACGTTGCGCAAATTATGCGCGGTGGCGCGGTGAATGGTCAAGCAGTTCTGTGTTTGCGGCTCGCGTGGGTCTGCGAGCAGAGTTTGCGGCAGCGTGGTGGCCTGGATGCGCACTTTGCCGCTCAAGTAGCCGCCGGTGATCGAACTGGCATCGGCGGCGATTTGATCAGGCGTGCCTTGGGCGATGAGTTTTCCGCCATGCACACCGGCGGCGGGGCCGAGTTCGATGATGTGATCGGCGGCACGCATCGTGGCCTCGTCGTGTTCGACCACGAGCACGGTGTTGCCGAGATCACGCAGGCGCAGAAGCGTTTTGATGAGCCGTTCGTTGTCGGCGGGGTGCAGCCCGATGCTGGGCTCGTCCAAAACGTATAGAATGCCAGCCAGCCCCGCGCCGATTTGTGAGGCGAGCCGGATGCGCTGCATCTCACCACCGGAAAGCGTGCCACTTTCGCGATTGAGTGTCAGATAGCCGAGTCCGACTTGCTCCAGGAACTCGATCCGCTTCACAATCTCCCGCTGCAATTCACCGACATACGCCCTCTGCTGCTCGGTGACTTCCAGATCGCGAATCCAGCTCAACGCGTCGCGGATTTGCAGCGCGGTGAACTCGTGGATATTGAGGTCGAAGCCGGGTTTAAAGTTTGAAGTTTCATGTTTCATGTTGGACTTACGAGCGTCCTCCAACTTGAAACTTGTAACTTGAAACTTGGAACTGAGCCGAACAGCCAGCGACTGCGGTTTGAGGCGTTTCCCGCCGCACTTCACGCATGGCTGCGGATTCATCAGCCGCGTGAGGTTGGCACGCAGCATTTCGCTCTCGGCGTTGTCGTAGAGTCGGCGCACTTCGTGCAGAAGGCCCTCGAACGGCTTCGCCACGCTGCGTTTCGTGTCAGACTTCTTCCAGCCGGTGTTGATCAGAACTTCACCGGTGCCGTTGAACAGCGCGTCCTTGAACGTCTGTGGCAGCGACTTGAACGGTGCGTCCATCGACACCTCGAAATGCTGCGCCAGCGCCTCGATGCCGCGGTTGAAGACGACGCGCAGCTTAGGGTGCTTCGCCCACCACGCCTTGATCGCGCCTTTGGCGAGCGATTTGGACTCGTCCGGCACCAGCAGCGTCGCATCCGGTGTGAGCGTCGTGCCTGTGCCCTCGCAATCGGAGCAGGCACCGAGATGGGTGTTGAACGAGAAATGCTGCGGCGTCAGGCGCTCGATCACATAACCGGTGCGCGGATTCGCGAACTCGGTGGTGTAGCTGAGGATTTCATCGCTGCCGTCGATGTTCACGAGGAACTGCACCTCGCGCTCGTTCCAATGCAGCGCACTCTCGATCGCCTCCATGAGCCGCTGGCGCGAATCCGCGCGCACGACGAGGCGGTCGATCACGATTTCCACGCGATGCTGCGTGCTGGCCGCCGGTTTGAGCGAATCATCGATCTCCACGATCTCGCTGTTAAGGCGCACGCGCACAAATCCTTGCCGTTTCAGTTTCTCAAACAGCGCCCGCGTCACTGTGCCGTTCGCCTTCGCCTGCGGTGACAACACGACAACACGCGTGCCTTCACCTAGAGCGAGCACCTTGTCTGCGATCTCCGGCGGCGTGCTGCGCTGGAGTTTTTCGCCCGTCTGCGGATCGTGCGGCTGACCGGCCACGGCGTAGAGCACCCGCAGGTAATCGTAGATTTCCGTCACCGTAGCGATAGTACTGCGCGGGTTCGGATTCGCATGCGCCTGCTCGATGGCGACTGCGGGCGACAGCCCCTCGATGAAATCCACCTCCGGCTTCTGCATTTGATCGAGAAACTGCCGCGCATAGGCCGACAGGCTCTGCACATAGCGCCGCTGTCCCTCCGCAAACAGTGTGTCGAACGCCAGCGACGACTTCCCGCTGCCGCTCACGCCGGTGAGCACCACGAGCTGGTGACGCGGAATGTCCACGTCGATGTTCTGGAGGTTGTGCTGCCGTGCACCACGCACGCGGATCACGTCTTCGGGCATGCCGCGTAGTTGCCGCGTAGCGCGGGGAAGTTCAAGCCCAAGAAAAGACCGACAAAGACCGTTGCATGGACAGCCTCAAAGCGCAGATTGCCACCGCTCACGCCAGCCCCACCTTTCCAGCCATGAAGCCCATCATCGTCATCATCCTCGCGATCGCCGTCGGCTATGTCGCCTATGAGTATGTGTATCCGCCTTTCGCGGACGCCATGAAGTTCACCAAGCATGTGCCGAAGAAGGAGGAGCCGAAGAAGGAGATCGCCGTCGTTGTGGCACCAAAGCCTGTCGTCAAGGCGGAACCAAAACCGGAGCCCAAGCCCGAGCCGAAGCCGGAACCCAAGATGGAGCCCAAGCCCGAGCCGAAGCCCGAGATGCCGAAAGCCCCTGAGCCGCCACCGGTTGATCCAAATGCCTTTGTGGCTCCCGTGTTCCCGCCAGTGGACGAACTCACGAAAAACTGGACGGTCATTCCGAAAGGTTTCTTTGCCAAGCCGAAGCAGGTTACGATCAAGAAGGACCTAGAGATCAAGATGCAAATGGGTAAGGCCACCGCCGCCTCAACCTTCAAGGCCGGAGCGAAAATCTTCGTCATGGACCAGCAGGGCGCGGACTTAGTCGTCGGTGCCGCCGAAGGCTCGCCGATGCGCGGCCTCGTCGCGATGGAGGACACAGACTTCAAAGATGTCTTTTCCACCGCTTACGAGCAGGTGAAGGTTGTCCAGACGGAGAATGCCCGCAAAGCGCACGAGTATAGGCTGGCTGCCGCCGAACGTGCGAAGAATGCGCCGGCTGCACCCAGCGGAAGTGGCGGGGGAGGCGGTAGTGAGGATAAGCCCGTCAAAGATGCTGACGGCACCTATCCGCTCCTGCTGGCCAGCATGAAGGCCGGAGAGGTCACTGAGATTAAGCCTGACAACGTCAAGTCCTGGGGCGACGCGAATAAGGAGAAGATCGACGGTGTCGAATTCTGGACGGTGAACGTGAAGTACGAAACGCAGACCATGTTCGGCAAGTTCGAGACCGAAGGTCAGGCGCGCATCAAAAACGGGCGTGTGGACAAGTGGGTTTACACTGGCTCTGGTGAAGTCATTCCTTGACTCAGTAGTGAGTGCTGCGGCGCTCCCGCCTCTCGCACGAATTGTGATTCACCCAGCGGGCGCGACGCAGCGCCCGCTTTCTTTTCCAGCCATCGCCTGCCCTCTTGACTCACCGGCCTCCCACCCCATTGACTGCTTTGCACGCATGAAAGTCCACCGTCCCAACGATCCCGGTTACATAGCCGCCGTCACCGCTCTCAATCGTCGTGCCGAGGCTAGCGACGCCGTGCGTGAGGTTGTTGCTGGCGTGATCAAGGCCGTGCGTGAGCGTGGTGACGCCGCCGTGCTCGAGTTCACCGAGAAATTCGATGGCGCCAAGCTCACTGCCATGCAGATGCGCGTCCCGCAGGCCGAGATCGACGCCGCATGGAACAACGCCGACGACACGCTGCGCTCCGCACTCGAAGCCTCACACCGCAACGTCACCGCCTTCGCCAAACGCAGCCTGCGCCAGAGTTGGAGTGGTCAGAATGAGCAAGGCGCGGAAGTGGGCGAGGTGTTTCATCCCTTCGAGCGCGTCGGCTGCTACGTCCCCGGTGGCACCGCGCCGCTTGTCTCGACTGTGATGATGACCGTCGCCATCGCCTCAGCCGCAGGCGTGCCTGAAATCGTGGTCTGCACTCCCTGCGGGTGCGATGGCACGGTGAATTCGGGTTTGCTCGCAGCGTTGAAAGTCGCCGGAGCCACGGAGGTCTATAAAATCGGCGGGTCGCAGGCCATCGCCGCGCTTTCTTTCGGTACGGAGACGATCCGGCCCGTCGTCAAACTCTTCGGGCCCGGCAACAGCTACGTCGTCGAGGCGAAACGCCAGTGTTTCGGTGTCGTTTCGATCGACTTACTGCCCGGACCTAGCGAAGTGCTTATTCTTGCTGACAAATCCGGCAACGCATCCTTCATCGCAGCCGATATCCTCGCGCAGGCGGAGCATGGCAAGGACAGCACGGCTGGATTCCTCACCGATGACGCCGCGTTGCTCGATGCCGTCGTCGCTGAAGTCGAAGCGCAGTCGAAAACACTCAGCCGTCAGGCCCAGCTCGCCCCAGTGCTCGAAAAAGGCGTGTTTTGCATGCTTGTTTCGAGTCTTGAGGAAGGAGCGCGACTCGTGAATGACTTCGCGCCCGAGCACCTCTCGCTCATCACCACGCGTGAAGATGTGATTCTGCCGCTGATCCACACCGCAGGCGCGATCTTCCTCGGCAATCATTCGCCCGTCGCGGTTGGCGATTTCCTCGCCGGTCCCAGCCACACGCTGCCCACCGGCGGCAGTGGCAAATCCTTCCCCGGCATCACCGCTGACATGTTTCAGCGCCGCACTAGCCTCATCCGCCTTGATGCCGCAAGCTGCGCCAAATCCGGACCCTTCGTCCACGCTTTCAGCCAGGTCGAGGGACTCGATGCGCACGGGCGCTCCGTTTCCATCCGCTGCTCATGAAGTCTATTGTCTGCATCATCTTGATTTCCGTGTTGAGTTCCTGCGGCAAAAAAGATCAACCACCGCCTGTCGCAGGCAAATCAGCAACGGAGAAAAAAGCCGCGCCGACGCCAGTCGTTGTCCCTCAGGGCAAATTGCCGAAGATGGATCCCGAGAAAGCCAAATTCATCGCCGTGCCGAGCACGCCGAAAGACGCAGAGTCGAAAAAAGACGAGAAGGCCAAGGATGAGGTCAAAAAAGCCGGCAAGCCTGCGGTCGAAGCGAAGAAATGATTCCGAATCACGCGGGAATCCGAATTTCCAGCCACTGACTGTCGTTGGTCGCAGAGTTCACGTTACGCGCCTTGGCATCGAGGCACGCCGGCACTAGTGCAAAGTCGCCCGCCTTCAAAATAGTGTCACCCACGGTGATCCCGCCCCTTGTCACCGCCAGCGTAAGGCATTCACCCTCATTGCCAGCGCATTCTTCATGGCCGCGCAACCTCACGTCAAAGTGAGCGCACCTCACCAGCGTGCCATCGACTTCGATCTGCTGCACCTGCGGTGAGAAATCGTTGAAGTCGATGCTTTGCAGCGATTCCTGCACATGCAGAGTCCGCAGTTTGCCGTCTAAGTCAGCGCGGTTCCAGTCAAACACACGATATGTCGTATCGCTGTTCTGCTGGATCTCGTAAATCAGCAGCCCTGCACCGATGGCATGCACGCGTCCGCTCGGGATGAAGAGGCAGTCGCCCGCGCGTGGCTCGATCACATGCAGCAGATCGCCCACAGTGCCGTTTTTCAGCGCCGCTTCAAAGTCAGCGCGTGTCACGCCTGGTTTGAGGCCCGCGTAAATCTTCGCGCCTGGATCCGCATGCGCGATGAACCACATCTCCGTCTTTGGCTCCCCGCTCAATGCGGACGCCTTCTCCGCTGGTGGATGCACCTGGATGGAAAGGTCGTCGCAGGCGTCGAGGATCTTCATCAGCAGCGGAAAGCGCTCCGCTCTCGGCGCATGCGCACCAAACACCGCAGCACGATGCTGCGTCCACAGCTCATGCAGCGTCAGTCCTTCTGCCGTCACGCTTTGCGCCTCGGGTCGGTCTGAGACGACCCATGTCTCGCCGATGGGCGTCGTTTGATCCGGCAGTGTGTGTCCCAGCAGCGTCTCCATGCGCCGCCCTCCCCAAACGCGGCTTTGGTGGATCGGAAGGAAGCGGAGAGGCTGGTCTGGCGACATGACATGGTAATCAACCACAGGCTTCGTTGACGCTCCAGAGAGAACTCGCCAGATTGGCGCGGTGAACCCCATTGATACCGGCTTTATCGAGTCTTTGAAAACAATCCTGCCCTCGGAGCGGGTGCTGACCTCCGAGGAGGATCTGGTACCCTACAGCTTCGATGGAACGGCCGCGCTGAAGCAACGCCCCGGTGCCGTCGTGTTCCCGCTGACCACCGATGAGGTGGCCGCGTGCGTGAAGCTGGCACGGGCCGGGAATGTGGCGGTCGTCACGCGCGGCTCCGGCACGGGGCTGAGCGGAGGCAGTGTGCCGTTGGCGGGCTGTCTGGTGATCTGCCTCGTGAAAATGGACAAGCTCATCGAGCTGGATGAGAAAAACCTCACCCTGCACGCGCAGAGCGGTGTCATCACGAAGGAAATCGACGACGCCTGCGCAAAGGTGGGGCTGTTTTATCCGCCTGATCCCGGCTCGATGAAAATCTCCACCATCGGCGGCAACGTGGCGGAGAACTCCGGCGGTCTGCGCGGACTAAAGTATGGCGTGACGCGCGATTACGTCATGGGCATGGCAGTCGTGCTTCCAGACGGCACACAGACTTTCCTGGGCAACAAATGCGTGAAGGACGTGGCTGGCTACTCGATGCGGGATTTGTTCATCGGCAGCGAAGGCACGCTGGGCATCATCACGGAGGTCATCCTGAAAGTGCTGCCGAGGCCGAAGGCGCGCAAAACGATGCTCGCGCTCTACGATTCGATGGAGAAGGCGGCAGAAACGATTTCCGCCATCATCGCGGCGAAGATCATCCCCTGCACGCTGGAGTTTCTCGACCGCATGACGGTGCAATGCGTGGAGGATTATGCCAAGATCGGTCTGCCCACCGACGTGGAGGCACTGGTGCTCATGGAGACTGATGGTCATCCCGCCGTCGTCGAAGAAGAAGCCGCGCAGATGATGGAACTCGCCCGAGCCTACGGTGCGCGTGATGTGCGCGCGGCTGCGGACGAGGCAGAAGGCGCGAAACTGGCCGCCGCGCGACGCAACGCCTTCTCCGCGCTCGCACGCATCCGACCCACGACGATCCTAGAGGATGTGACCGTTCCGCGCAGTGAACTGGCGCGCATGGTTTCCTTCATCGCTGGCGTCGCCGCGCGACACCGCCTGCAAATCGGCACCTTCGGCCATCTGGGCGATGGCAATCTGCATCCGACCTTCCTCACAAACGAACGCGATCACGAGGAGATGCACCGCATCGAGACCGCGCTGGAGGAAATCGTCGAGGAGACCATCCGCGTCGGCGGCACTGTGACTGGTGAGCACGGAGTTGGCCTCGCCAAAAAAGGCTTCCTCAAGCGTCAGCTTGGCGAAGGCAGTTACGAACTCATGCGCACCATCAAGCACGCCCTCGATCCGCAGGGGCTGCTGAATCCGGGGAAAATCTTTGATTGAGGAGCCGATCATGTCACAAGCCAAGCTTCTCAAAGAACTCGATTATTCCGTGCTCCAGCAGTGCATGCACTGCGGCATGTGCCTACCCACCTGCCCGACGTATGTGGAGACGAAACTGGAGCGCAACAGTCCGCGCGGGCGTATCTCGCTGATGCGGGCCGTCGCGGATGGTGAGCTGGAGGTCACTCGGGCACTCTCCGATGAGATGTATTACTGCCTTGGCTGCCTGGCGTGCCAGACGGCCTGCCCGGCGGGGGTGAAATACGCAGAGCTCTTCGAGACTGCGCGTGCCGAGGTGGAGCTGGCGGGGGTAAATGACGGCATGCAGCGCGGCTTCTGGCGCTGGCTCTCCTTGAACGTGATCTTCATGCACCCGTGGCTGCTGCGACTCATCGGGCGTGTGTTGCGTCTGTATCAAAGCACCAAGCTCGATGTGCTCATGCGCAAACTGCATTTCTTCGGTCTCATGCCGAAGTCCATGGCCGCGCTGGAGCCGCAAACGCCGCGCATCGCGGAAAAATTCTCTCACGAGCTGATTCTTCCGGAGGAATCGCCGGAAGGAAAGCCGAGGCACTGCGTGGCGCTGCTGACCGGCTGCGTGCAGGACCTCGCTTTCTCGAACATCAACCGCGACACCGCCGACGTGCTGCTGGCGAACGGCTGCCAAGTCATCACGCTGCCATGGCAGCATTGCTGCGGTTCGCTGCACGCGCACAATGGCGAGCTAGAGCTGGCACGCGAGCTGGCACGCAAGCAGATCGATAGCCTCGATCTCGACTCCCTCGACGCGATCATCACCAACGCCGGTGGTTGTGGCTCGCATCTGAAAGCCTACGGCCATCTGCTGCACGATGATCCATTCTATGTGAAGAAGGCGGAGCTCTGGGACAGCAAGGTGAAGGACATCCACGAGTGGCTGGTGCTCTCCGGTTTCCGCAAACCGGCGGCAGGTGCTGGTGTGAGTGAAGTGACGTATCACGAGAGCTGTCACCTCTGCCACGGTCAGAAAATCACTTCGCAACCACGCCAAGTGCTCGCCAGCATCCCCGGACTCGTTTTGAAGGAGCTGCCCGAGTCGAACTGGTGCTGCGGCAGCGCGGGCATCTACAACATCACACAGCCGGAGCAGAGCCAGATCCTGCTGAAGCGTAAGCTGGCGAACCTGGAGCAGACGAAAGCGCCCGTCGTCGCCACGAGCAATCCGGGCTGCCATTTGCAGCTCGTGAACGGCTTGAAGACCCGCAGCACTCATCCCTGCCAGGAGGTCACGCAGCCGGTCACTCTGCTGGCGCGCGCCTATCGGGCCGAGAAGGACTAACGGAAACGACGAGAACCCGGTCTTGCGTGCTGCTGCTTTGTGATTAATCAACGCCGCGATCGAGCATGACGACGCGCACATGCTCCCTGTGCCTGCCACCATGAACATCCCTCTCCCTGCCCTCATCTGTTACACGCTGAGTCTTGCCGTCGCCTCTGCCGCGATCCCCGATCCGCTGCCGCCCGCGCCGGAGCCGGTGGAGGACATCCTGCGCTTGCAGATTTTCCTCGATTCAAAGCTCTTCAGCCCTGGCAGGATCGACGGCAGGCCAGGAGAATTCACCACCAAGGCGCTGAAGCGTTACCAGAAGTCCCTGGGACTGCCAGAGACGGAGGTGGAGACGCACACGCTTGATTGCAGCAGTGTCACCGCGCTTTACACCACCTACACGATCCGACCGGAGGATTTGAAATACATCGGGGATGTCCCGCGCCAGCCCTCCGCGCAGAGCCGAAAGAAATACCTGCCGTATGATTCGCTGTTGGAGTTTCTGACAGAGCGCTATCACAGCGCGCCGGAGTTGCTGGAGTTCATCAATCGTCCGCTGAAGATGACGGCTCTCAAGCCGGGAGATGTGGTGAAGGCACCAGCAGTGGTACCTTTCCTCATCGAGCAACTGACTGAAGTGCCGAAGCTGCCGGAGATTCCCGCGTTCCTCCCCCGCGTGATCAAGATCGACACGCGGGAAAAAATGCTCGACCTGCTGGAAGGGGAGAAGCTGCTCGCCAGTCTGCCCATCACACCCGGCAGCGGTCATCTGGCCACCCCTCCGGGGACTTGGCGCATCGTCGGCATCACACAGATGCCCACTTTTCGTTGGGACAAGAGCGTGCTCGAGTATGGCGTGCGCAGCAGCAATGCTTATGAGCTACCGATCGGGCCGAACAACCCCGTCGGTGTGATGTGGATCGGGCTGAACCGCGCTGGCATCGGCATCCACGGCACGAACACGCCGCAGACCATTGGCCGCAGCGCCAGCCACGGCTGCATGCGCACCGCGAACTGGGACGTCGTGCGCCTCGTGCCGATGATCACGCAGGGCATGACCGTCATCATCGAGGGACCGCCGCCCACGCCACGCCCGGTCGTGGTCAGAAAGGCCACGCCTGCGCCGCCACCACCACCGCCGCCGAAGCGTGGCTTCTTCCAGCGCCTCTTCGGTCTGGGGAAGAAGTCGTGATCAGGCGTCGTCGCGGTCTCACTTCACCGGCATCCACTGCGCGGCGTCGATGATGACATGGCCCGTAGTGCCTTCGTTGCGGATTTCGAGCCAGCCAGCCTTCCCTTTTCCAAAGCGGAAGGTGCCCAGCGGGAGGAGACTGTTCTTCTCCGGTGCCGCTTTCTTTTGGTTCACGATGACGGTTTTCTCCCCGTCGGCGTGGTGGATGATGACGGGCACCTTTTCAGCGCGGTTGCCGAGTGCTGCGTAGGTGATGGCCACGCGATACTGGCCTGCGGCGGGCAGATTCGGGATGAAGCGGGCCTTTTGCTCGCCTTTGAGGCTGTCGCCATCATGGCGGTAGCCTGCGCCGACGAAGCCGGGCGTGGCGTGCCCTTCGGCGCTGAAGCCGGTCAGCTCCGCCTCGCTGTCATCCACGACGATGCCGCCGAGCTTCTCCTTCGTGATCGAGACATGCTCCGGCATCGGCGGAGACTCGAAGTCGAGCACCTGACCATCGGCAAGGAGCTTCTCCTTGAGCTTGGCGTAATCGAGCTTTTGCAGTTCGACCTTGTTTTCGATGGCCAACACGGCAGCGGTTGCGGCGCTCTGGCCCATGACCATGAACACCGGCTCCATGCGGATGCTGCCATACGAGATGTGGCTGGCGCTCAGGCAGATGGGCACGAGTAGGTTCACGCACTGTTCCGCCTTCGGCGTGATGCTGCGGTAGCTGATCGGATAGGGGCGCACGCCGATCTGGATGTCGCCTTCGTTGCGGGCAAAGCCTTCCTTCGTGACGTAGCGCTGCGTGTGGTGGCTGTCCATGTTGTAGGCACCCATGCCCACGCTGTCCTCCACGATGACGCGGCGTTTGCAGTTCTGCTCGCTCATCACATAGCCACCGATCATGCGGCGGGCCTCACGCACATACATCTGGCGCGGCCAGTTGCCGTTGTCAGTGAACTCATCTTTCGCTAGGCCCCACTGCGAGTAGTAGGCGCGGATTTTCTCCGGCACGCGGGGGTGATTGGCCAGCGTCCACATCAGGCCCTTTTGATAATCCTCGTGCGCCTTCCAGATCTTCGCACGCGTGGCGTGGTCGGCATCCGGGTAGTCGTAATTCATGCCGATGTTGTCCGTGCTGAAGGCGAAGTTGTTGTTCGTATCCGTCTTGCGGTTCGGCATCGGCGTCGGTGCCCAGGGGAGGCGGGGATCGCCGGCCTCGCAGTTGCGCAGCAGCAGCTCGAACTGCTTTTCGTCGTAGTTCTCCGGCTTGGGAAAGGGCACGCGGTTGGAGGCGTCGTCCGTGTTGCACATGCGGAAGTTGTAGGCCTGGATGCGCTTGTCGCCGTCGCCGTCCTTGCCTTCCGGCATGGGCGTCACGCCCCAGACGAGCCCACTGCTCGGATCACCCGGCTTCACATACGGATCCACGTTCTTGATGAACTGGTGATGCCGCGCCCCGGCCATCTGGAGGCCGTTGATCGTCTCCCCATACTGCGCGTTGGGCTCGCGGCCCACATGGTAGCTCACGCCCGCCTTTGCCATCAAATCGCCCTCATAAGTGGCGTCGATGAACATCGCTCCCTCGAATTCTCTGCCGCTCTCCATGATGATCTTCGTGATGTGCGCGCCGTCTTTGACCACGCCCTTCTTCAAATCCAGCCGCTCACCGAACACGATCGTCACCTTGTCCTTCACCTTGGCCAGCATCGCGTCGTAGATCTCCGTCGCTGCGTGCGGCTCGAAGGTCCACATCGTCGTCTCCTTGTTCGTATTGCCGTGCGGCCGCTTGGCGAAGTAATCCTCCCGCGTCTGCTGCTTCCACTTCGTCGCATCGGCGTAGTAGGTGAAGACATTCGCGTAAAACTCCCGCGAGATGCCGCCGATGGCCTTCTTGTTGCCGATGTCGGTCGCCCCGAGTCCGCCCGTGGTCAGTCCGCCGAGAAACTTCGTCGGTTCGATCAAAACCGCCGTCTTACCCATGCGCGCCGTCTGAATGGCTGCGGCGACACCAGCGGAGGAGCCGCCATAGATCACGACATCAGACGCGGCATAGGCTTGTATGGCAAGAAGAGCGAAAAGTGAGGTCAGGATGGGTTTCATGGCACCGCTTCCCAAAGACAGGAAAGTCGCCAGCGCAACCCCGCGCTCTGTCACAGGCACGAAGAACGTAGGCTCGCGGTGTGGCAGGTTGACCATGGGCGCGCATGGACTCACTCGCGGCGGCAGAGGGAGGGATGTGAGGAAACGCCATGCTTCTGGCTGACAAAAAAACGCGGGAGTCTTGCGACTCCCGCGTTGAATGGTTTTCAGATGATAGGCAGCCGTCTTATTCAGCGGCGGCGGCTTTCTTCTTCGGAGCGGCCTTCTTCTTGGCAGGAGCCTTTTTCTTTGGCGCTGCTGCGTCGGCGGTAGGCTCAGCGGCAGCCTCGGCAGCGGGGGCTTCAGCGGCTTTCGGCACGAAGGCATCCACCCACTCGATGTAGGCCATCGGAGCGGAGTCCGTGCGGCGCTGGCCGAGCTTGGTGATGCGGGTGTAACCGCCGACGCGATCCTTGGAGGCGACGGCGATCTCCTCGAAGAGCTTCTTCACGACGTCCTTGTGACGGAGCGAGGAGAGCGCGACGCGGCGGGCGTGCAACGTGCCGCGCTTGCCGAGGGTGACGAGCTTCTCCGCGTAGGGGCGGAGGGCCTTGGCCTTGGCGAGTGTGGTGCGGATGCGGCGGTGCTCGATGAGGGAGCAAGTGAGATTCATCAGCAGCGCGTCGCGATGGTCTTGCTTGCGCTGAAGTTTGACGATTTTTCTTCCGTGTTTCATGTCCTATGTGGTCTTTCTTTCCTGTGATTGATTACTCCTCGTCATCGACATCAGGTAGATGACTGTCCACGAGCTTGGAGAAGTCGAGGGCGTCGGCTTCCTCATCGTCGTCGCTGATCATGGTGCTGCGGGCGAGGAGGGAGACACCACCTGGGGTGGCCTCAAGCAGCGCGGGGTCGAATTTCATGCCAAGGGACAGGCCCAGTTCGGCGAGCTTTTCCTTGATCTCGGTGAGGGACTTCTTGCCGAAGTTGCGGTAGCGGAGCATCTCACCCTCGGTCTTCATAGCGAGCTGGCCGACGGAGGTGATGTTAGCGTTATTGAGGCAGTTGGCAGCACGGACGGAGAGTTCGATCTCGTTGACGCTCATGTTCAGGAGCTTGCGCAGCTCGCTGTTTTCCTCGCTCTGGGCTTCTGGAGCTGCCTCGAACTCGACGGCTTTGTCGTCGTAGTTGACGAACACGTCGAGGTGGTGGCGCAGGATGGCGGCGGATTGCAGGAGGGCGTCCTGCGGGGTGATGCGGCCGTCGGTCCACACGTCGAGCACCAGCTTGTCATAATCGGTGTTCTGGCCGACGCGGGTGTTTTCCACCGCGTATTTCACGCGGGTGACGGGGGAGTAGATGGAGTCAATGGGAATGACGCCGATGGGGGTGTCAGGGCGCTTGTTTTCTTCCCAAGTGGAGAAGCCGCGACCGACGCGAACCTCAAACTCGCACTCGAACTTGGTCTTGCGGTCGAGGGTGCAAATAACTTGGTCTTTGTTGATGACCTCGAAGTGGTTGTCCTCCTTGATGTCGCCAGCGGTGACGGCACCTTCCTTGTCAGCAAAGATGGAGAGCAAGCGTGCCTCCTTGTTTTCACTGTTGTGCTTGAAGCGAACTTTTTTGAGGTTCAGCACGATCTGCACCACGTCCTCGAGGACGCCGGGAAGTGTGGAGAACTCATGCTCCGCGCCACGGATTTTCACAGAGGTGATGGAGGCACCTTCCAGCGAGGAAAGCAGGACGCGGCGGATGGAATTGCCGATGGTGTGGCCGTAACCTTTGTCGAAGGGCTCGGCGATGAACTGCGCATAGGTTTCGGTGGCCGTGGCCTCATTTTTAACGAGGCGATTAGGCATCTCGAATCGAGCAAGACGTACTGACATGGGATGTGTGATATGGCCGGGTTACCTCCGGGCGAGAATCCTGCGCATCTCAAAGAGAGGCAGGCACGGAGACCAACGGCGAATTTTGAGGGGGAAAACTCGCAAGGGGCGGGGATAATGCAGGCCGAAGGCGGGTTTGCAACCTGGAATTTGCAGTCCTGAAAGCGGGGCAAAAAAAGTCACTGCTGCGGCAGCTTCAATTCCACCCGCTTCCCACCGCGCAAAACGACGGCGGGGAGCCGCTCGCCAGGAAGGTGGTTCAACAGCAGGTGGCCGATGATGGCACTTTCCGTGAAGCGCTGCTTCAAATCACCGACCTCAACAAGGATGTCGTCCTTGAGGAATCCCGCCTGTTTGGCCTTCGCATATTCACCCCACTGACCAACATTGAAGATGCGCAGGGCCATCTGCTCCTTGTTGAGGCCGAGCGTAGCGCGCTCATCGTCGGGAATGTCGTCCATTTTCATGCCGCCGAAGGCCATGGCACGCATGGGCCAGGTGCCAGCGCGCCTGCTGATGTCCGATTTCAAACGCCAGCCGGCGGGAAGATCGAAACTAACCTCGATCATCTTCCCTCCACGCAGAATTGTGATCACCAACGATCCCGAATCCGGTGAGCGATGCAGCGCCCAACTCACATCGGCGATGGAGGCGAGCGGTTGCTGGTTCAATGACACGAAAAGGTCACCCGCTTGCACGCCTGCCTTCGCCGCAGGCGAATCGGGTGTGACGATTTCGACTTTGGCGATGTCGTCAGTCGCCAAGGTGATGCCGAGCGTTTCGATCGACGGCTGCGGATAAATCCATTCCACGGGCACCGGCTTGTTCTGGCTGCGGTAATAGGCGCGGAACGCGTCACCGACCATGTGGCAGTGGACGCAGCTCGCCACGACTTTGCCGTCCCAGTCGAGCTTGCTCTGATACTTTGTCGCGAGTGTGGGGAACTCGACGGGCGTCTGATAAGGCGTCTGGCTGCCTTGCTTGCCGCTGAGCGCAGCTTTGTTCGCCGGATAGCCGTTGTGAATGGCCAGCGTGGCTTCCAGCGCTTTTTTGAAACTGGCGGTCGTCTTATTAAGCGGATCCTTCTGGTGCAGCCAAGAGCCGTAGCGACCGTAGATGGTGCCGTCCCCGTTGAACATGAGCGCCGAGAAGGAGAGGTCGTAGTCGAACTGGAATTTGGAGAGGTCGAGCGTGTTGGCATTGATCACGCGAACGCAGACAAATTGATCCAGCAGCGGCACGAGTTCAGGCTCCTGCAGCACACTGGCGTCAATGCCTGCGCAGGACAGGCACGGAACGCAGCGCAACACGACGAGCAGCGGTTTACCCGTGGTTTTGGCGAGTCGGAAGCCGCTGTCGATGTCGTTCCAGTTCCAGCGCCCGTCATTTTCCATCCGCGCCTTCTCTCCACGCACCGCGCCTTCGCGGTCTTTGACAGCCTCGGCCCGGACAGACGTGGCGGATGTCAGCAGCAGGGCGGAAAGGAGGAGTGGCTTCATGGCGCTGCATTCTGCACAAAGCACGTTCGTACTGGCAAGCCAGGAAAATTCTTCACCTGGTTTTTGGAATGGACAGAGCGCGCATTCCTCCGGTAAATCGCGCCTATGTCCGAAGTCACCGCCATTTCCAAATTCGCCTGCCCGGCCTGCGGGGCCGAGGCTGTCTGGACGCCGTCAAAACATGCACTTGTCTGTCCTTTTTGCGGCACGGAGTCGCCTGCCGAACTCAAAACCGACGGCTCCTTAGTCGAGGAAAACGACCTCGTCGCCATGCTGCGAGCCATTCCCGATGATCAACGCGGCTGGGCAGCAGCGCGCAAGACCGTGAAATGCCAGAGCTGCCACGCGATCTCAGTCTTCGATGAAACCCGCGTCGCGCAGAACTGTGATTTCTGCGGATCGCCCGCGATCATGGCCGTGGACGACGTCAGCGCGCCGATCCGCCCAGGTAGCCAGCTTCCCTTCAAAGTCTCAGAGGGCCAAGTGCGCGAGGACATCCGCCGCTGGTATGGCAGCCACTTCTGGGCACCGAACGCGCTCGGGCAGAAGGCGATGACCGACACTCTGCACGGCCTGTATCTGCCCTACTGGACTTTCGACGCGCATGCGGAGTGTACCTGGGAGGCGGAAGCCGGTTACTATTATTACACCACTGACAGCAAGGGGAACCGCACGCAGCACACACGTTGGGAATACGCCTCTGGCCATGTCATCTCTGACTTCGACGACGTTCTCGTGCCTGCCTCGAAAGGAGTGAAGACCGGTCTGCTTGAGAAACTCCAACCCTTCCCCACCACGACTGATCTCCTACCCTATGATCCTGGTTATCTCTCCGGCTGGGTGGTCGAGCAGTATCAGATAGACCTCATCAACGCCGCGCAGGATTCTCGTGGACGCATGGATGACATGCTGCGCTGCCAGTGCGCCTCTCAAGTTCCCGGAGACACGCAACGCAATCTGCAAATCGCGCCCGATTACAGCGCGCAGACCTTCAAGCATGTGCTGTTGCCCGTCTGGCTACTGACCTACACCTACGGCACAAAAAATTACCAGGTCGCCGTGAACGGAGCCACCGGCAAAATCGGCGGCGAGTATCCGCTGAGCTGGGTGAAGATCACCATCGCGATTGTGATCGTGTTGATCATCCTCGGCTTCTTTTTGGGCGGGTCGAATTGAGATTGCGAAATGAGGCACTGAAAATGGCCTCGGAAGGACCGCTGCGATCAAGGTCAGTCCATTTGCCATTTGCAGCTCCTCCATTTTCTATTCCACCTTCCCTCTGCCCCCGCGCAAACCTCTTCCATGACCATCCGCTTCCGAGAACTGCCCATTGCCATCGCGCTACTCGCGATCTGCGTGTTCTTTGCGGTGAAGGAGCCTACGTTTCTCGGTGCGCGGAATCTCTCGATGCTCGCCACGGAGCTTTCGATCACGGCGACGCTGGCGATGGGTATGCTGCTCATTCTTCTGCCTGGGCACATTGATTTGTCCGCTGGCAGTGGCGTGGGTCTGCTCGGCGGCATCGCGAGCGTGATGGTGTTTCATCAACACCTGCCAGCGCCAGCCGCGTTGGCTCTTGGATTGTTGTGCGGGGTGCTGATCTGGACGGGCATGGGAGCGTTCATCGTCTGCGAGCGCATGCCGTCCTTCATCGTCACGCTCGGGGCGCTGCTGATCTTCAAGGGCCTGTTCTGGCTCGTCATCGACAACGCCACAGTTCCCGTCGCACCCGGAGGTCAGAGCAATTTCTACTCGCTTCTCACCACCTATTATCTGCCGACGCAGTTCGGCTGGATTCTGGCCATCGTGCTCGTGGCGGCGTTGATCTTCACGACGCTCAGCGCCCGCAAACGTCGCATCGCGCATGGTTTCGCCGTGGACAGCAGGGAGATGGCGTTTCTGCGGCTGTTCATCACCGCACAGGCCATCGCACTGTTCGTGCTCGTCACTGGCCAATTTCGCGGCATTCCGTTTCCGTCTCTCATTCTCGGTGGTGTGACGATGATCGTGTATGCAGTCACGCAGCACACGCGTCTCGGCAGGCATTTGTATGCCATCGGCGGGAATACCGAGGCCGCATTCGTCTCCGGTGTGCCAATGAAACGCACCGTGATCGCGGCTTACAGCGGCATGGGAGCGATCGTGGCCATCACCGGCTTCATGCAGACTGCGTATGCCGGTTCCTCCACGACAACCGTCGGCGATTTGATGGAACTCGACGCCGTCGCCGCCTGTGTGATCGGCGGCGTGAGCCTGCGTGGCGGACGTGGCACCGTCTTGGGCGTACTGCTCGGCGCTTTGATCATCGCCTGCCTGCTCAACGGCATGACGCTCATGTCGATGCCGCCGGAGCGTAAATTCATCGCCCGCGGCACCGTGTTGATTCTAGCCGTTTGGATGGACATGCGGCTGAGCCGGAGGCAATAACATCATCGTCATGTCCACCGCCGCACAGCTCCTCAAACAACACCTGCAGCAACGCCAGCAACAAGGCGCGACGCATGTGACACTGCGACCGGAGGCGTTGGGGAAATTGAGCGGATTGGGCCGTAAACCTGCCGTTCGCGAGACTCCTGAGCCGTCGAAGCCGATTGCGGTCGAATCCTCGCCTGAAGCTCGTGAGATCCTCGACCGTCCGCCGCCGGGAGCGAAGAAAGCCGGCTTGATCGAGATCGTAGGCGATACGATTGAGGAAAAGCTCGCCGCGCTGCGCGTGATGGCCGAGACGTGGGAGCCCGCACGCGCAATGAACAGCCTGCGCCAGACGATGGTCTTCGCCGTGGGCGATCCGCATGCGAAGTTGATGTTCGTGGGCGAAGCGCCGGGCGCTGAAGAGGAAAAATTGCGCGAGCCGTTCGTCGGACCTGCCGGACAGAAGCTCACCGCGATCATCAAGGCGATGGGACTCGACCGTCCGCAGGTTTACATCAGCAACATCTGCAAATTCCGCCCTGCGATGGACAATCAGGGCAGCGGCAACCGCAAACCAACTGCGGAGGAGATGAATGCCTGCGTTTCGTTCGTGCTGACCGAGATCGATTTGATCAAACCGCAGGTCATCGTGGCCCTCGGAGCCACGGCGGCGGAAGGATTGGGCATTCCGGGCACGGTGGGCGGTTTGCGTGGCCGTTTTCATAACACGAACGGCATCCCGACAATGGTGACTTATCATCCGTCATATCTGCTGCGTGAGGAGAAGATGGGCGACGGTATTCGTGCGAAGCGTCAGGTGTGGGAGGACATGCTGAAGGTCATGGAGAGGCTCGGTCTGCCCATCAGCGAGAAACAGCGCGGCTACTTCAAAGAGAAGTAAGCCACGGACACGCTCCACGTCTAGGCGGCGCAGCGCTTTTTTCGACGCACAATCACAGGATCGTGGGCAACGCTTCGGAGCGCATGCGTTTCGACCCGCGCAACCGCATGGGCAGTGTCTGTCCTCACTTCGCGCTGAAGCTGTGATCCAGTCAGCGCATGCTCTCTTTTGTGAAGTCCTCCACGTCTGGCTCAAGATGGGTCGATTTCCCGTCCTGGTAGCGTTTGGGATTGAACACCTCGCTGTGGGCATGCTTGTAGCCTGCGGGATCCAGCGTGCGCCATAAACGGTCGCGTGATTCGCTTGAGCAACTGGCCAAGACGGCCAGAGCAGACACACAAGGGAGAATAAAAAGACGGGGTATAGACATGTTATGAAGTTTGTCCGGCGTCAGCATGATTTTTGTCCCTGACCGTAATACGCGTTCGGGCCGTGCTTGCGGAGATGATGCTTCTCCAGAATGTAAGTGGGAACAGGCTGCATGGAAGGATTCAATGACAACGAACCGAGCGCCATGTGCGCGCACATTTCTAAGGCGATACTGTTGCGGAGCGAGTCCAACGCGTTTTTGCCGAAGGTGAAGGGCGCATGATGCCGTTGCAACACGGCGGGCATTTCGAGCGGATCAAGCCCCAGCTCACGCACACGCTCCACGATGGCGATACCGGTGAAGTGCTCGTAATCCTGCTCCACCTCGGCTGGCGTCAGGGCGCGCACGATAGGGACGGTGCCGTGAAAATGATCCGCATGCGTCGTACCGAAGCAGTGTAGCTCGCGGCCTGCCTGCGCGAACATCGTGGCGTGCAGGCTGTGCGAGTGTGTGATGCCGCCGATGTTGGAAAACTCGCGATAAAGCACGAGATGCGTCTTGGTGTCAGATGACGGGCGCAGTTTGCCTTCAACGATTTTTCCATCGAGGTCGAGTACGACGATGTCGGCAGGCTTCAGCGCCGCGTAATCCACGCCACTGGGCTTGATGGCCCACAGGCCGGATTCGCGATCGATGCCACTCACATTGCCCCAAGTCAGGCACGCCAGTCCGCTGGGTTCGAGGGCGCGGTTGGCTTCGCAGACTTGCGCACGGAGGTCGTTCAATGTCATCACGCACGATCAAAGGCGGAATCCGGGCAATTTCCAGCAACATAAAAAGCCGCGTGTGGCGTTTAACCTCAGAGCCTTGAGAGTTGACGGAGAGAGCCACCCCGTTGACCTGTACTCCACCCACACATGTCAGCAGCACCCGCCCTCTCCGCCGTTCCCGACCAGGAAGCCATCCAGCAAGCGTCCGCATGGGTCGCTCCGCTTCGAACCGAAATCGCCCGCGTGCTTGTGGGCCAGACTGCGTTGGTGGACCGCCTGCTGGTGGCGCTCCTGACCAACGGCCATGTGCTGCTCGAAGGCGTTCCCGGCATCGCCAAGACGCTGGCCGTGCGCACGTTGGCCGGTACGCTGCGCGCGAAATTCCAGCGCATCCAGTTCACGCCGGACTTGCTGCCTGCGGATGTGATCGGCACGATGGTATATCATCCGAAAGACGGCACCTTCACCCCTCGGCTGGGGCCGGTCTTCGCGAACCTCGTGCTGGCGGATGAGATCAATCGTGCGCCCGCGAAAGTGCAGAGTGCGCTGCTCGAAGCCATGCAGGAGCGCCAGGTGACCATCGGCGAGGCCACTCACAAGCTGCCCGACCCTTTCATGGTACTCGCCACGCAAAACCCCATCGACCAAGAGGGCACCTACACGCTGCCGGAAGCGCAGCTCGACCGCTTCCTGCTCAAGGTGCGAGTCACCTACCCCACACCGACGGAGGAGCGCCAGGTGCTCGACGCGATGGCCACCTCCACACCAAAACTCGATGTGGGCCAAGTCACCGATGTCGGTGCCATCAGCGCCAGCCGGGCCGTGGTGAACCATCTCTTCATGGACGAGAAAATCCGCGACTACATCGTGACGCTCGTTAATGCCACACGCCATCCCGAAACCCTCGCGCCGCATCTGAAGCTGCTCATACGCTGCGGTGCCTCGCCTCGTGGCACGATCAACCTCGCTCTGGCCGCCAAGGCTCTGGCCTTCCTGCACGGTCGCAATTATGTCATCCCGCAAGACATCAAGGACCTCGCACCAGACATCCTCCGTCACCGCATCTTGCTCTCCTACGAAGCCGAAGCAGAAGGCGTGACGAGCGAGGATGTGGTGAAAGCGCTGCTGGACAAGTTGCCCGTTCCTTAATCCGCCCCCCATCGTGAACCGCCGGAACGCGCAGAACGACAACGACGCCAGACTCACGCGCATCCTCAAGCGCGTGCGCCGCATCGAACTACTCACACGCGGCATGGTGAAGGAGATGCTCGGCGGGCAATACCACTCGCGCTTCAAGGGCCAAGGCATCGAGTTCGACGATTTCCGCGAATACCAGCCCGGTGACGATGTGCGTTTCATCGACTGGAATGTCACCGCGCGCATGAACGACCCGTTCGTGCGTAAGTACGTCGAAGAACGTGAGCTGACCGTGATGCTCTGCGTCGATGTGAGCGGCTCCGGCGACTACGGCAGCATGGAGGACTCGAAGCGCGAGCGCGCCGCCGAGATCGGAGCCGTCTTCGCCTTCAGCGCGGTGCAGAACCAAGACAAGGTAGGCCTGACCTTATTCTCCAGCGGCGTCGAGCAATACCTGCCTGCGCGCAAGGGAGCGCCGCACGCTCTGCGTATCCTGCGGGACATCCTCAACAACGAACCCCAGCAGCGCGGCACGAATCTGAAGGCCGCACTCGACCTCGCGCTCGAGCGCATCGCACACCGTGCGCTGGTGATCCTCGTTTCGGATTTCATCACGCCAGACAACTCGTGGGAGAAGAGCCTCCGCGCCGTCGCCGCGAAGCATGATGTCGTCGCTGCGCAGATCATGGATCCGCGCGAGTTGGAGCTGCCCGACGCGGGCCGTGTCTGCCTGGAGGATCCTGAGACGGGAGAACAGCATATTGTGAACACCTCACATCCCGCCGTGCGGGAGGAGTATGCGCGGCGCATGGCGCAGCATCAGGCTTGGCTTGTGCAACTGTTGCGCCGGTGCGGCGTCGAACGCATCGGCGTGCGTACGGATGAGGATTATGTGCCAGCTTTGAAGGCCTACTTCCGCTCACGCCGAAGGAGGAAGCGATGATGATGGCGTGGGCTCTCCAAGTCGTCGTCGCCCAGTTTCCCGGCGCGCCGCCGCTGCCACATCCGGGCCTGCCGCCGCCGGACAAAGTGGAACTGCCGCCGCCATGGTGGCTCCCATGGGGCATCGTGCTGCTGGTGCTCGTCCTCATCGGACTAGTCGTTTGGCTTCTCATCCGCCCGAAGGAAGTGCCAACCGCGCCACCTCAGAAGCCGTGGAGTTCGGCATTGCGCGCACTGAACGACCTGCGTGCGCGCATTCAGAGCATCCCGCCAGCGGAGATGAGCCACCGTGTTTCGCAAATCCTGCGCCGTTACCTGCTTGACCGCTACGCCGTGCCTGCCCCGGCACGCACGACGCATGAAATCTTCTCCGGCACGCAGGAGCGCGTCCCCGGCGTGCCGGTGCCGCGTGCGCAGGGCGTCTGGCGCGAGCGCTTTGAATCCGTGGCTCGGCTTTGTGACGACATCTCCTTCATGCCCGCGCCGCACACGCAGGAGGAGTCGGCAGCGTTGATCGACCAAGCCCTCGCACGTTTGCAGGAGGAGAGGCCATGACCATCCCCGGCATCCCCAATTTTCAAATTTTGCATCCGCTGTGGCTTCTGCTGCTGCCTTTCGTACCGCTGCTCGCGCTGTTGCGTGGGAGACTCGGAGGCCGCGCCGCGATCCGCTTCCCCACCACTTCGCTACTGCGTGACCTCGGCCGTCCGGCGCGTAGTGGGCGCGGTGCCTTCGTCTTTGGCCTTGTGCTGACCAGCCTGGTTTTCGGCATCGCGGCACTTTCGCGACCGCAGAAGGTCTTGTCGTATGACGAGGAGAAGGCTGAGGGCATCTCCATCATGCTGACCTTTGACGTGTCGCTCTCGATGCTGATCGAGGACATGTACATCGGCGGCCAACCGGTGAACCGCCTCACCGCCGCGAAGCGGGTGGTGGCCGACTTCATCGCACAACGACGGAATGACAAGATCGGCATCGTTGCCTTCGCGGGGGAGACCTACCTACCCTGCCCACTCACGCTCGACCGTGACTGGCTCGTCAACAACCTCGACCGCGTGCAGACGCAGCGTGTTGGTGACGGCACTGCCATCGGTTCCGGCATCGCCTCCGCCGCCAACCGCCTGCGCCGGGAAAAAACCACCAGCAAAGTTATCGTGCTGCTCACCGATGGCGCAAACAACTCCGGACGCCTCAGCCCGACCGATGCTGCAAAGCTCGCCGCCACACTCGGGATCAAAATCTACGCGATCGCCTTTGGCACGCCCGGTGTGCATAGCATTCCTGATCCGCGCCGCGGCACCTTCACGCCAGTGGGCCAGCAATTGTTCGACGAAAAAACGCTACAGGAGGTGGCCCGCATCGGCGGTGGGCAGTTCTACATGGCGCAGAGCCTCAACTCCCTTGAAGAAGTCTTCAGCGAGATCAACCGCCTCGAAAAAACCAAGATTGAGCGGCGCAAGTTCACCGAGGCGGAGGAGTTGTTCCCCTGGCCGCTCGCAGTCTCCGCAGTCGCGTTGTTCCTGGCGCTGCTGTTTTCTCTCACCGTGCTGCATTCTGCGCCCGAACCTGAGGCCACTTGATTTTGATGACCTTCGCCCACGAACATCTGCTGTGGTTCCTGCTGATCATCCCCATCTTTGTGGGATTGAAGCTGTGGGGTGACGCGCACGGCTCGCAGGCAGAGCGGCTGTTCACCGCCGTGCGGCTGCGGCACCTACTCGTCAGCGGACGCTCCCCCTTTCGCGCATGGGTGGTCCACACGCTCTACCTGCTCGCGCTGGCCTGCCTCATCTTTTCCGCAGCCCGCCCGCGCTGGGGAGAGGAGCAGCTCGAAATACCTGACAAGGGCCGCAATGTCTTCATCGCCATCGACACCTCGCGCTCCATGCTCGCACGAGATGTGACACCGGACCGGCTCACACGCGCACGCCTTGCCGCACACGATCTCGTAATGGAACTCGCGGGCGAGCGTGTCGGCCTTCTGGCCTTCGCCGGTCGCGCCTACCTCCAGGCACCGCTCACGACCGACCATGAGGCGATCATCGAGTCTCTGCTCGCCTTTGACCACACGATCATCGAGTGGGGCGGCAGCAACTTGGGAGACCTGCTCGAAGTAACGCTACGTGCGACCAAAAAGCTGCCGAAGAGCAATTATGCTCTCGTCATTTTCAGTGATGGGGGTGATGCGGACCAGAATCTCACGCCCTACATCCAGCGACTCACCGCCGCCGGAGTCATCATCATCACCGTCGGCGTCGGCACGGACGCGGGCACGCTGATCCCGAACCCGGAGGTTGCAGGCGACTACATCCGCGACGACGCCGGCAACGTGGTGCGTTCACGCCTCGAATCCGCAGTGCTGCAACAACTCGCCACCGGCACCGGAGGGCGTTTTCTGCGGCTCGGCGCACAGCCACTGGCCCGTGGCGTGCTCCAGCCCGTGCTCGACCGCCTCACGGAGCAGCAGTCCGCCAACCGCCAGACTTCACGCCCGATTGAGCGTTTTGCATGGCCGCTGGGACTGGGTATGTTCCTGCTCATGCTCGCTTGGATCATCAGCGCCCTGCCTCGCCCCTCCGCACGCACGACCGCGCTGGCTGCAGTCGCCTTGATGCTTACGCTGCCTTCTGAATCGAAAGCCGCCGGGTTCGGCGGCACGCTCGGCTCCTTGTTCCAATCCGGCGCTCCCACCCCCGAGGACGCGAGGAAGGCGCTGGAAGGAAACGACCTGCGCAAGGCCCGCGAGCTCTACACAAAGCTGCTCGGCAGAAAGGACTACGACGCACACTCACACGAAGAGCTGCTCTACGGGCTCGCCGCCGCCGAGCATGGCCTGACCAATTACGACGGCAGCGTGAAGAACTTCAGCGAGGTGCTGCACACCTCAGATACATCCCTCCGCGCACGCGCTCACCGTGGCCTCGGCCAATCACTTTACGACCAAGGAGCCCTCGGACTGCAGCAGCAGCCGAAGATCACCATCCAGCGGTGGACTGACGCGCTGCGCCACCTCGACGCCGCGCTAGAGCTCGACCCTGACAACAAAGAGCTGCGCGAAAACCGCGATCATGTGGCCAAAATGCTCGACGAGCTGCGCAAAGTTATGAAACAGATGGAACAGCAGCAGCAGCAAAACGGCCAGGGAAAAAAAGGCCAAAAGGGAGAGAAAGGACAAAAGGGCCAACAAGGCCAAGAGGGTGATGAAGGCGACCCTCAAGACGGCCAGCAAGGCAGCGACCCCAACGGCACCGCCGAAAAGAAGGAGCAAGAGGGCAAAGGCGAGAAAAAAGACACCGACGACGGCATCGGCGGGAAAGACGCCAAAGAGCTACCGCAAGGACGCCTACAAGCCGCCGACGGGGACAGAGAAGGTGAAAAAGAGGGTAAACGCGGTCAGGACGGTCAGAAGCCCGGCGGTGAAGGCGGGGATGAAAAGAAAAAAGAGGCCAAAGGAGCCACTCCAAACGACCAGCGCAATCCGCGCACCGGCTACACGCCGGGAGAGGCCGAGGGCATCATCCGCCAATACATGGACGAGATCACCGCGCCGCCGACCAACCGCTACCACACACCGCCGACCAACAAAAAAGACTGGTGAGGCCGAGCAGTGACAATGACGAATGACAAAACCGGAATGCCCCATGAGATCCCAAGCCCGAATGCCTCAAAGCCCGCGACGACAAGCTGAGACAATCCAGGCTGTCTCACGGGATATTCTTTCGGGCATCCGACGCCTATCATTTAGATTCCGTCATTTTGCCACACTCCTATTTTGCTCATTGCTGCCTGCCGCCGCCTGCGCCGCTACGGTGCGCGCCTACATCCAACCGGAACGTGTCCAGGTCGGGCAGGTCGTGAATTATGTCATCGCCGTGCAAAACGGCACTGTGGGCAGTCTGCCCCAGCTCCGGCTGCCGATGCAGATCGGAATGAACTCCGGCGTCTCCACCTCACAGAACATCGAGATTCGCGGCACGCAGCGGGTGTTCTCTACTCAACTCTCCTGGGGAGTGGCCGCCAGCGAGCCCGGCGAGTTCGTCATCCCGCCTCAGGAGGTGACGGTGAACGGCGAGATCCTCAAGACCAACGAAGTCCGCTTGATCGCAAGCGAGGCGGCTGCCGCGCCCGGCCAAGCTGAGGGCGAGGACGCCAGCACTCCGCTGTTCCAGATCGAAGTAGGCAAGACGGAACTCTACCAGGGAGAAGTCGTGCCCGTCAGTGCGAGTCTCTTTGTGCCGCGAAGTGTGATGCTAAGACGAGTCGGCCTCATTGACGTGAATAAAACCGACTTCGCCATCGCGCGCTTCCCCCAGCAGGCAGATCAGAGCGAGACGATCATCAACGGTGTCGGCTACATGGTGATCACCTATCGCAGCACACTCTCAGCGCTGCATGCCGGTGATTTGAAAGTCGGACCTGCTACATGCGAGCTCTTGTTCGAAGTATATGACGAATCCGACCGTCGGATGCGCCGCAGCCTGCCCTTTGGCATGATCATGGGCAGTGGCGAGACGAGGAAACAAGTCGTGAAGAGCCAAGAGGTAAAAGTGAAAGTGCTGCCACTGCCAACAGCAGGAAAACCGGCAAACTTCAGCGGAGCTGTGGGTGATTTCAGCATCAGCGCCACCGCCACGCCCCATGAACTCGCCGTGGGAGACCCCCTAGCCGTGGACATCACCATCGAGGGCAACGGCAACTTCGACGCGCTCAATCCTCCCGTACTCACGCCCCCCGATGGCTGGAAGGCCTACCCGCCCCGGCGCTACAATGTGGACGGCCCTATAGATCCTAATCTCACACCGACAGCACGCCGCCGCATCGGCTACTCCATGGTGTTCGTGCCAGAGAAGCAGCATGTGGAGCTGCCGCCCTTCGAACTGAGCTACTTCAGCCCCACGCAGAAACAATATGTGGCGGCGCGCACCGAACCCATCCCCTTGAACATCAAGCCTGGCATGCTCACTGCCTCAGGCGGTGTCGAAGGAAGCACTTCCGGCGGTAACCGGCCTGCCAAACCGCCCGTCGCACAGGAGCCAAAGCCGGACATCAGTGACATTCTCATGACGCTGCCCGCCAAGCCACAGTGGCTCGCCATGACGGCAGCCTCCGGCATGCCATTGACACGCAGCGTCGGCTTCTGGGCCATTCAGTCCATCCCCGCCGCGTTAGTGATCCTCGCCTCACTGTTCTCCTGGCTGCGCCGCCGCCGTCAGGAGGCATCCAGCGGCCTGCGCGGTGAGTTGCGGCAGATGTGGGTCGGGCTTGAAGAGCGGGGTTTGGATGACCATGAATTCCTGCATCGTGCGGCTCATTTCATCCAGCGCAGCCATGCGGGTGGAGAAATGAAAGACGAGCGCCTGCATCAAATCCTCAAACGCTACGAGTCGGAGAATTTCACCGCCGCTCCACGCTCCACTCCGCCGTTGAGCACCGCCGAACGGGCCAACATCCTGGGACTGCTGGCGTCCCTGATGAAGCATGCGGCGCTCCTTGTCAGCCTACTGTCCGTCCTCAATGCGCAGTCGTTTGCGGCAGATGAATCGCCGCCGGATGAGACTTATCGGCAAGCGGTCGAAGCCTTGAAGGGCGGCAAGTTCACACAGGCGCAATATCTGGGCGAGTCACTCACCAAGCGCACCCCACCCGCACTCAGCGCGGCGGTGTTCACCCTCATCGGACATGCGCGCTACAAGCAGGGGGACATGGGACGCGCCGGACTGTGGTACCAACGCGCTCAATTGCTCGACCCGACCAACCGCGAGCTGCACCAGAATCTGCGTCATCTGCACGAGAAAGTCGGATTCTTCCAATTCGAGTACCATTCGCCGCTTGCGGAATGGAGCCTGCTGCTGGGCAGGAACACTTGGATCATCGCCGCCTCCGCCGGGGTGTGGCTCATCCTGCTCGCCCTCTTCGGCTGCATCCTCTCATCCCGTCGCAAAGCCGGCGGCCGCGCCTGCGCACTCGTGTTCATCATCACCGGCACGCTGCTGCTCATCCCTTCGGCCACGTTCGCAGTGGCGCGCCCGGCCTCTGAGGACCGCGTGAAGGACATCGCCATCGTCACTGCGCAGGACGTGCGCGCCTTTACCGCCGCCACGCTCACCTCCGGCAGCGTGGTGGACATCCCGCCAGGCAGCCAGGTGCGCCTGCTGGAGAAACGGGGTGCTTGGAGCTATGTGGAAGTCCCGAGCGGCACGGACCCCGTCCGTGGCTGGGTGGAAACTCCCACCCTCACTCCATTCTGGCCTTGGGACTCTCACCTCATCCCCTGACAAGCTGAAGACGCGTCATAGGTGATGAACCCGTAAATCGCTGAGGCTCTCTCTGCGCGACCGGTAAACACGGGCACAAGTGGCATCCTGTTTTTCATACACATACAGTCCGGCAGTTACGAATGCACCCAAACCGGCGCAGGGGACGTTTGACATCACGACTTCCCCACGCCTAACCTCCACGCCGCCCACCGATCCGCAGTCCATGCAAGACACCACCCCGCTGCCTGAGAAGGAGTTCCGCTCCCATGCTCCCGGCTTTTGGTCTGACAAACACATCCTGTCTCCCGACTGGAACAGCGCCGCCTGGCAGCTCAGAAATCGGATCACCACGCTAGCGCAACTGGAAGAGCACCTCACGCTGAGCGAGGAGGAGCGGGCGGGAGTGCTGCTCTCCGGCAACAAGCTAGCGATGGCCATCACGCCGCATTACTTCAACCTGATCGACCGAGAGGATCCAAGCTGCCCCATCCGCCGTCAGGTCATCCCACGCATCGAAGAAACGTGGGATGATCCTGATGAAATGAGCGACCCCTGCGGCGAGGACAGCCACATGCCGGTACCCGGGCTGGTACACCGCTACCCGGACCGCGTGCTCTTCCTCGTCACCGACCGCTGCGCCAGCTACTGCCGCTACTGCACACGCAGCCGTGTGGTTTCCGGCGCGGGAGAACAGGAGCTGCACACCGAGTTCGAAGCGGCCTTCCGTTACCTTGAGCGCCACACGGAAGTGCGTGATGTGCTACTCTCCGGCGGAGATCCCCTGCTCTTCTCGGACGCGAAGCTCGATGGCATCCTCACGCGCCTCCGTTCGATCAAACACATCGAATTCATTCGTATCGGCAGTCGCGTGCCCATTTTCCTTCCACAACGCATCACTGCGGATCTCGGCCGCATGTTGCAGAAGCATCATCCGCTCTGGTTGAGCATCCACACCAATCATCCGCGTGAGCTCACCACCGAGGTGCGCGAGGGGCTGGCGCTGCTCGCCAATCACGGGGTGCCTCTCGGCAATCAAAGCGTGTTGCTGCGCGGCGTGAACGACAACGCCGACATCATGAAGAGCCTCGTCCACAAGCTGCTGATGTGCCGCGTGCGGCCGTATTACCTCTACCAGTGCGATCTAATCCAGGGCTCGTCGCATCTGCGCACCAGCGTGGCCGACGGCATCGACATCATCGAGCAGCTTCGCGGCCACACCACGGGCTATGCCATCCCGCAGTTCGTCATCGACGCGCCCGGCGGCGGCGGCAAGGTGCCGCTGAATCCTGATTATGTCCTCGTGCGCGACGAACAGCGCGTGGTGATCCGCAACTACGAGGGCAAGACCTTCGAGTATCCCGAGCCGGTGCTGGTGCAGCGGTGAAGACTGCGAAAACGCCGGTATCTCCCGGCTCTTGTGGCTGCTGGGAGACTTGACTGAAACAACAGGATCCCCCAGCGCTAGGCGCGCGTCCAACCGCTCCCGCAGCATGGAGCTCCGTGCTGCGCGATTTTTGAGGAAATCGACCGTATATTGCTGCGCCGGGTCCAGTTTGATCTTCCTCAGCTCCACTTTGCGGTGAATCTTCAACCACGGTGGCAGTGCTGTGAGACGAAAAGCCAGACTGTCCGCCTCCACCATCACCCACTGGCCCCCCAGCCCGATGCAGGGCATGGCCACATGCAGCCGATTTGTGATGACGAGGGCCGCCGAGCGCAGGACCCGAAGCCGTCGGCGCAGTGCGGTAAACCGCGCCTCCGCTCCCCGATAGTCTCCATGCCTCACTCGATTGGTCAGGCACAAAAATGACCGATAGGAGACGCCAAAGGGCGGCAAGTCTTGGGGGTTCACATCCACCAGCACAATCGGTCCATCAGGATCGTAAGGTTTTGTAGGCTTGCCCGGCGCGTCGAAATCCCGTTACAGCAGGCAACTTGGAAAAGAGGCGAAATAGTGCTCCAGCCCGCAGTTTTGGCACCATTTCACCGTGTGCAGATCTCGCCCCCCTATCGGTCCACTGGCGCGAAAATGGGCAATGGCACCGTCTGTGTTGGGCACGTTAGACAAGCAAAGGGCCACATAACGCGTTCTTATGTTGGAAGGAGGCGGGAAGGCGAGTTTTCCAGTGCGGCTGGCGTAAATGACGGTCAGGCAACTCGCTGACAATTTATGCTGAGGTATTTTTTGCGTTTGTCAAGTAGTTGCACCCGCCGAGTAGAGCCAGCGGTTGCCCGCTGGCTCCCTCACAGACCCGGACGTGCG
>CAYQWE010000044.1:0-40258 GCA_964421275.1 uncultured Prosthecobacter sp.
GCTGTAGCGCTGCCGCCCTGGCGAGGTCTTGATGAACACGCGGGCGAAGCACCAGAGCATGCCCAAAAACGCTCCCAGCACAAAGTGAGCGGCGCCCACAAAGAAGACTTTGCGCCCGCCCTTGGCGGCTTGCGCGAGACGCGGGGAGAGCTCTTGCTCAAAGAAGTCGAGCTGGAGCTGGCCGTCCACCTTGCCGGGCAGCGGCGCGGTTTTTTTCAGACGCATGCCCATTTGCTTCATCGCGCGGCGGCACTGGCTCTCGCTCAAACGCAGGCCGGTGAGCGTTTCGATGCGTGCGACGGCGGCTTTGGCGTTGGGCACTGGCGCGGCGGCAAACGAGCAGCGCAGGCAGTTCCAGAACGGGGCCAGGCTGCTGAGCGGGCGATAGGAGCGATCTTCTAAAACGGCAGGCAACCCGCTCTCTTGATACTCGGCGAGATAGGCGCGCAAAGTGGGCTGAGTGAGAAGATTTGTGATGCGCGGCCGTATAATCCAGGCAGCAGTCATTTCAAAGCCGCGCTATCGCGACAGTCTTCCGCCATGGCGCACGTTCTTTGCGCATGTCACGCTGCCCGCTGTTTCTCTTACTCGCCTGCTCTGCGTTTGCGCAACTCGCGAACCGCCCACCTGCACCGATGTGGATGCAGGATGAGTTCAACGAACTGGTCACTTACACGAAAGAGGTGAGACACGACGGCAAACTCCTCAAAGCGGTACTGCTCACCGCAAGCGAAGTGCCGCATGAGATTCTGATGGATGGCAAAGTGGTCGCGAAAAAAGGTGCCGCTCAAGAAACCGCCACCGGGACGGACCTCACCGCTCAGCTTAGCGACGGAAAAACGCACCAGCTTGGCATCCGCGTCTCTGGCAAAGCCATGACCGCCGCATTGCTCGAACTCAACGGCGATCTCGCCGCTGTGCGCTGGATTCCTACGGATGCGAGCTGGAAGAATGGCAAGGCGCTTTTCTCAACCAACACGGACCCAGCGAAGAATCCGTTCGACCTGAAGAAAACCTTCGACGCCTACAACTCCTGGCAACTCGCGAAGCCCGGCTCACAAAACCAAGCCACCGATCCGGCCACGCTCACGTTGCTACCTGGCTTCAAGGCCGAATTGATCCGCTCTGCGCAGCCCGGCGAAGATTCGTGGGTCTCGATGGCCTTCGATCCGCAGGGCCGCATCACGCTTGGCAAAGAAAAGAAAGGTCTGCTACGCCTCACCATCAGCGGCAGCGGCGATCAAAAGATCGAAACAATCGACGACGAGCTACTGGAGTGCCGCGGGTTGCTCTACGCACACGGATCACTCTTTGCGAACGCGAACAACACCAAGGCACTGTTCCGCCTCACCGACACAAACGGTGATGGCACCTTCGACGAGCGCAAAGAACTCATGCACACGGGCGGCGGAGTCGGGCATGGCCGCAATCACATCAAACTCGGCCCCGATGGCGACATCTACGTCGCGCATGGCAACAATGTGCTTCTTCCCGAGAACATCGCGTCGGATTCGCCACTGAAAAACTACGCCAACGACCAGCTCATCCCGAATCCATGGGACGGCAGCATGTTCGATGGCAATGTCGAGCTCCCCGCCGGCCACATCCTGCGCGTGAAGCCCGATGGCAGCAAAATCACCCTCCTTGCCGGCGGTCTGCGCAATCCACTCGATATCGCGTTCAATAGTGAAGGCGATCTCTTCACCTTCGACGCCGACATGGAGCGTGATGTCGGCACGCCGTGGTACATGCCCACGCGAGTGCTCCATGTCGTCCCTGGCGCTGATTTCGGCTGGCGTCGCGGCACGGGGCGTTTTCCAGCGTGTTACGCTGACACGCTGCCCAGCGTGATCGACATCGGGCTCTCATCCCCAACGGGGATTTACTTCGGTTACGGCGCTGAGTTCCCGCAGAAGTATCAAGACGCGCTCTACATCATGGATTGGAGCTATGGGCGCATCATCGCTGTACACATGGAGAAGACGGGCTCGACATATGCAGCGGAACAAGAAGATTTCGTAACCGGCAGGCCGCTCAACGTCACCGACGGCTGCATCGGCCCCGATGGCGCGATGTGGTTCACCACAGGCGGACGCGGCACGCAGAGTGGCTTGTATCGAGTCAAGGCCACCTCGTCAGATGAGCCGAACAGGTCTGACAAGTCGGGCGGGTCCGACAAACGTTTTGTGGAGCATCAAGAACGCATGCGGCTCGAAAACCGCCCTGTGATCGAATGGCGCGCCGAAGCATTGCAAAGCGGTGGAATGAACGCGTTGCTCGCCCTCGCTCGCGTTGGAGAAAAGGCCGATCTGGAGCCGATTCTCGATGCCGTGGTGAAATCCGCGCCCAAACCGACACTGGATGCGCTGCGTGTCATGGCGGTGGCCATTTCACGGCATGGTGAACCGGCACACAAAGACAAGCTGCTCGGCTGGGCGGTTTATCCAGCCGATGAAACCTTCCTCAATCGCGAACTCTGCCGCCTGCTCGTCTATTTGAAATCACCGACGGTGATCGAAAAGACGATGCCGCTGCTGAAAGCGGCCACAACTTCGGAAGACCTGCTGTTTTACCCGTTCATGCTGCGCTACCTCAAAGACGGCTGGACGCTGGAGCAGCGGCGTGTCGTGTTCGAGGCGCTGAACAAGACGGAGAAGATGAACGGCGCGTCCACCTTCTTCAAAGCGATCGCCGACACGCGCAGCGAGCTGGCGGCGGCGTTGAAACCGGAGGAGGCGGTGCAACTCGCCGCGCTGATCAATCCGCCGAAGCCCATGGCGCTCTCGCCGCATGCGCTGCCGGGCCACACCTTCAAAAACTGGAAGCTGGAAGACCTGGAGCCGCAGTTGGCGAAGATGGATGCGAAGACGCGCAATCGCGACAGCGCCAAGGACGCGTTGATTCGCGCACAGTGCGCGTTTTGTCATCGCGTAAGCAACGATCCGGCGCTTCCTGCCGGTGTTTTCGGCCCCGACCTCGTGCAGGTGTCCGCACGCTTTGGACGGAAGGACCTGCTGGATCACATTTTGAACCCGTCGAAGTTCATCGACGAGAAATTCCGCTTCGTGACCGTCAAAACGAGCGATGGCAGGACGATTACCGGCAGTCTGGAGAACGAGGACGACGAACGCGTCATACTGAAGCCCAATCCACTCTCCCCCGAGATCAACGAGATCGCGAAGGCAATGATCAAAGAACGCACCCTCTCCGAAATCTCCCCCATGCCCGCCGGATTGCTCAACACGCTGAAGGCGGAGCAGATCCTCGACCTGCTGGCGTGGTTTGAGACGCTGAAGTGAGCGCTAGCGTACCAGCTTCATCTTGTAGGTCACCGTGCCGGGGTTCTCCTTGCGGTCGCTGTTGTTGTTGATGCGCAGGACCACATCGGTGCGGGAGGTCTGTATGACATAGACAAAGGGAGTCGAGGCGGTGTCGGGCGGAACAATTTTGATCACCTTTCCCGGCGCCCCGCTGGCGTCCGCAGGCTCCGCGATGACGAGGCGGTCATTCTCGCCATAAGTGGCCTTGGGATTGTCGGGGTTCTCGGTCGCAATGCCGCCCTGGCTCTTCCACTTTCCATCGACGAATTGCAGCGTGAGGGTGTCGCCTTTCGTCACGCCGCCGATCCGGTAGCCATTTGGATTATTGGCAGGGATGGTGACGGTGACGTCCTGACTGTCCGTTTTAGCAGCCTTATCGGATGCTGCTGCGGGGGCCAGCTTGGGAGCATGGGGCGCGATCGGCAGCCCCAGCCTCTCCTTCATTGCTTTGATTTCGTTGGCTACCACCACCGCCTCTTGGAGCTTTGCCGCCCTAGTGTAGGAGTTCTGTAGTTTGACGAGTTCCGCCAGATACTTCTCATCAACCGGACGAGTGGCGCGTTCTCGTGCAGATTCGTAGGCAACCCTTAGACGTTCCATGTCGGCAGGCACGACAGTTTGAGCCCACGCCGTGACAGCCTGCATGAAGATCATGACGACAAGAAGTTGGAGAGCGCGGTGCATGACAAAATCATGCTACGAAGCCCCTGATTCGTGTTCAATACAAAAATGCCGCGTGCTGTCTGGCAGTTGACATCTGTGGGCTATTTTCCCATACTCGCGCCGCATGTCCTGCCGAACCACGTCTTCCCTGCTATCGCGCATCGCGCGGCTGGTGGTTGTGGGAGCGATTTGTCTGTCGCTGGGCATGCACTGGGCGCTGCTGCAAGGCATCGCGTGGACAGGGATGCTGATCTCCTTCGCACGTGAAGGCGCGGTGATGGAGGCGGTGCAAAAAACCTTCGACGGCCAGCACGGCTGCGCGCTGTGCCACAAGGTGAAGGAAGGCCGTGAATCGAATCGCAATCAACCGCGGCAAGCGGGTCAGTCTTTGAAGAAGATCGACGCGGTGCTGGTGGAGATCACGCGTTTGATCGCTCCTGCGGCAGAAACAATGTCCTTCGTGATGACGCACGAAACTCTGGCGCGACGCAACGAGCTGCCGGAGACACCGCCGCCCCGACGCGGCTTGGCCTGAGGCTCGCACCCACGTCCGCGAAACGCGGTCATGCTTGATTGCATGCCCGGCCATGCTCCTAGAGCAGAGGTATCGCGTCACAGGCACTTAGGCCTGTGAATTCTCATGCGTGACTGCCGTGGCGTCCCTTTCTGATGAATAGAGTGACATGGCGTGAGCTGTGTTTCCATCAAGCATCTCCATCCGACCGTTTCTGCTTCGTTTTCATGAAACCCTGCCTTTTTTTCATTCTACTCGCGCTGCCCGGCGTTGCTGAGGCGCAGAATGCCGCTCCCACGAAAAGATTGCCAACCGAACTCGATGAAATCATCATCGATGCGAGCCAGTCGCCTTCTCTCACGGTTCCAAGTTTGGAGGAGAGGAAACAGCAACTCGCAAAAAGTGTGCCCGGTGGTGTCGCCGTGGTCGATGCTGAGGATTACAAGACGGGACGTGCGGCCACGCTGAAGGACGCGCTGGATTTCGCGCCCGGAGTGCTGGTGCAGAGCCGCTTCGGGGCGGAGGAATCGCGCATCGCGATTCGTGGCAGCGGCATCCAACGCACCTTCCACGGTCGTGGCCTGTGGCTGATGCAGGACGGCATGCCTCTCAATCTCTCCGATGGCAGTTTCGACATGCAGGCGGTCGAACCGATGGCTGCGCAATACACGGAGATCTTCCGCGGCGCGAACGCGCTGCAACACGGCGCGGCCACGCTTGGCGGTGCGATCAATTTCATCTCGAACACGGGTCACACTGCGTCGCCGTTCCAGGCCCGTTTTGAAATCGGCAGCTTCAATACGCGACGCGCGCAGATATCCTCTGGATTCGTCAGTGGCGATACAGACGTGTATGCCAGCATCACCGCAGCGCACACCGATGGCTTCCGTGACTGGAGCGAGCAGGAGAGCCTGCGCATCTTCGCCAACATCGGCACGAAGATCAGCCCGAATCTCGAAAACCGCTTCTACCTTACCTATGTGGACAGCAAATCGCAGCTTCCCGGCTCGCTGACGAAGGCGCAGATGGAAAGCAACCCGCAGCAGGCTAACGCGGCCAGCATCGCCGGCCAGCAGCGGCGTGACTATCAGCTCTTCCGCCTCGCGAACAAACTGACGTATTCTGATGGCGACCAGTCTCTCACCTTCTCCGCCTTTTGGAGCTGGAAGGATCTCTACCATCCGATCTTCCAGGTCTTGGACCAGCTCAGCAACGACATCGGCTTCGATCTGCGCTACGACGGTCACAACCATCTCTTCGGACTGGAAAACGACCTCACCGTGGGCACCAACTTCATGTATGGATCCACGCACGATCAGCGCTTTGCAAATGTCAGCGGGCAGCGTGGTGCGCAGGTGGCTGATTACAAGCTGCAGGCCATCAACTGGAGCCTCTACTTCAACGATGTCCTGCATCTCAACGAGCGCTTCGCCCTGACTTTCGGAGCGCAGTGGCTGTATGCCAGTCGTGATTTGAACGAACAGCAGCTCTTTCCTGGCGCGGTGCCGCCGAACGTCGCGGACAACAGCGACCGTCTCGGATACTGGGGCATCAGCCCGAAGGCGGGCCTGATCTATGAGATCGATCCGAAGACGCAGATCTATTTCAACGCCAGCCGCAGCTTCGAGCCGCCGACCTTTGGTGAAGCGACGCCCGTCGGAGCCGCGGGCATCCTCCATCTGCGACCGCAGAAGGCGACCACGCTCGAAATCGGCACGCGTGGCGAGCGCGACCGCGTGTCCTGGGACTTCAGCTACTACTACGCCTGGGTGGATCGTGAATTGCTCGCGCTTGGCGTGCCGGGCGTCGGTGCCACCACCACGACGAATGCAGGCCGCACCATTCATCAAGGCGTGGAGTTCGGTCTGAACATTGATCTGCTGCGCAATCTTTTCACGACCAACGATGCCGACTATGATCACATCGCGTTGCGGCAAAATTTCTTCTGGAACGACTTCCGCTTTCAGGACGACCCCACCTTTGGCAATCGCATGTTGCCGGGCTTCCCGCCGTTCTATTATCGTGCGGAGCTGCTCTATCAGCATCCTTGCGGCTTTTATTTTGGCCCGAACGTCGAGTGGTCGCCGCATTCCTATGCGGTGGATCTGGCGCGCACGACCTTTGCAGATCCTTATGCGCTGCTGGGTCTGAAGATCGGCTACCGCACGAAAAAAGGCGTATCGTTTTTCCTCGAAGCTCGCAACCTGACCGATGAGAACTACTCCCCGACCACCAGCGTGGTGCAGAACGCTACCGCTCCCGGTGCCAGCGCTGTCTTTCTACCTGGGGATGGCCGCGCTTTCTATGGTGGTGTGGAATTCAAATGGTAACAGACATCCAGATTCATCATCCTCACATTCATGAACTCTCGCCTCATTCGTAAACTCCACCGCTGGCTTGGCCTGCTCTTTAGCGTGTCCGTGCTCATCTCCTCCGGCAGCGGCGTCATCCACAACGTCATGACACGCACGCAGGCACCACCACCGCAGGCAAAACCCTCTGGCGGCGGTATGGATGTGAACGCCATCAAACTCAGCGTTGCCGAGGCTGTGTCAAAACTGCCCGAAACGAATCCCGGAGTGCAGGCCGTGAACCTGCGCGGCATCGGTGGGCAGCCGTGGTATCAGATCTACACGAAAGCATCACATGTGCCGCAATACGTCAGTGCGATCGACGGTAAGGTCGATCCTGCAATGGATGAAGCTTATGCCGCCGAGATCGCGAAGAACTTCCTCGCCGGAGTGGAAGTGAAAAAGACAGACTATCTCACCGCCTTCAACACCGAGTACCTCAACATCTTCCGCATCCTACCTGTTCATCGCTTCGACACCGGCGATGCGCTCGACACGCGTGTATATGTCTCCACCACCACCGGCAGCGTCACGCGTCACACCGACAAGCAGCGGCAGTTTGAGGCCACCATTTTCACGAACTTCCACAAGCTCGGCTTCATCCCAGGCAAAGACACCCGTGACTTCGTACTCACTGTGCTGACCACTGGCACATTCCTCGTCGCCTGCCTCGGTATTGCCCTTTTCTTCGCCACCCGGCCGAAGATAAGATGATAGAGGAAAGTGAACCGGGAGCATAGGTAACTGATTGACCGGAGACATGGGTAACACTTTTCCGTGCTTTCGATGTCATGAAACACCACACTTACCCCGGAACAGAGATTGAAGATTGTCACCCTTACCAACTGCGACAGGACACGCACGGACGGCACAAGGAGAAGAAGTGCTGGGAGACATTTCAGCATTGCCGGTTCATACTTGTATCCAGCATGCGAAAGCACCGCCTGGCGCATGGAAAATACAGGCGGTCAGGTTCAGTCGCCAAGCTTGATCTCGAAGCTCGGGGCGGGTGTGGGCAGTTTTTTCTTCTCCCACACGACGCGCTGCTGAGCGTTGAGGATCTTCACCGTGAGGTTCTTGGTGCGTGCGCCGAAGCCGCCGTCGGTGCGGTTCCAGAGGATGATTTTTTCGAGCGCCCTCTCGGCATTCAGATCGACCTGCCACCAAGGGTTGCTCATTTTCCCATGGGTACACATAACACTTTTGCCGACGCTCAGGTCGCCATTGGTGTTTCCGTCGATGGCCAACTCGGGGCTCCCCCTCCAGCCCACGCTGCTTTGCTTTGCGGTGCCTTGGGTTGCCACATTCTTCCCTCCGCTGAAGATCTGCACTTCCGCGAGGTTGAGCGGCTCTAGGCCGGGCTGTTCAATGCGGACATAACGTCCCTTCACAACAGCCGCGTCGGCCTTTGACGCCGATGCAGCGGCGGGCGATCCCACTGGCGTAGAGTGGCTACTCTCCGTCGAAATCTTCCATTGGGAGAAATAGGCGTGCGCGGAAGGCCAGAGGAAGAAACCCACGAGCCCCAACGCGATAAGATTCATGACGAGGGCGGCGAAGGTGCGTTTGCCAGACGGCTTTCTCCCGACTGCGAGAGACTTGACGGGTGCCTGCGTGGTTCTGGGAGCCGACGTGGATGATTTTGACACGATGGGCTTCGGCTTGGGCGCATTGGGATGAGCCGCAGACGTGAGCGGTGTTGTTTGTGCGCCCGAAGGCATCTGCGGAGCCTGCTGCGGCATGTATATGAACCCAGTGTGCATCATCGGCGTCAACATTCCGAGCGCCTGGGCAACGGATTGCGGCCGCTGAGCTGGATCGGGCCGCAACAGCCAGGCAAGCCAATCAACCAAGGGCTGGTCGAGATCCGGACGCATGTGACGCAACGTGCTGCCAGCGTCGAAGGCCTGCCATTGCCGCACGAGATCGTCCACGTCCTCTCCCTGCGCGGGAGCGGAGTTCGTTGCGAGGCAGAACAGGCTCGCGGCGGCGGTGAATAGATCACTCTGACTTGTGGGGAGACTACCCGAATGCAGCTCCGGTGAGCGGAACCACAAGGTCTCCGGTGGATGGGCCGTCCGCGCGCTCGACAGCGCCCAGTCCTGCACCTGCACAAATAAACCGCCGCCGGGGTGATCTGCGATGATGAGATTGCTCGGCTTCGGGTCACCGTGCGGCTGCCGCAGTTGTTCGCCGACACTCAGCGCGTGCATGAGCTGCACGGCAAGAGCGCGCATGTCGGTGGCGGATGTTTGACGTTCTGCGGCGAAGGCACGGATGTTCATGCCGGGCATGAAATCGTAAATCAGTGCGAATTCATCCTCCGTGGGGATGAGTGTGATCAACCCAGCGATTTGCGGATGACGCACCTGCATCAGCGCAGACGCGAGGAGCTGCAGTTTCTCACGATCCAGCGCATGTGGCGTCTCATGCTCGCCTAGCAAAGCCTTGAGTAGCACTTTGCGACCGGTGGCCATCTCAACACCACGATACACTTTCGCCGCCGGACCGCCGGCGAGCTGTTTTTCGGGATGGAATTGTTCGGCGGACATTTTGCTTGCCGGTGATTTGTCGAGCATGGCAAAAAAACAGCGTCGGATGCAAGGAGAAGATTGGCGGACTTGCGCATCCCCACATCCGCCGCACAGTCGTGGCATGTTGAAACTCGGACTCATCGGCTGTGGAAAAATGGGCGGCGCGTTGCTGCGCGGCGTAGAGCAGGCGCTCGGCAAAGGCGGCCTGAACGTGGCACTCAGCGACGTGGTGCCAGAGGCCGTGAATGGCCTACGCAAGTGCCTGACCTGCAAATCGATCACCGGCACGCCTGCGGAGGTAGCCGTCGCGTCTGACGTGATCATTCTCGCAGTGAAACCGAGCGATATGAAGGCGCTGTGCGACACGCTCGCAGAGGTGAAAGGCACGCGGTTATATTTGAGCATCGCCGCAGGCGTGAATCTGGCGCATCTGGAGCTTTGGCTGGGTGCGCGGCAGCGCGTGATACGAAGCATGCCGAACACACCGGCGCTCGTCGGCATGGGCGCGGCGGCGTTCGCGCGTGGCAGCAAGGCGACGGCGAAGGACGCGGCCCTAGCCACAAAAATTCTCGGAGCAGTCGGCACGGCGGATGAAGTGCCGGAAAAGCTGCTCGACGCGGTCACCGGCCTCTCCGGCAGCGGTCCGGCCTACATTTACACGCTGATCGAGGCACTTGCCGACGGCGGAGTGCTCATGGGGCTGCCGCGTGCCACGGCGCTGCGGCTCGCAGCCCAAACCGTCGCCGGTGCAGCCGAAATGGTGCTGACCAGCGGCAAACATCCTGCAACCTTGCGCGACGAGGTCACTAGCCCCGGCGGCACGACGATCGCAGGCCTCGAAAAGCTCGAACAGCACGGATTGCGCAACGCCTTGATGCAGGCCGTGCGTTCTGCGACGGAGAAGAGCAAGGCGCTGGGGGCATAACCTACACCCTCGATCAAAACACGGGCTTCAAGTAACCCAGGCAGGCCAACGCCACGCCGACGATGATGGCGATCAGCACCACCACGGAAGGAGCCAGCATGCGGCGCTTGGACAAAACCGGCAGGAAGCCGAGCACGAGCCAAAGACCGATCTTGATCCACACCCACATCGGCATCGCGCCCATGATGCCCATCTTCGCCAACATACCGAAACCAGACACTAGGCTGATGACAAGACCGATGCCGTGCCATTTCATGGCCTTCTTCGCGCCCTCACTGGAAAGCAGGCCACCAAAGCCGATGTAAACGCAGATCAGGCCGACGAGATGGAGGATGTGGTAGGTTTGCAGGGACATGAAGAGTCTGTGGCGCAGACAAACGCTCCCTACAAGCGCCGGGATGGGAAGTTTTGAATCCGAAGAAGCGGATCAGCCCGCCGCTTCGACCTTCGCGCCTGCGAGCTTCGCGGCACGTTCGGCGAATTCGACGTGGAACTGCTCCGGCGTGGGTTCCTCGCCTTTGGTGCGGGTGCGGGCGAACCAGTCGGCGAAGATCTCGCCGGGCTGGCGCTCCGCTTTGAAGGCTTCGAGGAAGACGCGCACCTTGCCGGGGATTTCTTCGCCGAGGACGGTTTTGTATTCGAGGCCGGCCAGACGATCACCACGGATGCTGCCGCCGACAAACAGGGCGTATTTGTTCGGCGAGCGGCCGACGAAACTGAAATCGGCATTGTACGGGCGGCCGCAGCCGTTCGGACAACCGGTCATGCGAATGAGGATGGGCTCGTTTTCCAGGCCGAGTTCGCGCAGTATTTCGTCGATCTTGTCCATGAAGCCGGGCAGCACGCGCTCGGATTCGCTCAGGGAGAGGCCGCAGGTGGGCAGGGCGACGCAGGCGTGGGCGACTTTGCGCGCACGGGTCATGCCGTCGGTGTGGGCGACGCCATGCTTGGCCAGGATGGCATCCACGGCGGCTTTTTGCTCCGGCGCGACCTCGGCGATGATGAGATTCGCGTTGGGCGTGACGATGTAAGGCAGGTCCAGCGTTCGGGCGATTTCGGCGAAGCAGGCGCGGTATTGCGGGCCGCCTTCGCGGTCCGTGACGCGTCCCATGCTGATATAAACCGCGCAGTAGAGCTTGCCATCGCCCTGCTCATGCCAGCCGAGGTTGTCCTCGACAGTGTCGAATTTCAGCTCTTTCGGTGGGAAGATCTCAATGCCGGGCAGGCGGCGCACGACCTCGGCGTGGAAGTTCTCAAAACCCATTTTTTCCAGGGTGTATTTGAGACGGGCGTTCTTGCGGTCGGTGCGGTTGCCGAAGTCGCGCTGGGTGGTGACGACGGCTTCGACGGCGTCCGCGACGTGTTCGCGCTTCACATAGAGCAGCGGCTTGCCGAGGTTGGGGCGCGTGGCGAGCTGGCCGTGGCTCATGCCAAAGCCGCCGCCGACAATGAGGGTGTGGCCTTCGATCTGGCCGTCCACGACGTGCGGCACGAGGCCGCAGTCCTGCGAGTAAACGTCCACGTCGTTGCAGGGCTGGACGGCGATGCCGATCTTGAATTTGCGGGGCAGATAAACCTTGCCGTAGATGGGGTCATCCCCTTCGGGTGCCTTGGTGATGGCGCGCACGGCGGGATTGGGTTCACGCGCCGGAGCCCAGTTCGGGTCCACCTTCTCGCCGTCGAGCCAGATGTCCGCGTAGGCCGAGCTGCGCCAGAGGAAGCGGCGGCTGAATTCCTCGGCAAGTTTTTGCGTGTCGGTGTGGACGGCGTCTTTGATCGGGGCCGCGGGTCCCATGGTGTTGCGCACGACATCGCCGCAGGCGCCCATGGTGCTCATGCCGCTGTGGCAGACATTATGAATGACCTCCTTGATCCCGCCTTTGAGCACCCCGTGGAGCTGGATGCCTTGGCGGTTGGTCAGGCGCAGGCTGCCCATGGCCTTGGCGCAAAGCTCGTCGTGAATGAGCCACTGCCTGGCCGTGACACGTCCGCCGGGCATCTTGCTGCGAACCATGAAACTCCAGTCCTTGTCGAGCTTCGCCTTGGAACGCTCGGCGCGCACATCGCGGTTGTCCTGCTGGTAGGAACCGTGGTGTTTGAGCAGGTTGCTCGAGTCATCTGAAATGTGGGACAGAGAAGTGTCCGCGAACTCTTCGGCGATTCGGCCACGCAGGCCCAGGGATTCGAGTTTGAGTTCTTCGACGGAGGCTTTGGACATGTTGGGTGGGAATGGAGGGGTGGGAGACTGCACGAGGATGGCACGAAAGCAAGCAGGGGGCAAGGTCTATTATGACAATAGTCTATCGGATTTATATACAAAAGTGATCTTCTCTCATTTAATCTGCGAAACACCCAATTGATCCGCTCAATGAAGCCCGGCGGCTCCTCGATTCCCTCATTTTCCGCCACATCAGTCCGGCAAACGGTGAAATTAGCTAGGCAAACAACGGTTTTGATCGTTTCATGACCCGCCTTGCATGAAATCTCGCATCCTCCTAGTTCTCCTCACAGCCGTCGGCACCGCTACCGCAGTCGATTTCAAATCACAGATTGTCCCGATCTTCCGCAACAAATGCTACGCCTGCCACAGCGTGACCAAAAAGGTCAAGGGCAAGCTCGCGCTCGATGACGACAAGCTGCCCGAACAGATCGGACCCGGCAAAAACATCATTCCTGGCGAGGCGATGAAGAGCACGATGCTCATCAACTGCACCCTGCCGAATGATGACGCCGACGTGATGCCTCCTGACGGAAAAAACCGCCTGACGGACGCGGAGATCGATCTTCTCAAAGGCTGGATCAATGAAGGTGCCAGTCTCACCGGCGGTGGCGCGGCCCCCGCTCCTGCATCAGCACCTGCCGCCGGTGGTGCCATGAAATGGACCAGCAACGACGGCAAGGTCATCGAAGCGGAGTTCATGGGCCTCCAGGATGACGGGGTGCTCTTGAAAATCCCCTCCACCGGCGTCACGCACATCGTCCCGCTTGCGCGTTTGTCTCCTGAAAGCCAGGCACAGGCCAAATCCGCGACGAAGTAACTCTCCAATCCTTCATCGTTGTCGCTCTGAAACGCCACCAGGGTTCGCCTTGGTGGCGTTGCCATTTTCTGAACCGCCAACGCCGTTCTCAGCGGGCATCGCAGAAGCATGTTGTCTCAACTGCATGAATGCTTCGCGCATCTGCTCCAAACGGCCAGTCACGAGCACGACTTCGTATTCAAACACCCCTCCAGGAATCAATGCGAAGGTCTTGATCGGCGCGACGTAGCTGCAGTCGCCACGATTGCCGTTGCACACACGGTAGCACGTCACATCGCCCGTGTGCGGCATGAACAACCCGATGCCGCAGTTGTTTTGATCCACCCACGCACACCACGGTTCGTTGACTGTAAAGTATTCGTTCGGAAAGCCGGGCTGCTTGCGCACTAGCTTCTTCTCCGCGCCCACAAATACCAATGTGTCGAGTTTCGGCGTCACAAACAGCGCGGGCAGCTCCTGATGCCTCGCAGCGTGCGTTTTTTCGCCGGTATAAGTCATTTTGAATTTCAATCGCGCTAGATTGCCATCGAGCCGCAGCCATTCCTCCATCACGCACTCCGGCGTGAACGCCCCAGTGGCCCAGTGACGCGGCTGAGTCTTCGCGTAGAAGCTCGTCGCTTCCGCTTTCGTCTCGATGACCTCTGCGGGCTCGTTCTTCCAGCTCCCGCCCTGCACAGGATTGTAGCGCCACGGCTTTCCATTCCAGTCGCTGCCGTCCTCATCGCCATAATATGACTGCTGCAGATAGCGGCCCACATCGTGGACATTGAGCAAATTGTCCTGCGATCCCGAATTTGAAAACCAGCCGATGCAGGCACCCGCCTTTAAGTTCACGCCGAGGCGAATCTGACCGTTGTCGAGATAATGCCAGCCTACCTGTGCCTGCGCGCCTGTTGTTATGAGCGCCAGCAGCAGCCACAGCTTCATTGCGGCACCTTCCTCACTGTGTAGGCGATGCGGCGGTTCAGGAGCTTCGCTCCACTGCCAGCCTTCAGCTTTTCGAGGTTGAACTCATAAACATGATTCAGCCTCCAAGTATCGAGGTCGAGTTCGGCGGTCCTGCGGTCCTCGCTCAGTGTGACTTTAACCACCTCCGTGTTGTTCTTCTCTATCTGCGGCGAGCCGTAGTCCTTGTGGTAGCGGTAGCTGTAATGCTCTCCGGCCCACAACCCATCACCACCGGAGGCTTCATCCAGTGGCTCGGTAAAGGTGAAGCGAAATCCCTTCGGCGTGATCTTCATGTCCAGCACATCAAACGGCACCTTGCCAGTCGGCGTCACCGTGCCGATGCCCTCGCTGCCCACCCACGAGAGATGCGTGTGCCCCACATACAACACATCACCCGCGAAGAAGAGACGATGCACACCACGCTTCAGCTCTTCGCTCTCGATCCAGTTCAGCGTCGCGCCCTGCCACACACCACTAACATTCTCCAGCAGCACACGCAGAATCTTCGGCGAGTTCATCTCTCCGACGATCGTCTGGCCTGCAAACGGCCCCCATGCCTTCGACTTCGGAATCTGCACGATCTGCGTCGGCGAATTCGCGAAATGACCGTGTGGAAACCACACCGCCGCCTGTGTGCGCATCTTCTCGAGTTCCTCCACCGGCACCTGCAACGGCACCCGACCGTCCCAGTCCTTCCGCCACACCAAACTGGCTGGATGACCGTAGAATCCGCCCTTCTTCACCACGAAAAGTTCGCTCGTGCCGCGCCAGTCACCCTGATTATCATCCACCAGCAGATTTCCTGCGGCGTCAAAACCGATGCCGTCCGGCGAACGAAATCCGCAAGCCCACGGCTCAGCCTTTCCCGTCTCCGGATCCACCTGCACCAGCCAGCCGCGCAGCGGCACACGCGAATACATGCGCCCCACATCCTTGGCCACCTTCTTCCATTCCGAGTAAAACTTTTCACGCGGCACGCCGATGTCGCTAAACTCCCCGCGCACCTCCTTGAACACCGTGTCTCCTTGCGACGCAAGATTTAGCGAGACGAACACCTTCCCATCCGGCGCACGCACCGGCCCGAACGCGAACTCATGGTAGTTCCCACTCATGCCAAAACCGTCCCACAGCGTCTCGTAGCTATCGCACACGCCGTCACTATCCGTGTCGCGCAGGCGCGTCAGCTCCGGTCGCTGCATCACTAACATGCTGCTCTCATTTTCCACCAGTAGGCCCAGCGGCTCATGCAATCCCTCCGCAAAAATCTTCCACGTCTTGTCCTTCGGCTGACAAATCACGACCTGCCCGTGATGAAAGCATGCCGCGATGCGCCCGTCCGGCAGCGCATCGATACCGCCCACCTCCGGCGCGACACCTGCCGGCATCATCAGCTTGCCGATGTTGTAAAAAGCTGCGGTGGCATCAGGCTTCGCCTCCTGGGCCAGCGAACTCGCCGCACCAAGCATCATGCAACCCAGGAGAATGGAATAAAGTCGGTTCATGGCGCTCATGGTTTGATGTTTTGTAGTGTTAGCGTGAACGCGGCGGCCTCCTCACGCGTGAGATGCAGCGTGCCCTCGTCGCGTTTGCCGGAGGCAGAACGCCATGCGGCACAACCTTCACCATTGGGATTACCTCCCACGTCCACAAACACATCTCCAGTCGCTTTGGTTATCTGCAATTCGCGCATTACGTTTCCTCCCTTGCTCACACCGACTCGCTCCTTCACCTCGACTCCATCCAGCGCGTAGCGGAACGTGGAGAAACCCTTGTCGAGTGCGTAGCCGAAAAACTTCGCCTTTGGAGCCGCCGCGTCCGCTTTTCCGAAGCGGATCGTGGTCTCATCTGCCGCCGAGCTCCAGAATGGCTTGCCACCCAGTTCCGCCAGCTCGCGTCCATTGCCTGCCCAATTTTTCGCCGCATCGATAAACTCGCCTTTCCACACATAGCGCATGCGGCATGCCCCCGCGTCCCAGCACGCGTTCAAATCACCCGGCAGAGCGATCGCAATGGCAGCGGGACCGCTCTCCGGCATGAAGATGCGCTGCACGAACGGCCGCCTGCCCGCGCCAGCGATGAATGTCTGCGCCGCTGTGGCCGGAATGTTTTTGTCCTGCTTCAGCGTCGGCATTTTCACGCCGACATAAGCCGCGCCATACATCACCAACCCGTGACCGGGAAAAGTGCAGACGAAGGGATACACGCCCGCCGCCTTTGGCAGCGACAGCCGCAGCGAATCCTTCTTCTCCGGTGCCAGCAGCCTAGACGCAGCTAGAACGTCCGCCCCAGGCGGAATAAACTGTAACGCTGGCCCCTTGTCCGCTAGCAGCAGCGCCGCTTTCACGATGGCATCGCGTTTGCCAGGCTTCACCAGCACGAAATTGTGCATCTGATCGGTCGAATCGAGATTCTCCAAGCTGATGACAACATCCGCACCCGGCTTGCCCTCGAATCGCGACGGATCAAAGCGCAGTCCGTCGCGCATCACGATTTTGATCATCTGTGGCTTCGCTACGGGAGGCGTCTTCAGTTTCCCCTCGTTTTTCTGAGCCCACACCGAGGCGTGGAGCAGCAGCACGAGGACTAACAAGTAAACGGATCGAGGCATGGTTTGTGAATCAGGTTCACTTGCAGCCTCGCGCCACCTCGTCGAAATCGCAAGCATGCCCGCGACCTCGCAGCGCCTTCACGCCTTCACCGAATCCGTCATCCGTGCGATGACGCGGCTCTCGAACCAGCATGGTGCGATCAATCTTTCCCAGGGCTTCCCCGATTTCTCACCGCCGGAGGAGCTGCTCGCCGCGCTGGAGCATGCGACACGCGGTCCGTTTCATCAATACGCCGTCACCTGGGGCGCGCCGCGTTTCCGGCAGGCCTTGGCGAAGAAGATCACGCACTTTTCCGGCACGCCGGTCGATCCGGATCAAAACCTCGTCGTCACCTGCGGCAGCACGGAGGCGATGATGTGCGCCATGATGACCTGCTGCGAGCCGGGCGACAAAGTGATCGTCTTCTCGCCCTTCTACGAGAACTACGGCGCGGACGCCATCCTCTCCGGCGCTCAACCCATCTATGTGCCACTGCATCCGCCGCAGTTTGGCTTCGATCCCGATGAACTCGCTCGCGCCTTCGCCCAGGGCGCGAAGGCGATCATCGTCTGCAATCCGTCTAACCCGACGGGCAAGGTCTTCGCGCGTGCCGAACTGCAGTTGATCCTCGATCTGGCCGAAAAACACGACGCGTTTGTCATCACCGACGAACCCTACGAGCACATCGTCTATGCGCCGCATGAGCATGTTTACATGCACTCGCTGCCCGGAGCCGCGGAACGCGTGATTGTGTGCAATTCGCTCTCCAAGACCTACTCCATCACCGGCTGGCGGCTCGGATATGTGCAGGCCGCGCCGCACATCATCGCGCAGGCGCGGAAGGTGCATGACTTCCTCACCGTCGGTGCCGCCGCACCGTTGCAGGAGGCCGCTGTCGCCGGATTGGAGCTGCCGGACAGCTATTACCACGGCCTGCGCGATCTCTACACGCGCAAACGCAATGTCTTCCTCAATCACCTTCGCGCCACCGGCCTGCCGTTCACCGAACCGCACGGCGCGTATTATGTGCTCATGGACATCTCCTCACTCGGCTTCGCCACCGACACCGAGGCCGCCGAATGGTTCGTGCGCGAGATCGGCGTGGCCGGCGTCCCCGGCTCCAGCTTCTTCCGCGAGCCCGAACACCGCTTCATCCGCTTCCACTTCGCGAAGAAGGAGGAGACGCTGGACGCGGCGGGAGTGAAGTTGGAGAGGTTGAAGCAGGGGCGGTGAGATGATGCCTCAACGGAAGCTTTTCAAGACCACCGGGTCTTCCAGTAGTCCGGGTGACGGGAGTGATGGGCCACAGCCACGATCAGTGCCACCTCTTCGCGGATGATGAACGCGAGGTAATAGGGGAATCCGGGCAGGTTCACCCGCCTCCAGCCCTCCTTCCGCAGCCTCCACAACAACGGATGCTGTACGATGGCGGCGCAGGCATCCGCCACCTCGTGTCGAAACCGAGCACCCAAGCCGGGCACTTTGGCCTCGTAGTCGCCCGTAATGCACTGAACCTCGGCTTCAGCCACGGGATGAAACTCGAGAACGAGGTTCATCGGTCAGGAGCGATCGTGCTGAGCTTGCGAAAAACCTCGGCAGCGGGAACGCCCTTCACTCTTCCTGAGTCATAGTCCGCAATCCGCCGCGAAACCTCGGCGGTCCAATCCTCACCCGCTGTCACGGTGTTGTCGGTTTCTACGCTTTCCATCAAGGCGAGGGCCAGACGCATCCTCTCCTCCGCAGGCAGGATGAAAACCTGTTCGGAAATGGCATCAAGAGTGGCGCTCATACCAGCATTCTATCCCGTGGGTGCTTTTCGTCGAGCCTGGAGTTCCAGCTTCTTCCGCGAATGAACACCGCTTCATCCGCTTCCACTTCGCGAAGAAGGAGGAGACGCTGGATGCGGCGGGGGTGAAATTGGAGAGGTTGAAGCAGGGGCGGTGAGTCGTGGTGCAAAACCGATCAGCTACAGCATGTGATGCTGTGCCCCGTTTTTTGGGTAAAGGTAACAATCATCTCAAAGAGGCGTGCGATGTTAATGAAATCGTTCAAGCCCATCCCATGATGATCGGGTGGTCTCACGAAGCCGAGGGTCAGCGAGACCAAGCTCTTCAAGCGTGTAATGCATCCGTGCGCAGTTGCACGGCTGGCACACGATAACCGTATTCTGCAAATCACTGGAGCCTCCACGCGAGTGAGGCAGAACGTGATCGGGCACCGCCCACATAAGTTGAAATGCCGCATGCTGTTCGATGTTCTTCCTGCCCCATGGCAGTTCAGCAGAATATGCCTGGCGGATTCGTTCCCTGACCTCTTTGCGGATGACTGGAATACCGCAGAATCTGCAGTGATGACCGTCGCGCTGGAATAGCGCGGTTTCCTCGGCTCGTGTAGGCATCCTTTCTTTTGCCCGGCTCGCGTGGTCGAGATGTGGCGGCGCATCAGCGACAGCACGAAACTGGACGTAGGGACTCTTGGCTCCCCAAAGCGACTCGGTGTAATCGCGGAGCAACGGCATGTCCGCCTGTCGGATGAGCTGTTTGGAGATATCCCGCCTGCCGAGGAGATGAGCTGTAACCGCCTCGTCCAGCAGACGCGCCGCATCTGCTATCTCTGGTATCGGTTCGCGCAGACACCGACGGTTTATGGGGAACGACTTCATGCGCTTATTGATGAGATTCAAATCTATGAGCATGAGCGACTGTTTGTCGATTGGCGGAGGACTTTCGGAGACAATACAGAGGATGAATTTTTCGCAATCACTCAAACTCGGCGTTCCTATCTGCATTCGTTGGAGCGGGGGACTGGCCATGACCACTACAAGTTCGCCGCATACGCCTGCAGCTCGCGGTATTCCGCGAGGATACGTTTCACGGCGGCGACGGTCGCTTGGACCTGCGCATCCATCGGCGCGAGCGCAGGAGTTTCAAACACGATCTCCAGGGCATGCGGTCGCTGTTCCGGCGGGGCGCTGAGGATGCCGAGGTAGCCTTCCTTGATGATCCCTCGCCCTGAATGCCTACTAAGCTTCCGTATTTGATTGACGAGGAGCGGTGATCCGTCATCCGTGAGCGGTTGCCATGAACTTCTTGCCGCCGTGTTGGCGATGAGCTAGCCTCGTTTTATCATGAGCCAGACTGTTCAACTCACCGTGCCAATGCCCGCCAGCCTGGCCAAGCTGCGTTTCCCGAAGGCGCTGGATGACCGGCTGCATCACCTGCTGGATGAGCAGGGACGCAAAGGTCGGCTGACGGCCGCCGAACGCAAGGAGGCCGAGGGTCTGGCGCAAATGGCGAGCATGCTGTCGATCCTGAAGCTGGGAGCGCAGGTGAAGGCCCGGAAGGCGTAGCGCCATGGCCGTGCCCGCCAGTCTCCGCCGCCGCGTCACGGTGCGCGCGAAGCACCGCTGCGAATACTGTGGCCTCTCACAGCGCGGACAGGCGGCGACCTTTCATCTCGATCATGTGGTGCCCGTCGTTGCCGGAGGTGCGACGGTGTTGGACAACCTCGCACTGGCCTGCATCCACTGCTCGCTGAGAAAGGGAGCGCGACAAGTGGCACTCGATCCCAAGACGAGCCGGACGGCGCGCTTGTTCCATCCACGCGAGCAGCAGTGGAATCATCACTTTCGATGGGCGGGCAACGAACTGGTGGGCATCACCGCCACCGGCAGGGCCACGCTGGAAGCGCTGGCGCTCAACAGCCCGGAGCATCTGATCATCCGCTCCTTTGAAAGCCTGCTCGGCAGACATCCGCCTCCGGGGCATGTTTGAGCGGCGTGGCGGAGGAATCCGAAGACTTATTCTACAAGTTCGCCGCATACGCCTGCAGCTCGCGGTATTCCGCCAGGATGCGTTTCACGGCGGCGACGGTTGCCTGGACCTGCGCGTCCATCGGCGCGAGCGCGGGGGTTTCGAACACGATCTCAAGCGCATGCGGACGCTGTTCCGGCGGGGCGCTGAGAATGCCGAGGTAGCCTTCCTTGATGATGCCGCGTGAGGCGGGGAAGCCGTCGATGACGGGTGCCTCGTTGCGCGGCAGGAATTCGCTCGATGCTTGCAGCGCGGGCTCCAGCAAATGCTCGCTGAGCAGCGCGCCGCTGACGAAGCCGTAGCAGCCGTCGGAGGTGTCGTCGGAGTGCAGGGAGATGATGCCGTCGTATTTTTCGCGGCGCAGCTCTCCCTCAAGATAGACGACTTCGGGCTGGGTGGAGCCGTGCCAGAACTCGCGGTTCAGATCGAGCCCGCAATGGCTGTGCCGCGTGCCGAGGGCGAGGCCGGTGGGATTGCAAACAGGGTAGAAATGCAGCTCGTAGTCACGCAGTGCCGTCGGCTTTCCTGCCGCCCAGCGGATGAGTTCCTGCGTGGCGAGCGTGCCCGCCTCCTCATCACCATGAATGCCGGCGAAGATGCCGATCTTGATGCCGTGGCCTGGGCGTGGCGGATTGCTGACGATCTTCGGGATGAAGACGTCCGGCTCTGAGGGCGGGATTTTAGGCATCGGGGGGAGAATGAGAGATCATCATTTCCCAACGCTGGCAAGGAACGTGTCGCCCTGCCTGTGTTTCTACACGCAGCAACGAGCGCCGCTGGCATGAAGCTCACGCCCGCGGATGGAAACGCCGATGCACGTCCTTCAGCCGCGCCTGATCGACGTGCGTGTATATCTGCGTCGTAGAGATGTCCGCGTGGCCGAGCATTTCCTGGATCACACGCAAGTCGGCACCGTTGTTGAGCAGATGTGTGGCAAAACTATGCCGCAGCAGGTGCGGATGGATGCGCGCGGGATCGAGGCCGCACAGCGCGGCGCGTTCCTTCACAATCTGCTGAATGCGGGCCGTCGTAAGACGTGTGCCGAGTTTGGAGATAAAGACATGACTCTGTGTTTTCGGCTTCACCAAGACAGGACGCCCATGCTCCAGCCATGCAGCGAGCGAATCGCACGCCGCAGCACCGACGGGCGAGAGCCGCGTCTTCGATCCTTTGCCCGTCACACGAATCCAGCCTTCCTCCAAGCTCAGGTTCTCCAGCTTCGCGTCCGCTAGCTCGGACAAGCGCACGCCGCTGGCATAAAACAGCTCCAAGATCGCCCGGTCACGGCGATCCAGCGGCGTGGTGCCGTTCACGGACTCGACGAGCTTTTGCACATCCTTCTCATTCAGCGAGTCCGGCAGCCGCTTTTCCTGCCTGGGCGGCAGGATCGCGTCCGCCGGGTCGGCGGCGATGATTTTCCGCGTCGTCAGCCAGCGGAAGAAAATCTTCACCGCGATCAACTCGATCCGCGCCGAGGACGCGGCGATGCCATCTTTCTTCCGCTGCGCCAGAAACGCGGCGATGTGGTCGGTGGTGACGTCGGCAGGCCGTTCCGACTGGTGCTTCATTTTGAACCACGATGCGAAAAACTCCAGGAACCGACGCACGAGGAGCTGGTAGTTCACGGACAGACCGCGCTCGGTCGCCAGATGGAGAATGAAGCCGTCGATGAGTTCCTGCACGCCACCAGCATGCCACGGCCCGCTTCAATGACAAAAAAACATTGCCGTTTGGCGCGGCGGGCGGCAATGATGCCGCATTATGGCCTCATTGAACAAAGTCATGCTCATCGGCAACCTCACCCGCGACCCAGAGGTGCGCTACACGCCAAAAGGCAGTGCGGTGTGCGACATCGGTCTCGCGGTGAACCGCGTGTATGTCGCGGACAGCGGCGAAAAGATCGAGGAAGTCACCTTTGTGGACATCACCCTCTGGAACAAGACCGCCGAACTCGCCGGCAAATACCTGCACAAAGGGCGACCTGTTTACATCGAAGGCCGCCTACAAATGGACACCTGGGAGGACAAGCAGACGGGCCAAAAACGCCAGCGTCTAAAAGTCATCGGTGATCAAATGCAATTCCTCGGCAGTCCGCAAGGTGGTGACCGCTCTGGCGGTGGTGGGGGCGGTGATGACGAGGGTGGCGGTTACAACCGCCCGCAGCAGCGACCGCAACAACGCCCCGCCCCGCAACAACGTCCACAGCAGCAGCGCCCCGCCCCGGCCCAACAGAACGACGACTTCGGCGAAGGCCCGATCACGGACGGCATGGAAGACGACGACATTCCGTTTTGATCGAAAGAGCAGAGCGAGGTGACGCGCAAGATTCGCATCGTTTCGAGACGTTAACTGCGTCTTCATGAAACCAGCCATCCTTCTCGCCTTCCTCGTCAGCGCCTCGCTGTTTGCCCAGACCGCCGCACCCAAGGCTCCGGCCAGACCGAAAGGGTCGTCGATTCCTGCGGATACACAATGGAACGATGTGACGAAATGGGGCGTGGAAGGTCGCGGTTGGGCGGATCAGCAGCGCAAGCGCTGGTTCGACCGCCTGCCAGCAAAAGCAGACGGTAAGGTCACTCCGGCGGTGTGGAGCCTCAGCCGTGACAGCGCGGGCATGATGGTGCGCTTCAAGACGGACGCGAAGATGATCTATTGCCGCTACGATCTCATGAAGGCGAATCTCGCCTTGCCGGCGATGCCCGCCACAGGCGTGAGCGGTCTCGATCTGTATGCCCGCGATGAGAAAGGCCAATGGCGCTGGGTCGCCTGCCCGAAGCCCGGTGCTCAACATGTAGAAACAGTGTTGATCAGCGATCTCGCGCCGGGAGAACACGAGTTTGCCGCCTACCTGCCGCTCTACAACGGCATCGAAAAACTCGAGATCGGCGTGCCTGCGGGCACGAAATTCGAGGGACAGGCTCCGCGTGAGAAACCCATTGTGTTTTACGGCACCTCGATCACGCATGGCGCGAACGCCTCGCGTCCCGGCATGGTTCACACCGCGATTCTCGGCCGCCGCCTCGACCGGCCAGTGATCAATCTCGGTTTCTCCGGCAACGGCCGCATGGATGCCGCCGTCGGCGATCTGATCAACGAACTCGATGCCGCCGCCATCGTCATCGACTGCCTGCCGAACATGGGCCCTGCCGACGTCACGGCCAAATGCGTGCCGCTAGTGAAACAACTGCGCTCCAAGCATGCCACGACACCGATCATCCTCGTCGAAGACCGCCGCTACACGAATTCGTGGATCACTCCAGGCAAGGCAAAATTCCACGACGACAACCACGCCGCGCTGAAAGCCGCCTACGAGCAGCTCACCAAGGAAAACGTCGCGAACCTCCACTACATCAGCGGCGACGCGCTCTACGGCATCGACGCCGAAGGCGCGAACGATGCCTCCCACGCCACCGATCTCGGCTTCATGCGCCAGGCCGACATCTTCGAGCCCGTGCTGCGTGCGGCGCTGAAGTAACGTCTCAACGCATTGCCACGGCATCCGGCAGCGGCATGCCGTGCAGTCGTTCGAACAGCATACGACGACGCGATGGTTCATCCAAGTCACGCGGAAGCGATGAGAGAATCATTTCCCGTGTGGTTTGCAGCATCGAAAGGCCCATCATGAACCGCTCCGAAGGCGTGAGCGCCATCACGCGCTGGAACATCATGGCATTGATCTCCGGCGCGGTGTCTCTCACGGAGAAACCCGTGTCAGCATATCTGTCAGGCTCAATTTTGCTGACCATTCCCTCAAATAGTCCATGTCGCAGCCGGTGGCGAGCAGGTTTTCCACATCGACGAGCTGGCGTTGCGAGTGTGATTCGTGCGCCCACTCCAGCTTCGAAAGGATCAGATCTTCCTTGCTGACCACCCAGGTCTCAAAGTCCAGGATTCGCAGCCGTTGCCGGCGCTGAAACTCCAGCAGGCGGAATTCCTCGCGTTTGCGGATCATGAAATCGGCCTTCACCATCGTGCTCTGGTGAATGGCATTGAAACTGGTCTGATGAAGCACCGCATCACGCGCCGCGTCTGCTGACACGTAGTAATCGTCGCCCAGCACGGAATGGATGCGGTCCACGTCCTTGAGCTGAAAAGCCACCACAAGATCGAGATCACGCGTCATCCGTGGCTGCGCGTAGCAATTGAGCGCCATCGAACCTGTCAGCATGTAGTCGATGCCAGCGGCTTCGAGCCTCGTGATCAAATCGCGCAATGTGTCGAGTTCGGAGGTCATTGGAGAACGGTCACTTCCCGATCTTGTACAGCGCCTTGTCCGTGCGGATGAATAAGTCGCCGCCGTCAGCGATCGGGCTGGCCATGATCGAGCCGTCGAGGGTGTTTTGTGCGAGGATTTTGAACTCCTTCGTGGCTGGAAGGATGCTGATGACGCCTTCACGGCTGCAGAGATAAAGTTTGCCATCAGCGAGGATCGGCGAGGCGCTGAATTTGCCGCCGAGGCGTTCGCGGTAGAGCGCCTCGCCGGTCTTAGTGTCCACGCAGCTCACGATGCCACCGTCATCGACGTAGAACAGCAAACCGTCGTTCAATACAGGCGAGCACATCTTCGGCGCGTTCTTGTTGTTGCGCCACGCAATCTCAGGCGTCTTCAAACCGGCGTATTGCAGCGCGATCATCTGCGATTTGCCGTAACTGGTGCTGAAATAGATCCGCTGCTCGTCGGCGACGGGCACGGTGGACATCGAGAAGCCGAGTTCGCCATAATGAACCTTCCACAGTTCTTTGCCGCTGTCGGGATCGTAACCGTAGATGTTGTTGGCAGCAGAGCTGACGACGACAGGCTTGCCGGTCATCGTGACGACGAGCGGCGTGCCGTAGGCTTTGCGCTGCTGCGGTCGCGGGTCCATCTCGCCGCTGCGCGGTGTTTTCCAGGCGAGCCTGCCGGTGCTCTTGTCGAACGCGGCGATGAACTGCGCGTCGCTGCCGTCGAAATGCGCGATCAATTTGCCGCCATGCAGCACCGCGGTCGATCCGGGGCCGTTTTCGTGCATCACGCTGATCTCCTGGTTCTTCCACAGCACTTTCAAAGTCTTCGTGTCGAGCGCGGCGGTGCCGAGGGAGCCGAAGTGCGCGTAGAGCCGCCCTTCTTCGAGCACGGGCGTGGGTGAAGCATAGCTGTTGAGCTGATGTGCCCATTGCGGCTCCTTCACAGCTAGCAGCTCGATGTCGTGCAGGATTTTGCCAGTGTTGCGATCCACACACAAGGCATGCAGGCTCACGGAGGACAAAACGACCACGGGCTGGTCGCCGGTGTTGGACTCAAGGCGGCGCTTCGTCTCCTCTGGAGTCGCCGCTTTCTCGATGGCGGCGGTCATCCAGATGTGGTCGCCCCACATGACCGGGGTGGAATGGCCGCGGCCAGGCAGCGGCGTCTTCCACGCGACGTTGCTCGTCTCACTCCATGTAGCGGGCAGGCCGGAGGCGTTGGCATGGCCTTGCGCAGTCGGGCCGCGCCACTCGGGCCAGTTTCCGGCACGGGCGGCGGTGGCGAGCAGCAGGAATGAAATGATGGCGCGGCGGATCATGGGCGGAAAAAACGTGGCAAGATGTGGTGAACTGTCGTTCACTTCCCGTCATGATGCGCATCCTCCTTTTACTATTTCTTCTTGCCGCAGTGCTGCGTGCGCAGACGCCCGACCTCGAAAAATACATCGAGGTGCGCCCAGGCGCGCTACCGCTCGTGATCACCGTGCCGCATGGCGGCGGTCTGAAGCCGGACAACGTACTCGCCCGCCGCTACGGCGTCACGGGGACGGATTCCAACACGATCCCGCTGGCCGAGATGCTCATCGAGGAGCTGCGCACGCGTTACGGCGGCAGGCCGCATGTGGTCATCTCGCATCTGCACCGCTCGAAGCTCGACCCAAATCGCGAAATCAAAGAGGCGGCGCAGGGGGATCCCACTGCCGAAGCGGCATGGCACCGGTTTCACAACAGCGCCCAGAAAGCCTGCGATGAGGTGATGAAAAAGCATGGCCTCGGGCTGCTGCTGGACATCCATGGTCACCGCCACCTCGATCAGCGCGTGGAGCTGGGCTATTTGATCAAGGGCGAGCATCTCAGGCGACCCGATGCTGAACTCAACGCAGACACCTCTCTCATCGCCTCCACCAGCGTTCGCGAGCTGGACAAACGCTCCCCGCAGAGCTTCGCGGAGTTGGTGCGCGGGCCGCAAAGCCTAGGCGGGTTGCTGGAGTTTCGCGGATTCCGCTCTCTGCCAAGCCCGTCGAAGGCCGCGCCGGGTCGCATGGCGGGTTACTTCAGCGGCGCTTATGATGTGAGTGCACACGGGTCACGCGAACGCGGCACGGTGAGCGCGATCCAGGTCGAATGCCCTTGGAACAATGTACGTGATACCCCGGAGCATCAGCTTCGCTTCGCACGAGCGCTGGCAGACTCTCTCGGAGTGTACTTCAGCACCCATTTCGGGCGGAAGCTGAAGTGACGCCATTGTCTGGAAGGCAGGGTTGACGCCCCGCAGGGCCACGCTTAGCCATCGCGCCCATGAGCACCGAGACGAAGCGGGGGATTTCACTGGTGACCGCCACAGCGGTGGTGGTGGCGAACATGATCGGCACGGGTGTCTTCACCTCGCTAGGCTTCCAGGTGGGTGATTTGCCGTCAGGCTTCACGATTCTGATGCTCTGGCTCGTCGGCGGCGTATGCGCTTTTTGCGGCGCAGTGTGCTATGGCGAGCTAGCGGCGGCGCTGCCACGTTCCGGTGGTGAATATCACTTCCTCTCGAAGATTTTTCATCCAGCACTGGGCTTCCTCTCCGGCTGGCTGTCAGTGACGGTCGGGTTCGCGGCTCCCATCGCGCTCGCGGCGATGGCCTTTGGCAAATATTTCTCCACCATCTTTCCGCACGCCCCGGCGACGACGTGGTCGCTGGTAATGGTGTGGGCCATCACACTCGTGCATGTCGGCGGCGTGAAGATGGCGGCGCGCTTTCAAAACATCGCGACGTGGCTGAAAGTGACTCTAATCTGCGTTTTCATCGCCTCGGCTTGGTGTCTGGCCGTGGGAGTGCCGACGCGCTTCACTCCTGCTACGGCTGACATGGGCCTCATCACGAGCAAGCCCTTTGCCGTGAGCCTGGTTTATGTGATGTACTCGTATGCCGGCTGGAATGCTGCTGCATACATCGTCAGCGACATCCGGGAGCCGCAGCGCAATGTGCCAAAAGCGATCGCGCTGGGCACGCTGCTCGTCACCGCGCTCTACCTCGCCCTGAACGCATCCTTCCTGCATGCCGCGCCCATGGAAGATCTCGCGGGAAAGCTCGATGTGGGTCATGTGGCGGCGGAGCGCATCTTCGGCGTCACCGGTGGCAAGACGATGTCCGGCCTCATCTGCCTGGGCCTCGCCTCCAGCATCAGCGCGATGACCTGGCTCGGCCCGCGTGTGCTGCGCACGATGGGGGAGGACATGCGCCTCCTCAGACCGCTCGCCGCGTGTGATGAAAACGGCGTGCCTGTCACCGGATTGTTCGTGCAGTTATCCATCGTCATCACGCTGCTGCTCACTGCCAGCTTCAACACCGTGCTCACCGCAGTGCAGTTCAGCATCCAGCTCGCATCCTTTGTTACCGTGGTGGGGCTGTTCGTCCTGCGTTGGAAGCAGCCTGACCTGCCACGCCCGTACCGCTGCTGGGGCTACCCTGTCACGCCGCTGCTCTTTCTCGCCATCAGCGTGTGGATGATGACATTCCTTATGCTCGACCCCGTCTCGCGGGCCGCCTCGCTCTACGGCCTCAGTTTGATCGCGCTGGGCTTGATCATCTTCCTCCTTTCGCCGCGTACAGACCGCACCTCATCATGAAGCAATCCGCCGTTCTCCTGCTTGCCCTGGTCGCGCCAGCCTTCGCGCTCGATCCCACGCCGAACGACCAGGCGCGCTTCCTCGCCGGACTGCCGCAGGAAGGCTCGCCCTTGATGGAACTGGCCGTGCGCGGTGAATTCCGCAGCCACGCGAAGGAACTCGACGCCATGTGGGCGGACGCGGAGGAGCGCCAGTTCCGTCCCATCCGTGAATGGGCACCGCTGGCCCTGCCCGAGGCTGTGGGCAGCACCGCGCCGCTGCTCTATGTCTTCAGCGGGCCTGATTTCCTCCACGCCTACACGTTCTTTCCGAATGCCTCGACGTATGTGCTCGCCGCCGCAGAGCCTGTCGGCATGCCACCAGATGTGACAAAGCTCAGCGAAGACGAACTCGGCTCCTCCTTGCGCAACTTGCGCACCACGCTCAACGCCTCGCTCAGCTTCAGCTTCTTCATCACCGCCGACATGAAGAAAGATCTCAAAGCCACGAAGCTCACCGGCACGCTGCCCGTGCTCTACGTTTTCCTGGCCCGCTGCGGTTGCTTCATCCAAAGCGTCGAGAACGTATGGATCGACGCGACGGGTACCGTCCTCACCGACAAGGAAACCAAGACACCCGGTGCGCGCATCACCTTCACCGGCGCTGGCGGCATGCGGCAGACGCTTTACTATTTCTCCACGAACATCGCGAACTGGGCGCTCAAGGAAAACGCCGCCTTCCCGAAGTTCTGCGACACGCTCGGCGTGATGAACGGCTTCACGAAGTCCGCATCCTACCTGATGCACATGAACGACTTCAGCATGATCCGTGACTACCTGCTCACCCACTGCCACACGATGACGCAGGACGACTCCGGCATCCCCTGGCGCGACTTTCCCCGCGACGCCTGGGACGTGCGTGCCTTTGGCTGGTATCCCGGGCCGATCGCCCTGTTCAAACAACACTACCAGAGCGACCTCGCCGACTACTACAGGAACAACGAAGTGCCCGCCATCCCCTTCGGCATCGGCTACCAATGGCAGCCCGGGCGCAGCACCTTGATCTACGGCGTGTCGAAGATGATGGTGCGTAAGGCGCTGCCGGTGGTGGATGACAAGACCGTGCCACAGGCACGCAAGGCGCTGCCGGTGGAAGAGGAAGAGCCCGCGAAGGCAACTCAGCGCTGAGCTGACGCAAACAACAGCCTCAGCATCTGCGCGTCATTCGGCTTCGAATCCTCCGCCAGTCTCACGATGACGAGCTTCTGCGACGGCACGATGTAGAGCCGCTGGCCATAGGAGCCGATGCACGCGATGAGATCGGCGGGCGCAGAGCGACACAGGCAGGCGCTGCGCCAGGACTGCGAGTGCCATTTTTTGTCGAGCATGGACTCCACATCGACTTCGCGTGCGGATTTGGATTCGGCGGCGTGATTGTTCCAGAAACCGAAGGCGAAGGCGCGGTTGGAGCCGCCGCTTTTGAGAGCATGTTGGATTTCATCGTGCTTCAGCACCCAATCGCCGAGTTCCGACCACTGACGCGCGGTCTGCATGAACCCGGAGGCAAGCAGTGGCGCGCCATGCTGGTCTGGCAGATAGCGCTGGGGGCCGAGATCGAGCGGCCCGAGCACTTTGCGCTCCAGATAGCGTGTGGGGGTCGTTTTCTGGTCACGCAGCCTGCGAGCGAGCAGCTCATGATAAATCTGCAACGCTGCGGGGCCGTAGATGAACGACTTCCCCGCCGTACCGACGATGGATGCCTTCAAGGCGGCCGTGGTGCGGTCTTTGAAGTCGTTCTCATGCAGAGCGAACAGCGGCTCCATGCCGCTGCTGAAGTCAAGGAGCTGCCGCACGGTGATCTTGCTCCTGCGCTTGTCCCCCTGCCATTCGGTGATGGTATCGCTCACACGATCATCGAGACTCAATAGGCCTTCCTTATCCGCTGCTAGGGCCGTGAGGCACCAGAATGCCTTCGTGCCGCTGTAGATGCGATGCCGTTCGTGCTTCGTGTGGCCGTTCGTGTAGGATTCGTGCAGGGTTTTGCCATTCTGCTTGATGAGCAACGCATGACCGCCATGCGCGGAGGAAAACGCCGCCAGCGCTTGAAGCCGCCCGGCAGGGATCGTCTCCGCCGCATGCGGATGTGTGAAAAACGAGAGGAATGCCAGAATGCACTTCACGCCGGGATCATAGCTGCTTTCACGCGCTCCGCCATCTCCCCGTTGTCACTCCGTGAAGTCCCACGACTTCCTTCTCGCCGGTCGCAGCTTCGTTCTGCCGTTATTGCGTTTCCGGAACGGATCGAACACGACATCAGAACCATCCACCTTCATCTGGTGTACCATGCGCAGCAGCTCACCCAGCCTACCCTTCGGAAAGCCAGCCTTGTGGGCGAACCAGCCGAGGTATTCCGCTGGTATGTCATAAATCGGCGCGCCCTTCGGCGGAAAATGCGCGGGGCCATATTTCCCAAACGGCATGCACGTCCGCCCGATCTCCTCCAGATCGTGCCGCATGCGCTCAGCGAGGTCATCCATGCCGCAATGTAATGCAGGCATTCCTGCCCGCGAGTGTCTTCTTCACCGGCAGAGTGCCCACATTACCGTAGAGCCGCATGCGCTTCACATAACAGCAATTCTGTCGTGTCCCAGTCTATGCACGCATCGGTGATCGACTGACCACGCACGAGTTGGTCGGGCGGCTGCGGGAATTTCTGGCTGCCGCCGACGAGATTGCTCTCCAGCATCGCGCCGATGATGGCTTTTTGGCCTGCCACGCGCTGACGCACGATCTCGCGGAACACATCAGGCATGCGGCGGTGATCCTTGGCACAGTTGCCATGACTGGCGTCGATCATGATCGCGGGCTTGAGCTTCGCGGCTTCGAGCGCATCGATCGTCTCGGTCACATTGTCCGCGCCGTAGTTTGGCCCGTTTTCACCGCCACGCAGGATGATGTGGCAGTCAGGATTACCGCTCGTCGTCACAGCGGAGGCGATGCCGTCTTCGCTAACTCCGAGAAATGTCTGCGGCTGCATCGCGGCTTTGATGGCGTTCACCGCAGGCATGATATGGCCGAAGGTGCCGTTCTTGAATCCGAGCGGCATCGAGAGACCAGAGGCCATCTGGCGGTGTGTCTGCGATTCCGTGGTGCGCGCGCCGATGGCACTCCAACTGATCAAATCGGCGATGAACTGCGGTGTGATCGGATCGAGCAGCTCCGTGGCCGTGGGCAGGCCGAAGTCAATCACATCGCGCAAGATGCGCCGGGCGAGGCGGAGGCCGTCCGGGATGTTGCAGGTGCCGTCGAGATCTGGGTCCATAATGAGGCCCTTCCAGCCCACCGTGGTGCGCGGTTTTTCGAAATAGACGCGCATCACGATGCACAAGCGGTCTTTGAGCTCCTGTGCCAACGCCACGAGCTTCTGTGCATACTCCAGCCCGGCCTCAGGATCGTGAATCGAGCACGGGCCGACGATGACAAGAAAACGCGGATCGCTGCCAAAAAGGATTTCGCGGATTTCCTGGCGTGATGCTGCCATGAAATTCTTCTGCGTCTCCGTGGCGGCGATTTCCGTGATCAAACTGCGCGGCGACGGCAGCGCGATGTTCGAGGCGATGTGGAGGTTGGCGGTCTGGCTCATGGATCATGCCCAATAGGGCATGAACTGCCGCGCATCAATCGTCCTGCACGATCGGATTTTGCGGTTTCAGCACGGCAGTATCCACTACCAATCCCAGACAGGCACTCACCGGCAGATGATATACCACGCGTCATGAGGATTTGTGAAAAGGGAAGAACTGGAAGTTGAGGGTGAGCAGGCTAATTCCAGCTTGATTTCATGCATCCAGCTTTTCCCCCTCCGACTTCGCGATCACCACCGCGCCGACAGTGTCGCCAAAGACGTTCACGGTGGTGCGTGCCATGTCGAGCGGGCGGTCGATGGTGAGGATGAGGCCCAGCGATGCCTTGACTGCATCCTCGCTGAAACCGGCGTTCTGCATGATGATGATGATAGCGACGAGACTGGCGGCTGGAATGCCGGCGACGCCGATGCTGCTCACGAGCGCGAGCAGGACGACGAGAAACTGCTGCGAGACGCTGAGGTCGATGCCAAGCACCTGCGCGGCGAAGACGACGACGACGCATTCGTAGAGCGCGGTGCCGTTCATGTTCACCGTGGCCCCCAGCGGGATGACGAAGGAGGCCACACGCTCGCTGACCTTCGACTCCTCCATGATGCAGCGCATCGTGACGGGGATTGTGGCGCTGGAGGACGCGGTGGAGAAGGACATGAGCAGCGAGTCGCTCATGTTTTTGAAGTGCTTCAAAGGGGAGACGCCTGCGAGCTTCAACACGGCGGGCAGGATGATGAGCGTGTGCAGCGCCAGGCCACCGATCACGGCCAGGACATACGGCACCAAGTTTTGCAACACACCCACGCCCACCTCGGTGATGGCGGGGATGACGAGGCAGAAGACGGCGAGAGGTGTGAACTTCATCACCCAGGTCGTGATGAGCGTCATCACGTCGGTGATCTGGTTGAACACGTCGCGCAAGGCCAACGGAGGCCCGCCTGGAACGAGCACCATCGCCACGGCGAAGAGGATGCTGAAGAAGATGATCGCGAGCAGGTCGTCCTTCGCGCAGGCATCGAGGATGTTCGTGGGGATGGCGCGTGTGATGATGTCCAGCAGAGAGGCGGCTCCACCTTCGGCTTTTTTGATCACGTTGCCCACTTCCTCGGCTTTTTTGCCATGCAGCGCGGCGTCCATGGCCGCCCTGAGGGTAGGATTGGGTTTTCCGTCATCACCAAGACCGGGCTTGATCGTGTTCACCATAAAGAGTCCGACACAAACGGCCACCAGGCTGCCGAGGATGTAGTAGGCCCAGGTTTTGAGACCCATGCGGGCGAAGCCATCGAGCGATTTCAAGCCCGCGATGCCACTCACGATGCTGGCGACGACGAGCGGCACGATGACCATTTTCAAGCCGCGCAGGAACATGTCTGCAATGAAGCGGCAGAACTCGATCACAGCGCCGATCCATCCCGGTGCGGTGCCAGATGCCGGATGGGCAATTTTTTGCAGGATCATGCCGACTCCCACACCGGCGGCGAGGGCGATCACGATGGGCCAGTGATTGTGGCCGTGGGAGGTCTTGGCGGGCGCGGCGTCTGCGGGCATGCGCAGCTACTAGCTGAGATCAAGCCGAGCGGGAAGATAAAAAGCAACCGCCCGCATCACAGGGGTGTGTGATGTGGGCGGCGTGGGGATGTTCCGAGAGGCGCGGGATCACTGGATCGTGATCTGACGCGGCTTCGCAGCCTGTCTGACCGGTAGGGCGATGGTGAGCATGCCGTCCTCGAGCTTCGCGGTCATCTTTTCTTCATCCACCGGCGTGTTGAGGCGGAGGCGGAGGAGATAGTTGAGCGGTGAAAGCTCGCGGTGGAGCGTCTTCATGCCTTCCGGCACGGCGCTGTTGCGCTCGCCGCGCACGGTGAGGATGTTGTCATCGAGGTCGAGCTTCACGCCGTTTTTCGGCACGCCGGGCAGTTTGACGCGGACTTCGTAGGCGTCGGCGCTGCCGTTGACGTTGTAGAGCGGCTTGCGAAGCGACTCGGTGACACCGGAGGTGGCGGACGGAGCGCAGGTGGAGGGGGAGCAGGTGGCATTCATGGTTTGTAAAAGGTAAGAGGTTGGAGGTGCGAGGTCAGTTCAGGGCGATGGAGCGCGGCTTGCGATGCTCTGCCTTCGGCAGTGTCACGCGGAGGATGCCGTCTTCGAGTCTCGCGGTGATGGCTTCGGCGTTGACGCCGTCCGGCACCGACACGGAGCGGGTGAGGCTGAAGCTGCTTTCGTTGTCGCCGTTCTTCTCACGTTTTTCGGCGGAGACGGTGAGCAGTCCGTTGTCCAGCTCGATTTTGACATCCTCCTTTTTCACGCCGGGCACTTCAAAGCTGGCGTGGTAGGCGTCTTTGTCCTCATGGACATCGACGGCGAGCTTGTCGCCCGTCACACCGGGAAACACCTCGCTGAGGTTGTTGAAAAAATGACTGAGGGACGGCAAACCGACGAACGGATGACGGAACCACTCGTCGAAGTCGGAGACACGAGCGAGTGCGGAGGGGGCAGTGCGGATGAGTTTCATGGCTTGGATGGGTTATTTGAGGGTTAGGGTTTGGAATGAATTCCGCCCCATACCTTTGCATCAGCCGTGCCAGCTTTGGAGACCTGAGCACGAAAGCCTTGATTTCACAGGAGTCGGAGGGCCAACACCGCCCTTGACGGCCCGCTAGGAACATGACGGTCTGTGCCAGAAATGGCCATGTTTCGGCACAATGATGTGCCATATTTGCCGAATGACTCAGGCGGCTTTCTTGGCATCCGCTTTTTTCTTCATGCGGATATTCAGCACTTCGACGAAGACCGAGAACGCCATCGCGAAATAGACGTAGTTCTTCGAGAAATGAACCTGGAAACCTTCCGCGACTAGCGTAGTGCCGATGAGCAGCAGGAACGACAGGGCGAGCATCTTCACCGTGGGATACGCGCTGATGAACTCACTCACCGCCCCGGCGAAGAACATCATGAAGCCGACGGAGATGAGCACGGCGGCGATCATGACCGTGATGTGGTCCACCATACCCACTGCGGTGATCACCGAGTCGAGCGAGAAGACGATGTCTAGCACCGCGATCTGCACGAGGATGGCACCGAGCGCCGCTTTGCCGCACGCGGTCTTCTCCTCCTCGGCGTGACCTTCGACCCTGTGGTGGATCTCCGTGGTCGCCTTGTAGAGCAGGAACAAACCGCCGAGGATGAGCACGAGATCCTTCCCAGAGATGTCATGGCCGAAGAGGGCGAACAGCGGATCTTTGAGCTGGATCACCCACGAGATACTCAGCAGCAGCAGGATGCGCGTGAGCATCGCGAAGCCAAGACCGAGGAAGCGTGCGCGCGGACGCTCTGATTCCGGCAGCTTATCCACGAGGATGGAGATGAAGACGATGTTGTCGATGCCGAGCACGATCTCCATCACCGTGAGCGTCAGCATGGCCACCCAGGCCTCCGGGCTGTTGATCCAGGAGAAGTCGAGGGCATTGACGGCGGCGAGAAGCGGGGAGATTTCCATGCGGCGCGGAGAATAGCGGGAAACTGTGGGTCGGCAAATGCCAGCGAAATGATCCCGTCGGCACTCGTACAGCCTCACCACCATGAACCGCCGCCAATTTATCCAGGTCGCCTCCACCAGCGCCCTCGCCTCCTGCACGACCCCTACCGCACCTGATGCGCTGATCATCGACACGCATCAACATCTGTGGAACCGTCGCGTGTTGAATCCACCCTGGCTCAAGGGCGCGCCGGAAGTGCTGCGACATGATTTTCTGACAACGGATTATCAACAGGCATTTGCCGGATTGAATGTGAAAGCAGTTTACATGGAGGTCGATGTCGCCACGAGCGACCATATCAAGGAAGCGGATAGCATCGTGGCTCAATGTCGTGCTGGAAACACACCCACCATCGCCGCGACCATCGGTGGACGGCCTGCGTCGGCGGATTTCGAGAGTTATGTGAAGCGCTATTCGGATAACGGTATTGTCAAAGGCCTGCGCCAAGTATTGCATGGCCCGTCCACACCCCAAGGATTCTGTCTGGGCAGCGACTTCGTGCGTGGCGTGCGTACACTCGGCAAACACGGCCTCAATTTCGAACTGACGATGCGTCCCACCGAATTGCAGGACGGCGCGAAGCTCATCAAACAATGCCCGGACACTTGTTTCGTGCTCGATCACTGCGGCAACGGCGATCCAAAGGCATTCAATCCAAAACTCGATCCCGGCGTGAAGCGCAGTTGCACCAAGGATGAATGGAAACACGGCATCGACGCTGTCGCAGCCTCACGCGGGGATGTCATGTGCAAGATCAGCGGCATCGTCGCTTTTGTGCCGCAGGCGAAATGGCACGCGGAAGATCTCGCGCCGGTGGTAAATCATTGCCTCGATGCCTTCGGCCCCGACCGCGTCTTCTTCGGAGGAGACTGGCCCGTGTGCCTCCTCGGCAGCCCGGTGCGCGGATGGGTGGATGCGTTGAGGCAGATCATCTCCTCACGTCCCGCCAGCGAGCAGCACAAGCTTTGGGCGGTCAACGCGATCAAGTTTTACAAGCTGCGGGTTTGATTCCGGCTAGCTTGCGGCATGCCTCCTCCGCGAAACAGTGCCAAAGCCGAAGTCCTGCGCGGACTCGTGGAGCGCGTGGTGTTTCACAACGAGGACAGCGGCTACTGCATCCTCAAAATCGTGCCGGAGGGCAAAAACGGGACGGCGGGCCTGGTCGGGAAGGCGCCGCGCGTCGTGGCGGGGGAGGAGTTTGAGGCGCGGGGCGTGTGGGAGCCGAACCGCGACTTCGGGCCGCAATTCAAAGCGGACGAATTAAAGCTGCGGCGCCCAGATTCGCTCAACGGCATCGAGCGTTATCTCGGCAGCGGCCTGATCGAGGGCATCGGGCCGAAGTATGCGAAGCGCATCGTGGAAAAGTTCGGGCCGAAGGTGTTCGACATCATCGAAAACGAATCGAAGAAGCTTGAGGACGTGGAAGGTGTCGGCAAAAAGCGCCGCGTCGAGATTCGCGAGTCGTGGATGAAGCAGAAAGCGATCCACGGCATCATGCTGTTTCTGCATCAGCACGGCATTAGCTCTTCGCGTGCGCTGCGCATTTACAAGACCTATGGCGACGAGGCACAGGTGATATTGAAGGAAAATCCGTATCGTCTGGCGCAGGACATCCGCGGCATCGGTTTCAAAACGGCGGACGACATCGCTTATCAGCTCGGTGTGACGGAAGATGCGCCGGAACGCATTCGCGCCGGCATTTTGCATGTGCTCGAAACCGCGGCCGGAAGCGGGCACTGCTGCTTCCCCGAAGCCAAAGTGATCGAGAAGGCGTCCGCATTGCTCGGAGTGGAGACATTGATCGCTCCACAAGTCGAAGAACTCGTCACCGGCGATCAAATCGAGCGCGTCGGCGAGTTTTTGTATCTGCCTTACCTGCGCAAAGCGGAGCAGAGCATCGCTGCGAGTGTGAAATCACTCGCCACATTGCCTTCCGCGTATCCGAGCATTGATGAAGACGTGGCTTTGACGTGGGTGATGAGGAAAACGGGCAAGGAATTGGCCGAAAGCCAGCAGCGGGCCGTTCGCGAGGCGTTGCGGCATCGCATGCTCATCATCACCGGCGGGCCAGGTGTCGGAAAGACGACGATCCTGCGCAGCATCCTGCTCATTTTGCAAAGCAAGCAGGTCAGACTCGTGCTCGCGGCTCCCACCGGCCGCGCAGCGAAGCGCTTGAGCGAAAGCACGGGCCTGGGGGCCAAAACATTGCACCGACTGCTCGAATACCAGGGTGAAGGACAGTGGGGGCGGCATCGTGGCAAGCCGCTCGTCGGCGATTTGTTCGTCATCGACGAGGCTTCGATGATCGATGCGCCGCTGATGGCGCAATTCCTCTCCGCTCTGCCGGAGGGCGCACATCTGCTGATCGTCGGCGATGCTGATCAGCTCCCATCCGTCGGCCCCGGCATGGTTCTGCACGATTTGATTGTGAGTGGTGCCGTTCCATGCGTGAAGCTCACGGAAATCTTCCGCCAGGCCGCCAGCAGCCGCATCATCACCAGCGCGCATGCGATCAATCACGGTCAGGTGCCGGATTTGAAGCCGTCGAGCGGCAGTGACTTCTTTTTCCTCGAAGCAGGCGAGCCGGATGAGATTCGCGATTTGATCGTGCAGCTCACACACACGCGACTTCCCGCGAAATATGGCTTCGATCCAATCGCTGACATCCAGGTGCTCACACCGATGAACCGCAACCTGCTGGGCACGGCTTCGCTCAATCATTCACTTCAGCTCGCGCTGAATCCGCCGAACGAGGTGAAATTCGAGATCGAGCGTTTCAACACGAGCTTCCGCGTCGGGGACAAGGTCATCCAAACACACAACAACTATGACAAGGAAGTCTTCAACGGCGACATCGGCCACATCGTAGCCATCGATGCTGATCCGGTGAAAATTCATGTGCGTTACGACGCGGACCGGCTTGTCGAATACGAGCCCGGCGAGCTGGATGAGCTGCAACCGGCCTACGCGCTCACCATCCACAAAAGCCAGGGTAGCGAGTTCCCCTGCGTCATCATTCCTGTGAGCACGCAGCATTACATACTATTAGAGCGCAGCCTGATCTACACCGCGATCACGCGTGCGAAGAAGCTGTGCGTGCTGGTGGGTAATGAGCGGGCTTTGTCACTCGCTGTGAGCAAACAGGAGAGTAGGAAGCGCTTTACCGGCTTGGCTGGGCCTACGCAGGAAATGAGCAAATAAGTATGCTCATTTCTCGGTAAAAAAACCCGCTGCGCAAATTTCCATAACCACTGATGAGAGTATGGATGGACCCGACTCCTGCCACGCCATCACCCTCCTCCATCATCGAAACTCAAGACGATCTGCGCCACAGCTAGGGCGGCTCATACGCAACCATTGGAGTGTGGAACCGGAGCGCAACGGAGATAGACAGCCGTAGGCTGCCCACCGCATTTTCCACCGTTTTGGTGCGTAAGCCCTAGAGGCACGTCGGAAGCTGGGAAAAACAGATTGCCAAAACGGGGAAACTGCCCACCTTCAATGCCCCCCGTTCCCGGCCTGACTGATTCATGGCCCGCGTCGCGGGAACTCAGGAGAGTGTCATGAGCAATACCATCGAAAAGATCAACCAAGAACAAGTGAAGAAGGATGTCGCCACCTTTACTGTGGGTGACAGCGTGAAGGTGCATACCCGAGTCATCGAAGGTGACAAGGAGCGTATCCAGATTTTCGCAGGCATCGTGATCGCCCGCAAAGGCCACGGCATCAACGAGGCGTTCACCGTCCGCAAGATTTCCTATGGTGAAGGTGTGGAGCGCGTGTTCCCGCTGCACAGTCCGAAAGTGGCGAAGGTCGAGGTCACCAAATCCGGTCGCGTGCGCCGTGCCCGCCTACACTATCTGCGCAAGCGTCAAGGCAAGGAGGCCATGTCCGTGAAGGATCAGAGCCAGCAGACCGCAGAAGCGGCCTGATTATTCCGCCCGGAATTTCCGGTGCGTGTGTGTTCAAACAAGAAAAGAGGGCCGCCAAGCCCTCTCTTCTTGTTTCAATGCGGATTCTGTTAGTAGCACCCAAGATGGATGCTGCCGCGCTTGCAAAAGGTCACTGGGGTGCGTAGCCGGAATGATGTGGCATGAAAGACGTAGGTCGGATGTGTTCGTTGCGCAGGGCTCCACCAGCACGAGAAGTGGCCTTCGACGAACTATCCGGCTGGATTTGGGAGGTGCGAGGAGTCCAAGGTCATCATGCTGCCCAAACCGCCGGATAGTTTGGCGAAGGAGATCGAGCACCTTGCGATGCGCTTTCCGCCAAACACATCCGGCCTACATCATTCCGACGACGCACCCGGTCACTGCTTCTTGCGTTTGCCGCCCAGCATGGTGAGCAGCGCCACCAAGACGACCACGCCGATGCCGATCAAGATGAACTTGATGCTGCCCCCGCCTTCTTCTTCCACTGCAGGAGCGGGTGTTGCTTGGGGGCCTTGTTGTTGCTGCGGGTAAGCACCGGGCTGCTGCTGGGGGTAGCCGCCTTGCTGCGGATAAGCACCGGGCTGCTGCAGGGGATAGGCGAATAGCTGCGGGGAAGCACCTGGCTGCTACAGGGCGTAGCCG
>CAYQWE010000045.1:0-39382 GCA_964421275.1 uncultured Prosthecobacter sp.
AACCACCATCTTATCATACCTTAGACCCTGGCTCGAATTTCGGGGTCCACCTCAGAGGAACACGATGATCGTGTTCTCGTCCTCGCCGGAAGCCTTCAACGCGGCGAGGATCGCGCCCACGCTGTCGTCCGCACGGCGCACGCTGGAGTAGTAGAGCGCGAGTTCTTTGCGCACGACTGGGTCGTCAGCTAGGAAGCCGGGCACGGGCACCTCCTGCGGCGTGAACACTCTCGACGGCATGTTCTTGTCAGCCGCATCTCCACCGCGTTTGCCTTCGCCATAAAAAGGCTTGTGTGGGTCAGCGATGTTCAGCAGCAGGCAGAATGGTTTGCCGACTTGTTTCGCGGAGGCGATACCTTTCGCGGTCGCCTCCCCCCATGAGGCGGGTTTTTTAGGATTGTCCCGCTCTTCATCACCGAGCACGATGTCCCACGGAAATGGCGTGTAAGGTGTGCTGTGCGACACCTTGTGCCGGATGCCGGTGAAATAGCCAGCGTCCTTTACCAGATCACCCAACACGGGGTAATCCTTCTCCTCCTTCTTCATCGCGACAAAGCCCTCGATTCGGTTGTTGTGCGGATACCTGCCGCTCCACATCACATTGCGCGAGGGCATGCAGTTGCCGACGACGCTGTGCGCGTGATTGAAGCGAACGCACCGTGCGGCGAGCTTGTCTATGTTCGGCGTGGTGTCCTTTAGCTTGCAGCCATACACGCCGACGGAGTCGCAACTCATGTCATCCGTGGTGATGATCAGGAGATTCGGCGGCTTCGCCACCGATGGCATAGCAAGGATAAAAAGCGAGAGCAGCAACTGCGGCAGAAAGCGGTGCATGACGTGGCTCAAACACGCACGAAGGAGCTTGGTTTCAATGAAAGGAGGAACGCCGACGCGTTTGGCTCATCCCAGCACGTTCTCGCCGCAGTTCTCCCGCTGGTGGATCGTCAGGGGCCAGCCTGGGAACTGATTTCCCGGCTTGCCGTCAGTGACATCAATGAGGAAGCGGAAGGATTCGATGAAATAGGTTTTCTTCACCGTGTCGAAGGTGACGAACCCAAAGCCGCTGCCCTTCTCATGCGCCTTGTCATAACGGTTCGGTGCCTTGCCGACCTCCGGATTGCCGACAGCATAGACGTAAACTTTGTTTCCAAAACCGTCGATGAACTCGCCCGTGTCCGCCAAGCCATGCTTCGGCCGGTTCGCATGCGGCATCTTCAACTCATCGGGACGCCACCAGCGCGGATAGCCTACCGCGATAGCGGGCGGGCAGAAGGACCAGTTGCTGTCGCGCTGCTTTCCCACGCCGTACTGCGCCATCGTGGTGATGTGCTGGTCGCCGTTGATGTGCAGCGCCATCGACTCGCGCAGGATTTCAACCGCGCGGTTGCGTGGCGTCTGCGGCCAGCCCCCGGAGTCGAGATCGGCCTTGAGGTAGCCATCATACGCACCGTGATGCGTCGCCACATTGGCGAAGACTGTCTGGCTGAGCACGGCTTTCAGCGTGTGTCCGCGCCAGTCCTTCCCCCATTTCCTGAGAAATTCCTCCTGACGCTCGCCCAGCAACACGAGCCCTGGTTTGTCGAGCACGGAGGTGTCAAAGTCCGCCTCCTCCACATGGTCGCCACGGCCCGCACCGGTCTGCACATGCTGCGGCCCGCTCTTCCACTGGCGGTCGGCGACGATGGCAAAGCCGACACCGCCATAAACCAGCTCCCCGTAATACACGCTGATGCTCTGCAACGAGGGGCTGGGATCATACGCATCGGGGTGATGCGCGACATTCGTCTTATGCACCACGTTAATCATCTTCGCAGGTTCGATGTAGCCGCCATCGGTGGAGGTGTTGCCGCCCTCGCGCATCTTCATGCCGCCCTCGCCCCAGAGATTTCCGTGGAAGACATCATGATCATCAGGCAGGCAGAGCGTGGGCGCGTTGCGCATCACTTCGCGGAAGGACCAGCCATGCTGGTAAAACTTGCGCAGATAGTTCAGGATCGCCGGTTCCGCCGGCTCGCGAATGATGCCGAATCCACCGTGGTTCTCGTATATCTGATCGCCGGAAAATAAGACAAGATCAGGATCAAGCCTGCGCACATTCTCCGCCACAGGCGCATACGGGAAGCCATAATCATTCTGGCAGGTCAGCGATGCCATCCGCAGCGGGCGCCCCTGCGGATTCGCCCTGATCGTGCCGGTCCATTCATGCGGCGTTTCGCTGCCGTCGGTGTGCTTTTCTCGATAAACGACCTTGTAGGGAGCCGCCTGCCGCTCGTCCCATTTCGGAATCCGAAACGTGGCCACCCATGCGTCGGGATCCAACTTCGCCTCGCCGAGGGATCTCCACATACCGCCTTTCTTCACCTGCAATTCAACAACCTGGTTGTCCTCCGCCCCCAGCGGGCCTGTGAGCGCACTGAGCTTCATCACAAAACCCTCGTCCGTGCGTGAGTCGCTCAGCGTGTACATGGACCATAGCAGCGGCCCGAACTGGTTTGCTGGAGTCACCGTGAAAGCGTCACCCTCCATCGTCCAGTTTTGAAAACGGTAACGCCCTGCTGCCCCCGCCTTGGCCTTGCCCTTTTTCTTCGCCGCGCCGGCAGCCCCGGCGACGAAGTTGTTTGCGATCGACACGTTGCCCAGAATCTCCGCCGCCGCGATTGAATGTGAGACCGCCGCCAGCTCGGTGCCTGAGCCAGCGTGGTTCGCCGTGAGCGTCAGAACACACCGGTCGCCTTGGGGAGCGCCTTTGAGCGTCAGCCGCACCTGTTTCTGCATGAACGCATCCTTCAGAGGCGCACTTTGCGGGCCGAGCACAAGCCGCCCGCCCTGCCAGCCTGCGTTCACGCCTTTCAGCACGAAACAGTTGCTGCGGTACTCATTGATCTCGCTGCGGATGCCCACCCGGAAGCCCGCGCCTCCGTCGGGCTTGCCCGCTTCCAGGCGGGTCAGTGTCACCGCCATGGTAAACACGTCGTTCTTTGTCACCTGGTGCGTCAGCGAGTGGACACTGCGCCCTCCTGCCGGGCTCAGACACTCCGCCCCGCCCTCACTCACGCGCCAGTCTTCCATCGGATTGGCCCAGAAGTCACCACCGAGAAACACACGATCATGTGTTTTGGCCCATACATCCGCCGAGGCCGACGCAGCAGCGGAAACTTCGGAACGACTCGCTAGGCCAGCGAACGTGCCTGCGGTCATAAGCTTGAGACTAGTGCGACGTGAGATGTGCTTTTTCATCGAGGAGCCTGTAACGACTGCCCAAGTTCATGCCCATCATTCATTTCAGATTATTTTCTCAATCCTCGGGTTCTGCCTCAGTCGCGATCTTCCGGTAGATCTCCTTCGCGGCGTCGAAGGTGCGTCTCGCCTCCTCCCGCTCCGCAGGCGAGATGTTATTCTCCCGTAAACGCCAGAGCTGCTCGATGCAGGCGGCGCACCATTGGGCGCTCTGTCGTGAGGCGCGGATGGGTTTGTCCGCGACGATGACATTGACCGGATTCGTGTGGAGTTGTGGGAACTGCCGCACCGCCACCCAACTGCTGCGTGCGATGTCGGCGTTGAAGGTGATCTCATGCGCCTGATCGTCCGCGATGATCTCGCGCGTGGCGACAGGAAGGCCGTTCACGATGAGTTCGATCTTGCGTTTGCCACCGAGGTAAGGCTGCGCGCCGGTGGTGTCGTGATAATGCACCGTGTCGCCGGTCAATCGTGCGCCTGCGATCGGAACCGCGCCGCCGTAAGCGATTTCGAGCGGCGTTTCGGAGCTGAACGCGACCTTCACGCTCACCTTCACTCGGCCCGGTTGCGCGAGCTTCACCTCACCGCCGGATGGCTGGCCTTCGACGGCGAAATTCAGCGCGTGAGCATAACCGTCGCTCACATAAGTATCGCGGCCATGCGCCATCGCCTCGCACCATTTTGGAAAGTCGATGCGCTCCACTTTGCCGAGCTGCACATAGGTGCGCCCCTGCCCGACACGCGTGCCGCTCATGCACGGGAAATCGGTTTCGCCGGCGGCCTTGAGCGGAAAACCGCAGTTCAGCATGTGATACCACGCGTTCCATTCGAGCAGACGCGCCGTGTCCATCGCGCTGATGAAATCGCACACGCCAATGGCGGTGGTGACGAATATTTCATGCCCGCCCGCGTCGGGAATCGCGACATTCGGCAGCAGATCGATGACGCGTTCGTTGCTGTTCGCGAGTTCGGCTTCGTTCAGGCCGCCATCGTGATCGAAATCGACCTTGTCGAACGATTCGGGCAGCAGCGCGTCCTTCGCTTCATCGGCGGTGAGCCGCGCGTCTTTGTTGGCATCGAACAAATCGAGCGTTCGCTTCGCCGCTGTTGCGGAAGTCACCTGCATGCCGCTGCCTGAATGCGGATAACCGGTGAAGCCGCCCTGCTGCTTCGTCCAGCGCAACGCGGGCGTGGTCCATGTCGGCCAGCCTTTGATGCCGTCCGCGCCGGGATAAACGAGCTCGCGCAAATTCAGCAGACACACATGACCGAGTGCCGCGGAGCCGAAACCGCTCACCTCCATGTCGTATTTCATCTGCGTCAGCGGTTCGCTGATCAAATCCACCTTCGGGCCGAAGAACTGGCGCTGATAATCGAAGCAGTAGCCCCACGCCAGCACGCAGCCGACGTTCAAGCCCTCGCCCTTCACCTGCTGGAACATGTGCTCCGGCCGCATGCCTTCCGATGGCGTCGTGTAATGCGCGCAACCTGCAGCGTGGATGTGATGATCGCCGCTGTAGTAACCGAAGTCCGCCGCATCGATCCAGCGTTTCAGCTTCACCGGCAGCGTCGTCTCCTTCGCCGCAGGAATCGTCACTTTGCTTTTCACCGTGTGATATTCCGGCCCGCGTGAAGCCTCCATCGTGAACTCGCCCGGCGGCAGCAGCACTGAGTCACCATTCGCGCGATAGATGTGCTTCTGGAAAAAGAAATCCGGCACCAGACGACGTGCCTGCGGCGGAAAAACGTGCCCCTGTGCGTCGGTGAAGGTCAATCGTGCCGTCGTCGGCCGGTCATCGTAATCCTTCACATCGAGCTTCACCGTCACCGCCGGTTTCACATCGAGCAGCACTGGCACTTCCGCGCGAAAGCCGAGGTCCTGCGTCCCTTGGCCGATGTCGAAGGCCAGCACGGCCTCGCGTTTGCCCGCCTCGCTCGAATAAATCAACGCGATGGCATACTCGACCTCCAAGCCGCTCAGATGCGCCGTCATCGGCGGTGAATCGAACAGGCTGATCTCCAGGAAACGATGCTCGTTCTTCGTGTTCTCGTTTTCGCGCAGATGCGTCTGACGCTCGCGCTCCATCGTTCCCTTCGCCACGCCCGCATACGACGGTCCGGCCTGCGAGCTGCTGATGCGCAGTTTCGCCACGCTCGTCGCGTGATTCACCACCTTGAGCAGCACCGGCGTGTAACCCGCCTGCTGCACACTCGCATTCGCCGGACCTCGCGCCGCCTTCACGCGCGATTCGGGATTGATGTCCACGACGCACAGCACCTGCGGATCAAGCGCCACCTGCACCGCCACTGCATCGCGTTTTGCAATCGCCTCCTGCAACTTCGCTCGCGCGTCAGCCGCGAGCGGGGCACCAAGGAAATCCAGCGCCTGCATCAACCGCTGTGCATTTGCCGCCAGCGGCTGGCCTTCGACTTCGATCACCTGAGGCAATTCAACCGCTCCCGTCGTGGTGACGGCCAGAATGACGAGGAGCGAAGCGAGTTTCGCGTTCATGCTCTGGATACGCCGTGAATGAACGCATCTTCGATCAAGGGCTGAATTGCACCACCGTGCTCACCATCGCTTCGCGGTCATCGGTGACGCTGAGATACCATGTGTTGGCCTCGGCGGGCGGCTTGGGAGCGGTGATGGTATTGCCGTTGATCGTGGCGGGGATGGACTTCCACTCGCGCTTGGAACGCAGTCCGGTGTCGGTGGTGTAGTTCAGCCTGGCTTTCTTCAATGCAGTCACGGATTCGCAAGCCACCTCGATTTGATCGCCTTTGATACCGGGCGAGCCGGGATTCGGCAGCGGTTTGCCGTCGCGGCATTTGGAATCGATGAACAGGCCGATCTCCTGCGGTGCCCAGCCGGGCGGATGGCCGTGCGGCATCTTGACCTGGATGCGGAGGTGTTTTTCACCGGGGACGACGTTGTAGCTCTTCATGTAGCTGTCGAGCACATAGTGGACGTCGTTGGTGCCGTTGACGAAGAGGATCGGCACGCGGCAGCGTGGCAGCAAGCTGCCGGGATCGTATTCCTTCACCCACAGGGCGCGGTGTTCCGGGTCCAGCTTGTCGATGCTGGGCTTCTGCACGGATTCGCCCTCGTGGAGGAAGCCGCAGCCGTAAACCGGCACCGCGGCCTTGAAGCGATCATCGAGCGATGCGACGAGGCAGGTCGTGTAGCCGCCCCAACTGATGCCGGTGACGGCCGTGTGCTCCGCATCGACCTCCGCAAAACTGCGCAGCAACGAATGCGCGCGCATCACGCTCGCCGCAGCATGGAACGGCCAGTCGTCGCTCGTGTCAGGCGTGAGGACGCAGTCGAATTTTTCGGGATGCCCATGAAACGGACCACCATTCGGCAGACGGGTGCGCAGCTTGCTGTCGGATTGATGCCCCACAGGCGCGTCGGTCTTCGGATCGAACACCGGATCAGGCGGTCGCGAGCCGCTCAGATCCATCGCGATAGCCGCGTAGCCACGCTTGGCCCACAGATGCACCCAGTCGGCGAATGCGGTGCCGCCGCCGCCATGAATGAGCACCACACCGGGAAATTTCGTGCCGGGCTTATAGCTCGCACCGAGCGTGATCGGCGATGCGTAAAACGCGAACACCTCAGTATCGTGACCTTGATACTTCTCGCCCGCATAGGTCAGCGAATGAATCGGTTGGTCCTGGCGCACCCACTTCATTGTCGGCACATTTTTCTTCAGCACATCGAGATCCCACGGGCCGACTTTTTCGGCGAAGAGTGAGGAATACAGAGCGGAAAGTGAGAGAAGGGCGGCAAAGCGCATGACATGCATCAAACGCCGCCAGGCAGTGGATTCCAAGCATGTTTTCCGTGTGTTCGCAGTCAGGGCTGCATAAGTCCGCAGGGCACGAAATGCCGTGTTTGTCTGCTGCGATGCTGCCATGCACACCCGGCAACGGATGAGCAATAGAGGCCAACATACGCCCATGAGGATGTTCGTTTCAAAGTTGCATCGGTCTTGTCACTTCAAACCGCATAGCGGCCCCGGTGAGAGATCATCAACCCCAATCAACCTTGAAGGAGCTTCTCTATGTCATCCAAAGTTCATGCGGCCACGGAAACACCTATTTGTTACCACCTGGCACCGGACCGGCGACTGCTTGATGCCGGATGCTCCATGCGTGGCTGCTCTCATGGCACTCCCGGCTCCCATGGCCGTGGCAATGTTCCTGACATGCCGCCGTGCCTCTTGGGAGTGCAGCACCATACGGTGGTCGCTTTTGGAAAAGTGCGGCGCGTGGCAATGATGGTGACGCCACTATGCGGAGGTGATTTCAAGGACGAGGCATGGGAGGCTCTCTCCACCATCCGCGCCATCCTGCGCCAGCAAGGAGAGCCGATGGCGGTGACAATGCAGACGGTGTTCCTGCGCAGCCGTGACGACGTGCCCGCAGCAGAGCTTCTCTTCGATGCGTGCTATGGTGACAAAAAGCCGCTGACGATTTTTGTGGTGCAGCCGCCGTGCGAGGGGCGCGGCATCGCCATCGAGGCGTGGGCGGTGGGCACGACCCACGCGAAAGTGGAGCACCATGACGAGCATCTGGTGACGGTAGAGTATGACGGGCTGCGCTGGATTTATGCCTCGGGCGGCTCGCTGCACCGGGAAGGGCGCACGGCATACGATCAGTCGCTGGAGGGTTTTCAAAATCTCCAGGCCGCTCTCCAGCGCGGAGGCGTGCGTTTTGAGGATGTGATCCGCACTTGGCTCTACCAAGGATGCATTACGGAGGAGGTGGACGGCGTGGAGCGCTACCGTGAGCTGAACCGCGCGCGCACGGATTTCTTCACGGACATTCCTTTCGACAAGCGTCCGATCCTCACGGGGCGCGGTGATCATGCGGTCTATCCGGCGAGTACGGGCATCGGCACGCTGTGCCACGGACTCATCACGGCCTGCATGGCGCTGCAAACAGAGCGGAAGGATGTCTTTATGCTACCGCTGGAGAATCCGCTCCAGACTTCGGCATTCGATTATCCGAAGGAGTATTCCATCAAGAGTCCGAAGTTTGCCCGGGCGATGGCCCTGCGTACGGGAGAGGACGTGACCGTCTGGATTTCCGGCACGGCGAGTATCGTGAACTCGGAGACGGTGTACAAAGGGGACGCCGCGATGCAGACGGAGCAGACGCTCACCAACATCGAGCAGCTCATCGCTCCGGCGAACTTCACGCGACTCGGCTGGCCTGGCGCGGGTGCCGCGCTGACGGACCTGGCCAAGGTGCATGTCTATGTGAAACATGCCGCAGATTACGAGAAGGTGCGCGCCGTGTGCGAACGCCGCTTGGGCCGCGTGCCCGCCGTCTATGCGGTGGCCGATGTATGCCGCCCGGACCTGCTGGTGGAGATCGAGGGCGTGGCTTTTTCCCGTGCGAGCGATCCGATAAATGTGCCTGGGAGTGATCTATGAATGCGCAAGCCGTCATTTTGTTATTTTCTGCCATCGCTGCGGTTTCGGGGGCTGCGGAGACGGGGATTTACGAAATAGGGCCGCCAATCCCGAAGACCGGAGACAATCTCAAGCCTCATGAGCAGGTGGACGCGCTGGTGTTTTCTCGTTTGAGCGAGCTGGGCCTCAAGCCGGCGAATGTGTGCTCTGACGCGGTGTTTGTGCGCCGGGCTTTCCTCACCATCATCGGCACGCTGCCCACGGAGCAGGAGGCGCGCGGCTTTGTGGCGGCGAAGCAGCCGGACAAGCGGGCGCAGCTCATCGAGATCCTGATGCAGCGCCCGGAGTTCACGGATTTCTGGGCGATGAAGTTCGGCGATCTCCTGCGGGTGAAGGCGGAGTTTCCCATCAAGCTGTGGCCGAACGCGGTGCAGGCCTATCACCGCTTCATCCACACCAGTGTGCGGGAAAACAAGCCGCTGCATGTCCTCGCCCGCCAGCTCCTGCTGGCCAACGGCAGCAACTTCCGCGAGGGCGAGGTGAATTTTTACCGCGCCATGCAGGACCGCAGCCCGCGCGGCATCGCCACCACCGTGGCGCTCACCTTCATGGGCGAGCGGGCGGACAAATGGCCGAAGGCCAGGCTCGACGCGCTGGCGGGCTTCTTCGCCCAAGTGGCCTACAAATCGACCTCTGAGTGGAAGGAAGAGATCGTGTACTTCGACCCCACGGCGGACAAAGAAGGACTGACGAAGAAGGCCATTTTCCCGGATGGACGCCCTGCGGCGATCAAGACGGGGCTGGAGGACCCGCGCGCCATTTTCTGCGAGTGGCTGCTGCGGCCGGACAATCCTTCGTTTTGCAAAAGCTGGGCCAACCGCGTCTGGAGCTGGCTGATGGGCCGTGGCATCGTGCATGAGCCGGATGACTTCCGCGTGGACAACCCGCCTGCGAATCCCGCGCTGCTGGCCTTTTTGGAGAAAGAGCTCGCCGCGTCGAAATGCGACATGCGGCATCTCTTCCGCATCATTTTGAACTCGCAGGTCTTCCAGCTCTCCAGCGTGCCCGCGCAGGACACGCCGGAGGCGGTGGCGAATTTCGCGCACTACCCGCTGCGCCGCCTGGAGGCGGAGGTGCTCATCGACGCGCTGAACCAGATCACCGCCACGCGTGAGGAATACAGCAGCCCCATTCCCGAGCCCTTCACCTTCATCCCGGACAATGTGCGCGGCATCGCACTGGCGGATGGCAGCATCACCAGCTCGTTTTTGGAGCTGTTCGGCCGGCCGCCGCGTGACACGGGCCAGGAGGGAGAGCGCAGCCGGGACACGAATCCCTCCCAGCGCCTGCACATGCTGAACTCCAGCCATGTGCTCAAAAAAATCCAGCAGTGCCCGCTCGTCGCCGCTGCGAGCAACAGCGAGAGCGTCGAGGCGCTGGCGGACAAAATCTACCATGTCGCGCTTTCGCGTCCGCCCTCCGCTCAGGAGCTGGCGACGCTCAAAGGCCACGTCGCAGCCACCTACAGTGGTGGCAGCCAGCTCGCAGCGGACATGCTCTGGGCGCTGGTGAACCAACCCGAATTTCTTTTCAACCATTGAACACACCACTCAGCCATGAACGCACCCATCCTCCCCTCACGCGGCACCGCGCTCGATGTCGCCCGTATTGCCCAATCCCTCGGCGGAGCGCCGCATTCACGCCGTGAGGCGCTGCGCCGCGCCGTCTATGGCTCCGCCGGGCTGCTGCTCATGGAGCCTTTTTCCATCCAGGCTGCTCCACGCGCCGCCGCCATCGCCAAGGAAGGCAAGGCGAAGTCCGTCATCCAAATCTGGCTGTGGGGCGGCCCCTGCCACATCGACACCTTTGATCCGAAGCCCGAAGCGGGCCGCGACTACACCGGCGCACTCGATGCGCCCATCGAGACCAACGTCAGCGGCATCCGCATCGGCCAGCTTTTCCCGCAACTGGCGAAAAACGCGGACAAATATGCGCTCATCCGCAGCATGACACATGGCAACAACGGCCACGAGACCGCCTCCTACCTCTTGCAGACCGGCCGCTCGTCCGAGCGCGATGTCTTCCCCGGTCTCGGTGCCGTCGTGTCCTATTTCAAAGGCTACGATGCCGGCTACAAGGGCCTCATCCCGCCCTATATCGTGCTCACCGAGCCGCAGGGCCGTTTCAGCGAGGCCGGATTCCTCGGCCCGCGCTACAAACCCTTCGCCACCGGTGGTGATCCGGCCCGCACGCCCTTCGCGGTGGAGGGCATCGTCACGCCGGACATCACGGAGCAGCATCAAAAAGAACGCCGCAGGCTCATGGTGGGGCTGAACACGCTCGGCGGTGCGCTGCCGGGCAATGCGACGCTGAAGACCGTCATGCAGTCCGAGGTGCAGGCCTACGAGCTCATCCTCGGCGATTCCGGCAAGCTCTTCGACCTGGCGCAGGAAAAGGACGAGACACGTGACCGCTACGGCCGCAGCACCTTCGGCCAGAGCTGCCTCATGGCACGGCGCCTCGTCGAGAAAGGCGTGCCCTACATCACCATCAACTACAAAGGCTGGGACACGCACAAGCAGCACTTTCAGATCATGAACCGCAAGCTCCCGGAGCTCGACCAGGGCCTCGCCGCGCTGCTCACCGATCTCTATGACAAAGGCCTGCTCGAAAGCACCATCGTCTTTTGCACCGGTGAGTTTGGCCGCACGCCGAAGGTGGCGAACGAATCCCCCTGGAACGGCGGGCGGCATCACTTCGGCGCGTGCTTCTCCTGCCTGCTTGCAGGCGGTGGATTCAAAGGCGGGCAGGTGCTCGGCAAATCCAACGCCACCGGTGAGGAAGTGGCCGAGCGGCCCGTGTATCCCGCCGATCTCATCGGCAGCATCTACGGCCAGCTCGGCATACCCGCCGAAGCGCCGCTGCCGCATCCGCAGGGCACGCCCACCATGGTCGTTCCCGGCAAGGAAGAGAACGTGAAGATGGCCGGGCTGCTCAAAGAACTCATCTGACCCACCCGATGAAAACGCACTCCACGCTCCGCAGCCTCCGCTGGCTTGCCAGTGTGGCGCTCGTCTCCGCCGGCACACTGCTGGCCCAGCCCGCGCCACGCATCGGCTTCATCTATCCCGCCGGAGGCCAGATCAACACCTCCGTCGAACTCACCGTCGGCGGCCAGTATCTCGATGAAAACACCGAGGTCATCGTCTCCGGGGAAGGCGTGACTGGCAAATGCTTCGAGCACGACCGCATCCCCTCCGCACAGATCGTGGACGACTACCGCGACCGCCTCCGCGAGGTGCAACAAAAGCTGCGCGAGGACCGCCGCGCCGGCGAGGTGCCCGCAGGCCAGAAGCTGGCCTACATCCGCAAGCTGCTCAGTGACGCGGACCTCTCCGAGAAAAAACTCCGCCTCATGGTCGAGTACGATCGCCGCCGCAATGACCCGAAGCAGCAGCTCAACAACCAGATCGGCGAAACCGCGCGCATCCGCCTCACCATCGCCGAGACAGCGGAGCCCGGCATCCGGCATCTCCGGCTGCGCACGCCCTGGGGACTGAGCAATCCGATGCGTTTCGCCGTCGGCCTGCTCCCCGAGGTGCGGGAGGCCGAGCTGAAGCGTGAGTTTGACCTCGAAAAATACCGTGGCGGCATGGACTCGATGAAAGTCGAAAAAGTCGCCACGCCTGCCACGCGGCTGCCCGTCACCCTGAACGGCCGCATCATGCCCGGCGAGGTGGACGAGTTCACCTTCGAGGCGAAGAAGGACGAGCGCGTCGTCATCGCCATGCACGCCCGCAGTTTGATCCCATACCTCGCCGATGCCGTGCCAGGCTGGTTTCAGAGCGTGGTGAGCCTGCACAACTCCGAGGGCATCGAGGTCGGTTATGCCGATGGTTACCGCTTTGATCCTGATCCCGTGCTCTTTTACAAAATTCCCGCCGACGGCCTCTACCGCATCCGCGTGCATGATTCGATCTATCGCGGGCGGGACGACTTCGTTTATCGCATCCATGTGGGTCAGCTCCCCTTCCTCACCGGCATTTCCCCGCTCGGAGCCACGGCGGGCGAAAAAGTGGACATCACCTTCCAAGGCGGCAATCTGGGAACGGAATTCAAAACCACCTATGAAGCGCCGAAGGAGCCCGGCATCGTGCTCATCCAAGCCAAGGTCAACGGCATGACGTCGAACGCCATCCCCTTCCACATCGACAACGTGCCGCAGGTGCGCGAACGCGAACCGAACAACACACTCGGCGGCGCGCAGATGCTGGAACCGCCCATGATCGCCAACGGCGTCATCGAGAGCACCGGCGAGGCCGATTTCTACCGTGTGAAAGGCAATGGCGGCCGTGAAATGATCTTCGAAATCTTCGCTCGTCGCCTCGGCTCCCCTGTCGATGCCTCCCTCACTGTTTTCGACCAGGATGGGAAGCAGGTGGCCTTCAATGACGACCACGAGGATCTCGGTAGCGGCCTCACCACGCATCACGCGGACTCCCGTATCCAGATGAAGATGCCCCCCGGCGGCAGCGCCTTCATCCGCATCACCGACACGCAGGGCCAGAGCGGCCCCACCAACGCCTACCGGCTCAAGGTGAGCAACGCAAAGCCCGCCTTCGCGCTGCGTGCCACGCCTTCTTCACTGAATGCGAAGCCCGGCGGCGGTGCGCGCCTCACCGTGCATGCGCTGCGTGATGGCGGCTTCACCGGCCCCATCACCCTCACGCTCAAAGACGCCCCTTCCGGTTTTGCCCTGCGCAATGCCATCATCCCCGAGGGCGCGGACAAGGCGGATGTCTCCATCTCCGTGCCCTCCGGTGCTGATCTGGAAAAACCCGTCGCTATCACCGTCATCGGCACCGGCGGTGAGGAGCCAAACACCTTCACCTCCACCGCCGTGCCGGCGGAGGACATGATGCAGGCCTTCGCCTACCGCCACCTCGTGCCGGTGGATGCGCTGCTCGTCGATGTCCGCACCCCGCCGCCACCGCCGGAGAAGCCCACGCCTTGAGAGCACCGCGATGTCCTCCTCCACCTCAGCCGACTGGCTCTCCCATCGTCCCGGCATCCGCGTGCTCGACTGCACCATCCGCGACGGCGGACTCATGAACAACCACCTCTTTGATGACCACATCGTCAAAGCGGTGTATGCCACCTGCGTGGCCGCCGGCATCGACTACATGGAGATCGGCTACCGCGCCTCGTGCAAAGACATCAAGCTCGGCGAGCACGGCTGCTGGAAATACTGCCGGGAGGAGGACATCCGCCGCATCGTGGGAGACAACGCCACCGCAGTGAAACTCTCCATCATGGCCGACGCGGGCAAATGCGACTACCGCGAGGACATTCCCGCGAAGAAGGACAGCATCATCGACCTCGTCCGCGTGGCTTGTTATGTTCATCAGGTGCCGCTGGCGCTCGACATGCTCAAGGACGCGCATGACAAGGGCTACGAAACCACGGTGAACCTCATGGCCGTCACCACCGTCGGTGACAGCGAGCTGGAGGCCGCGCTCGCCCTGCTCGCGCCATCCGAGGCGCAGGCGATTTACGTCGTGGACAGTTTTGGCGCGCTCTACCCGCTGCAAACACGCCGCCTTGTCGAAAAATACCTTCATCACGCCCAGAGCAGCGGCAAGGAGATCGGCATCCACGCGCACAACAACCTCCAGCTCGCCTACGCGAACACCATCGAAGCCATCACCCTCGGCGCGAACTACATCGACGCCACGATGGCCGGCCTGGGCCGCGGCGCGGGCAATTGCCCCATGGAGCTGCTGCTCAGTCTGCTGCGCAGCCCGCGCTACCAACTGCGCCCCGTTTTGAAATGCGTTTCCGAGACCATCGAGCCGTTGCGCAAAGACCTCGGCTGGGGCTTTGACCTGCCCTACATGCTCACCGGCCTGCATAATCAGCACCCACGCGCCGCGATCGCCTTCAATGCGCAGCCGGAGACGGGAGACATCGGCACGTTTTACGACGTCATCACCGAGTCGCACTGAGAGCACAGGAAGCCGGACGGTATGCCACTCAAACCAGCTAGCCTGGTTTGCAGCATGCGACGCCTGCCTTCCTGAAATCACAAAATCCGCATACCGGAGCGCAGGATCAGGCTGGCGTTCCACCTTGAGCAGTAGCAGTCAAAACGGCAGCATCACACGTCTTGCGAAGGTTTTCCTCTGCAACCAACCACATCCCAGACACCACCGTGTTAACCAAACTCCAAGCCAAAGTCTTCTTCCTCGGAGGCACCGCCATTTTCAGCGGCATCTTCATCGTGCTCAGCTTTGACACCCATCTCAAAGTGCCGAACCAGACGCGTGAAAAGGACCTCACTCCTGCCGTCGTCTCCGGGAAGCACATCTGGGAGAAAAACAACTGCATGGGCTGTCACACCCTCTTTGGCGAGGGTGGCTACTACGCGCCGGAGCTCACCAAAGTCGTGAAGAACCGCGGCAAGGAGTGGATCAAGATTTTCATCAAGAACCCGCAGGCCATGTTCCCCGGCCAGCGCAAGATGGTACAATATCATTTTACCGATGAGCAGATCGACCACGTCATCGCCTTCCTTGAATGGTGTGGAAATGTCGATTTGAACGGTTTCCCTGCCGAGCCTCCACTGCGTCAAGCACTGCAGACCATCGGCACACCCGTGGCGGCGGCTCCCTCAGGAGCGGCACCGTTAAAAAAACCGGTGCCCGCTGTCTTCACCACCGGCACCTGCATCGGCTGCCATCAGATTCAGGGCCAGGGCGGTGCCGCTGGGGCGCTCATCGGCGCTCCGCCGCTCGATGACGTGTTCCGCCGCAAGACACGGGAGCAGATCATCGAGTGGATTCGCGATCCCGCGAAAATCAAACCCGACACCAAGATGCCGAAGCTCCTCGGCCTCGCCATCACCGAAGCGCAACTCATCGAAATCGCCGACTGGCTCGTGAGTCTGAATCCCGACACTGCCGCAGCTCCAGCAGCACCTGCTTCGACACCCCCAGCTCTTTCACCCGCACCACCCGCAGCAGCTCCTGCGCCTGCGGCCACACCGCCTGCGCCCGCCCCTGCACCTGCCGTTCAGCCTAAATAACTTTTTACCTGCCCACCTCACATGAAATTCCAATCCCAAAAGATCGCCTATTGGTTCTTCGCCTCCGCGATGCTGCTGCTCCTGCTTCAGATCGTCTATGGCTTCATCATGGGCTTTGCCCGTGTCGGCCTGGATGTCCTGCATGACGTCATTCCATTCAACACCGCCCGCGCCGTTCATACCAATCTGCTCGTCGTCTGGCTGCTGCTCGGCTTCATGGGCAGCGCCTACTTCATCATCCCGGAGGAGGCGGACCGTGAGCTGAAATGGCCGAAGCTCGCCTGGGCTCAGCTCATTTCCTTTCTCGTCGTCGGCGTCGTGGCCATCATCGGCTACCACATCAACTGGTGGGAGGGCCGCAAGTTCCTCGAAATCCCGCGCCCGCTCGATTACCTCGTCGTGGTGAACGTGCTGGCCTTCATCGCCAACATCGGCGCCACCATCTGGCAGGGGAAGCGCCACACCACGACTTCCATCGTGCTCTTCTTCGGCCTCTTCACCGCCGCGCTGCTCTACCTGCCAGGCATGATTGATTTTGAAAACCAGACGCTCGACTCCTTTTACCGCTGGTGGGTCGTGCATCTCTGGGTCGAGGGCGTGTGGGAGCTCATCATGGGATCGTTGCTGAGCTACCTGCTCATCAAGCTCACCGGTGTGGACCGTGAAACCGTGGAAAAATGGCTCTACGTCATCGTCGGCCTCACCTTCCTCTCCGGCATCCTCGGCACCGGTCACCACTACTACTACATCGGCGCGCCGAAGTACTGGCTCATGGTCGGCGGCATCTTCTCCGCGTTGGAGCCGCTCGCCTTCCTTGGCATGGCCATCGCCGCGCTCGCCGTGGCAAAGAAAGGTGGCCGTCGCCATCCAAACAAGGCCGCGCTGAACTGGACGCTCGGCAGCAGCATCATGAGTTTTGTCGGCGCGGGCTTCCTTGGCTTTGCCCACACGCTGCCGCAGGTGAACATGTACACGCACGGCACGCTCGTCACCGCCATGCACGGCCACATGGCCTTCTGGGGCGCCTACGCCATGATCAATCTCGCCATGATCACCTATGTGCTGCCCATCCTCACCGGTCGTAAGCTGTGGGACAACGTCGCCTCCTCCGCCGCCTTCTGGCTCAGCAACATCGGCATGACCGGCATGACCGGCGCCCTCGCCGTGGCCGGCATCACCCAGGTGAATCTCGAGCGCCGCATGGGCATGGACTTCCTCGCCGTGCAAAAGGAGATCGAAGTCCACTTCATCGGCATGCTCCTCGCCGCCAGCCTCTTCCTCCTCGGCATCTGCTTCTACATTTACAACTTCTGGCGCTTCGGCCTGCCCACCGACGAAGCCGCGCACTCTGACGTCCGCCGCGTCGAGGAGCTGCCCGCTCCCGCTGAATCCGCCGCCTGATGAGCACGCAGAACGACGTTTTCTACCTCGAAACCGGCCGCGAGAGCGAGCTCTTCACCAAAGCATGGGAGGCGCGCCTGCCTCTCATGCTCAAAGGCCCCACCGGCTGCGGCAAGACACGCTTCGTCGAGCACATGGCCGCCAAGCTCGGCCGCCCGCTCGTCACCGTCTCCTGCAACGAGGACACCACCGCCACCGATCTCCTCGGCCGTCACCTCCTCATCGGCGGAGACACCCGCTGGACCGACGGCCCGGTGACACGCGCCGTGCGTGAAGGAGCCATTTTGTATCTTGATGAAGTCGCCGAGGCCCGCGCCGATGCCATCGTCGTCATCCACTCCCTCACCGACCACCGCCGCGAGCTCTTCCTCGACCGTACCGGCGAAACGCTGCACGCCCCGCCGGAGTTCATGCTCGTCATCAGCTACAATCCCGGCTACCAGCGCAGCATGCGCGAGCTGAAGCCCTCCACCCGCCAGCGCTTCATCGGCCTCGGCTTCGGCTATCCGAGCACCGACATCGAAGCCCGCATCCTCACCGGCGAGACCGGCATTGATGAAAAAACCGCGCACAGCCTCGTCGCCATCGCCAGAAAAATCCGCGCCCTCACCGAGCTCTCGCTGCTGGAAAGCGTCTCCACGCGCCTGCTCGTCGATGCCGCCAAGCTCATCCGCGCCGGCCTCCCCCCGCGCTACGCCGCCACCGTCGCCATCGCCGAGCCGCTCACCGACGACCCCGACGCCCTCGCCGCCATCACCCAGGTCATCGAGCTGACGTTGTGAATGCGGCTGCGGCCACATTCTTACTTCGCCGCCAGCAACCACGCCCAAACGGGCTGGACGGTGGTCAATGCTGGTGCGGAGGATTGGGTCTGAATCGCCGTCGCCATGTCCAGGGTGAGCAGCAGTCGCGGCACTTTTGTCCAGCCGGGAGCCAGGAAGCATGCGCCAGGTTGGAAAGGCCGCAGCTCGCGGGCGACGGTGTCGGCGCTGTGCAGCTCGGCACTGACCTGGATGAGTTCCTTGGAGCCATCCGCATGAGTGACCGCAAAATCCACCTCCGCACCTTCCTCTGTCATGGCATAGGCCAGCTCCGCTCCTCTGCGCTTGAGTTCCACCGCGACGATCGTCTCCAGCGAGTGACCGAGATTGGCCTTGCCACTGCGATCATAGACCGGGATGAGACCGTGGTCGCAGGGATACACTTTGCGTGGATTGACCTGCCGCTGACGTTCTGAGGCAGTGGACAGAGGCGTGGTGAGCAACAGGAACGCATCCTCCAACTGGCCCAGCCAGGCGTGCAGGGACTCCTTCGCCACCGCCAGGCCCTGGCTCTTCATGTCGTTCCAGCACTTGTGAATGCTAAAGAGGCTGGCGGGAGCGCCGAGCAGTTGCCGGATGAGCGAGCGCAACGCCGGGAGATTGGTCACCTGGTGACGTTCCACCACGTCACGAAACAAACACGCGTCCACATAGCTCTGAAGCAGGTGGCGATGAAGAGCGGGAGCTGTGCCTTGAGCCTCCGGGAATCCGCCGGCACGAAGATAAGACTGAAAAGCGGACTCCAGCCGCGACACCTCTCGTGGTGTCCAAAAACCAGACTTGCCCGCAGGCTCCTGTCCTTGATGGCGGAGCGCCTCACGAAAGCTAAACGGCCAGACTGTTGTTTCCAATCCTCTGCCGCGCAGGGAAGTGGCCACCTCGCGGCTCAGCATCCGTGAAGAGCTGCCACTCACGAATATCTGCACCTTTTCCGTGTCCAGCAGCCTGCGCACAAAGGACTCCCAGCCGGAGATGAGCTGGATCTCATCCAGGCAAAAAACGCTGAGCTTCTTGCCTCTGCGCTCCGGGCACCGGCGGTAGTAGGCTTCCACGAAGTGGGTGAGGTCGCCCGCAGGCAGGCCGAGCAGCCGCTCATCTTCAAAGTTCAGATAAAGCAAGCCTTCCCGCTCCAGGCCATCCGCCAGAAAGTCACCCATGACCTGCTGCAAATAGCTGGTCTTCCCTGCGCGGCGCATCCCTGTGATGGCCTGCACCTTCTTCGGCATCTGCGGCCACACGACGTCACGCCGCGTAAGCTCGGGAAGCGGCATCTCCATGGCCTGCGCGATGAGAAGTTCGATGAGGAGTGAGTCCATGCCGCAAATTGATACGTCTCACACTGATCTATTCCATCGAAAACATCACTTTTGGACTCCTCTAAACTCTTTGGCATCGCCAAACCCGGCACACAAAATGACCAGGCGCGGCTACATCGCAGGCTGGACATTGGGTGCTCACATTCGTTACTTCGCCGCCATGCTTGAATGGGAGGAAAATGTCTTTCTCGGCCTCAAGGCGCTCTATCAGCGCCTCGTCTCGTCGCCGCGTGAGCGGGCCGCCGCCGCCGTGCGGGTGGAGCTGGCTCCGCATCGGCAACGGCTGTTTTTGCTGGCAAACATGATCGCCGGAAAGCCGGTCACCCTCCTCGAAACACCCAACCGCGTGCTGTGCGATCATGAGCGCGTGTTTCTCCCGCCGGAGTTTTCCACAGCGAGTGCCACGGCGGGCAACGAGGCGCTTTTTCAGCTCAAAACGATCTTCGCCGCCCTGGCCATCCGGCATCGCACTTCAGAGCCGGAACAGCTTCTCAGCGAGCTTCCGGCGCTGGAGGCGCGGATCGCCGAGTTGCGGCCTTTTTTAGGCGAAACCGATTTTTGGAGCCTCATCGGCACCGCAGACTTCTCGCGTGAAAATCTCCCGCAAACCACCCGCACACTGCTGAGTCCACAAACTGCCCTCGAACAGCCCGATGCCATCACCGAGATCGAAGGCAAAGGCCAGACCAACGTGCAGGTGAAGCAGGCGGAGGACGACCAGCCCGTCGAGGCCGAGATGCCCATCCACATCTTCGAGAAAGCCGAGACGCTGGAGGAATACAGCGGCATCGACCGCAAGACCGATGATGAAGACGAGCTCAAAGACCATGCCGAGGCACTGAACAAGCTCGACATGAAGCACGTCGTGCGCAGCCGCGAGCGGCCGCGTTCGATTTATCGCAGTGACATCGTCATGGAGGGTCTCTCCCTCGAAGTCGGCCATGACGAGGACGCGCCGCCCGCCGGCGGAATCCCCTATCCCGAGTGGGATTACCAAAAGCAGCGCCACAAGCCCGCTTGGTGCCACATCCAGCCACGCCGCATCACCGAAGCGGATGCCGCGTGGGCCAAGGACGCCGCCGCGAGGCACCGCGCCGTCATTCTCGACCTGCGGAAAAAACTCGCCGCGCTCGCCACGCAGACGCAGCGTGCGAAACGCCAGCCCCACGGCCCCGAGTTCGATCTCGATGCCGTCATCTCCGCGCAAGTCGCCACCCGCAGCGGCCACGGGCCGGACGAGCGGCTCTACATCCAGCGCCAGCGCCGCCTGCATGACGTGGCCGCCTTGATTCTGATGGACCAGAGCTTCTCCACCGACTCGTGGGTGGATGACGCACGCGTGCTCGACACCATCCGCGAGACCGTGCTCTGCGTGGGCGAGGTGCTCGACGAGTTCATCGAGACCTTCGCCATGGCCGGTTTCAGCAGTGACACACGCCGCCAGTGTGACTTTCATCTCATCAAAGACTTCCGTGATCCCTGGCCTGCGGCACGCGCACGGCTCGGCAGCCTGCAGGCGCATGGCTACACCCGCATCGGCCCCGCGCTGCGGCATGCGCAGGAGCTGCTCATGCGCCAGAGCGCGGAGAAAAAAGTCATCTTCCTGCTCACCGACGGCCGCCCCTGCGACTACGACCGCTACGAGGGCGAATACGGCCTGCGCGATGTGCGCAAAGCCATCGAGACCGGCGTGAGGTACGGCATCACCACCCACGCCTTCGCCATCGAGAAGCGTGCCCGCGAGCACTTCCCCCGCATGTTCGCCCGCCAGCACTACGACATCGTGCCGGAGCCCCGCGCCCTCGTCTCCAGCATGTGCGGCGCGTTTGCGCGGCTGCGGCTCACCGCGTGACTCACGCCAACAGCAGCACCCCTGCGGCGATCATTCCCAACAGCCCGCCCAGGGCCAGCGCCCACAGCTTATGCGCCCGGCGCAGCTCCATGAACCACCAGGCCACCAGCGCAAACTTCACCACCGCCAGCCCGATAAGCGCCGCCGCCGTCACATGCTGCTCCGCCAGCAGCCAGCTGGCCGTGGTCAGCGTGATGAGGAAAAGCCAGACAATGGTGACGACGCGGTTCATAGCAGATAGATCGCTGGATAGAGCAGCAGCCAGATGAGATCGCACATGTGCCAGAACACAGCGCCTGCCTCGAAGTTCTGATGCTCGCCCGCATGACTATGACCAAGCCGCACCGATCTGGAAAGACAGCCCAGCAGCACCACCGCCACCAGCACATGCACAAAATGGAAACCCGTGAGCATGTAATAGAGTGTGAAAAACACATCCTCACCGAAGCCGATGCCGTGCGCCATCTTTTGACGATACTCGATGATCTTCAGCACCAGGAACACCACACCCGAGAGCATCGCCACCAGCGTCCAGCGCCGTGCGCCACCACCATCCCCCCTGCGCAAAGCACCCAGCCCACAGGCCATGCACCAGCCGCCGGTGAGCAGCACGAGCGTATTGGTAAAGGCGAGTCCTTGATTCAACAGCAGGCGGCCCTGCTCATACTCCGCCGCATGCCCGCGCCCCTGATACACAAACGCCACGATGCCCGCGCCGAAGGTGATGATCTCCAAGAACACCAAAATCCACACCAGCACCCCGCCCGGCGGTTCCCAAGAATCTGAATGCGCATGCTGGTGAGGGGAGTTCTGGTCAGACATTCGTTTTGCTTCTCATTCTTCTTCAATGGGAATACGCCTCGTTCAACCCCGGTGTCGTGCAGCAGCACTTTCAACACAGTCTTGCGCAAGAACCGCGCAGTCACCCCGCCGACCATCAAGAGCCACTCTGATGATCAATCTGGAGGTATGTCTCATGCGATTGGAGGAAGAAAGGCATACGGCTCCATGAGTTAGCAGAGTTGTCGACAAGCGACCGATTTTGCGTTTGCCCCCGCTTCCGCAAACCGGTCACTCAAAGATCCTTCTTCCGAAACACACGCAGCGCCACCCACAGCGGCGCGATGATCCAGAGGACGAGGACGCCTACGGTGCAGGCCATGCCGAGGCTGGAGCCGAAGAAATCCTGCATCACGGCACCGGTCATGCCCATGAGCGCGGAGACATCCATTTGCAGCATCACGAAGGTGCGGGCGAGGTCGACCGGGTTGAGCGCGACGAGGGCGATGACGGCTTTCTCCATCGGATAGTCCTGAAACATGAAGAGGAGCAGCAAAACGAGCCCGTCGTAGAGCAGCGCGAAGAAAAACCACTGCAGCATCGCCACGCCCATGCCGCGAGCCTTGTCACGGCTGCACACTGCGCCGAGAAATGCCAGCGCGGTGAAGGAAAAGGTGAGCAGCAGCCCGGCGAGCAGGGTGCAACCGCCGGTGAGGCTGCCGTCATACGCGGCGACGGGCAATCCAACACCGAGGAGCAGTGCCAGGCTGAGCGCGAGACTGACGCCGAGGTATTCGCCGAGCAGGATGGTGCCCCGGCGCAGCGGCTGGGTGGAGAGCAGCTCGATGAACTCGTAGGAGTTGTAGTAGTGGATGGTGGCGAAGATGAGGCTCGTGAGCGGCACCAGCATGAGCACGATGCTCAGAATGCTGGCGAGACTCTTGCCGGTGTCGGCGTCCATGTTGAAGAGGCCGATGCTCGCTGCGGCGAGGAAGGTCGCATACGCCAGCACCACGCGGCTACGCAGGATGTCGAGCAGGACGTGTTTGACGATCTTCAGAATCATGACGCCGGTGTGGTGTTTGCGTGCTGAGCCTCGCGCATCAGCCGCGCCATGAGCCGCCCGAGGCGCTCACCGCCGCTTTCCTCACGCAGCTCGGTGATCGGACGGCAGAAACGCAGGCGGCCTTCGATGAGGAAGATGACATCCGTGGTCATGTCCTCGAGGTCGCTGAGGATGTGGGAGGTGAGCAGCACGAGTTTGCCGCGCCGCCGCTCGGCGTTGACCTTCTCCTTCAAGATTTCGACCGAGACGGGATCGAGTCCGGCGGTGGGCTCGTCGAGCACGACGACCTGCGGATCGAAAAAGAACGCGGCGCAGGCGCTGACACGCTGGCGTGTGCCGCCGGAGAGCGTGCGCATGGGCTTGTCGGCGATGCGGCGCATCTCAAAGGCGTCCATGAGCTCCTCGTCACGCTTTTGCGAGGTCGGGCGCAGCTCCGCGAGCATGTCGAAGAGCTGGCCGACGCGCATGTTGTCCGGGTAACGGCCGATCTGCGGCATGTAGCCGATGCGTGAGCGCAGCTCCGGCGTGCGCAGCAGATCGACGCCATCGAGCGTGACGCTGCCGCTGTCTGGAATGACCGTGCCGAGCAGGCATTTGATGAACGTGGTCTTTCCGGAGCCATTCGGGCCGATCAGCGAAAAAGCATGACCACCGCTCATGGTCACGCCGAAGTCGTCGAGCACGCGGAGGCGCCCGAAAGTCTTGGTGATGCCGCTGGCGATGATCATGCGCGTTTGATTCGTCTGCCTGGCTCAGTTGGAAGGCGGCAGCAGCACGCCGTCAACAACGTGAATGATGCCGTTGGAGGCCGGGATGGTCGCGATGACGGTGGAGCCGCCGTTGAGTGTGATCTTGCCGTCCTTGTTCGCGACTTTCACGTTGCCGCCGTTGGCCATGCCGAGGCTCATGCCATCGCGCAGCATCTCCGGCTTGAAGGTGCTGACAGCCACATGGTATTCGAGGATGTCACGCAGCTTGTCCTTGTTCTCGGGTTTCACGAGCGTCTCGACGGCGCCGGGCGGCAGTTTGTCGAACGCGGCGTTCGTCGGCGCGAAAACGGTGAACGGGCCGGCATTGGAGACGACGTCGAGATACTCGGCGGCCTTCAATGCGGCGACGAGCGTGGTGTGGTCTTTGCTGCCGGAGGCGATGCGCGGGATGTCGGGCTTCGAGTCCTTGTCCTGCACGGCGGACTGGCCTGCGGCGGGGGCTTCGGAACCCGCGCTGGAGGCCGCAGGCGCCGTGTCGCTGGAGTCTCCGCACGCGGCGAGCAGCAACGCGAGCGAACCGATGGTGATGAGGCGAGGTGTTTTCATGGTTGGTGTTGGGTTGGCTGGGAAAGGCTGGCCGCGGACGGCGGATGCGGCCGCATGGCGGGGGTGCTGTCGATGACGCTGTCGGGCGTGACGGAGGGGAAAGCCTTCTCCGCGCGGTCGAGCAGCCGCACCATGAAGCTGTGCATGAGAAAGAGAGAGGCGGGCACACGCTCGGCCAGGATGGCGAAGAGGCTCACCGGGCGGAAAGGCACGTCGCCAGTGCCGTCGTGACGCAGGTCGTAGCCTTCGTAGCGGTCCCAGTAGTTGCGGGCGAACTCATGGTCGGCGAGGTCGCCGTTCGTGCCCACATCGAAGGAATTGCGGGTGAAGTTGTTCGTGGTGATGCGGTTGCTGCTGCCATTGGACATGATGCGCAGCGCCCAGCCGTTTTCACGGAAGTGATTGCCCTCGTAGCGCACGCGGGTGGCGCCCTGGGAGTAGAGACCGGTGGAGTTCCGGTCAAACAGGTTGCCCGTGACCTCGCTGTCTGTCACGTCCTTGATGAGCAGCCCGTAGGACGAGCTGCCCCAGTTTTGATCAAACACATTATCACGCATGGTGACGGCGCGGGAGTACATGACAGCCACACCAGCGCCATTGCGGGTGAAGCGGTTCGCGCGATAGAGGCTGTCATTTGAGAACATGAAATGCAGGCCGTAGCGCATGTTCCCTTCCACGATGTTGTCCTCGACGTCCGAGCCTGCGGCGTGTTCGAGGTAGATGCCGTCACGATGGCCGGAGACGTGGTTGCGCAGAATGCGCACGCCTTTGCAGCTCCACAGGTGGATGCCGTTGCCGCTGTTGATCTCGAGATCCGGGAGGCCGCGCAGGGTGTTTCCACGCACGATGCCGGGGCCTGCTTTTGAGAGATAGATGCTGTAATCGCAGTCACGAAGCTCATTGTTTTCGATCACAAAGTCATGAGCCTGGTCCACGAAGATGCCGGCAAGCTCCTGCGTGCTGGAGCGGCCGCCATTGAGTATCTGGAAACCGCGCACCGTGACGCCATCGGCGGCGATGCGCAGGAGCGGATGCTTCGATTCACCATCGAGCACGGGGCGGTCCACGCCTTCGAGCACGAGCGGCTTGTCCACGCTGAGCTGGCCTTCGCGGTGCTGCCCGCCGAGGACGCGCACGGTGTCTCCAGGCTGCGCTGCGGCGATGGCGGCCTTGATCGTGGCATGTGCGCTCCCAGGGCCGACTTCCAGCTCATCCGCACCCGCTGCGGAGGCAAGCAGCGCGACACAAAGGGCTGTGATTTGGTGTTTCATGGCTGGATCAATGATCCATGACAACCTGCGGCCAGGTGGAGGCACTGCCTTCGCCCACTTTGGCCTTCACCGCATCGCGCTCGGCCTCGGTGGCAAACGCGGGCGTGTTGCTGGCCATCGGGCTTTTGATGGCTCCGCGCAGGAAGAATGCGCTTTGCACGGGAATGAAGGCATTCGGGCGGTTGAAATCGCCCACGTAGCGCCCGTGGATCTCGCTTTCGACGAGCGAGCCGTCCTGGACGAAGTCATGCATGCAGCAGAGGTCGTCGAATTTGAACACGCGTCCTTTTTTCGAGACGATCTGGCAGCCGAAGCGCTGGTCGCTGATGGTCATGCGGCAGCTTTCGCACTCATCCTTGCCGTAACGCATGGCCTCCGGCCCGCGTTCGCAACTGGCGAGCATGGCCGTCACAAACAGCGTGACCACGATGGTGGCGGCATGGATCACCCCACTGCTTCTCACCGGACTCTTCCGGCGTCCGCGCAAAAACTGTTCCCAACCGAGCAGGACGCCCGAAAGAACGCCAGAAACGATCATGATGCCGCCGCCGATGTCAGGTCCTGAGTAGGCCACAAAATTGAGCAGTGCCTTGTAGCCAATCAAAGGAGGCTGGTAGGACATTCCCGGCACCTGGATGGCCGCGTGAGGATCGAGGTTGTGTCCGTACTCATAACTCCAGCGGTAAAAATCCGCGAGACCGGCCAGGGCGCCGAGGCACAGCACGATGACATAGATCCAAAGCCAGCGCCTTGTCCCCATGATGGCGGAGAACACTCCCAGCGCGATCAGCACACCCATCACATAGATCATGAAACCGAATTCCGGGAACATCTCCTCCCGGATCATCGCCATGCCGATGTAGTGGTTGAGGCCGTTGATGATGTCGAAGGCGCCGGAAAGATGATCGATCCAGATTTTCATGTTCAGCCCCTCGGGATACTGGGGCGCCCAGAGCTGGATCTGCCACAACGGCGTGAAGAAGGCGCTCACCATGGACAAGACGGCGATAAAATGCAAAAGGCGCGAGATGGGATGAAGACGGTTCATGATGGTTCAAGATGTGGACTCCCCGCGCCCTCCGCCAGCGAGGACGGAGGGAGATGCTGCCGGAAGTCTGCCCTGCGATTTGATTTATGGCACACCGGGTTTCGCCGGGGCGGGGGCAGGAGCGGGCGCTGCTGGCGCAGGTGTCGGAGCCGGAGCCGGAGCCGGAGCCGCAGGTGCTGTAGCCGGTGCCGCTTGAGGAGCGGCCTTTGCCGTGGTGATCTTGTCACCCAGGCCCCATTTCAGCGGCACCTTCGCTTCCGGCGGTGAGACGCGCAGATAGCCCTGCATCTCCTGGTGCAGCGCGGAGCAGAAGTCCGTGCAGTAGAAAGGGATCACTCCCACGCGGTCAGCCACCCATTTCAGCGTCTGCGTCTCGCCCGGCATGATGAGGAGTTCCGCAGCCTTCGAGCCTTTGATGACGAAGCCGTGCGGCACGTCCCAGTCCTGTTCGAGGTTGGTGACATGAAAATACACCTCGTCACCCGGCTGGATGCCCTCGATGAGATCCGGTGAGAAATGCGAGCGCATCGCCGTCAGATAGACGTGCACCTTCTTTCCTTCACGCACGACGCGGGAGTCGTTCTCGCTCTTCGTGGCATGCGGATGCTTGTTTTCCTCGATGGGATAGAATTTGAGCGAGTTCGGTGCCACGAGACTGGCGGGGATGGCATCCGCGTAGTGCGGTTCGCCCACGGTGGGGAAATCCAGCAGCAGCTTCATCTTCTCCCCGCTGATGTCGATGAGCTGGGCGGACTGCGTCAGCTCAGGTCCGGTGGGCAGGTAGCGATCTTTGGTGATCTTGTTGTAGGCAATCACATATTTGCCATGCGGCTTCATCGTGGAGCCTCCAGGCACGCAGAGATGGCCCACGGAGTAATAGGTGGGGATGCGGTCCACCACCTGCAACGTCTTTGGATCCCACTTCACCACTTCTGACGAGACAAACATCGAGGTGTAGGCAAAGCCTTTGTCATCAAACTCGGTGTGCAAGGGGCCGAGGCCCGGCTTCTTCACCTCGCCGTGCAGCACATCCTCATATTTCAGCACCGGGATGCCGTGGAAGTCGCCGTCGTACTTTTTCCCGGCGATGGCGGCCTGCACCTTGTCAAAGGAGAACACCGGGATGACGGCGGCCAGCTTGCCGCTGCCCACGATGTAATTGCCCGTCGGATCAGTGTCGCAGCCGTGCGGTGATTTCGGGCAGGGCATGAGATAGACGATGTCCGCCAGCTCCTTCGGATCGAGCAGCACCACGTCCTCCTTCATCGTCGAGGTGCCGGTGTGGGTGTGGTCGTCATACACATTGTGCGCGTATTTGGACTTCACCTTCCTGCCCTTGCCTGCGGCGACATACTCCTCGCACTTCTTCCAGTTCACGCAGGTGATGTAGTCCTTGTCCTTCTGGGAGGCGTTCACCTCCAGCAGCGTGTGCGCCTGCTCGCTGTTGTAGCAGGAGAAGAAGAACCAGCCGTGGGATTTGCCCTTCCCGGCGCGAGCCAGGTCAAAATCCATGCCCGGCATCAACACCTGGAAGGCCAGGTTCAGGCGTCCGGTGTCTGGCGCCACCTTCACAAAGCTGATCGTGGATTTGAAGTTTTCCTTGAAGCTGTCGATCGGCACGTCGGGATTCGCCCCCTCATAGGAGAGGGGCACCGCGAAACGTGTGCTGCCCACCACATACTCCGTGTCCTGCGTGATGAAGGGGGAGGAATGGTTGCCCGCGCTGTTCGGCAGCTCGATGATCTCCTCCGTACGGAAAGTCTTCAGGCTGATGCGGGCGATGCGCGTCGTGTTGTTTGAATTGATGAAGGCCCAGCGCCCGTCATGCTCGCCCTTCGTCATTGAGAGGGAGATGTGGTGGCTGTCATCCCACGGAAGCTCGCCATGGGAGGTATTCAGCATCGGCTTTGTCTCCTCGGAGTAGCCCCAGCCACATTCAGGAAACTGCGAGAACACCGGAATCTGGCGGAGCAGACGACCTGACGGCAGCCCATACACGCTCACATTCCCGCTGAACCCCCCGGAGACGATGTTGTAAAACTCGTCATGCTTGCCCGGAGCGACATAGACTTTCTCCGCGGCGCCTCCGGTCTGGGCGGTGGCGACGAGATTCTTCGGCTTGCATCCGGTGAAGGTCACTCCCGCGCCGATCACGGCACAAAGGGCGGACAGATGAATAAGGATAGGTTTTGCTTTCATGATTAGTTTCTCCTCGGTGATTGATTGTCTTTGGATGTGTTAAAAAGGAGCCGCTATTTCTCGCCGTCGTTGCTGCGCATGAACTCCAGCACCTTCCGCGCATCCTCGACGGTGACGTTCTGGTTCGGCATGCGCACGAGGCAGAGCTCGAGCTGCTTCTGCGCATCGGCATCGGTGGAGAGCATCATGTCCGTGTTGCAGATCATGTTCATGATCCACACCGGCGTGCGGCGCTTCGTCACGTCCTTCCAGCCCGGGCCGACGAGCTTTGTTGTGTCCAGTCTGTGACAGGGCATGCACTTGCCGTCATAGACCACCTTACCGCCCGTAACCCATTCCGGTTTCAACGGATTCGTGATCTCCACGTTCTTGATCACCGGTCCATGCGGCACAGGCTGCCCCGCAACGATCTCACCGGGTGTCGGTGCATTTTTTGCCTCGGCCTCGGCTTCTTCTTTGCCGCCGCAAGCGGCCAGCAACATCATAGCGGTGAGAGGAATGTGTTTAATTGATGTTTTCATGTCTTGTCTATGATAGGTGGTTCTTCACTGACGATGACTGAACATGCGCATGCGCTCATCTCGCTGCTCCACCTATCTTGCCAAGCATGCTGCTTCGGTTGTATTGTCTGTGCATCCATCATGCGGCGATGATCTCAAAAGTCGCTCACTCAATGCCATGTGGTGCAGAGCCACGTCCTAATCTTGATTGCACACTACTACTCCTCCCATGACTGATCCCAAACCCGACATCCAAGGCCGCGCTGAAATCGAGACGCTGGTGAATTCATTTTACGGTCGCGTCCGCAGTGATGATTTGCTCGGCTTCATTTTCGACAAAGTGGCGCGAACAGACTGGGACGCACATCTGCCGAAGATGTATGCCTTTTGGGAAACGGTGATGTTTCGCAGCGGTGGCTTCACCGGCAATCCGCTGGCCGCACATGCAAAGCTCGTACCGCTCACAGACATGGGCCGCGACAAGTTCGACCGCTGGCTTCAGCTTTTTCACGTCACAGTGGATGATCTCTTCGCAGGCGAGAACGCGGAGCACATCAAGAACTGCGCAGCGGACATGGCGAACGTGATTCACAGCAAGATCAACGCCCTGCACGACCCGCGCTTTGATCCGGCAAACCTCACTCCTGAGCAGCGCGAACGTTACGCCCGCTACAAATCTCAACCTGCCTGAATGATGAAGACAAAAACACGAATCCTCCTGCCAGCGCTCGCTGCCACCGCCGCCGTACTGCTGACACAATGCGGCGACGACAAACTGAGCCCGGTCGAGCAACAATCCCAGGATTCCCTCGTCAAAACGATGGAGTCGTACAAGACCGCCGCTCCGCCTGCGGCACCAGTTGCGCAATCCACGGAGGCACTGGAAAATCCGTCGAAGCAGCAGGACAAGCCCGTCACCGGACATGAGGATGCCGTTTTGACTGATGCGCCGAATGTCCCACCGCCCATCACGCGTGATCATCCCACAAAGGTGACGGTGAAGCTCGAAGTCGTCGAGGTCGTTAAGCGCCTGGCCGATGGCGTGGACTATACCTTCTGGACCTTCGGCGGCAGCGTGCCGGGCAAATTCATCCGCATCCGTCAAAACGACGAGGTGGAGTTTCATCTGCAAAATCGCCCGGATAGCAAGATGCCGCACAACATCGACCTGCACGCCGTCACCGGCCCAGGCGGTGGCGCTGCGGCGTCGTTCACAGCGCCGGGGCATGAGTCCGTGTTTTCGTTCAAGGCCATCAATCCCGGCCTCTTCATCTACCACTGTGCCACCGCCCCGGTGGGCATGCACATGGCCAACGGCATGTATGGCCTCATCTTGGTCGAGCCTATCGGCGGCCTGCCAAAGGTGGACAAGGAGTTCTACGTCATGCAGTCCGAGTTCTACACGAAGGGGCCCTACGGCCAGGCCGGCCTCCAACCCTTCAGCATGGAAAAAGCGCTCTCCGAGGATCCAGATTACGTCGTGTTCAACGGCTCCGTCGGTGCCATGGCAGGCGACAACGCTGTGCAGGCCAAGGTCGGGGAGCGTGTGCGGCTCTTTGTCGGTAATGGTGGGCCGAGTCTCACCTCCTCCTTCCACATCATCGGTGAAATTTACGACACCGTGCATCTCGAAGGCGGTATGAAAGCGGCGCAGCATCAGGTGCAGACCACCATGATCCCAGCGGGCGGATCGACCATCGTCGAGTTCGGCCTCGACGTGCCTGGCTCCTATATCCTCGTCGATCACAGCATCTTCCGTGCCTTCAACAAAGGTGCCGTGGGAATGATCAAAGTCAGTGGACCGGACAATCTCATCGTCTATTCCGGCAAACAGGATGACCGTGTTTACCAACTCGAAGGCAGCGCGATCCAGAGCATCGCCCAGGCGTCCTCACAGCAGAAGCCAGCCGCAAACAAGGATGAGCGCATCGCACGCGGCAAAATCATCTTCACCTCCATCTGCATGGCCTGCCACCAGCCCGAAGGTCAGGGCATCCCGAAGGCATTCCCGCCTCTCGCCAAGTCCGACTACCTCAACGCCGACGTGAAACGCGCCATCGGCACCGTCATCCACGGCCTGCAGGGAAAAGTGACGGTGAACGGCGAGGTGTATGAGAGCATCATGCCGCAGCTCGGGCTCAACGACGAGCAGGTCGCCAACGTACTCACCTATGTTTACAACCAGTGGGGCAACAACGGCACCGAAGTGCTGCCCGCTTCGGTAAAGGAAGTGCGTGACACCGTTCCTCCTCCTTCGGCACCCCCAGGCGCTCATTGAAGAGTCATGTCGCGCACCATGAGGATCACCGCGTTTTCCACCAGCATCCTAGGCATCACCGGGCTGCTGACCGCAGGTGGTGCGTCGCCAGTGCCGCCCGCAGGCATGGTTCTCATCAACGGCGGCAGTTACAAACCTCTCTACGCGAAGGAAGCGAGAGCGCGAGCGGTGCAGCCCTTCTACATGGACATCACCCAGGTCACCAATGCGCAGTTCCTCCGCTTCGTGACCAAACATCCGCAATGGCGGCGTTCGCAAGTGCGGCGGACGCTCGCTGACGCGGGCTATCTGAGACACTGGGCAGGTGATCTCGATCTCGGCACCGCCAAACCGGATACTCCGGTCACCCACGTCTCATGGTTCGCCGCCAAAGCCTACGCCGAGTCGTGCGGCGCACGTCTGCCCACGCAGGACGAATGGGAATTCGTCGCCCGTGCGGACGCCACGCAGCTGGACGCCAGCACGGATCAGGCATTCCTCCACCAGCTCCTCGAATGGTATTCCAAGCCCGCCTCCAGTCCTCTACCAGCCGTCAGCGAGGCCGCCGCGAATGTGTATGGCATCCGTGGCCTGCACGGTCTCGTATGGGAATGGGTGCATGATTTCAACTCTACCATGCTCGTCGGCGACTCACGTGGCGACGGCTCGCTGGAGCGGAAGCTCTTCTGTGGCGCGGGATCACTCCTCGCCGCCGATGTGAGCAACTACGCCGCCTACATGCGCTACGCCTTCCGCAGTAGCCTAAAGGGTGACTACTGTGTCGCCAGTCTTGGTTTCCGTTGTGCGCAGTCCACCCAAAAAGTGCCTCCCGCATCTACAACCACCGCCTTCGCCACCCTCTATGATCTGCCCGGCATCTGGCGCACCCAAGACGACCAACCGCTCAAACTCGATCAGCTGCGCGGCAAGCCACGCCTCATCACCATGGGCTTCACCACCTGCAAGTCCGCCTGCCCACGCATCATCGACGACATGAAGCGGATCGAGAACGAACTCGGCACGGATGCTGACAGGGCGGGATTCGTCTTCTTCTCCTTCGACGCCGCGTCGGACAATCCGGCGCAGATGAAAAAAACTGCTACCGAGCAGCAGCTCGATCTCAGCCGCTGGACTTTCGCCGTTTCGGACAATGACACCATCCGCCAGCTCGCCGTCGCCTTGCAGTTCAAGTTTGCCACCGTCGAAGGCTTCCTCACGCACTCCAATCTCATCGCCGTGCTCGACGCGGATGGAAACATCGTCCATCGCGAGGAATCGCTCGGCGCCGACATCACTCCCACATTGAGCGCATTGAAAAAACTCCTCTCCCAATGAGCCAGTTCCCCGCCTGCAAACACAAGAAACGCAAGACCAGCGTGCAAAGCGGCCTACGCTGGCTCGCGGCTGAGCCTTACCGCGTCTTCTTTTTCAGCGGGGCGCTGTGGAGTGTGATAGGCGTGTCACTATGGCCGCTGTATCATACGCAGATGATCGGCTTCTATCCGAGCTTCGCCCACGCGCGCATCATGATCGAAGCATTCGGCGGTGCGTTCGTCGTCGGCTTTCTCGGCACGGCGGGACCTCGCATGGCCACGGCACCAAAACTCACGCCGCTGGAGTTGATGTGGCTCCTGACGCTGCACCAGGCCTGCGGGATCAGTCACCTTACGCTGCATCTCGCGTGGGGAGATGCGTTTTTCATCACGCTGCTGTCCTCGCTGCTGCTCTGCCTCATGACGCGTGTGATCAAGTTCCGCAAGGAGGCACCGCCGCCGCAGATGCTGCTGGCACTCGTCGGGCTGGCCTGCGGGATCACGGGAGCGGCCTTGCAGCTTTCCCCAGCGACACTGGTGGATCCGCAACGCTTGCGTCTGGCAAATCTACTGCTCTACCAAGGGATGCTGCTGCCGCCGGTGCTCGGCATCGGCTCGTTTGTGTTTCCGCGCATGCTCGGCGGTGATTTTGGGGATCCAAGGACGGCGGCGCAAGGCCGTGTGAAACTGCTGCGGGCCATCACCGCTGCGCTTTTACTCGTGGGCAGCTTTTTCCTCGAAGCATATGGCCTGGTGGCCGCCGGGTATGCGCTGCGGGCGTTCGTCGCCGCAGGCTATCTGCTCATCGAGGTGCGCTGGAGGCCAAGGCAGGCCGGATCACTCACCACGGGCTTGTTTTGGGCGCTGACGGCGGGAGGGCTCGGTCTTGTGCTAGCGCCGTTTCATTATGCGCAGCATGTCTCCATCGAGCATCTGCTCTACATCGGCGGATTTGGCATGTTGATCCTCGTCGTCGGCTCCCGCGTGCTTTTCGGCCACAGCGGCGATCTGGAGGGCTTTTTCGCGAAGTCGAAATGGGTGCGCTTCCTGGTCTTTCTCGGTGTTTTGGCTGCCACCACGCGCGTCGTGCCTGCCTGGGTGCCGAAGACGACCGTTTCACATCACATTTACGCCGCCTCGACTTGGGGCCTGCTGTGCCTGCTGTGGCTGCTGTGGCACCGGCGGCGTTTCGTGACGCGTGATGAGGATGAATGACCGCCTCAGCCTCCCAGCGGGCCGGGCGGCGGGGTCATTTGTTCAAGGGCGGCAGTGAAGGAGGTCAGATCCTTGCCGACGACATCGCCGATGAGGCAGTCGATGAGCGCGGCGCGCTGCTCGGGGAAGCGTTCGGCGAATTTCGGGAAGCTGAACTGCGGATCGTAGAAGGCGTGAATGAGACGGCGGATGACGCCGACACCTTCCCAGAGTGCAGGCTCGAACGCGCCAAGCCGCGCAGCGGAGAGATCACCGGATTTCAACGCGTCATCGATACATCCAGCGGCGAGTTCGGCGGAGCCGAGGGCGAGGTAAAGGCCGGATGAGTAGATGGGATCGAGGAAGGCGCGCGCATCGCCGATCATCACCCAGCCGTCACCGCAGGTCTGGCGGTTGAGGTAGGCCATCTGACGCGTGCCGCGTACGGGGCCAACGCGCTCGGCATTGACAAGGCGCTCGGAAAGTGTGGCGCATTTGGCCACTTCTCGCAGGTAGGCGGCCTCCAGGTCATCGGAATCACCCAGCAGGTATTGCGGATCAGCCACGATGCCGACGCTGACGACGTCCTCCGGCAGCGGGATATACCAGAACCAGCCGCCACCGGGAATGAGGAACATGGTGGTCTCTCCTGCGTCGATGCCAGGGAGCCGTCTGGCACCACGGTAGTAGCTCCAGGCGGTGGCCTTGCGCAGGTCCTTGATCTCCTCACGCAGCTGGAGCTGGCGCCCGATGACGCAGGCACGGCCGGAGGCATCCACGACGACTTTGGCGCGCAGTTCCTCGCCATTGGCGCCGCCGTTGAGACGCACGCCGGTGGCTTTGCCTTTTTCATCAAAGATGACTTCCTTCACGCCAGCCTCGCGGACATGCACACCATTTTCACGGGCGTGGTCGAGCATCATCACATCAAATTCGCTCCGCTTGACCTGCCAGGTGCGGGCGCGATCACCTTCGATGGTTTCTGAGAAGTAGAAGGGGGTGGACTCCACGCCGTCCGGGGAAACGAAACGAACGCTGTGCTTCACAGGGAAATGGGAGGCGCGCATCTTTGGCAGCAAGCCCAGGCGGTCGAGAATGCCGTAGGTGTGCGGGATGAGCGACTCGCCGATGTGATAGCGCGGAAACTTCGCCTGCTCCAAAACGACGCACTTGTGGCCGGAGTGGCTGAGGAAGGTGCCGAGAGCGGCACCGGCGGGACCGCCGCCGATGACGGCGACATCAAATTCATGAGTGCATGTGTTCATAGGGGGGATTTTTGCACGGGTGGGGGTGGTTCATTCCTGTGCCTCGCATTCCGCCACGCGCTTCGAGGTGAATGCGTCCGTCAGCAGTCCTTCCTGATAGAGATCATTGATCTGGCGCAGTCTTCCGGCTACCTGGCCTTTGGTGAATTTGGCAGTGCTGCCCTCCAGCTTCTTCTTTGCCTCGGCCAGATCCTGTGGGGAGGCCGGCGGCATGACACGTTTCGGCACCGGCTTGATGGTGGGGTCGAAGACGATGGCTTTCAAAGTTTGAGCAGGGACGAAATGCCTCCAGAGGAATGCCTGCATGCGGTCCTCGCACGGCACGGCATCATGCTGGATCGCGGGCTGGCCCGGAGCCTGCGCCATGGTGCCTGTGATGACGAGATCGAAGGCTTTCACCGATGCTGGAAGATCACATTTGATGCTGAGTCCGACGACCGACTGCGCACCGCTGATGGTGACCGGTTTGCAGGTGACGCCTGCCGGCGGATTCTTCAACGCGATGGTGATGGGGGCCATGCCGCCGTCTTTGCGCGCGACATACACGCTGATGCTGGAGCTGGCTTTCGCACGCAGCGTGATGCTGGAGGGCACGGTGCGCAGGGCGAAGTCAGGCCGAGCGGGGCTGATGCGGAGGCGGTAGCCGTATTCATCACCGCCGCCGCGCACGGTATCACCGAGGTGGACGCGATAGGCACCGTCCGCCGGCAGCTTGAGCGTGGCATAGGAGTCGGCGTGGTGCGTGTTCACACCATTGCCGGCGTCCTCGTGGTCGTCATTGAAGGCGAGCGTCTTCCCGTCAGGGCCGATGATTTTGAGCACTGAGTCCATCGGCGAATCCAAACGACGCGCCATGACCTCGGCGACGATGTCCTGCCCCGCCTTCCCCTGGAATTCGAAAACGTCCCAGTCGCCCTTCTTGTCGATGCGCCCGTTGACGATGACCGGCAGGGTGACTTTTTGCGTGGCGTTGGGGGCGTCGTTCGGCTCCTTGTCAAAAGCCTCCGGCAGGGAGTCGAGCACGAAGGGCACGGCGTTCGAAACGGCCCCCTTCACAGTCGCGGTCACGTTTTGCGTACCAGCCGCGGCATTCTTCGCGGGTTGGTTCAAGGCAGCGCCGCCGAGATTCCAGCCCTGCACCTTGATGGCATGGGCCGCGCCGACCTGCCCGCCGAGCGGAAAGATGCTCGTGACATACGGCTGCTCGCCGATGGTGATGCGATAAACAAAATCCTCGCGCCCGCGATGGATGGCATCGGAGATGGCGGCGACGTATTCGCCATCCTGCGGCACGTCAAAAAGCACCACGGGGTCAGGCTTGAAGCGAAAGTCGTCCTGGTAGGCGATTTCGCGGCCTTTGGAATCATAAATCGCGAGCACAGGCTGGAACCAGCCGGGCACGGCATCGGCGATGAAGGGGATCAACTGACGTGCGAGCGCGGAGACGACGAGGCGCTGCCCTTTGCGAGCGGTGAAGCGGTAGCGGTTGATCTCCCCAGAGGCGACCTGGCCGTTCACCGTGCAAGGCGTCGTGACACGCTGCTCGATTTCCTCATCCGGCCGTTTGCGCAGGGCCAGATACTCTTTGCCGAGCACTTGATATTCAGCGGTGAGCATCGGCTTGCGTGTCACTTCGGGAACCTGGCCAATGTGAAATGCGAGCGGGTTCGACACGCCGCCCTGGGTCACGAGGCGCAGCTCGCGCGCCCCTGGTGCGGCGTTTTTTTCGACGGTGAACTCAAGGAACAGCAGACTCGCCAGCGCATTGCTGGCGGGGCGGTTGCAATACTCCCCGATGCGTTTCTCGATGCGGGCGATCAGGTCGTCCGTAGAGGGATCAGGTGTCTTCGCGTTCTTGCGCGCCTCCTTCAAATCACGAAGCTGCTCGCGCAGCAGCGTGATCTCCTGCGGGCCGATGCGCTTGAAGCTGCTGAGCACCTTTGCCGAGACGCCACCGCCGGTGACGATGATGTCGGAGACCTCATCGAGCGACTGCCCGCCGATTTTCACCTCAAAGGTCGTGCCTTGCTGGCCGCCTGCGGGATAGGCATAGCCCATGTAGGGACGGGATTGGGCCCCCGCCTTCGGGGCTGCGAATGACATGACCGCGAAAGCGGAGACGATTGTCCAGACCAGGGTTGTTTTCATGACTTGTGCGAGATCACATGATTTCCGTGAGGACGCCCGCCGACTTCACTCCTGCCTCGCCGAAGGGCAGGACGTGTGCCTCGAAACCCATCGGATGCGGGAGTTTTGCCTGCGGGTCGATGCCTGCGAGCTGGTAGATGCTGCCGAGCAAATCGACCGGATAGACGGGGCGGTCCTTCACCTCCTCCGCCTTCGCGTCTGACGAGCCGACGACATGGCCGCCTTTGAATCCGCCACCTGCGACGAGGACGGAGAAGACCTTGCCATGATGGTTGCGTCCGCCATTCCACGGTGGCTGCCAGTCGATCTTCGGCCCGCGGCCAAATTCACCTGCGCACCACACTAGAGTGGTGTCGAGCAGGCCGCGCTCTTTGAGATCGAGCAGCAAAGCGGCGAGTCCCTGGTCGAGCTGAGGAGCCTGGCGGCCCATCGTTTGGAAATGGTTGCTGTGCGTGTCCCAGCCGCCGGGGTAATTGATCACGATGTACGGCACGCCGGCCTCGCCCATGCGCCGCGCGGCGAGGCAGTCCTGTCCGAACGTGTGACGGCCATAGCGGTCACGCAGCTCAGGTTTCTCCTTCGAGAGATCGAAGACCTCGCGCCCTTTGCCGAGGATCATGTCGTAGGCTTCCATTTTAGCCTGCTCGGAGGCAGCGATCTGGGAATCGCCCCCCGATGCCTGGCGCAGCGTGTCCATTTTCGCGAGCAAATCACGCCGTGCCTGCTGCCTCACATCACTGATGCTGCGCGAGACGACGCCCTCCACTTCGAAGCGCGAGGCGTTCGGATCACCACCGGTCGCGAAGGGTTTCAGCCGCGCTCCGAGGAAGCCCTCCTCGGAAAACCGGCCCTGGGGCTGGGTGAGCACGACATACGGCGGCAGCACGCCCTTGTAGTTTTTGCCTTTGAAGAAGGAGAACACGGCGCCGACGCTCGGATAGGCGAGCCGCTCACCGGGCTGATGCGCCGTCTGCACGAGGTAGGCGGCGGTTTCATGGCCGTTGTTGCCATGCGTCATGCTGCGGATGAGGGAGAATTTGTCCGCCTGCTTCGCGAGGCCGGGGAACCACTCGCTGACCTGCATGCCGGCCACGTTGGTGGACAGCGGCGCCTTCATCGGGCCATTGTAATCATAACCCGCGTCCGGCTTCGGATCCCAGGTGTCATTGTGCGACATGCCACCCCAGAGGAAAACCTGGATCACCGACTTTGCCTTGGTCTTGATCGGCGCTGTGGGCAGTGCCTGCGGCGGCGGTGGTGCCGTGGCGGCGCGGGCGCCGGAACACAGCAGCCCTGCCGTGCTGAAAAGACCGGCATGAAAGACATCACGCCGGCTCACGGAACGGCTCAAGGCCATGCCGAACTGGTTGATATCCACGGGTGCGTTGCTTGGGATGTCAGAGGTGCTCATGGTGGTTCTCCTTCGATGTTTCGGGGGTTAGTGACGGAATAAAAACTCGCTGCTGTTGATCAGCGCCCAGGCAAGATCGACCCACTCATCGGCCCGCCTGCTGCGGGGCTTTCCCGCCCTGTTGAAGCCGGGCGGCTCGCCGTAAGCCCTGGCATTCTCCAGCTCCGCCGCCGTGGGCAGCCGCGACAGGATGGTGAGGTAAAGCTCCTCCAATGTCTCCGCCTCGGGCCGTTTGGCACTGGTGATCGCCTGGAGTCCCGTGCCACGCTCCAGCTTCTGCTGGATCTGGCTCGAGTTCAGCAAATGCAGCCACTGCGAGGGGATGAACTTGTTTGACCGCTCATCCTCCATGCCCGTGGCACGGGCTGAACGTCCGAAAAGCGCCAGAAAGGGACTCGTGATGCTGCCATCACCGATGGACATCGCAGACTCGCCCTGCGGGATGTAGGTGAATGGCTCGGGAATCGGACTGGTGTAGAG
>CAYQWE010000046.1:0-37347 GCA_964421275.1 uncultured Prosthecobacter sp.
ACCGAGGGCTACACGGTGATGGTCAGTGTTGCCGAGCCACAAGCATTGATTGAGGAACTCAAGCGCCAAAACTCGCCATGAGAGTCTTAGAGTCTTTCAGCCGCTATTTACCACCATACCACGCAAGGCGCTCGATGACATCATGGGCTGCAACAGAGCGAGCCCAGCGCGGAGTTGCACGGCGCTGCTGACCGACGGATTGTTCACAATAAGCACGTCGGTGGCGAGCGGAGCCAGTGGCGCGACGTTGGCAAAGCTCTTCAGCAGCGGCGAAGCGTCGAGGATGATCCAATCGACCTCCGTCTTCGCACGATCGATCCAGGTGCGATAGCCGTCGAGAAGTTCGTTTGTCGCATGTGCGGGCAGATCGCAGCCGGGTAGCAGGAAGAGGTTGCTGTGGCCATAGCGCAACGCCTCGATGTGCTCCGCATACGCACCGTAGCCCTGGGCGGCACGGGGGAACCACTTGTGCAGCGTCGGAGACGCAGGATTGCACTCCATCATGAACACGCGGCGGCCCTGATGGCAGAATGCCGCTGCCAGCGCAGCGGAGACGAGCGTCTTACCCTCTCCCGCGTTGGCACCGGTGATGAGTACCACTCCCGCAGTCGTGCCACGATTCACTGCTTGGCGTTCAAGAGCCGTGGTGAGATGATGCAAGGCGCTGGAGGCTCCGAGCGGCTCCGGCTTGAGCAGCTCGGCAAGCATCCCCTCCGGTGTCGTGCCCCCCACATGCGGAAGCTTTGCGAGGATTGTCGTCTCATCATTGGAGGGTTTCACCATGGGTGGATGGCGTGGCGGTGGTGGCACCCGTTCAGGCGGTGCCTCCATCACTGGTGGCGCGGTGTGCCCGACGATGGAGAAAGGTGTGGGGTGCGCCATCAACACCGGTGCAGGCGCGACTGCGGCAGGCATGGCAGCAGCGACATGGAAGCCATGATTTGCCATGCGCTCACGTTCCTGCACTTCGCGGTCTTTGACGCCTCCGGAAAAGAGCTTTCTGATGTGATCGTCAAAAATGCCCCAGCCCACCGGTAGGCCGATCAGCGACAGCCCGAACATCATCAAGGCGGCCACTGCGGCGACAGGCTTGTTCGGCTTCACCGGTTTTTCAGGGACCATAGCCACATCCGCGACGCGCAGCAAGCCGCTGTCGCGGAACTGGCCGGTCAGTGCGGCTTGGCTGCGGCGCATCTCGATTTTCTCGTACAAATCGCGATTCATGCGCACCTGATCGCGCAGCAGGCTCTGCTGCACGTTCTTGCCGTTGATGTCCAGCGCCGCGCTGCGCGCGTCCTCCAACTGATTACGAAATTCGGCGATCTGACGCTGCTGTGTCTCCACCTCGGTCTGCACCATGTTCACCATCGCCATCACGGTGCGGTCCAGGGCGGACTGCAGCGCCGTGATTTCCCTGGCAAGGCCGATCATCGCCGGGTGTTTTCGTCCGCAGGTGGCCTCGAGTGGGGCGCGCTCCGCGACTTTCGCGTCGAGTTGCTTGTGAAGATGAGCCACATCAGGATTGTCGGCAAATAGGCGCAGCTCCGTGAGATTCTGCCCGGCTTTTTGAGCGGCGACCACGTTGTCGAGATCGCTCTTCGCCTTTGTGAGCTTCAGGTCGGCCTCTGTGATCGCCGCATTGAGCTGGCGCACCTTCGCGTTGGAGATGTCCTTGCTCTCCGTGTCCTCCATGAGTCCTTCACTCTTGCGGTACTCCGCGAGCTTCTGCTCCGACTCACGCAAGCGCTTCTGCAGCTCTGCGGATTTCTTTTCCAAGTAGCTTGAGGCATCAGCGCTGAGTTTGGACTCCTGCTCGGCGACGTAGTGGATGTACTCCTCGACGTAGCGGTTGGCAAAGTCAGCGGCGAGCTTCGGGTCATGGTCGCGCACCTGCACGCGGAGCACATGCGACTCCTTCAGCGGCTCGACGCGCACATTGGCCGACATCAGATCGACGAAGAGTTCGCGTGGGTCTGCTGGCTTGCCCGGTTTGTAGAGACCCAGCAGTTTTAGCAGCTCGTCCTTCCGGCTCAGCATACCTGCCTCACGCTTCAGGAAAGCGTCACGTCTCTCTGCGTCGAAATGATCGTAGAAGTGGTTGAGGAAACGGTGGGAGAGTAGCTCGGTGCGATGGTTGTTGATGAGCTGCGGGGCACTGAGTTCGGTGACACCGCGTGAGGACATGGAGTCGAAATTGAACACGTTTGTGTCTTGGATGCGCAGGAGCAGTTGTGACTCCGCCTCGTAAACCTTCGCGCCCATGCCAAGAGCGTAGAAGGCAAGGGCTGCCAGCATGAGGCCCAGCAACGCGCCGCGCAGCCAACGCTTGCGGATGTAGCCGAATACGTCCGCGACGCTGATCAGCGGCTGCACCTCGAAGTCACGCGGGTTGATCGGCGGCAGGAAGGCGCGCGGATCAAACACAGGCGAAGCCCCTGGCTGCGCCGGCACGGTGAGAGACGGTGCCATGGGGACGAGCCCACGCGTCGTGGGTGTGAGCGCTAGCATGGCTCCGAAGCCGGGCTGCTGCCCGGCTGGAACTGGCTGGATGCTGTAGGAAACGGCCATGGCGCTTAGAATGACGAATGAGGGATGGCGAATGACGGACGTGGAGCGAATTCACCAGCGGAGGATTTCTGTAGGCGCATCGCCCGGATGATGATGTCATTTACGAGACGGACATCGAAGACATCCGCTGCGAGCAGACGGCTGGCACGGCCATGCACGGCGATCTGCCCTGGATTAGCTAGATACCACTCCATCGCACATTCCACTGCCGCGACATTCTGTGGCTGGCAGAGGAAGCCGTTCTCACCGTGCATGAGCATCTCGCCGTCTTCGCGTTGAGATTCACCCTCTGTGGTGAGCTTGACGCACTCGCGTGCGCCGACGGAATTTGTCGTGATGACCGGGCGTCCCGTGGCCAGTGCCTCCAGAGTCGCATGGGGCACACCTTCGCGATACCAGGTGGGTAGGACGAACACATGCATGGTCTTTAGCAGGGAGGAGACGTCCTTCACCATGCCGTGATGCACAAGCGTGCCCTCGGCGACCCATTGATGAACCTCACTCTCATCGACGCGGTTCGGATTCGGATCAAAGGGGCCGATGAGGTGGAACTCGACGTGATGATGGAGCTGTTTGATACGCCGTGCGGCCTCGGCGAACACGCGCACGCCCTTGCTGACGAGCAGGCGGCTCACCAGCGCGAAGCGAATACGCCCAGCGGCGATATTTCCGTCGTTTTCCAGCGGCGCGTGGGTGAACTCGTCCATGTTCACGCCGGAACCGGCGGTGACATGCACTGGCACGCCTTGCGGCAGCATGTTCATGTCGGTGAAGAGCCGCAGATCGTCGTGATTCTGCATAAAGATCACGTCGGCGCGTTTCAGCGCGAAACGATGTAACGCCTCAGAGATGAAAGAGACCATCCTCTGCTTCCACGTCACCGGTTTGACGAAGGTGAAGCCCAGGCCGGGCAGCAGCGCATACACGCGGCGGATTCCAGCCAGCCGTGCGATAACGCAACCATAGACGACGGACTTGATCGTGTAGGCAAAGAGCGCGTCTGGTTTTTCTGAGCGAAACAAGCGCCACATGTCCCCCATGGTGACGAGATCTTTCAGTGGATGAATCTTCGAGCGTGCCATGCGGATGGCACGATGGTGGCCGCCTATGCCTTCGACGAACGCACGCACATGCGGATAATCCTCCGCTGCGGCTGTGACGACCTCGCAGCCATGTGCGGCGAAGTCGCGGATCAGATCGCCACGATGATAGACGAGCGTGTTCGCATCTGCGGTGAGGACGAGGACTTTCATGCGGCGAGGTCCCCCGGTAGAGAGTTGGGAGTGAAGCGGCGGCGAACGGAGCGCAGTGCGTGGAAGGTGGTGGCGCGCCAGCTTGAAGGATTGTGCGCTTCTAGGTCGAGCAGCCAGCGTGTAGAGTCGCACCACTGGAGTTTGTAACCGTGGTCACCGGCAAGCATATCGAATGTGCGCAGACGGCGGTTGATCGCCTCGTTGACGCATGCGCGTAGCGCCACCTTGCCAGGGGAAAGGCGAGCATGCGCAGCGTCCCACCCCATCTGGTAAAGGAAGAACTCGTCACGTTCGATGAAGCCGTAGATCGCGGCCACCACCGCGCCTTCGCGTTCCAGCGCCGGAATGATGGCGCGGCCCTGAGGCATCCACAGCTCTGTGAGGCGGCTGTGAAAAGAAAGCGATGCACCGACGGCGAAACTGCTCTCCCCTACCGGAAAATGATAGGCGTGCAGGCGGCACAACTCGCCAAAGGCATGCGCTGGCCGGTCCTGCAGGTACCGTGGGGTGAAAGCCTTGCTGCTCCGACGCAGGTTGCCGCGCCAGCTAGCGCCGTGACGGGCCTCGATCTCCTCCCACGAGGAGGGCAGTGTGACGTAACGGGAGGGATTGCGGTTCAGCACACAGGCGCGGACAAATGTGCTCTCCAGTGCGGAGAGGATGTGTGGGGTGTTCGCCGACTCCTGTGGCAGGAAATTCAGACGAATGATGTCGCACTCGCCACGAAGCAGCGCGAATACCGCGCACAGACGCGGCGTGAGCTCGTCCTCGCGTCCGGCGGGCACGATGAAGTCAAGGCGCTCACCATGCGCGGCACCAAATCCTCCGAGGAAGGCGAGGGTCACGAGGTGACGGCGGGCGTTGTCATTTTGGCGGGCCAGCATGAGCGGCGCGACGGCCTGCGGCACGCCCCCAGCGTCGCGCAGCACGCCTACTGCAAGTTGCGCCTCACCACCGCAGATCTCCCACCACAGGCGCATCCAGTCCCAGCGCATGAATGGCGAGCGCGTAGCCATTTGATCGACCAACGCGTCCCAGAATGGCTCCAGCGCGAGAAAGGCGTTTCTTTCACGCACGAGATCGAGCGTGAACACATCGCCTCCCTCCGTCACGCGTGTTGGATATGTGGCTGTCATGGTGCGCCTCCTTTCCTAGTGGTGGCGGTTTGTTTTCGGTGCTGGGCAGTCTCGATAAGTGCGCCGAGACGAAGGCGTGCGTCCATGAGCATGTCAGTGTTGTCATCCCATTCACCAAAACCACGGGCGAAACTTGATGTGAGTTGGCGCGCGTCATCTTCGAGCCCGAGCTGACGTGCGAGCATGAGGTAGTCGTAGTCCTCAGCGGCCTCGCGCAGCCATTTCAGCCGTATCGATGCGACTGGGGCGTGGCGCCCGTGGCGTTTTTCCGTCGCGGGATAGATGTAGGAGCCGTCGCCATTGTAAACGGAGCCGTCCGGTGTCTTGAAGGTGCCTGCGTCTGCCCACACATCCACGCCGTCCGCCGCGTAGAGCGTGTCCCAATAAGTAATGCCTGTGATACCATGAAGTGGTAAGAGCCAGCCGATGACGCGATGCGCCATAGGCGGGTAATCGAGCGCCCATACCGGCGGGAATCCACCGCGCAGCACCTTGGGGTGTCCATGTTGCGCCTCCCATTCATTCGGCATCTGCACGAGCGCGGCGTAGGCCCAGACTTCGTCGCCAGCTTGACGACGCAAGGAGATGTCATGTTGGCCGCCGGCCCACTCCATGTCCTTCCACACGGCGCTGAAATGCGGCACCCAGATGTCCACAGATCCGTTTAGATTTCCCCAGGCGGGATTTTCCGGCGTTGGCTGCTCGGTGATGAGTAGCGGCACGCGGATGCCGTGTTGCTTTCCGACCTCGTTGAAGAAAGCGCCCCAGCGGCGCACGTTTTCATAGGCGGCGGCGTCATTCGGCTCGTCGAGATCGCCCATGATAACGTAGGCGCGTGATTCGCAGCGGATTTTCGCCAGCAGCTTCATCCATTGCGCGACGTAGCTCATCGCGGCGTCGCGGTCTTTGCCAAGCGGGTCGTTGAAGGGCCACTTCGGCCAGATGGGAAGGCCGACCGTGCTGCAATGGCGGTGGAGCAGATGCTTGCGCAACGCACGCTCGGCCTTGTCCTCATCGAGCTTGCCTGTCACGGCATCAGGATAGCTGCCCTGGATTTGATCAACGCTCAAACGATGCCTAGCGAGGAGGTCGTAGTAGGCATCGAGCAGAGCGGCGTGTGTGGGTGACGGTTGGTTGTTTTTGTATTCGAGGCCATGCACTTCGGCGATCCTGCGCACGGTGGTCATGATCGACGTGCGCAATTTTGGGACGACCGGGAGATCAAAGTCCCAGACATTCAACGTGTAGCTGACGACACCTGTGGTGCCGTCGTTGAACAGGAATCGCACTTCGCCGGTGTAACTTCCCGGCTCGGCGGTGTAAGGCACGAACACATCGACCCAGAAAGGCTGGTTCACCGTCCCAGCTCCTGCTGATTCCTGCGCTGGCATGTCCAGCGGCACGAGCGCGTCGGGATAATCTCCCTCGGGCAACGGTGCCATGGGGGTGGATTTGGAGACGCGCACATAATGCTCGCGAAAAACTTCCGGTGCGGGCAGCAAGGCGGCGGAATCGTGCTTGGCGATGCCTGTGGTGGTGACCTGGATGTTTTTGAGCTTTGCAGGCGTGGTGGAGACGATGATTTGCAGCGGCTCCCACTCGCCACGCGCAGCATGCAGTGTGTGCGTTTGGGCGGAAGGCGGGTTGCCATCGCGTGGGACGCGTGTCATGCCGTCACAGAATGAGATTTTCGCTGGTTCGGCAGCAGTGATACCGGTGAGGGCGGAGATGAGCAGCAGCGCCTTCATTTTACGACCTCCAGAAGACGAGTATAAACTTCCGCGTATTGCCGTGCGGCCTGGGCACAGGTGAGGCGATCGAGCACACGCTGACGAGACAAGACGGCCTGGGCACCACGCTCGGCCACGTCGAGGCGAAGCGTCTGCTCCCAGGCGTCTGCGAGAGCGGTGTGATCACGCGCGGGCACCGTCCGTCCGACGCCTTCGAGAAGCTGCTGGCAATCGCCGACATCAGTGGTGACGCATGGTACGCCGCAAGACATCGCCTCGATGACAGTCATCGGACATGCCTCCGTGCGTGAGGAGAGTGTGAAGATATTCAGCGCAGGATAGAGATTCCATGGATCCGAGCGGAAGGATGCGAAGCGCACCTGGGTAGGCTGGGGCAGTTGGGCGAGGAGCTCGCGCTCAATGGAGGTCATCTCCACCTCCACGCCGCCGCAGAAGACGAAATGCGCGTTCGTCACGCGCCTTTGCAGCAGTGCTGCGGCACGAAGGAAGGTCGAAAGATCCTTCATCTCATGGAAGCGTCCGACATAACCAATGACTGGCGCGTCTGGCGGCAGCTTCAATTCTGCACGGGTGTCGAGCGCAGCATCCGTGTCCGGCTTGAAGCGCTCAGGGTCGGTGCCGTTGGGTATCCAGCGCATCTTTCCACGTGGATAGCCGAGGGTGACGTGATCCTCGATGGCCGCAGCCGAGCACGAGACAATGCGCGAAGGAATGAAGCGCGAGCTGAACGCCAGCGCCCGGTGAAACAGGGTGCGCCTAGTCGGGCTGTCCCCAGGATTGGCATGAATCTCTCGGCAATGGATGCTCCAGACGATGTTTTTGACTCCCGTGAGACGTGCGGCCCACCCCCCAACCAGATCGGCGTGGTGCATCCACGTCTGCACGATGTCTGGGCGCTCCTGCCGCAGTACCGCCCGCAGGCGTATGAGCGTCTCACGACTCAGGAAAGCGGAGCTTTCGAGATCGTGAACGTCCACACCCGCGTCTTTGAGGCGCCGCAAATGGTGCGGCCACGGGCGTGCGTTGACTGCGACGACCACACTGCGGAACCGCGCTGGATCGAGCGTGGTGGCGAGGTTCATCAGCATTGCCTCCGCGCCACCACCGCCGATGCTGTAGGCGAAGTGTAGCACCGTCGGACGGCGGTCCCGCGACTGAGCGGGAAACGGATTTGTCGGCGCTGACACGAGCTGCTGCCAACGCGGTAGCACCAACGTCTGATTCGCGCTGAGAGTGCTCGTCTTCATATGATGGACATGGCCCGCAGGCAGCTCTGCTTCCATCCTTTGAGTGTTTCAAAAGCGCCGGACACTGTGGCTTCAGCCTCCAAGACCGACTCAGGTGTGCCATAGCGTGGCAGTTGGAAAGGAGAGGAATGGTTGTCGATCCTCCCGCTGACCATCGTGCAGGCGGTCTTGAATCCTGCCTCGCGGACGAGCAGCATAGTCTCACGGGTGAAGTCCTGCGGGCCGCCGTTCGGATACGCGAAGGCTTCCGGCAGCACGCCGGTCTCCGCATCAATACGCTCACGGCAGGTAGTGATCTCCGCGCGCATCGCGATAGTGTCACAGCGGGCGAGTATCGGATGTGTGTGTGTGTGGCCACCGATGTCCACTAAACCGCCTGATGACATTTCACGTGCCATGTCCCAGGTCATAGGGCGCATCGGTCGTGGTAGTGTTTCCACGAATTTCGGTGCCTCCATCCCGAGCATTTCTTCAAGGCGGTCAATCTCGGACATGAGCAACGTGTCAGGCAGTAGCTTCAATTCTGGAATCAAGGTCGCGTACGAAAGCCGACGCTGCTCGCGCGTGGAGAACTGTAGGTGCAGGGCGCGTCGGTTGATCTGCCAGACGGCGTTTTCAAGTCGAGTGCGGCTGAACGCGAGATCGACACGCTGGAACCACAGCAGATCATCACCATCCAGGAAACCAGTGGTGACGAATACCGTCGCCGGCAATGCGTACTCACGCAGGATTGGAAACGCTAGGTCGTAGGTCGAGGCGTAGCCATCGTCAAAGGTGATGACGACCGCATTATCCGGCAGACGTCGTCCTTGGGCGCGGGCGGCGGTGAACTCGGCCAGCGAGATCACATGGTAATCCTCCGCCAGCATGGTGCAGATGTTGCGAAAAGTCTCCACTGGCAGGTGCAACGACCAGTCGAGAACCGCCGATTCATCATTGCGTTCGCGCAGACCGTGGAAGGCGAGGATCGTCACTTCAGCCGCACGCATTGTCCGTGCAAAAGAGGCTAGGCCACTGCCGACGATGGCGGCAGCTTTGATGGCTCTCGATTGGGATGCGGGGAGCATGATCAAAGGAAATGTGGATGGTGGCGGCAGTCGAAGTCAGGCCATGGCAGGCAATTGAAAAGACGGACGCCGGTATATTAGGAGTTGAATTATTAACTTCAATATAATAATTATAAAATCCGTATCGAATACAGCCTATTCCTCTCTGAATGTGCTCAACGAAAAGGCCGGAGCGCTACCTCCGGCCTTTTCGAAGAGTCTCAACTGCCTGCTAATAATCCCCTTGAGGGATGAACATCAGAGCGGGCGAACCCAGACGTTCCTCAGTCGAACAGGCGGCTCATTCTTGTGATCTTGAATACGGATGGGCGCTTTTTCAGGGAACTCGCCGCTGTAATCGGTGACCTGCTTGTGTTTCGTCGGCCCCATGATTTTCGTGTGGTTCTGTACACACACTCCGTTCACGAAAGTGGTGATGCTAGCCGACTCCACGACCTTACCGTTCTCCAGCTTCGGCGCGGTGAAAACAATGTCATAGACCTGCCACTGGCCGGCGGGGCGTACGGCATTCACCAGTGGCGGCGTCTGGCCATAAACCGCACCGGTCATGCCGTCAGCATAAGTGGGGTTCTCAAAGCAATCGAGCATCTGCGATTCGTAACGATCCATGAAAAACACACCGGCATTGCCCTTCTTCTGTGAATTGCCCTTCGTACCCGGCTCGCTCATCCATTCGAGGTGGAGCTGGCAGCTTGCGAACTCCTGCTTCGTCCAGCAGTCGCCACCGTCGATTTTGAGTGTACCGTTATCGACCTTCCACGGACACGGGATGATCTTGCCGGTCGCCTTGCCCTTGGCATCCTTCTCCCTGCCTAGGAGCGCATCGGTATTCATGCCATCGAAGATGACGACCGCATCCGCAGGCGGCGCGCCTGGCATTTCGCCTGGGGCTACAGCTTTCGGGCGTGGACGGTCGATGTCATGCACCTTCCATCGGGTGCCCGGGATGACAGGTGTGTCCGAATAGCCAATGGGAGAGGGCTTTTCGGCAGTGGTCGGCTTCAAGTCAGCCCCAAAGGCAGTTTTACCCAGCAGGGTGAACGTGAGAACCGAAGTAATGATTTTCATGCGGAATGCAGCAAACGGGAGGTCGTTGGAGATGTTGCAAAGCACATGATTGAACTTCCGGCAAAAAGAGGTTGCCAAATCGGCGGGAGAGCGGATTCTGACAGCCCTTTAAATCGCGGGATGGAGCAGCCCGGTAGCTCGTCAGGCTCATAACCTGAAGGTCGCAGGTTCAAATCCTGCTCCCGCAACCAATCTCAAAGCCCTGTAAATCAACGGTTTACAGGGCTTTTTGTTGGTTAGTTACCGGCGGTCGGAAAAAACAGCCAAATGGCACAAAATAGCCCTAAAATGACACGAGTACTCCTACGAGTCCCGCGCTGTGAAACGCCCTCCGTGAACGCTCCTTGTGCCAGAGCAGGGTAGAGGGGGCCGACACATGGAGGGCAGGAGGCACCCTGCCCGCCTTTCGCTTTCTATCGCATGATCCGGGTTTAGAAAGGTGGCCCCATATTTCTTGCCCAGCTTAGCCGTTCGCACGCAGGATCTGCGCGAGCACATAAGGCAGGATGCCGCCGGCGCGGTAGTAGTCGATTTCGACGGGGGTGTCGATGCGGACGACGAGCGGGATGTCGAAGGTGCTGCCGTCGGACTTGTGGACGCGGAGGGTGGCTTCGCTCATGGGCTTGAAGTCGTTGCTGAGGCCCAGGATGTCGAAGGTGGCATCGGCGAGGTCCTTGACCTTGTCGTAGTCGGCCTTGTTCTTGAAGTTGCAGGGCAGGACGCCCATGCCGACGAGGTTGCTGCGGTGAATGCGCTCGAAGGATTTTGTTACCACGGCCTTCACGCCGAGCAAACGGGTGCCTTTGGCGGCCCAGTCGCGGCTGGAGCCCATGCCGTAGTCCTCGCCGCCGAGGATGATGCTCGGCGTGCCTGCGGCCTGATAGGCCACGGCGGCGTCGTAGATGCTCATTTCGGTGCCAGCGGGCTGGAGCAGCGTGTCGCCGCCTTCTTTGCCGCCGAGCATGAGGTTCTTGATGCGCACGTTGGCGAAGGTGCCGCGGGTCATGACGAGGTCATTGCCGCGACGGCTGCCGTAGCTGTTGAAATCGGCCTGCGCGACGCCGTTTTCGGTGAGGAAGCGGCCTGCGGGGCTGGCTTTCTTGATGGCTCCGGCGGGGCTGATGTGGTCGGTCGTGACGCTGTCGCCGAAGATGCCGAGCGGGCGTGCGCCTTCAATATTCACGATGTCGCCGGGGGTCATGCTGAAGTCGGCGAAGAAGGGCGGATGCTGGATGTAGGTCGATTTGCCGTCCCACTCGAAGACCTCGCCGATGCTGCCCTGGATCTCGTTCCACTTTGGATTTTGCGAGGCGAAGTCGGTGTAGAGCTTGCGGAAGACGTCGGGCGAAAGCGCGGACTGCATGGCATCGCGCACTTCTTTGAGAGTGGGCCAGATGTCCTTCAAATAGACGCCGCTGCCGGCGACGAGCTCGTCTTTGCTCAAATCGATATCGACGGTGCCGGCGATGGCGTAGGCGACGACGAGCGGCGGGGACATGAGGAAGTTCGCCTTGATGCTCTGATGCACGCGGGCCTCGAAGTTGCGGTTCCCGGAGAGCACGGAGGCGGCGACGACGTCCTGGCCTTTGACGACATCTTCAATGCCGGCGTCGAGCGGGCCGGAGTTGCCGATGCAGGTGGTGCAGCCGTAGCCGACGGTCTGGAAGCCGAGCTTGTCGAGCTCGACCTGGAGGCCGGTCTTGGTGAGGTAATCGGTCACGACGCGTGATCCTGGCCCGAGGCTGGTTTTGACGGAAGGCTTCACGGTGAGGCCCTTCGCGTTCGCTTTCTTCGCGAGCAGACCGGCGGCGAGCATGACGCTTGGGTTGGACGTGTTGGTGCAGCTCGTGATGGCGGCGATGAGCACGGAGCCATCAGTGATGGTGTCTTTGACGTCGGCCTTGCTGTTCACGACGACTTCGGCGGGCTTGAAGGACTCCGCCTTGCCGAAACCACCAGCTTTGACATCCGCGCCGAGGAGGTCGCGGAACTTCGTCTTCAAAGCGGGCACCTCGATGCGATCTTGCGGACGCTTCGGACCGGACACGCAGGGCACGACGCCGCTGAGGTCGATCTCCATCTCGGTGGTGAATTCGATGCTGCCCTTCTCCGTGGGGATGCCCCACATGCCCTGCGCTTTGTAATAAGCCTCGACGGTTTTGCAAAGCTCCTCGCTGCGGCCGGTGCCGCGCAAATAAGCAACGGTTTCTTCATCGACGCCGAAGAAGCCCATCGTCGCGCCATACTCAGGCGCCATGTTCGCGATGGTCGCACGATCGGTGACCGGCAGGCTGACTGCGCCAGGGCCGTAGAATTCGACGAATTTGCCGACAACGCCGAGCTTGCGGAGTTTCTGAGTCACTTCGAGCACGAGATCCGTCGCGGTGACGCCTTCTTTGAGCGCTCCGGTGAGATAAACGCCCACCACTTCCGGCACGAGGAAGGTCACTGGCTGGCCGAGCATGCCCGCTTCCGCTTCAATGCCGCCCACCCCCCAACCGACGACGCCGAGGCCGTTGATCATGGTCGTGTGCGAGTCCGTGCCGACGAGCGAATCCGGGTAATACACGCCGTCTTTCTCCAGCACGCCCTTCGCGAGGTATTCGAGGTTCACCTGATGCACGATGCCGATGCCGGGAGGCACGACTTTAAAGGTATCAAAGGCCTGCTCGCCCCACTTCAGGAACTGATAGCGCTCCTTGTTGCGCTCAAATTCGATGGTGAGGTTTTGGTTGAACGCATTCGATGTGCCCGCGAAATCGACCTGAACGCTGTGATCGACGACGAGATCGACCGGCACCAGCGGCTCGACCATCTTCGGGTTCTTGCCGAGCTGCTTCACCTTCGAGCGCATGGCGGCCAGATCGACCAGCAGCGGCACGCCCGTGAAGTCCTGCAGCACGATGCGGGCAACGGTGAAGGGGATTTCATACTCGCCGGGCGCTTTCGCGTTCCAGTTCGCGAGATTCTTCACATCAGCCTCGGTGACCTTCTTGCCGTCCAGATTGCGCAGCAGCGACTCCAGCACGATACGGATGGAAACCGGCAGCTTCGAGACTTTGCCGATGCCAGCCTTTTCGAGGGCGGGGAGGGAGTAAAACTTGCCGGCGGAGCCGTTGCCAGTGGTGAAGGTCTGAGGGGTGTTCATGGAGCGGGGCGGAGAGATAGCGATGGCAGGCCGGTTTGGCACCTACTTTTTGACCTTCTGGAGACGGGAAAAAAATCGCGCATCCTGTTCCGCCTGTGATGCCTTGCCTCTTGAGCGTGCGTTCTGCCACAACCACATGTCTCGCGCCCTTAAAAGGGTGCGAGACAGGAGTTCCTTGTTTCAAAGCACCTCTTATCAAGTCGGCACCTGCCAGCCCGGATGATCCAAGTCGGTCTGCCACGCGGAAACTGCAGAGGAAACGAGACCGATGAGCGCGACCACGGGAAGGATGACGATCAACAACGGTAGCAGCATGATGAAAGCGAGCGGGGCGAGTACTGCCGACAGCGCGACGGTACCCCAACTGAGCTGACGGAGGTTCAAGCCGACAGGCGGCGTGCCGTGGTGGCCGGTTTGGACATAGATGTGCTCCTGCCGGATCCAGACAAGGAGGGGGCGGATGGCCTGTCTGAAAGGCCTGAGGAGAACAGCTTGCATCCGACGTATCTGCCAGACGCGGTGGAGGTTGCGGGTCACAAAACGCGCTTCGGCGTTCTTGGCGGTCTGAATCGAGGCCGCCTGACCTTCATTGTCAGGGATCGTATTCATAGGCGTTTGGGGTGGTTGGAGATAAAACGGCCCGTCAGAGGGTAATCTAACCGAAGGTTTGCCGAACATCCACCCCTCATGATACGCGATCACAGGGACTGCACACCGTGCCGCGCCATTGGCAGAACTGTCACATAAGCGCGGAATTTTTCGCGGACGTTGCCAACCGCCCGATCCGAGTCAAAATCAGCGCATGTCGGCGACAACCACGGCAGAACACGGCGCGGCCTGCCTGAAATGGGGTGGTGGCACCCTGATGCTGTCCGACTCTTGTGTCATCGGACGCCGGTCAGACAACGACTTGCAGATCAACAACGTGCAGGTTTCCCGCCGCCACGCCTTGGTGGTAAATGTGAACAACAACTGGTGGTTGAATGACCTTCACAGCCGCAATGGAACCCTCATCAATGGTCGCCGCCTCAACAATGCTCACCGCCTCAGAGATGGAGACGAGATCTCAATCGCCAATCATCTTATCGCTTTCTCCCACCCCAGTCTGCCACGGACAGGCCACAACGCCATCAATGGCGAAGCCGCACAAGCTGCGCCTCATGCTTGGGAAGAAGGCGAGCCTCCAGCGGTGACTTGTGGCTTGATCATCACGACGACCAGCGGGGAGATCATCGAGGGCGAGACGGCGGCGCGCTGGATTTTCGACGAGGCATTGGAGCGCATGCCGGGCGCGCAGAACTACCTCCTCCCGCCAAAGGTCCGGCAATGGCTCTCATGCCTGGATAAAAATCCCGCAAGCACGCCCCTCGAATTCCACAAAAGTGGTCGGCGCTGTGTCATCACCGTTTCCAAACACAAGGAGAACCTCTGCTTCCTGCTCGTGCGTGATGAATCCTCCAGCGCCGCACTGGAGCGCCTGCTCGATATCGTTCTCACCGAACGCGAGGCGGAAGTGATGCATTAGGCGTGTGAGGGATAACAGAATCCAGAGATCGCCCTGATCCTCACGGTGACAGTTCACACCGTGAACCGTCACCTTGAGCACATCTTCAAAAAGCTCGGCGTGGACAACCGCCAAAAGGCCATCAAATCCGTGATGGGCCGTCTGGCGGTCTTGTGAGCAGTACGCGCTGATTACTTCACCACCGGACGCAGCAGCATGTTGCGGTAGTCCACATTGGTGTGGTCGCCTTGGAGATAAATCGGGCCGGGCTTGAACTCATCGCTCGTCATCGCGCCGCCGGTGCAGCCGAGCACAGGCGCGTTGTCGATGATCGTTTTGCCGTTGAGAATCACCGTGAGGTGGCGGTCAACCAGCGTGATGTCCAGCGTCTGCCATTCTCCGACGGGCTTCTCTGCGTTCACACTCGGCGTGATGCGGCTGTAAAGCGCGCCCATGTGATGGGAATCGAGCGGCTTGCCAAAGCTCTCCATGATCTGCACCTCGTAAATGCCGCGCAGATAGATGCCGCTGTTGCTGCCTTCCGGTGTGCGCACTTCCGTCTTCAGGTTGAAGTCCTCGAACTCCACGTCCGTGCGCAGATTGCCGAAGTGCTTGCCTTTCTCTTTGGTCACGCGGTTCTGCAGCACGCCATCCACCACGCTCCAGCCGTTGTCGGCCTCCTTCAGCAGACGCCAGCCAGTGAGATCCTTGCCGTTCAAAAGTTGAATTTGCGCGCCGAACTTCACCTTCGAGAGATCCGGGGCGGGTGGCACATCAGGAATGCGCTTGCCTGCGAATTCCGCCGGCTGGCCGATTTCCTTACCCGCGTCGTTCTTCTTCGACGTGGTGAGCTTCAACACATCTCCCTCGGCCTTCGCCGTGATCGTCTCGATCGCCGACAGCTTGCCTTCCTTGTTCTTCTGCTCGCGTGTCACGATCAACGTGTCGCCCTCCACCTTCGTGCTCGCCGTCGGCACCACGCTGCCGCCGCCCCACAGGATGCTGGAACTCAGCGCGCCGTCCTTGGACTCCACACCGAGCCATCCCGCACCTCCATTCGGAATCGTCAGGGCCCAGCGACCGATGAACGGATTGTCAGCAGCATTCAAAACAGCACCGAGGCTGAAAACGGCGGAGAACGAGAGAAGTCGAATCGAGGAGAGCATAAACAGTCAGATTGGGGGTTGAGTTGGGCGAGGGAAAACGGGGTTATTTCTTCTGATCCTTCACACAATCCGGATCAGGCGGTGTCGGCGTGCCGGTTTGATCGACCGGATGCGTGTAGAGGTATTTCCACACCGCCTCGTGAATGAGCTTGCCGTCCTTGTCCTTCACGGCGGAGCCGCCGGGCGTCACCGCACCATGCGCACGCCTCGGGTCCTTCTTCACATCCGCGTCCGTGATGAGGCGGCGCGTGTTCTCATAAGGCGGGGCGCTCTTGTCCACATTCACGACCGGCCCGAACTCGTTCAACTTCATCATCTCCCACGAGCGGCAGTAATGATCGCCCGTCCAACCACCATCCAGCACATGACTGAAACCGAAGATGCGGTTTCCCGGCGTCGCGGAGGGCAGCGACTGCCAGCTCTCGAGCTGGTCGCGCGGCCCGCACAGGCACACCACACGATCCACCTTCTGATGCTTCGCAAAACGTGCCGACGTCGTCGCGCCATGTGAGGAGCCAGACACGATCACCTTGTCCCAGCGCAGGCCCTTGCCGTCCTCGCTGATGAACTGCTCCCACTTTCCTTCGGGTTTCTCTTTCGCGAGCCATTTCACGAACTGAAACGCACGTTCCATCATCCCGTCCGGCTGCGGAATGCTCACGAGATCACTACGATCCTCGCCCGTGGCCGCTTCGAGCCGGATGTCGCCCAGCGTTTTGCCATCATCGCGTCGCGCCGCCGGAATGATGCCGAACCACTTGTTCGCGTAATGCACCTGGATCGCGTGCAGCCCGTAGCTGTTCAACCGCTCGAAAAGCCCCGCGTTGTGTCCCATCAGCCAGATCACCAGCTTGCCCTGCAGCTTCACGCTCGTGTCCACGCTCGCATGCTGGAGATCCTGCGGCTTCCCCTTCTTGTCCGTGAACACAAAATCGATCTCCGGGTGCTCTTTTGCTCGCGGATCAATCTCGCTCGCACGCTTCGTGATCGTTTCGACGGCATGGAGGCTGACCGACAGGGCCAGCAGACAGGTGAGGATGCTCTTCATAGGTTGGTTCAGGATTCAAATCGTCTCTCGGCGGAGTAAGACCCCACGCTGCGGATCGTCGCGCCATCGGCTTTGGTCTGCTCCAGCGCCTTCTGCACGCACGGATCGGCCTCGGAACCTTCGATCTCGATGTAGAAGCGGTATTTGTTCGGCTGGCCACGGATCGGGCGTGATTCAAGGCGCTTCATGTTGATGCCGCCATCGCTCAACGGCGTCAGGAAGCGGCACAGACTGCCGGAGCGGTCCGGCAGCTCCACCACGAGCGCGGTGCGGTTGTGCTCGGGCGACGGCGTGTTCGCCGCATGCCCGATGAGATAAAACTGCGTGATGTTCGGCACCTCGCCCGCGATGGGGAAATGCAAAATCTGCAACGCATGCCTCTCCGCGTTCTGCCGCGGCCCGATCGCTGCCGCGCCGGGTGTCACCGCTGCTTTTTCCGCTGCTTTCGCCGTGCTCGGCTCCACCACGCGCTTCACGTCGGGATAGTTCGCCTTCAACCACTCGTCGCCGTGGTAAAAGGGCATCGCGTGTGAATGGATCGACACAATTTTATCACCCGCACGGCCCAGCAACGCCAGTTTCACATCCAGCGTCAGTTCTTCGACGATCCGCAACGTGCAACGCGCATCCACGAGCCGGTCCACCGTGTCGATGATGAACCCGCCGGAGGAATTTTCGATCGGCACGATGCCCAGCGCTTCAGGATTCGCGGCGAGGAAGTCGAACACATCGCCCACGTTGTCCCGCAGGCTCACCGCCACGCCGGGGAAACGCATCTGCGTGATCAGATGCGAAAAACTGCCCTCAGGGCCGAGGCAGGCGATGGTTGGCGGCGGATTCATGCGGGCCGCGCATGCTCCGCCGCTGACGCCCACGGTCAAGAACACCGCACTGGATTTCATCATGCCCCTCGCGTTCCTTTCCTCATGCTCCGCCGCTGGAAAATCATCGTCATCATCCTGTTCGCTCTCGCGGCAGTTGGCTGGTGGGGGGTGCCGTGGCTGGTGCCATTGCCGGAAGCACTGCTGAAATCTGCACCTGGTTCGCCGCTCTACCTCGCACGCGACGGCACGCCACTGCGGCATTTACTCGGGGCGGACGGCACGCGCTCCGCGCCGCCCGTGAAATTCGCGGAGCTTCCGCCGCATTTGGTGCATGCGCTGCTCGCAGCGGAGGACAAGCGCTACTTCTCCCACGGCGGCATCGACCTGCGCGCCATCGCCCGTGCGGCGCGTGACAACATCCGCAGCGGGCGCATCGTCTCCGGCGCATCCACGATTCACCAGCAGCTCATCAAAAACACCATGCCACGCACCGGCAAACGCACGTTGTGGGTGAAGATCTTCGAAGCACTGCAAGCGCGTCATCTTGCGATGTCGTGGAGCCGCGAGGACGTGCTCGCAGCCTACGCGAACCGTATTTCCTTTGGCAATCTCATGACTGGCGTCGCCACTGCTGCGTCCGGTTATTTTCACAAGCCGCTCGGCGACCTCACGCCCGCCGAATGCGCGCTGCTGGCCGCGCTGCCGCAGTCTCCGGCGCGATTGAATCCGTTTCGCAGTCTGGAGGCCGTTCTGCCGCGCCAGCGCCGCATTCTCGACAAGATGCACGAGCTCGGCTGGCTCTCTGACGAGTCGCATCGTGTCGCATTGGATCAAAAAATCGTGCTGCAACGCTTCAGCGGCGGTTTCGAGGCACCGCATGCAATCGAAATGCTCCGCGGGGAATCCAACGCGGCCACGATCCGCACCACGCTCGACGCCTCGTTGCAGCAGCAGGTCGAAACGATCATCGCGCAACGTCTGGAGGCGCTCAAAGGCCGCCACGTCACGCATGGAGCCGTCGTCGTGATCGAAAACGCCACCGGCATCGTGCTCGCACTCGCTGGGTCGCGCGATTTCTTCGCCAGCGATGGCGGACAGCTCAATGGCGCCTGGGCGCCGCACTCGCCGGGATCGGCGATGAAGCCGTTCACCTATCTGATCGCGTTCGAGCGCGGCGCCACGCCCGCGAGCATCGTCGCTGATCTGCCGATCGAGTTCACCACCACCAGCGGCACCTACCGGCCTGAAAACTACTCCCTGCGCAGCTACGGACCGATGACCTACCGCCACGCGCTCGGCAATTCGCTCAACATCTCCGCCGTGAAGGTGCTCGATTCCATCGGCGGAGCTGAAACACTGCTGCCACGACTGCGCGAGCTCGGTTTGAGCACGCTGAACGAAAACGCCGCGCACTACGGCCTCGGTTTGACCATCGGTAATGCATCCGTGCGACTCATCGAACTCGCCAACGCCTACGCCTGCCTCGCACGTCTCGGTCGTTTCAAACCGTGGTCATTGCGCGTCGATGTTCCAGCCGCCGAAGAGCGTCGTCTCCTCGGCGAAAATGAATCCTGGCTCATCGCTGACATCCTCAGCGACAACCAGGCGCGCGAGATGTCCTTCGGCAGCCATTCCGTGCTGCGTCTGCCATTCAAATGCGCCGTCAAAACCGGTACCAGCTCCACCTTTCGCGACAACTGGACGCTCGGTTACACGCCGGAGTTCACCGTCGGCGTCTGGGTCGGCAATTTCGACAACACGCCGATGCAGGATGTCAGCGGCGTCACCGGCGCGGGTCCGATCTTTCGCGATGTGATGCTGCATCTGCATGAAAAACATCCTGCGACGTGGTTCGTGCGTCCCGCCGCCATCCTGCATGCGCGCATCGACCCGCGCACCGGCAAGCGCCTCACGCCGCAGACGCCACCTGCACGCGTGAGCCGCGAAGAGTACTTCATCGGCGAAAACATGCCGCCTGTGGCGCAAGCGGGCGATTACGACACGCGCGGGCGGGCCATTCTTCGGCGTGAATACGCCGAGTGGGTGCAAAGCAGTGCCAACTGGCTCGGCGATCTTGTCACCACTGCCGAAGCTGATGCGCGTCCGCAATTGCGCATCACCCATCCGATTCCAGGCACCGTCGTCATTCTCGATCCCGACATCCGCAACAACGGCAACCGCCTACTGCTGCAAGCCACCGGATCGACGCAACCTCGCTGGAGCAGCAAGACCCTCGAACTCCGCTCCGAAGCCAATCACACCTTCGCCATTCTCAAACCAGGCCGCCACGAGATCGAACTACGCGATGAGGTGAGCGGCTTGAGCGTGAAGACGTTTGTGATCGTGCAGGAGGAATAGACTGACTTTTCCACCGTCGGTTTTCACGGAAGTTTCCGGCGACGCAGGAGGCTGAGGACGATGCCCAGCAGCAGGAGCATGGAGCGAGAGGGCTCCGGAACCACCACGGCCACGATGCCGTGGTTGAGAAACTCGCTGGTGTCCCAGATGCCGGTGGCGAGAGCTGGCAACAACGGGAAGTCCGGATCCACGCTGCCGCTCATCAGCGCGGAGAAGTCGATCAGCTTGAAGACGTCGCCCACCTGCGGGGCGTAGCCATTCAGCAGGAGCTGAACCTGACTGCCGCTGGTCCAACCCAGTGTTCCAGACACGCTGATGAAGTCGTTGTTACCAGAATGGATCGTGGAGCCTAATGTGACGGCGTTCGCTGCAAACTGCGCCGAGGTGAGTGTGCCCGGCAGATAAGTTGTATCTGCCGCGCTGAGTTGCATCTGGAGGAGGGAGCCGTTCATGGTCAGGTCTCCGCCAAAAGTCAGGCTTCCCACCTGGTTTCCAGAGCTGGCTCCAGGGCGCAATTGCGCACTACTGCCCAAGATCACACTCCCCTGCACCGCGCCGGTACCGGTAACGGCTCCCTGATAGGTGTAGCCTGAACTGTGAGCCGACACATCCAGAGTCGTGGCTGAGCCGATGGCGATCTCTTTGCTGCTGTCGATGGAACCCGTCGCGGCCAGGGCCAGGGTGCCTTGGGTGAGGGTTGTCACTCCGGTGTAGGTGCTGGCTGCGGTGAAGGTAAGGGTACCGCTGCCCCGTTTTTCGAGACCGCCATCCGTGGGGGCGGCTCCGCCGTGTTCCAGAGCCTGGCCGAGCGTGCGGGAGAAACCATTGGTGTCTATGATTGCGCCGCCTTCCTTCACATAGGCATGTGTGAGGCCGGTCATGAAATCTTTACTCGAAGAGCCGTTGAAGGTACTCACCTGGAGGACGCCGCCGTTGAAATTGAGAATGGCGGAGGCTCCGCCTCCTTTATAGACATAGGGAACAGAGAGCGTCCCGCCATTGAGATTGACCGTGCCGGTGGACGCCGCATTGGTACGGGCCAGCACTAGGCCGTTGGCGCTGCCGGTGCCGTTGAGCTTCGTGATCTTGACCAATCCCGTGCCTGAGATGGTCAGGGTACCGTTGCCATTTTCGCCCACGCCAAAGTTTGAGCCGCCGACTTGATTGATGGTGCCCGCGCTGATGTCGATCAAACCAGTGCTGCCCGCCGACGCGGCAATGGAGACAAAGGAGCCGGAAGTCACCGTGCCGCCGGTCATGTTGAGCGTGCCGTCGCCGGCGTTGCCCACATAGAGGTAGTTCGCGGATGCGTTGTTGGTGTCAACGGTGCTGCTGATGGAGAGCGTCCCGCCGCTGAGGTTGTAAATGCCGGTGCTGCCGGCGGCGGAGCCAATGTCCAGTCGGGCGGCGGTGGAGATGGCTGAGGACGAAGTGGTTTTGATGATAAAATCACCGCCGGACTGGTTGAAGATGCCCGTGGCTCCATAGACCCTGCCGATGGCGGTAATGGCGTTTAATCCAGTCCCAGTGTTGAATCCATTTGCGGCGGTGGCGTTTGCATCCGCGATGACGTTGATGGTGCCGCCGGTCATGTTGAAGGTGCCCGAGCCGCCGCTGACGTTCCCGATGCGCAGACGGCTGGCGGTGAAGTTCAGCGTGCCGGCATCCAGGGTGAACGTGGATACGGAGTCGGCGGCATTTCCCAGCAACAGGTTGGCGGAGTTGTTTTTCACGGAGCTGGGTGGGTTGGAGTCGGTCGTGAAGACGGCATTGAAATTCAGCGTCCCGCCCGTCATGTGTACCGTGCCCTGCGTTTTGGCAGTGTTTCCCACCACCACATTGCCGCCGTTGACGTTGAGCACGGCACTGTCTGAAAGATTGAGGTAGCCGAGTCCCTGGGCACCATCGTTTTGACCGACAAAGCCCACATAGAGTGAGGAGGAGGAGACCCACCCTCCAGTACCGTTGGTGACATAGTTCAGGCTGAACTGGCTGTTGCCGGACAGATTAAGGGTGCCAGAAGCGACGGAGGGGTTGGAGGTGGTGTTGTTGGAGCGGCCCAGCAAGACGTCCCCCGTGTTGATGTTGGCGCTGCCGCCGCTGATGTTCATGACACCGGTCGTGGTGCCGTTGGCGGCTTGGGCGTCCGCGAGGACGATGTTGTTGCTTCCTTGCTTGATCAGTGTGCCACCGGTCATGTCAAACGTCCCGGTGCCGCCAAAGCGGCCCACGGCGAACCAGTTGTTCATGGTGAGGGAGCCGGTATCCATGGTGACGGTTCCGGTGCTTCCTAGCGTCTGTCCCACCCACATCTCTCCGGAACTCATCACTAGGCTGCCGTGCAGATCCAGTGTCGCCGTCGCCGAACTCTGAGCCACGGTGAAGAGTCCGCCCATCGTGAGGGTCTGCCCGCTGGCGATGGACAATGAGGTGGTCCCCGTCCCACTGCCCACGAGGGACGTGCCAGCGAAGGTGATGCCGCTGAGGGTCACATCCGTGCCCAGATTCACCGCGCTGCCTTGAACGACGAAGTTCTGGCTATTCCCAGGAAGGACACCACCAATCCATTTTGCCGCTTCACTCCACTCTCCGTCTCCCGCCGCGCCAGTCAGCCTGTTCACCGCTACCGCAGGCATTTGGAGGCTGGCGACGAGGCAGATGAACAGAGCGGGGCGGAAAAAGATGGCATGGAAGTCGAGGTGAGCACACATGAATGCAAGGGAGCGAAATCGGTAGGAGAACAGAAATCACCTTAACTCATCCGCTGTTGGCTTACGTCCCGAAGATAGGATTCCTTTCATGGTTGAATCCAGGGATCATTGGAGCAACACACTTCGAGCAGCTTCAGCCTCCATCGCCGAGATCGATTTGCGGGTGGGAGAAGAAACCGTGCGTTGGGCGCTTGATCTGTGACGGATAGACACGACCGACGTGGTCTTTGATAAGAAGCTCGGCCATGCAAATGCCACCGGGAGAAAGGATCACGCCTTCATGCACGCTAAGACGTGTGTCGAGGCAGGCGGCTTGCGGTTGCCCTACATATGAAGTACCACGGAGGTGCGGTTTAGCTCCACAAAGTCTCCCTGGCCAAACATCTGCGAAATCGTCGGCCAGTTGGCCTTCAACAGACTCACGAGTTGATCATTGGGAATGTTGCCCGTCGTGATAAACAAAAGTTTTGCTGGCTCACCACGCATCAAGAAACTGTCCACAAAGTCGCTGTCCTTCGTGACAACGATGCGCTGATCAGCAGCGGCCATGCGGCAAATCTCGTTGTCTGTGGTGAGATTACGGGCAGGCAGGTCAAGCGTGTGGATGGCATCCTCGCCTAGTGCTATCATTTCATGCGCCAGCCTTCGTGGCAGTTGCGCATCCACGATGAATTTCATGCCAGAGCGGGCTCGATACGCTTCGTTCGACTGAGTTTGGCCGCCCAGGCAATAGCGGCACGAAGATCATCCATCTCCAGATCTTCGTAATCTGACAGGATTTCTTCATTGGTCATGCCGCTGCTCAATAGCTCGAGTACATACTCCACTGGATAGCGCAGACCACGAATACACGGCTTGCCATGACAAATGTCAGGCGAGGACGTGATGCGTGAAAGCAGGCTGCGTTCGTTCATAAGCAAAGACTATCACAGCCGACAGGATCACACAACCACCAGCACGATCGCGCTCATCATCATGAGTGCGCCGGCCATGCGCCAGCGCATGACGGCGGGGCCGAGGTGTTGCTCGACGTTTTTGAACCAGTGGCCGATCACCCATATGAGCACGATGCTGAGCAGACCGCGCGAAGCATAAACGATGTTGGCGGTGGTCGCCTTGCCGAAGATGGCGAGCGTGCTGACAAAGGTGATGCTTTGAATACCGAACAACGCGGAGCCGCCCAGGAGCCACGGCCACGCCTTGCGCGGAACTGCGCTGAGCGGAGCGGAGAAACGGAAAATGAGGCCGAAGGAGAGCAGCGCGTTGATCCAGAAAATGCACGGCAGCAGACGGCCAGCGCCCCAGGCTGGGCCCCACTTCTGCACCAGCACGTCAAACACGGCGAAGGCCACCGAGCCGATGCCGCCTGCGATGAGGGTGATGGGCAGATTACGCGGCGGGCGGCCCGCGTCTTTGCGATTCAGGAAGGTGATGCCGAGCACGCTGAGAAACGCGGCGATCCACAGCTTCACACCAACGGTTTCGCCGATCAGGATCGGCGTGAGAAAGGCCACGAGGATGACCTTCAAGCCGAACACGGGCACGGCGACGGACACATCCCCTTTCTCCAGCGCGAGGAACTGCGAAAGCTGGCCGACGAATAGGCACATCGCGATCACGCCTGGCTGCCAGAGCAGCTCTTTTTCCACCGGCGGGCCGCCGAACAGCCACAGCAGCGAAAACAGTGCTGCGACGATGAGATTCGCGACGAAAGTCGTGCGCCACAGGCCCACGCCGAAGTCGCTAGAGCGCTTCAATCCCAGCGCCCCGAACGCGTACAATGATGCAGCGATGAACGGGAATAGCGAGGTGGCGATGGCGGGGGACACAACGGCCCTTAACACGGGCGCGCCGGGCTGCAAGCTCGCCGCTTGCGACGATGGGCCTTCTCGCTATGGCAACGGCCCCCATTTCATTTTCCATGACCCCCACCTTCCCTGAACATTCCGTCGCCGTGCTCTTTAGCGGCGGTGACTCGCCGGGCATGAACGCTTTTCTGCGTGCCATCGTGCGCCTCGGCCTGAACCGCGAAAAAGTCGCCGTGCTCGGCATCCGCGACGGCTACCGCGGCCTGGTGCGCACCGTGCGCGCCATCAACGACGACGCCGAAGCAATGGTGCGCCTGAAGAAGGACATCGCCACCCACACCGGCCGCGCCGGACTGATCTCAGAGCAGCTCCACATCATTCAGATGGACCACGCCAGCGTGAGCGGCATCATGGGCAAAGGGGGCACGATCCTCGGCTCTGCCCGCTGCCTTGAATTCCACGACAAGGAGGTGCGTGCGAAGGTGATCAAGCTGCTGAAAGGCCTGAACGTGCGCGCGCTCGTCGTCGCTGGCGGGGACGGTTCTCTCACCGGGGCGAGATTGCTCGCCGAGGAAAGCGACCTGCGCGTCATTGGCGTTCCGGCTACGATCGACAACGACTTACAATTCACCGACATGGCGTTGGGCGTGGACACCGCCGTTCACACGCTCGTATGGGCCGTGGACCATTTCATCGACACCGCACGCAGCCACCGCCGCGTGATGGTGCTGGAAACGATGGGCCGCGAGAGCGGCGACCTCGCGCGCATGGCCGGCCTAGCATCTGGTGCCGAAATGATCATCACGCCCGAGGCCGGGCCGTTGAAAGGCGAAGAGATCAAGCGGCTCGCCGCGAAGATCGAGGGCGCGATGACCCGCGGACGCGGCCACGCCATCGTGCTGGTGGCTGAAGGCGTGCAGTTTGACCCGCCGCAGACGCGCAACCGCGCTTATGTGCTGATGGATGCGTTCCAGGAATACTTCCAGCGTGCTGGGGCCCCCTTCCCCGATCTCGAAGTGCGCCCGTCCGTGTTCGGTCACCTGCAACGCGGCGGCCACACCACGCCGCAGGACTGCATCCTCGCGGCACGTTTCGCGGACTGCGCGTGGAGATGCATCCAGAATCCGAGCGGCGGCAGCGGCATCACCGTGCTGCGCAAGAACCTCGTCGAAGTCGCCCCCTATGGCGCACAGGACATGCCGGAGCGCGCGGCTTTCTCCGCAGAGATGGAGCGCCTGCATGATGATCTAAGCTCGTGGTGAGGCGAGCCGCCAAGGCTGGTCAACTACTCGGCCTCTCCCTTCACCCACTGATTCATCCATTTCAGCGTCTTTTCCCACATTCCGGGTAGATAGACGTGACCGACATCGGGATAGATGGCGTTTTCGAAGCGCTGCTCCGTGCCAGCACCATGCAGCGCATAAATTTGCTCCACGATTTTTCCAAGATGTCTCACGCCATCAATGGGTGAGCCGCCATCTTGATCGCCAGTCATGAAGAGCATCGGTCGTGGTGCGGCGAGGGCGATCACGGCCTCGCTGTCGAAGTGTTTCAGCATGCCGGGCACGAAATAGTAAATGCCGTGCGCTTTGAGCATGCCTGCGCGGATGAGCTCCTCGTAGCGTGTCATGCAGCCGACACACACCGCGGCACGCGGGCGGTCATCGAGCGCCATGATCCACCAACTGCGCGTCGAGCCCATGCTGATGCCGGTGACACCGATGCGCAGCGCATCGACTTCGGGACGCGAGCAGAGATAATCGAGCGCCGTCAGGTCATCGCGCACGATCATGCCCCACAACGTGCGCCCGGCCCAGAGGTTGAATTTGGCCGCCGTCATCTCGCCATTGCCGCCTTTCTGCTGCGGGCCGTCGGGACCCTGGCCGTTGCGCTCGCCAAAACACGGCGCGTCGATGCCCAGCACGACGTAGCCCGCCCGCGCCAGCGCAGGACCTGCGGGCACGGGTGTCGCATTCGTCTGCAACATCTCCATCTTGCCGCTGTCATACTGCCCACCGTGCCAGTGGCAGTAGAGGATCGCCGGTGCCTTGCTCTGCGGCGTGGCCGCCTTCGGGACAAACACGAATCCCTTCACGATTTCGCCCGCACCGTTGTCGAATTGGATCGTTTCCTGCGTGTGGTCGCCCTTGTCCTCCTTCGCGATGACCTGGAACGCGGACACTGGTGGGCGTGGCGGCAAATCACCGAGCAGCTCATTGAGCTTCGTGCGGATTTCCACACGTTGCCGCTGCCACGCGTCGAGCGCCGTCGGCACGGCCAATGGCGGCGCGATTTTGCTTTTCGCTAGCCAGGCATCAGCGGTGGTTGGTTCTGCGGCTTGCATGCAAGTGGTGACGAGAATGGAGCAGGCGAGGGACTTGCGCATGCGCTGGTTGTATCAGGTCGCAAATTTTCACGCAACATGCTTCCGGGGCCGACGTTCACACCGGCCATGAAACACGCCCTACTCCTCCTCGCTTTCAGCCTCACATCCGCCATTCAAGCTGCGGATAAGTTGCTCCTCGCCATCCCCGGCAAGGTCATTTATGAGAACAGCCTCGCGGACGGAGCCGCGAAGCCGTGGCGTGCCGTGAAAGGCGAATGGAAGACGGTGGAGGGCGTGCTGCGCGGCTCCGAACTCGAAGCCGACAAACATGGCGCGGTGACACGCATGACAAACAAGTTGAAGGACTTCATCATCGAGTATGAGTTCAAGTTTGCCGGAGCAAAGAGCACGAGTCTTTCCATCAATGCTGTCAAAGACCACATGGCGCGCATCATGATCACGCCGAGGTCTGTGGCCGTGCAGCGTGATGACAACGACCACGAAGGCCCGGACAAGGCGGTCGTCTTCGCGCGCTTCCCCGCCGAGTTGGCGGAGGGCTGGCACAAGGTGCGCATCGAGATGGTGGGTGACAAGATGCTCGGCAAGGTCGATGACCATGTCGCTTGGGGTGCGGACGCGCTGTTTTTGCAGGAGAAAGCGGCACCCGGCTTCACCGTAGCCGGCCAGTCCGTGGATTTCCGCAATTTCTCGCTCCGTGAAGCCACGCTGAATCCTGAATGGGAGGATGTGAAGGCCACGCTGCCAAAACCCGGCGAGAAGGTCACCGCAGCCCCGGCCAAAGGAGCAGGCAAAGGCAAGGGAAAGGCAAAGAAAAAAGCGGAGTGAGGACGGTGATTTGACTTCGCTCTGCGTCTTCGTTACAGAGACGCATGTCCTTCCCCATCCGTTCCCCACGTGACATGGTCGGCGGCATTTATGTCTTCGGCCGCATTCTCGATAAAATCCGCCTTTTCGCCAAAGAAGGAAAGCTGCCAGACGGCTATCACCTGGGCTACATGCTTGGCAACCGCACCTTCGACGAACGTGTGTGCAAGTTTCTGGGCGTGGACTTCAACGCGCTGACGAAACGCACGCTGGAAGGCGGCACGGACGAGGAAATCTTCGAATGGTGCTGTCAGAACGGCAACCGCCCTACGCCGGAGCAGATCGAAATCTGGAACGGCTTCATGTCGAAGCGAGGTTGGAATGATGCCGCGTCCAAGGGACTGGAGATCAACAAACAAGAGTCCGGCCTGGCTCATCGCGACGACCTCGTAACTTTCTTTGATGTGATGGATGTCGAGGAAGGCCGTGCGAAGTGATCAAAGGCCGCGCGGAGCCATCGAGTAGAGGCCCATGGTCACGTCGTAGGCGTCGGGCAACGCCATGCGCTTGAGCTCATGGCCCGCGCCCCAGGAGTCGGTGAAGAGCACCTGGTTCTTCGCCAGATTGTAGCCGATGACCATGCGCATGTGCCCGCCGCGGGTCTGTCCATTGCCCGGAAGCGGCGGGTCTTCGGGTTTCTGGCCCAGGATGAGCCCCCAGAGCAGCGGGACGCCTTTTTCGACGTGCTCCTTGATGATGGTGAGGAACTCCTTGACGGAGACACGGCGCTTGCCGTTGCCGGAGTAATACAACTCGGGGTTCACCAGCGGCTTGAAGGTGACTTTGAAGGCACCGTCAATCTTGGCGAGGCTCTTCTGCATCGTCATGATGTTCGCGCCGCTTTCGGCATCCACATTGACGAGCTTGGCCATCTCGTGCTGGTCGCAGGGGATGCGCATGTATTCGAAGAGGCGCTGGCAGCTCGCGGCCACGCAGTAGCCCTTCTGGCCTTGGTCCACCATCGGCACGCCTGAGATGTAAACATCCCCTTCGGGGGTCTTTTTGACCCGCTGAATAAGCTCCATGCGCTGCACACCCACGGCCAGCTTGCCCATGCTCCAGTCGGCTTGATTCGGCGCGGCGAGTTTCAGGCGTAGGAACTCAGGCTTCGTAACCTTGCCGGGCGTGTTGTACTCGTTGTATTCGAGCAGCGCGATGCCTGCGGAAGAACTCCACATCCAGCCGGTGACGGGCAGCGCGGCATTCGCCGACATGATCTGCCGCTTGGGGGCCACCTTCATGACCTGGCCGAGGTTCTGGCCGATGGTTTTGAACATTCGGTCAAATTCCGTGACCTCGATGTCGCCGGAGTCGCCGCGGTTGTAGAAGGAGATCGTGGCCCGCGCGGCTTTCCCGCTCACGAACTCGAGGACGGCCTCCTCGACCTTGATGGAGCCGCCGAACATCGTCAGTTTCGTCTCCACGTCGCTGAACATGTGACGTGAGAAGCGGGCGCGCTCCTTTGAACTGCTGACCCACTCGAACTGCGGCGGCTTTAGCTGCTTTTCCTGGTCTTCGAGCTTCACGACGTAGTTTTTCTCAAAGTCCTCCGAGTTCCATTTCCACAACTCGGAGAAATTCAGCAGCGCGTCGAGGTTGGCGGAGAGATTCACCTTGGGAGCGGCCGGTGGCTGGTTCGCCACGGGAATTTCATCATCTCCAGGTCTCCGGGGATGGATGTAGATACCCAAGATGGAAGTGTTCGCGAGTGTTTCGACTCTGTATTTGGGATTCAACCATCGGACATACTGCGACTCAGTCACGACGCCCGTGGCTGCATTCTTGCTGCGCCTGACAAATTGCCTTGGGTTCTGATCTCCTGTCAGCTTGGAAAGCTCCAGGCTGATGTCCTTCTGAAGGTCCGGGCCGTAATCCTTCAAAGAGATCAGCAAAGTAATCACGCGGCTGCTTTCGGGCATGAAGTGAAACCATGTCGAGTACAGCTTGTACCGGCTATTGAAAGCCGTAAGTTGATACAGCGTTCTGGTTCCATCAATTTCACAGCCTGAGACGACACGTGGGTCCACCGGCTCACCTCGAATTTTCTGCTCAAGCTCTTTTTCCACGGAAGAAATCACCGCATCCAGCCTCGCCTCATCAAGCGCCATGGGATCATTCCAGTCGAAGAGGGACTCCATGGGGATGTCGATGATCTTTCCCTTCTTCGCCAGACAAATTGAGGGCAGCAACAAGCCCAAGCCGCACACGGCAAAGAACCTCCAAGTTTTCATTTTTTGAGACTACTTGAAACGTTCCTGAGATGTCAACTGCGGGGCTGCTCGTTCCTCGCAGTTTATCTCGCGCTTCCCGGCTGCCGCTGCCACGCAAAGGGCAATGAATGCTGGATGATTGAGGCCAGCACTTTTTTGAAGAATCACTTCACCGCAATGGCCGCAGACGCTGGCATCAGCACCTTCTGCAGCGGCTTGGGATAGACGCCGAGGATGAGGATGATGACCGCGAGGGCTCCGGCGACGGTTTTGGTGACACCGGAGAAGGACAGCGCGGGAACGTCGGTGCCTTCGGTGGTGTACATCGCGAGGATGGTCTTGAAGTAGTAGTAGAAGCCGGCGGCGGCGGCGATGACGGCGCAGGTGAGCGCGCCCCAGTAACCGTGGTCGGCGAGGCCAAGGAAGACGAAGAGCTTGCCAACAAAACCAGCGGTAAGGGGAAGGCCCGCAAGCGAAGCGAACGAGACCGTCATGAGCAACGCGAGTAGTGGATTGCGTTTGGCGAGGCCGGTAAAGTCCTTCAGCTCCTCACCGAGGCCGTTGACGCGCATGAGACCGAGGCCGAAGAAGCCGAGGACTGTCATGGGCAAGTAGGTGGCGAGGTAAAAGGCGACGATGCCGCCGGAGGAGAGATCAAAGCGGGCACTGTCACGGCAGGCGAGGGCGAGGATGAGATAACCGGCGTGCGAGATGCTCGAATAGGCGAGCAGACGCTTCACGTTGGACTGGAACATGGCGGGCAGGCTGCCGAGCAACGTGGTGAGCGAGCCGGTGACGAGGAGCAGCGCCTGGATTTCGGTACCGATGAGCGAACCTTTGGCAAGGAAGGCGTCGAGAGCGCGAGTGAGCACGACGAATCCGGCGGCCTTCGAACCGACGGAGAGAAAGACAGTCACGGGAGTGGGTGCGCCTTGATACACATCCGGTACCCACATGTGGAAGGGCGCTGCGGCGACCTTGAAGCCGAGGCCCGCAAGGATGAGGGCTGAGCCGAACAAGGCAGCGGTCTTGCTGGTGGCGGGGTTGGCGAGCGCCGTAGCGATGCCGTCGAAGCTCATCGCACCGGTGGCCCCATAGATCCAGGCAATGCCGAAAACGAACACGCCAGTCGAGAGGGCCCCGAGGATGAGGTATTTGACCCCCGCCTCAAGACTGAGGGCGCTTTTGCGCGCAAAGGCGACGAGGACATAGAAGCTGACGGTGACGAGCTCGAGCGTGACGAAGACGGTGACGAGATCGCGTGCGGAGGCCATCCACATCATGCCGACGCAGACGATGAGCGGCAGACTGAACATCTCGGCGAGCCTGCCCTCGAGTGTGAAACGTGTGAGGTAAGGTGAGCAAACGAGCGTGAGCCAGAGCACGAGCAGGGTGATGGCAAGGGCGAACCCTTTGTAGAAGAACGCGAGGGTGTCGAGCTGATGCCACGGCCGCATGAAAGCAGGCAGCGAAGTGTCACAGAGGGGCAGCAGCACGAGCGCGAGTGCAACACCAGCGATGGCGGTGAGGCCGAGCGTGCGGCGGGAGATGTCAGGCTTGAATGCCTCGATCAACAGGAGAACGAGTCCAAGGAGGGCGAGACCGGCTTCGAGGGTGAAAACGCTCATGGCAGGGGCTTACAACGCGGATTTCATGAGGTTAAGCAGCAACCAGGGGCAGCAGCCGGTGACGAGCAGCACGATGGCGAGCAGTATGAACGGCACGCGCTGCGAAAGGGCGGGGTCGATCATGAATAGCCCCGTGTTTGCACCACCGTGAAAGATGCTGCGGTAGGCACGCAACATGTACACCGCGCTCATCACCACCCCCCACAGGGCGAGGATGACAGTCCAGTGCAGGCTGCTGAGCGTGCCACGGAAGCCGATGAAGCTGCCTGCGAATATCATAAGCTCACCTGCAAAGTTGGTCAGACCGGGCAGGCCAATGCTGGCAAAGACACCAAAGGCGAAAAGGACGGTGAAGGCAGGCGCGTGAGCGGCGAGGCCGCCGAGCTTGCGGTACTCAAGCGTACCGAGCTGATTGCGCATGCGACCGCAGAGGCCGAAGAGCAGCGCGATGGAGATGCCGTGCGCGAACATGAGCAGCACCGCTCCTTTGAGCGCGGTCTCACTCCCCGCCGCGAGACCGAGGAAGATGTAGCCCATGTGCATGACGCTGGAGTTTGCCAAAGTATCGTCTAGGCGGTCTGCATTGATCGTGACGAGACCCATGACGAGGATGTTGCCCAGCAGCATGAGCAGTAGGGCGTTTTGCACCCAAGGAACCTGTGCGCCCTGGGGCAGCAACGGCAGCGCGATGCGCAGCAGGCCGTAGAGGCCGAATTTCTTCAACACGCCGGAGTGCAGCATCGCGACTGGCGTCGGGGCGGTGGCGTATGCGGGCGCTGCCCAGCTATGGAAAGGAAAGAGGCTGACAAGTGTGCCGAAGCCGATCAGCAGCACGAAGTAGATGTGCGCCTGCTTGTCCGCCGGCAGCGGGGTGAGTCTCGCCTGATTGCGCAATGCCTCAAGGTCGAAGGTGAGCTTAGCACCGCCGCTGAACTCCAGCACGGCCCAGGCGAGGCCGACGAGCAACACTAGGCTGCCCGCGCCGAGGTAGATCGTGGTTTTCCAGGCGACCGCTTTGCGCTGCGCAGGATCGGCGCGGCCATGCAACGCGATCATGAGGAAGGTCGGGATCAGGGCAAGCTCATGGAAGGCGTAGATGAAGAAGACATCCGTAGTGAGGAACGCACCGAGCGCTCCGCCACCGATGAGCAAAGATGCGATGTGGAAGATGTCCGGCCGGTCCTCGATCTGCCAGACGGCGGCGAGCATGACCAAGGTGGTGAGCAAAGCGAGGATGAGCGACACACCGTCCGCGCCTACAGCGAAGCTCATCGCGGGATTTTCGAGGATGGGGCGGGAGTGCGTGAACGCGAGGCCTGTCTTGCCCGCGTACTGTGCCATCGCTGCGAGGACGAGTGCCAGATTTGCAAACGTGGCCCCTAGGGAAACCGGGCGGGCGGGCGCACCTAGCCAGACCGCTAACGCGGCGATCAACGGAAGTGCGATGATGATTTCAAGGATGCTCATTCAGTTGCTCCATCAATGCCCGAGACGAGGCAGCACAAACACGGCGAGATAAATCACGCCAACGACACCGCCGCCCAGCAAGAAGGTGTAGCCCTGCAGATGGCCGCCTTGCAGCAGGCGAGTGGCGGCCCCAATCCGGGCGATGAACGCGGCTGGCAGGCGCGCGATGATGCCATCGACAAACACACGCTCCAGCGCGGTGACGATCCATGCCACGCGATCCTGGCAGACGCGAACGACGGCGGCGTACATCTCGTCGAAGTAGAATTTGTTGGCGAAGAGCTTGATATTGACCGGGTCGCTGTCCCTGCCGCGATAGAGGCGGAGCGCAGCGCCCGTCCCGCCGAGGAGCGCGATGAGCGAGGCCCAGAATACGGTTTGATGCCCCTCAACATGCGGCGGCTTCATCGCCTGCAACGGCGTGGCGAGAATGTCGTAGCCAGAGATCACCGAAAAGATAGCGAGGATGGCCAGAGGTAGGATCATGACCATCGGTGCCTCCGTGGCATGATGCGCGGAGTCCGTGCGTGGCTTGCCGAAGAAGGCCACCAGCCACAGGCGCGTCATGTAGAAAGCAGTGAGCGCTGCCGTGAGGGACCCGATGACGAAAAGGATTCGGCAGCCACTATCGAACGCGGTGCCAAGTATCGCCTCCTTGCTCCAGAAGCCGCTGAGCAGAGGAACTCCCATCAACGCCGCCGTGCCGATGGTGAAGGTCCAGAAGGTGACGGGCATGTGCTTGCGCAGGCCGCCCATCTTCCAGATGTCCTGCTCGTGATGGCAGGCATAGATGACCGCACCGGAGCCGAGGAACAACATCGCCTTGAAGAATGCGTGCGTGTAGAGGTGGAACATCGCAGCATGCCCTGGATCGGGACCATGCGCGGGCTCGCCATGCTGCGCGGCCATGGCCACAGCACCCACGGCCATGACCATGTAGCCAAGCTGTGAGAGGGTGGAGTAGGCCAGCACGCGCTTGATGTCGTTCTGCTGCGTGGCCATCAACGCGGCCATCAATGCGGTGACACAGCCGATGCCGGCGATGATTTCGGCGGCGAGCGGAGAGGCGGTGACGATGAAGCTCATGCGCACCATCATGTAAACACCGGCCGCCACCATGGTGGCAGCGTGAATGAGTGCAGAGACGGGCGTCGGGCCTTCCATCGCGTCCGGCAGCCAGACATGCAGCGGAAACTGGGCGGACTTGCCGACCGCACCCATGAAGATGCACAACGCGGCGGCGGTGATGAGGCCGGGGTTCGACTTCTGCACATCGAAGAGCGCGCCGCCCTGGACAAAGGCATCTTGAATATTGTCGAAAGAGACATCTCCCTTGTTTAGACCGAAGAGGATCAGAATTCCGATCATGAAGCCGAAGTCGCCGATGCGGTTGGTGAGGAACGCCTTCTTGCAGGCCTCCGCAGCGCTGACTTTGTCATACCAGTGACCGATGAGCAGGTAGGAGCTCAGGCCGACAAGCTCCCAGAAGATGAACATCATGAACAAATTCCCCGCGAGCACGATGCCGGTCATGGAGAACATGAACAGTGACAACGCGCCAAAGAATCGAGGGCGGGCCTCGTCGTCCTTCATGTAGCCGACAGAGAAGATGTGTACCAGCATGCCGATGAAGGTGACAATGAACATCATCCCCTGGCTCTGCTTGTCGCTGATGATGTCGATGCCGACACGGAGTCCCGCAGCGTCGATGAATGGCAGAAACATCTTCGTGCCCTCTTTGTCCTCCGCTGCGAGGAAGGTCAGGCTAGCGAGAAATGCGATGATGGAGGAGCCTACGGAGATGAGCACGGCAGCACCTTTGAGCTGACGGTGGCCCAACAGGATCAAGAGCGCCGAGAAAAAAGGCAGAAGAAGCAGGATGCCGGCATTCATGGTGGCGCGTTATCCTTGGAGTTTGGTGAGGGTGCTGGCATCGACGCTCTTTTTTGAACGGAAGAGCGCCACGATGATGGCGAGGCCCACAGCCACCTCGGCGGCGGCTACGGTGATGGTGAAGAAAACGAGCGACTGCGCAGCATAGTCCGGCAGACTGTTGACGAGATGAAAGCGGGAGAAGCCGACCAGCGTGAGGTTCGCGGCGCTGAGCATCATCTCCAAGCACATGTAAACGATCAAGATATTACGACGGGAGATAACGCCTGCGAGGCCGAGCGCGAAGAGCATGCCGCTGACGACAAGATAATGCCCCAGAGAGATCATGCCACGCCTCCTTTTTCACGCTTGCTGAGCACCACCACGCCAACCGTCCCGACGAGCAGCAGCAGGCCAACGACCTGCAGATGAAAACCGTATTGATCGAATAGTGTGAGGCCGATGAGCTTCGCGTCCGGCAGCGTGCCATCCTTCAGATCCTTCGTGATCGTTGGTAGCGCGGCTTTACCGAGCTTTTCAGCGGCACCAGAGAGCGCGAGCGGCGTGTTGAGCACATTTTTCTGTCCGAGCTCGCTCGCAGAGACTACTGCAGTGATCTGGGCGGCCAGTAGCACAGCGACGAGGATGCCAGAGACGACCGGCGCGAGGCTGCGCTGCTTTCCTTCCTCCGCATTAATGTCCAGCAGCATGATGATGAAGAGAAACAGCACCATCACCGCGCCGGCATAAACGAGGATCTGAACGATGCCGATGAAGTAGGCGTCTAGGCTCAAAAACAAAGCCGCAAGGCCGGTAAAGCTCGCCGCGAGCGAAAGCGCACAGGTCACCGGATTACGGCCTACCACCACCAGGAAGCCGAAGCCCAAGGTGATCAATGCGAGCAGGTAGAACAGCAGCGGGGGCATTTACTTCAATTCGTTCCACTTGTTCACCAGTCCCACGCGCTGGCCGCCGATCTCATAGAGGCGCTTCTTGTTGTGGACCATCTCCTGGCGTGAGAGACCGGTGATGGCGTAGTCCTTACGCAGAAAAATGGCCTGCTCCGGACAGACCTCCTCGCACATGCCGCAGTAGATGCAGCGGATCATGTCGATGTCGAACTCCTTCGGTCGCTTCTCAACCTTCGCCCATGGATCACCGCTCGGAATCTCGCCGGGGATGATCTTGATGGCCTTCGGTGGGCAGATGAACTCACAGAGCTGGCAACTCACGCAACGCTCGCGCTCATGCTCATCAGTCACGAGCGTCGGCGCACCGCGATAATGGTCCGGCAGATGATCGTCCCACTTCTGCTCCGGGTATTCCATCGTCACCTTCGGCTTCCTACCCGCTATCTGCAGGAATGTCCTGATACCGTGGCCGATGGTGATTTTGAGGCCCTTCAGGAGCGTGGAGATGAACCAGCGTTCATGCCAGGCTAGCTTGGGGCGTTGTACGATAATGGTGGCCATTGCGCGGAGACCGCAGGGGAAATGAGGTGCGCGATTATTCCGGGTGTCGCGCAGAGCGGCAACCGCTATTTGTGAAAAATTTCACAAGGAGAGGCCCGAACGCCCTCGGCCAACTCGGCAACGGCCATTCCAAATAGCACCAGCCCCACAAAATGCAGGGAACCCTTTGTTACTTTGAGCCTTTACCGCTTTTTTTCTTGGGGGCAGATTTTGATTTAGCCGGAGCCTTCTTCTTCTCCGCTCCTTCGGCTGGTTTCTCATTTTTGTCCGGAAAACCCGCCTTTGCATGAGCGACCATCTCCGCGAAGGAGGTTTCACCCACGCCCTCGACTTTCACCACATCCGCCACATCGGCAAACGGGCGGGCCTTTTCGATGGCGGCTGCCCGCGTCTCGCCAATGCCAGGGAGATTCATCAGCGCCTTCTTGTCACCCTCGTTGAGCACGTTGAGAAGCTTGGTGCGCTGAGCTGACGTCAGCGTTTTGGCGATGGCCTCGATCTTGGCGGAAGGTTTTGCCTCCTCGGCAACGGGGGCTTTTTTCGACGCGGATTTCTTCCTGGTAGGCGCATCCGCCGCATTCAGTGTGATTCCAAACGCAAGGATGCAGAGAAGAGCAGTGAACATTTTCATGACATCGTATTGATTAAAATTGCCGTGCAAGTTTAATGAAACCACCCTTTCAAAGGCGAGCATAAAATGAGACGATGTCGTTTTTTATTTAAAAACTGGTTCTCTGCGGCATTCCGCGTTTAGGCACTCATGTAACGGCGGCCCGCTTCAACTGCCGCAGTGCATACAGGGGGGAGGCCATCTCCGTGATTCGCCTCGC